>NZ_WOEZ01000174.1 GCF_013177735.1 Paraburkholderia elongata | reverse complement strand
CCAGACGCCGCGCCGCCGTGTTCTGCGCGAGCGTGCCCATCAGTGCCAGCAAGCCGCTGCCGAGATTCGCGCCGATCACGAGACACAGCGCCACCTTCAGTGAGATCACGCCGGACGAGGCGAGCGTCGCGGTCAGCAGGACCGCCGCGAGACTCGAATAGGACAGCATCGCAAATGCCGCACCGACCAGCGCGTCGAGCATGGTGTCGCCGGTCAGCGCGCCGAACATCACGCGCACGCCAGCACCTTGCATCATCGGCTGGGCGGCTTCAACGATCAGGTGCAGCGCCAGCAGGATCAAGCCGAGCCCGATCAGCGTACGGCCGACCTGGCCGAGCCGGGTTTGCTTGCGCGACAGAAAGAGCGGCACGCCGAACAGAATCAGGATCGGCGACAGCCATGACAGATCGAGTGTCAGCAACCGCGCCATCAATGCGGTGCCGACGTCGGCGCCAAGCATGATCGCGAGGCCGCTGGTGAGCGGCAGGAGACCTTGCGCAGCGAACGACGTGACGATCACCGCCGTTGCATTGCTGCTCTGCACGAGGCTCGTGACGCCGACGCCCGAGAGGAAGGCACGCCAGCGGCTGCTGGTGCTACGCCCGAGGACGCTGCGCAGATCGGCGCCGAGCACGCGCAGGATGCCGGTACGTACGATGTGCGATCCCCACACGAGGAGCGCCACACCAGCCAGAAGGTTAAGGAGGATCAACATAGGGCACTGCGCATCCGTTCCTGCTGCCATGACCGAACCGCATGCCGCGCGAACCGGCACCCAGGGCGTTTATGACAGTAGTGTTGCACATTTTTGCCTTATTGTAATTTTGTGCTTTTAAATATACGCTCGCGCAAAGCTGTGGATTGCTGTGTGCCGACTCATGATCCGGCACGTGATTCGCTCAACTACTTAGTTTTCCCACTTCATCACGAGGACTCTGGATGAACCGCAACCTTGCGCTGTTCGACCTGGACCATACGCTGCTGCCGCTCGACAGCGATCAGGCGTGGGCCCACTTCATCGCCAGATTGGGCATAGATGGCGCTGCACAGCACGCGGAAGAAATCGATGATTACTACCGGCAGTATGTGGCCGGCACGCTCGATATGACCGCCTATCTGAACTACACATTGGCGCCGCTCGCTCGCCATTCGCGCGAGCAGCTCGACGCGTGGCATGCGCAGTTCATGGAGGAGGTGATTGCGCCGGTGATCCTGCCGGCCGCGCGGGAACTTGTGCAACGTCATATCGAAGCAGGCGACCTGTGCTGCATCGTCACGGCCACCAATGTGTTCATTACGAAACCGATCGGCAAGGCGCTCGGCTTCGATCATCTGCTGGGAATCGATCTCGGCACCGAAGGCGGCGATCCTTTGGCGCGCTTTACCGGAAACTCAGTCGGTGTGCCGACCTTCCGCGAAGGCAAGATCACGCGCACCGAGGGCTGGCTGGCTTCGCTTGGCCATCGCCTGCAGGATTTTCCGCAGAGCTGGTTCTATAGCGATTCGATCAACGACGTGCCTTTGCTCGAGCGTGTCACGCATCCGGTCGCGACCAACCCCGACCCGCGTTTGCGCGCCATCGCCGCGGATCGCGGCTGGACGGTGATTAAATTGTTTGCTTGAGATTGCGCAGGCTGGCGCGGGCTGACGGTTACACACGCCCCTTCCACGGCACCAGCCGCCGCTCCAGCGCACGCATGCCGAGATCGAACAGCCACGCGATCAGTCCGATCAGCACGATGCCCATCACCACCACATCGGTACGCAGAAAGCTCGACGCGTTGAGCACCATCTGACCGAGGCCGGCGGTAGCCGCGACCATCTCGGCGGCAACCAGGGTGGTCCAGCCGAAGCCGATGGCAATCCGCAGGCCGGTCAGAATCTCAGGCAACGCCGCCGGCAGGACCACATAGCGCACGATCTGCGCGAAGCGGCCGCCTAGCGAATACGCGGCATGAATCTGCTCGATGGTCGCGCTGCGCACACCGGCACGCGCCGCCATCGCAATCGGCGCGAAGCAGGCGAGATAGATCACAACGATCTTCGCCGTCTCGTCGATACCGAACCAGATCACCACCAGCGGTAGATACGCAAGTGGTGGCAACGGCCGGTAGAACTCCAGCGGCGGATCGAGCAAGCCGCGTGCAACCCGGCTCACACCCATCAAGATCCCGACCGGCACCGCCGTGACCGCGGCCAGCGCGAACGCACCGAACACGCGCAGCACACTCCATGCGAGATGCTCGGAGAGCGGCAAACCGCCTTGAATGCGTCCGTGCCAGGCGTCCAGAAACGCGGCCCATACAGCCTCGGGGGTCGGCAGAAATAGCGGAGGCAGCCAGTGCAGATGCGTGGCGAGCCACCATAGCGCCGCGAGCGTCGTTACCGAGACCGCGCTCAGCGCCGCGGTCGGGCCTTCGCCCGGCAAACGCCAGCCGCGTACCGGCCGCGCTTTACGTCGCGGCGGCTCGCTCGCCTGGGTCAGAGGCACATTGCCCAAAGATTCACGCGAAGCCGTCACGACAACACCTCTTCCTGATTCCGCTCATTCCGCTCATTCCGCTCATTCCGTTCATTCCGTTCGTGCAGACGGCGCACCAGCCGTTCGCGCCATTCGATGAATTCCGACGACGACTTGACCGCGCGCGCGTCGCGTGTCTCGAGAAAGCGCCGCGCGAATGGCAGGTCGTAGCTCTCGGCGATACGGCCCGGCCCCGGCGTCATCACGACGAGGCGTGTCGCCAGAAACAACGCTTCCTCCGCGCTGTGCGTAATGAAGAACACCGTCTTGCGCGTGCGGCCCCAGACGTCTAGCACAAGCTCCTGCATCGACTCGCGCGTCATCGCGTCGAGCGCACCCATCGGTTCGTCCATCAGCAGCACTTGCGGATCGCTTGCCAGCGCGCGTGCAATGCCCACGCGCTGCTGCATGCCGCCCGACAACGCGTAGACGCGCGAGCGCGCATGCTTCTCGAGCCCAACCAACGCCAGCATCTCCAGTGCGATGCGCTCGCGCTGCGCCTTCGGCACACGCTGAAAACGCAAGCCGAGCGCAACGTTGCCGAGCACGTCGAGCCAGGGCATCAGCGCGTACTTCTGGAACACGACACCGCGGTCCGCGCCCGGTCCAAGCACGGGTTCACCGTTCAACCGCACCTCGCCTCCGGTCGGCTGAATGAAACCGGCGATGCAGTTCAGCAGGGTCGTTTTGCCGCAACCGGACGCGCCCAGCGCGACGACGAATTCACCCGGCTCGATGCGCAGGTCGACGTCAGCGAGTGCGATGTGCGGCGCCGCACCACGGGCGCCTTCGTAGGCGACGTGCAGCCGCCGTATCTCAAGACCGCTCATCGTCGTGCCTCATGATGCTGATGGATAAACATGCTCAAAACGATGTTCAAAAATCAAAGCGCCGCACGTTGCACGAACTGCGGATCGACGCCGGTCGAGTAATCGGCCAGCACATTCTGAATCGTGCCTTGCGTCTTCAGAAACGCAGCGGTCGCGGCCAGCGATTTAGCCGCGCCGGATTGCGCACCGCCGCCAAGCCATGCATTCGACGCCTGCTGGGCCGGCGTCGGGAACGCATACAACGCGAGACTTGCGGGCACTTCCTGTGCGGTGGCACCGGACTCCTTCGCAACCGCCTCGACCTGCGGCGACGTCGCGGTCCATGCCGACGTGTGATCGCGGTAGCTCGCATCGGTCGCGGCCAGCACCTTCACAAAGCGCGCGACGAACTCGGCGTTCTGGCCAGCGAACTTACGGTCGACGACGAAGCCGTCGAAAGTCGCCTTGCCGGTTTGCTGCGCGACCTGACCCGATGTGATCAGCACCTTGCCGTTCTTCTTCACCTTCGCCAGCACCGGGTCCCAGATGTATGTCGCATCGATGTCGCCGCGCTCCCACGCCGCCGCGACTTCAGGCGGGCGCAGATTGACGATCTTCACGTCGGATGGATTCACGCCGGCGCTCTGCAGCGCGACCAGCGTGTGAAAGTGCGAAGTGGACACGAACGGCACGCCAATTTTCTTGCCCTTCAAACCGGCGACACTGGTGACGTTGGAACCGTCGCGCGCGACCAGCGCTTCGGCGTCGTTGATGTTGTCCAGAATCCAGAACAGCGAAATGTCGACGCCTTGCGACAGCCCGGCTGCGATCGGGCTCGACCCTGCCTCCCCGAGTTGCACCGAACCGGAAGCCAGTGCGCGGATCACGTCGGCGCCGCTGCCGAGCTTGCGATAGGTGACCTTGTAGCCGGTGGCTTTCTCGACTTCACCGGTGGCCTGCGCATAGCGCCACGGCACGACCATGTCCTGATAGGCGATCACGACTTCTTTGGTGTCGGCGTGAGCAGCGGAAGAAAACGGCGCGGACAGCGCGAGCAGCGTAGCGAACGCGGCGAGCGGACGGAGGAAACGGGTCATCGAGAAGCCCCTTTAGTGTGTGTTGTCTGGGAGGCTTTCGACTATAGGGAGTTTGTCCGGAGGCGGTTCTAATTAATCCGCAATTGCTAATGACGCTGTTTGAGCATTGCTTTTCACGTTCGGTTGGATAGGACTGTCCGCTGCGACGCCTGGCGACGCGGCTCAAGCGGATGATGACGGCTTGGGATGCCTTAGCGCAAGCTGGCCGTTCGGCGGATTGTCGTGCTTCCGCGCCAGCGGCATGATCAGCGGGTTGCCTTCAATTCGCATTCCTATGGTCGATTTTCTTAGCCGCTTGAGCTGGCTTTTCTTCAATGTCGGCGTTCCTGTTTTTGCGCCGATTGCATTACTTCCCCTGTTGAACTTTTCGCGCTACTACCGGCACGCGGCGCAAGGTATTACGCGGCGATCCATTCAGGATGGCCAGCTTTTCTGGGTCGTCATTTCGATGTGCGCGAACGCATGCTACGAGATTGGTTGCGCTTTGAGCGAAGCGTCGATACGCAGCACGTTAGCGCCCATGTTGGCCGCACTTCTCTGGCACGTGCTCTTCATCGTCGTAGCGTCAATACTGGTGTGCCTGGGCGCAGCCGATGCAGCGGCTCGTCCAGCGCGTCACGCGAGAGAGCAGGAGCGTGATGGATGGTTGATGTGGTTTTCGCTGCTCATAACCGTTGTCGTCGCAGTCTCCTTTTCCGCATCTCATTATTCGTTTACCTAACTAATTTAGATGCGCTGAGCTATACTTTTCATCCTGGTTTCAAGGAGATCCAACATGCCCAATTTGATCGACCGCCTCATCGAAGACCGCGCACTGCGACATCGCTTCATCCTCTTTCTCTACCCGTTCACGATCATCGGCGGAGTGATATCCATTACTTGCAGTCTGCTCGCGCGTCACTACCGCTAGGCAACGCAGGCAGATCGTCGGGCGGAACTGCTGAACCGCCCGCTCGCGCGCCCCAAAAAAGAACAAAGCCCGCAACACGTGCGGGCTTTGCATTTTCAAACTGACAACACACTAAACCGTTCAGACCACCCCGGCTCCATGCGCCTGCAGATCGGCGTGGTAGCTCGAGCGAACCATCGCGCCCACAGCCGCGTGCGTGAAGCCCATCTTGTACGCTTCTTCCTCGTACATCTTGAACGTGTCCGGATGCACGTACGAGCGCACCGGCAGATGGTGCTCCGACGGTTGCAGATACTGGCCGATCGTCAGCATATCCACGTTGTGCTCGCGCAGATCGCGCATCACTTGCAGAATTTCTTCTTCAGTTTCGCCGAGACCGACCATCAGGCCGGACTTGGTCGCGACGTCCGGATGCAGCGCCTTGAAGTCCTTCAGCAGCTTCAGCGAATGCGCGTAGTCCGAACCCGGGCGCGCTTCCTTGTACAAACGCGGCACCGTTTCCAGGTTGTGGTTCATCACATCGGGCTGTGCGGCGTTCAGAATGCCGATCGCGCGATCCAGACGGCCGCGGAAGTCCGGCGTCAGAATTTCAATGCGTGTTTCCGGCGACAGCTCGCGCGTCTGACGGATGCATTCCACGAAGTGAGCCGCGCCGCCGTCGCGCAAATCGTCACGGTCGACGCTCGTGATCACCACGTACTTCAGCTTCAGCGCAGCAATGGTGCGAGCCAGGTTGCCCGGCTCATCCACGTCGAGCGGATCCGGGCGGCCGTGGCCGACGTCGCAGAACGGACAGCGGCGCGTGCACTTGTCGCCCATGATCATGAACGTCGCGGTGCCCTTGCCGAAGCACTCGCCGATATTCGGGCAGCTCGCTTCTTCGCACACCGTGTGCAGATTGTGCTCGCGCAGAATCTGCTTGATTTCGTAGAAGCGCGAATTGCCGGTGGCCGCTTTGACGCGGATCCAATCCGGTTTCTTCAGCTTTTCGATCGGGACGATCTTGATCGGGATACGGGCGGTTTTGGCTTGCGCCTTCTGCTTCGCGGTAGCGTCGTAGGCAGCGGCGGAAGCCGGCACGGCATCAGGAGCGGGAGAAGCTGCGAGGTTCGCGGTAACGTCAGTCATTCGTTCGGTCCAGTCAGGCGGTGAGAGCACCGGCCTGCGGTTGGGCGACGGCCGCGGGACTGCCGTCGAGGTTTGCGGTGAGGCGTGCTGCAAAGGTACGGGCCACGTCGTCCCAGCCGGCGGCAACGCCCAGCGTTGCCATATCGACTGTTTCGAGCCCCGCGTAGCCGCATGGGTTGATGGCCAGAAACGGCCGCAAGTCCATATTCACATTCAGGCTCACGCCGTGATAGCTGCAGCCGTTGCGGATTTTCAGACCCAGCGCCGCGATCTTGGCGCCGGCATGCAGCCCGGCGTCCGGTCCGGGCGCCACGTAGATACCAGGGGCGCCCGCCTTGCGTTCTCCGGCGAGATTATACGCCGCGAGGGTGTCGATCACGGCCTGCTCGATCCGCGTGACCATCTCGCGCACCATCAGCTTGCGTCGGCGCAGGTCCAGCAAGAGGTAGGCAACCACTTGTCCGGGCCCGTGATACGTGATCTGTCCGCCACGGTCGACCTTGACAAGCGGAATGCCGCTATCGGCGGCCAATAGATGCGCCGGATCGCCGGCCTGGCCGAGCGTGAATACGGGAGGGTGTTCGACCAGCCAGATTTCGTCGGGTGTATCGGCGATGCGCGCGTCTGTGAACGCGCGCATCGCTTCGAAACTGGCTTCGTAGGGTTCGTTGCCGAGCCAGCGCAGCGTAAGCGGCGCCGTGGCGGGCAAGGGAGACGGGGAAACCGGGGTGGCGCACATGATCCCGACAGTTTACCGAAATCTGGACATCCCCGCCGGACGTGCCTGATTCACGGAGCGGCGGCGCTTCGTTTCGCGCGGGACCGCCGGAACGCCGTTCAACTGCAGCGCCGGTCCGCCACCGCGTCACGGCACCGCCGCGCCCTCACACCGTGCGCCAGCCCCCACGCATACGGGCCGCCAGCCGTTCGCCAACCCGCGCGAGCCAGTTCAGCGCACGTTCATCGCAGCGCGTCGGCACCGAAAACGCAACCTTCGCATGCGTGCTGCCCTCGGCGCTCAACCACAACCGTTCACCGCGCCGCAGCCGAAGCGTGTGGCCAGGCTGCAGCCAGTAGTCTTCCGTGTCGTCGCTGCGGGTGACCCACACCGCGCCGCCGTGCACCACCAGCTTGGTGCTGCGTGCTACCTTCATAGGAATGGTTTCGCCGTTGCGGATTTCAAACGCGATGCTAGAGGAAATTTCTCGCATGATGCCCTCGCCAAAGTTCGTTTCGTGGCTACAATCGTAGGCGTAGCAAGGGTTTACGCAAAACGATCTATTTTCACCTCTATGTGAGAAATATTGCGATGGACCTCCGGCAATTACCCCCGCTGAATGCCATCAAGGCGTTCGAAGCCGCCGCCCGCCACGAGAGCTTCTCGCGCGCCGCGGACGAGCTGTTCGTCACGCACGGCGCCGTCAGTCACCAGATTCGCGCGCTTGAGGCCGAGTTGGGCGTCACGCTGTTCGCCCGCGACGGCAAGCGCGTCCGGCTCACCGACACGGGCCGCCGCTATGCCACGCGCGTACGCACCGCGCTGACGGGGCTTGTCGACGCCACGCGCGAAATCCGCGCCGGCGACCGCGAGCGGCGCCTCGTCGTGTCCATGCTGTCCTCGTTTGCAGCGCGCTGGGTGACGCCGCGCATCGGCAGCTTTATCGAGGCGCATCCCCAGTGGGACCTCGAACTGCTGTCCACCAACGCGTTGACCGATTTCGCACGCGACGACGTCGACGTGGCGATCCGCTTCGGCTACGGCAAATATTCGGGGCTGCACGCGGAGTTGCTGCTGGAGGAGATATTCTTTCCGGCCTGCGCGCCGAATTTCAACGGCGGCAAGCTGCCGCAAACGCCGGCCGATCTGGCCAAAGTCCCGTTGCTGCGCTCGGACGACGAACTCTGGCGCCCGTGGTTCGACGCGGCCGGCCTCACCGACTGGCCGGAGCCGAAGCGCGGCGTGCTGTATCAGGATTCGTCGAATCTGCTGCAGGCGGCCATCGACGGTCAGGGGATCGCGCTCACGCGCCGTTCGCTGGCGATGCACGAGATCGCGGCAGGCCGCCTTGTGCGGCTATTCGATGTGGATGGTCCGAGCCCGTGGCAGTACTACTTCATCTGCCCGCCGCAGATGCTCGAAACCGCGCGCGTCAAGGCGTTCCGCGCCTGGGTATTCGAAGAAGTGGGACGGTTCAAACAGCTTTTCGAGCAGGCTTGCGAGGTGGGGCCTGCAGCATGCGCCGATCTGGCGGCGGACGCATTGCGCGTCACGCCGTAAACCAGAAGCACAAAAGCCTGGCGTTAAAGCACCACTTTCACCATCGGGTGACCGGTGAGCGCGCGATAGACATCGTCGAGCTGCGCCTGGCTCGTGGCGCGCACCGTGACCGTCAAACCGGTGTAATTGCCGCCGCTGGACGGCCGCGTTTCCACGCGCTCGGGGTCGACTTCGTTATCGAACTGCCGAACCACCGTGACCATCGTCTCGGCGAACTCGGGATGTGACTTGCCCATGATCTTGATAGGAAAGTCGCACGGAAACTCAAGCAATGACTCTTTCGCGAGATTCACTTTCTACTCCTTGCTGCGCTTGTTGCGCTTGTTGCGCTTCCTTGGCCTTGGCACGCTGATAGGCTGCGTACAACGCCGCAAACACCGCGCCCGGCTTGCCGTTGCCAACCGGCCGACCATCGAGTTGCGTGACCGGCAGCACTTCTTTGGTGGCGGAACTGACCAGAATCTCGTCAGCGGCACGCAACTCAGCTTCGGCGATCTCGCGTGCTTCGAAGCGGATGCCGCATTCGCTCGTCAGCTCTTCGATCAGACCGTAGCGAATCCCTTCGAGAATCTTGTGGCTGCGCGGCGGCGCGTACAACACGCCGTTCTTCACCATCCAGATATTCGACGACGAACCTTCGGTCAGCATGCCGTCACGAAACTGGATCGTCTCGAACGAGTCGTTTTCGGCTGCGTACTGCGCCATTAGCACATTGCCGAGCAGCGACACCGATTTGATGTCGCAATTGAGCCAGCGACGATCTTCAGCGGTGACGCAGCGCACGCCTTGCGCGCGCTGTGCAGCGTCCGGCAGGTTCAGCGGCGTGACCATCACGAATACGGTCGGCTGGATGCCGGCCGGGAACGCGTGACCGCGCTTCGCGACGCCCCGTGTGATCTGAACGTAGGCAATCGCGTCCTGATCGGCGCGCAGGCCTGCGTCCGCTTCATTGGCCGCGACCACGCGTTCGATCAGTTCGCGCCAGCCGGCGTCGTCGAACGGATTGACGATGCCGATCTTGTCCAGCGAGCGCGCAAGGCGCGCCAGATGATGCCTGAAGCGAAACGCCGTACGGCCGCTCGCATGCGGATACAACGGCGCGACTTCGTAAATGCCGTCGCCGAAAATAAAGCCGCGGTCGAGAACCGGCACGTGCGCCTCGGACAAGGGCACCAGCTCGCCATTCAGATAAACGATCGGGTCGAGCGAAACATCGGAAACAGCGGTCATCGCAATCGGGCTCTTACTTCTTCTTGTTGAACATCAGCATCAGCGAATCCCACACGCGGCCGACCACGCCGGCTTGCGGCACTACTTGCAACGCGACGATCGGGAATTGCGCCAGCACCTTGCCGTCGGCTACAAGCTTCGCCGTGCCGACCTGCTGACCGTTCGTGATCGGTGCGATCAGCGGATCGATCTGCTCGATCTGCGGCTTCACCTTGTCGCCCATGCCCTTCGGCACGGTGATGTACTGATCGCCCTTCACGCCGATCTGCACGGTGTCCTGCGCACCCTTGTAGACGCGCGGCGTGCCCACCACCTGATTCGCCTTGTACAGACGCACCGTGTCATACGCGGTGTAGCCGTAGTTCAGCATCTTCAGGCTGTCCTGCACGCGGTCGTGTTCCTTGACCTCGCCCATCATCACCGAGACGAGACGGCGCGACCCGTCGGTCGTGCCCGGCAGCGAACGCTTCGCGCTCGCGATCAGGCAGTAGCCGGCCCCTTGCGTGTGACCGGTCTTCAGGCCGTCCACCGTCGGGTCGATCCACAGCAGACGGTTGCGGTTCGGCTGCTTGATCTTGTTGTACGTGAATTCCTTGACCGAGAAGATGTTGTAGTAGTCGGGGAAGTCACGAATCAGACGCGCCGACAGGATCGCCAGGTCGCCCGCGGTCGTGTAGTGCTGCGGGTCCGGCATGCCGTTCACGTCGGCGAAATGGGTGTTCTTCATGCCGAGTTTCTGCGCTTCGGTGTTCATCATATTGACGAACTGCGATTCGCTGCCGCCCACCAGTTCGGCCAGCGCGATCGCCGCGTCGTTACCCGACTGGATGATCATGCCGTACACCAGATCGTGCACAGTCACCGGCTTGTTCGCCTCGATGAACATACGCGATTCGTCGGTGCGCACGCGGCGCACCGCTTCGCTCGGTTCAATCGTCTGGTCCATCGTGATCTTCTTCGTCTGCAGTGCTTCGAAGACGAGGTATGCGGTCATCAGCTTGGTCAGCGAAGCCGGTTCGACGCGTTCGTCGGCATTGCCCGATGCGAGGACCTGATTGCTGGTTGCATCGACGAGCACCCACGAGCGCGCATTCACGCCCGGCGGCGGCACTTGCGCGAACGCCGTGCTGGCAGCGAGGGTTGCCGGCAGCACGATGCCGAGGGTCACGGCATGGCTAAGCGTAGGGGGAACGAAAGAAGAAACTGACGGGAATGACGTGCGGCCGAAGGTGGAGAAACGCATAGGGTCGATTCGTGCGGAAAAATACATCGCGCGCAGGGCGCACAGTTTGGAGGAGCCGGTCGGCGAGCGTCAGGCCGTAAAAACGGCGCGGCGCCCATTTGACTTCCGGCGACGCGATCGGTTCGCGCAGCACGCCTCGCATCCGGCACCGCTGCGCGCGCAAAAAAGCTACGCGTCGCGCGAACTGCCGGGTGGGCGATGCTGCGCCCAAAAAAGAGCGCTCATTATACGCGCGCTATCCTGGTATCTCTGACCAAAGGGCGGCGATTAATTTGCGTTCGCACGTACCTGTACCCCGGAAAACACGCGCGACGCGCTCGTCAATGCCACGCGTCGACGATGATCCGCTTCAGGACGTGCAGCTTGCGATGCAGAAAATGCTCTGCCCCCGGAATCACGACGACCGGCAATTCCTGCGGCCGCGCCCAGTCGTAAACCGACTGAATGGGAACGGTATCATCGATTTCGCCGTGAATCACGAGCGTGTTTTCCGGCACAGGCGCGACTTCCCAACGGCTCGCCGCGGTGCCGACGAACACGATCCGTTCGATCGTCTGACCTTCTTCGCGCAGCTTGGCAGCCACGTGCGACAGCACGAAGGTGCCGAACGAAAAACCCGCCAGTACGAGGGGCAGATCGCCCTGCCCTGCTTGCGCGCGCATGTGATCGAGCACGGCGCGCAGATCGTCGCGCTCGCCAATGCCGGCGTCATGCTCGCCTTGCGTTTCGCCGACACCCCGGAAATTCGACCGATACGTCACGTAGTTCAACTGCACAAGCGTGCGCGCGAGCGTCTGGGCGACCTTGTTGTCCATCGTGCCGCCGAATAGCGGGTGCGGGTGCGCGACCAGGGCGATGCCGCGCGGCGCGGCGCCGTTCTCGCGCATGTCGTCGGGCAGATCCAGCGCGACTTCGATCTTGCCGACCGGGCCGTCGATCAGATACTTCTTCGTATGTACATTCATGGCGCGGTTTATTGATCGATTTTCAGACGCTCGACGATCTTGCCGTTCACGAGGTGCGAATCGACGATTTCATCGATGTCGCTTTCGTCGACGTACGTGTACCAGACGCCTTCCGGATAAACGACGACCGTCGGACCGAGTTCGCAGCGATCCAGACAGCCGGCCTTGTTGATCCGCACCTGGCCGGGGCCGGCGAGGCCGAGTTGCTTCACGCGTTTTTTCGCATGCTCCTGCATCGCCTGCGCGTTGCAATTCGCGCAACTCGGGCGCTCCGCGCCGGGTTCGCGCTGATTGAGACAGAAGAAGACGTGGTACTTGTAGAAGGAGTCCATGATGTCCGGGAGCGAGACTGTAAGAGTGGGGAATGGCGCTGAAAGCGCTGCGGCGGCCCTGTTGTGCGGACGATTATAGCGAGCGGGGCTGGCGGTCGCTGAACGGCGGACGGCGGACTGAGGGCAGCTCGCGGCCCGGCCGGATTTGCAGCGCGCCTTTTGGCGTGCGCCCTGCGCAGCTTGGCGCGACTCATGCGGCCGCCTGCATGCGTCGCCCCTGCTTCATGCGTGCCGCATGCGTCCCTCATGCGTGCTTCACGCGCCGCTTGAGCCACACCTGCTCGACGAGATAGGCGAGCCACACTAGCGCCGCATACGGCCAGACCCACGCGATCCAGTGCGCGAGGCCGTTGAAGTGCAGATAGCGGCCCTGCCGCCAGTCGGCCAGCACGGCATCGAAATACGGATTCACCGGCAGCAGGTTGACGAACACCAGCGCGACTGTGAGCGCGCAGGCCGCAAGCGTCGCACGCGACCTGCGCCGCAGCCGCAGCGCCAGCAGTGCCGCGACGGTGCCGCACACGAGCCCCGCCAGCGCGCCGGGCGTCGCCCAGTCGAACGCAAGGCCGGATTGCGATTGCAGAAAGGTCGCGCCCGCCTTGACGCCCAAGGTCGTGACGATAAACACGATCAACAAACGCACGAGCGGCGCATGGCGGCGCACCGGCAGCGAAGCGAGAGCAAGTGCGGCGAACAGATTGAGCGTCGTGATGACGGTTTCCCAGACGTCATCCGGCAGCCAGGCGGCAACCAGCGCCGGCCACGCGCCGACGTGCCAGGCCGGCGGCGCCCATGCGAGCAAGGCATCTTGCGTCGTCGAATCGAAGCGCAGCCAAAGTTCGCGCGGCCAGTTGCCGAGACCGAAGAGGCGGGGCGCCGGGTACATCGTTGCGAACGGCCACAAGGCCACGAGACACGCGAGCGCCGCCGTGTCGCGCTCGAACCAGAGAAGCCGCAAACGCCGCAGCAAGCCGCGATCGAGCAACGCGCCCGTGGCCGGCGACATGATCGCCGCGCCGAGCAGCGCGCCGAGCGCATTGGCGGCCAGATCGAGGTTGGAGGCAACACGCGTCGGCAGGTAGGTTTGCACCGCCTCCATCACGCCCGACAGCAACCCGCCGAGCACGAAGGCCAACGCGACCGCCAGCGTGCCGCGCCAGCGCGGATACACCGCGAGCACCACCAGCGCGCCGAACGGCATATAGCCGAGCACGTTCGTGACGACGTCGAACGCCGTCAGGTACTGCGGCATGGGATCAAACAGATAGGCAAACGGAGCGAGGCCGAGCGAACGCCAGCCGGAAAACGGATACCACGAACCGTAGACGATCAGCGCCGTGTACAGCCCCAGCGCCTGCCGGGCAAGCGCCGAAGGACGGCGCTGCCAGGATTTAACGCTCATGCAGCGCTCCGTTCTTTGCGCTGCAAGCCGGTCATTGCGCGGCGACCAGCGCCTGCACGCCCAGCCATGCGCCGATCTGCGCGACGAGATCGTCGCTGGCCGCAGCGAGCGCCTGCGCGCCGCCAGCGGCGTCTGCCGAACTGGAGGGCGCGCGCGCGATGAAGGTGCGCTGGCCGATCACCTTGCCGCCTTGCGTCAACGTAGCGCGTGCGGTGACCGCCGCGTGGCTTTCCGACCGGCTATCGAAGACCTGTTCGAACTCGCTCAGATCGACCTTCAGGACCGCGGCGTGCACGCCGTCGGCCCCAGTCAGCACGGTGCCACGCGAACTGAGCACACCGCGCAGACGCTGGGTCAGCAGTTGCGACGGCGCCATGGTCCAGTGGCTATTCGCGTACGACGCCGTCTGCTGCGCGTCGGCGTAGCTGAGCCGGTAAATCAGCTTGTCGGATTCGAGGTTGTCGGGCGCGCTGACATCGAGAACCTTCACCGCCGGCAGCGTGCCGGCCGAGGCCGCCGGGTTCGGCGGCCCAAGGTCGTAGCGGATGTCCGAGATCGCCGCCGGGTTTCCTGCGCATCCCGCAGCCAGCACGCCGAACGCGAGCAATACCGCAAGCGCGGCGCTCGAGGACAACAATCGGTAAATCGAGCGTGACATAAGCATGTTCCTTCTTCAAAACCTTCAAATCATTTCATTGGGCGGCGTGCGCAGCGGCGCGAGCGGCGGGCCACGTGAAGCCAGCTTCCCCAGGACCTGGCGCCGCACTCGGCGCACCGAACAGCACGCTGCGCGGATTGGTGCTGAACGTGTCGGCAGCGCGGTCCACAGAACGGGCCGCGGAGCGCACGTCTTCGGCAAGCGAATTGACGCGCGGCAACGTGTCGTAACCGACGCGCGCCGACAACTCCTGTATCGAACTATCCATCGACGTCAGCGCGTCACCCGCTTGTTGCGCGGCTGTCCCGACCTTGTTCAGGTTGGTCTCGAACGGGCCGTCCGGGCGGTTCAGACTGGTGATCAACTGATTGGTCGATGCCAGCGTGCGATCCAGTGCGTTGATCGTGGCAGGCAGCTTGCCGGCTGCGGGCGCCATCTGCTGGGTCAGCGTGGCGACGCCGTCGGCGGCCTTCTGAATGCTCGCCGCCGTGCCCTGCAGCTGGCTGACCATTTCCGGCGACAACAGATTGTCGACGTCGTCAGCGACTCTTTCGAGTTTGCGCAGCAAGACGTCGCCGCGCTGCTGCAACTGATCGAGCAAGCCCGGATGCATCGGCAATTGCGCCACCGCTTTCGTCGACGAAGCGAGCGGCGTCGGATCGCGCCCAGTGTCATCCAGCTGGATGAAGGCGATACCCGTCACGCCCTGAAACCCGAGGCTGCCGAACGTGGAATGCGTAATCGGCGCGTGCGTGTCGACGAGGATGCGGATCAGAATCTGGCCCGGATGATCCCGATCGAATTTGATCGACTGCACCTTGCCGACGTCGAGCCCGCGATAGCGCACCGCCGCGTCGGTATAGAGCCCCGTGACATTGGTGCGGGCAATCAGATCGTACGGCACCCGCACGGAACGGTCGACGTTGAACAAGAAACCCGCCACTGCGATTGCAGCCAGCAAGGCCACCGTGAAGATCCCGGCCCAGAAGGCATGTGATTTGTTTTCCATTGTCAGGTTCCCTGGTTCACAGCGGCAATTCGGACGATGCCGATTCGAGCGCCGCGCGCGGCAATTTCGCGCGGCGTTCCGGCGGCAGCGCCTGCAGCGCGCGACGCCCGCGCAGGCCGAGGAAATATTCGCGGATAAAAGGATGATCGACGCCCGCCGCCTCTTCGACCGGCGCGGCGACCAGCACCTTGCGATCCGCCAGCACGGCGACGCGGGTGGACAGTGCGATCATCGTGTCGAGATCGTGCGTGACCATCACCACCGTCAGACCGAGCGCGCGATGCAGCGCGGAAATAAGTTCGACGAATTCGTCGGACGCCTGCGGATCGAGGCCGGCGGTCGGTTCGTCGAGAAACAGCAGCTCGGGTTCGAGCGCGATGGCGCGCGCAATACCCACGCGCTTGATCATCCCGCCCGAGAGCGCCGACGGCATCTTCGACGCGTGCTTGCACGGCAAGCCGACCATCTCGAGCTTGAGCATCACGATGTCGCGCAGCAGGTCCTCGGGCACCTTGCCGAGTTCGCGCAACGGCTGCGCGACGTTGTCGAACACCGAGAGCGACGAGAACAGCGCACCGCGCTGAAACAGCATCCCGGAACGGCTGCGCATGAGCAGCGCGGCTTCAGGCGAAATGGTGGCAATGTCCTGACCAAACAGCTTGATGCTTCCCGACGACGGCCGCTCCAAGCCGAGAATCTGACGCACCAGCGTGGTCTTGCCCGAGCCCGACCCGCCGACGATCGAGACGATCTCGCCGCGCCGCACGTCGAAATTCAGATGCTGATGCACGATGTTGCGGCCGTAGCGCTTGGTGATGTCGATCACCTCGATCACGGGCTCCGCAATCTCGGGCATCGGTTGGCCGCGTACGGCCTGGCTGAGTGGCGCGATCATCCTAGCCCCACGTTCTGGAAGAGAATCGCGAACACCGCGTCCGCGAGAATCACGATGGTGATCGAGGTCACCACCGAGGTCGTCGTACCTTCGCCGAGGCTTTGCGAATTGGCCTTGATACGGAAGCCGAAGTGACAGCCGACGATCGCGATCAGCATGCCGAACGCTACGCCCTTGCCAAGGCCGATCCACAAGTTCGCAACCGGCACCACACTCGGCAAGGCGCGCGCGAAGTAGCTCATGTCGATGCCGAGCACGATCTTCGCGGCGACCGCGCCGCCGGTCAACGCAATGATGTTGGTCCACATCACGAGGAGCGGCATGGCGACGCCGAGCGCGACCACGCGCGGCAAAATCAGCCGCAGGCCGTGCGGGATGCCCATCACGCGCATGGCGTCGAGTTCTTCGGTGACGCGCATCACGCCGATCTGCGCGGTAATCGCCGAGCCCGAACGACCCGCCACCAGAATCGCCGACAGCACCGGCCCCAGTTCGCGAATCACCGAAAGCCCGAGAATATTGACGATGTACTGATTCGCGCCAAAGAGCCGTAGTTGCTGCGCCGACAGATAGCTCAGCACGATGCCGATCAGGAACGCGACCAGCGCGGTGATCGGCAACGCCTTGGTGCCAGCGTTATAGACGTTCGCGGAGATTTCGGTCCATGGCGTGATTTTCGGTTTGCGCAGGATCGCGAGGAGATCGAGCACGACCTGCCCGAGCATGCCGAATCCGCCGTACAGGTGCTCGAAGAACGAGAAGATCGCGAGGCCCAGCCGGGTAAACGGATCAAACTTGATCACCGGCTCGACCTTTTCACGCGCCGTGTCGAGCAGTGCGATGCGCTCGAAAATGTCGCGTTGCGTATCGGTGAGCGTGGTGTCCGGGGGCATCTTGTGGCCCCACACGCGCCACAGTGCCTGGCCGCCGACGTGGTCCATCCGGTCGATACGCGACAGGTCCCATTGGCGGATGCCTTCAGCGCCGAGCAGCGAGTGCAACAGAGGAATCACGTGGCCGGTAGCTTTGTCTCGCGCGAGCGCGAGCGCCGTCCACTGGCCCGAGAGCCGGACGATCTTGCCTTGGCTGCCTGCCGCGACTTCAAGGCCGGGCGGAGTGTCGTCGTTCAAGGATCGCTGCAATCTGGTTATCGGATTAGGGGTCATTGTAACGAAGGCGCGGCGGATGAACTGTGCTCGCGGGCTCGCAGCGTTCGCTGTGGCTACAATATGAGACATGAACGCCTCCAAGACCCCACCCCAAGCCGCCGCGGCTTCCGACTGGCGCATCGACCGCGAGCGCGCCGTTGCGCTATTCGGTCCGCACGCGCATGACTGGCCGATCGAAATCGTCGAGGAAACCGGCTCGACCAACGCCGACCTGATGACGCGCGTCAAGGCATTGCCGCGCAAAGCTGGCGCGCTGCCGCGGCCGATCGTGCGGGTCGCGTATCTGCAAACCGCGGGCCGCGGCCGCCGTGGCCGCCCATGGTATGCGGAGCCGGGCAATGCGCTGCTGTTTTCGGTGGCATGCGTGTTGCCGCGCCCGCTCGAAGGGCTGGCGGGTTTGAGCCTCGCAGTAGGCGTGGCGCTGGTCGACGGGCTGCGTTCGTTGCCGGTTGCCGGCCCCGGACAGATTGCGCTGAAGTGGCCGAACGACGTCCTGCTCGAAGGCGACAAGTTGGCCGGCATCCTGATCGAAACCGCGTGGAGCACGGATGACGCGAGCGCCGTGGTGATCGGTATCGGCACCAATGTGAAGGGCGCGGACGAACTCGCCGCCAAGGTCAGCGCGCTGAACGCGGACGTGCCGGCGCAAGCGCGCGGCACCGTGCCGACCGCGCTGCAACGCGCGCTGCCGAATGCGAACCTCACCGATACACTGGCGGCGGAACTGAGCGCGCTCGAACCCGCGTTGCAGCGCTTCGGCGCCGAAGGCTTCGCACCGTTCCAGGCGCGCTGGAACGCCGTGCACGCCTACGCGGGCCGCGAAGTCGTGCTACTGGAGCAAGGTCAAGAGCTGGCGCGCGGCGTGGCGGCGGGCGTCGACGAGCGCGGGCAACTGCTGCTCAACACGGCGGCGGGCCGTCTGACCGTCGCAACCGGTGACGTCTCGCTGCGTCTGGCCGACGGTGCTGCATGACGAGCGGTGCGCCTTATCTGTTGATCGACGCGGGCAATAGCCGAATCAAGTGGACGCTGGTCCAGCCGGACGGCACGCAAATCGCGGCCGGCGCGCTCGCGCACGGCGGCGCTGACCAACCCGACTGGTCGAATTTGCCGGCACCGGGCAGCGCATGGCTATCGAACGTCGCGGGCGAAAGTGTCGCGGCGCGGATTGCCGCACTACTCGACGCTCACTGGCCGCAACTGCCGCTCACGACGATCCGCGCCTGCGCGCAGCAATGCGGCGTGACCAATAGCTACACGACACCGCATACACTCGGCAGCGATCGTTGGGCCGGCCTGATTGGCGCGCACGCGGCGTTTCCCGGTGAGAATCTGCTCATTGCGACGTTCGGCACGGCGACCACGCTTGAAGCATTGCGTGCGGACGGCTGCTTTGTCGGCGGCCTGATTGCGCCGGGCTGGACCTTGATGATGCGCTCGCTAGGCGAGCACACGGCGCAACTGCCGACGCTCGACGCCAACGCGGCGCGCGGCTTGCTCGACGCCAACGCCACGTCTGATCGAGAACGTCACGGCCCGTTCTTCGCGACCGATACGCAGCGCTCGTTGTCGGCCGGTTGCACGTTGGCGCAAGCCGGTTTGATCGAGCGCACGTGGCGCGACTTGCAGGACGAATGGCAGGTGCCGGTGCGCCTGGTGGTGAGCGGGGGCGCCGTGGACGAAGTGACAAGCGCGCTTAAAGTGCCGCATACTCGCCACGATTCGCTGGTGCTGTCTGGGCTTGCGCTGATTGCTGCCGAACGCGCGACGGAGCGCGACGCCTGAGCCGCGGCCACACGGATAACAGCGACCGAACTTATCGACGGGGAATACTAACAATGCTGCGCTGGCTGATCGCCATATTGTTTCTTGCCAACATGCTGGCATTCGTCGCGATGCGTGGCGTATTCGGTCCGACGCCCACAGCCGGCAGCCGCGAACCGAACCACCTGAACCGCCAGTTCCATGCGGAGTGGTTAAAGGTGCAACCCGTCACCGCAGCCGAAGCCGCCGACCAGGCGATCGTAGGCGGCCCGGCGCCGACGGCGCCGATAGCGGCATCGGCGCTGCCGCAGTAAAGAAGCGGTGGAAGGTGCTGACTGGTGCTAGAAGTAGTGCCGATCCCGAGCACTGCGCTCAGCTTCGGCGAAGAGAAAAAAGCGCCGCCCGGACAAACACATCACCCTTGCGCGCGAACCTTCCTCAATAACGCGGTGGTCGAGCGCTCGTGCTCGAAGGGAATCGCCAAAGCCTTGCCGCCCCATCCCCGCACAATGGCCGATTCGGGCAAAGTATCCATGTCGTAGTCGCCGCCTTTGACGAGCACATCCGGCCGCAGCGCCGAAATCAGCTCCACGGGCGTCTTCTCGCCAAAGCACACCACGTAATCCACACTCTCCAGAGCAGCGAGCAAAGCCATCCGATCGGCCTCGTTATTGATCGGCCGGTCATCCCCTTTGCCTAGCATGCGCACTGAAGCATCGCTATTGACACCGACAATCAGGCAAGCGCCGAGCGCTTTGGCGTCGGCTAGATAAGTCACATGTCCGCGATGCAGGATGTCGAACACCCCGTTGGTAAATACAACCGGCGCGGGCATCGAAGCCCGAAGCTTCACCAGCGCATCGAGCGTAAAAATCTTGCGTTCAAAAGTGGCGGCCATGATGGAGTCGCAAAAGAAAAAAAGAAGTGCCGCTACGATACACGGCGAGCGGCATGAAGCAAAACGGCCCGGCAAGCTCACGCTTGCCGGGCCGTTCCTGAAACCTGAAACCTTAAACCATCAAGCCGGCTGTTCAGCCGATTTCTGATCGGCCTGCAAGCGCGCGACGACTTCCTTGCGATACCGGTTCAATTCCTGCGCGGTATTGAACGTGCGCTCGAACAGAATCGACAGGTTGTGCAGAATCCGCTCGACCACTTTCTTTTCCCAGCCGTCGTCGAAACGGATCTGCTCGTCGAGCCAGCGCTCGAGCCATTCCGGATCCGGCAGACGCGATTGAATCGTGTCGCGCGGGAACAGCGCCTGATTCACGTGCAGGTTCGTGGGGTGCAGCGGCTTTTCCGTGCGGCGCGCCGATGCCATCAGGACGCCGATCTTGGCGAACGCAGCACGCGCGATGTCGCCGGTTTGCGTCATCGCTTTCTTCATGTAGCGCAGATACGCGCCACCATGACGCGCTTCGTCGCGCGAAATGGTTTCGTAGATGGCCTTGATGACCGGCTCGGTGTGCCATTCGGCAGCACGGCGATACCAGTGATTCAGGCGGATTTCGCCGCAGAAGTGCAGCATCAGCGTTTCGAGCGGCGGCGCCGGGTCGAATTCGAAGCGCACGGCGTGCAGTTCTTCTTCGGTCGGGCACATTTCCGGCTTGAAGCGGCGCAGATATTCCATCAGCACCAGCGAATGCTTCTGTTCCTCGAAGAACCACACGCTCATAAATGCGGAGAAATCGCTGTCGTGATGGTTGTCACGCAGAAACATTTCCGTGGCGGGCAACGCCGACCATTCGGTGATCGCATTCATCTTGATCGTCGCGGCCTGCTCGTCGGTCAATAGCGATGCATCGAACTTGTCCCAAGGAATGTCTTTCTCCATGTCCCATCGAACGGATTCGAGCGATTTATAAAGTTCCGGATAAAGCATGGTGTTCATAGTCCCACCCCTGTTCTGCGCATACTGTCTGTGTCTGTCACTACTACGTGTAGTACTTTTACTGATGACGAACGAAACGCACCGTTTTGTGCCTCGTTTATCGGCCAAGCATTCAATTTTACGCGGTAATCGGCCGCCTAGATGCACCGGGCAGCAAAGAAGTCCAGGCGTTTGCGCGGCGCTGCTAACCAGAAGTTACGCGCTGCGCGGCCAACCATGGGTGAGGGATACCCTATGCCTGAGGTCGAGCCAGTTTGCGGTGAATCCGCACCGTCCAGCCCTGCGCCGGGGGTACCGGCGGCGAATGGAGCAAGGGCGGCTGGATTGGTTGTTTTCAGCGCACGCCCAAAAGCCAAATAAAGCTTACACAATGATAGCACGCTGACTTTACGGATCCCGTGCATTACCAGCCGCAATTCCGGTGCCTGATTGACCTCTCTCAATAAACTACCCGATTCGTAGAGTTTGGCCGACGATCGGCGTCAAAACCATGACAGGCGGCGAATTCTCTTCGCTTGCACCGCCGGTCCGCCGGGCTTTGCGCCGTCGTCGCACGGGTCGCGCTGCCCGGTTTCATTCCTGCCGTTAAACAGACTTTTTGGTCGCTCGCGGGGCGGCGCCCGAACTGCCTGCGCGTTTCGCGGACATTGAAGTTGACGTCGCGGCCCGCTTCGCTGCCGGCCGTTTGGTTGCGGGCCCTGCGTCTGCGGCGGCCTCATCCGCCACGTCATCCGCGTCATCCGTGTCAGCCGCGTCCTTTGTCGATGCCGAAACGCTCGCCGCACCCGGCGAGTCCGTCGCCGAACCGCCTGATGCGGTGGCTGCCGCAGTTGCTTGCGTCACTGCAAACTGGGCGATCTGATTGAACTGCGATTGCAGCAGATTCCACCAGGCGGAGGCGTCGAACGGTGGCGTTGCGGCGGCCTCACCTTCGTCGGTTGCCGACTCTGCGGCGGCCGATGAGCTCGTACTGTTCGAAGCCGAAGCAGTCTCCGGATGCGGCCAGCCGGTCTGCGCGGGACTCGCCGCAGCCGCTGCGGAAGCCGGCTGCGCCATCGACGACTGCGCGAACGCGCCGAACGCACGCAGCGTCGCGAGCGTGGCGCGCTGCACTTCGAGCGCCTGAATGGCTGACTGCAGCATGTTTAGATTCAGCTTGAGCCACTGCTCGACCGCTCGCATGTCGGTGATGCGCTTGTCGAGTTCTTCGACGTTGGTCAGCGGCGCCATCATGTCGGACATCATCGACAGCGACGGCCCGAGACTGCTTCCAGGCTGCGCGCCCGAAAACGCCGAACCGAACGGCGAGAGACGCATCATGCCCCACATCTGTTCGAGCATTTCAGTGGGCGGAAAACCGGGAAAGCCGGGAAAGGGCGGCGTGGTGCCAGGTGTATCGGTCATGCTTGTCGCCTCGCTGCATAAAGGGAAGGAAATAGCGCCATCCCGCGCGCATCTGATTCGATCATACCGCGCGTGGCGCTGCGAACCGCGCTTACTTTGGGCTGCTGTTCGCCCCACTCGCGCAGCACCTCAAGTGCCGACCGGCGGGGCTTTGCGCGGGGTTTTGTGTAATACGCGCCAGTCTCCGGTTTCAGGAGCGCTCACCGCCCGAGGCGCCGCCGCCCGGCGTGTGCCGCGGCGGCCCTCTCCACGGGTCCATGCCGCCAAAATCCGGCGCGCGCCGCTCGCGCAGCGAGTTCACGCCTTCGCGCACATCCGGCCCGGCGAACCCCATGAATTCCAGTGCCAGCGACGCATCGAACGCCGGTCCCGCCGAGCGCAACCAGTTGTTCAGCGCGTACTTGGTCCAACGAATCGCCGTTTGCGAGCCGCTGGCCAGTTTTTGCGCGACTTCGAATGCTTTGGGCCGCAGATCGTTTTCGTCGACGGCAAGCGACACGAGGCCGATCCGCTCCGCCTCCTCGCCGCTCACCGGCTCGCACAGCAGCAGGTAATACTTGGCCTTCGCCATGCCGCACAGGAGCGGCCAGACGATGGCCGCGTGATCGCCGGCGGCAACGCCCAAGCGCGTATGGCCGTCGATGATCCGTGCCGACTTCGCCGCAATCGAGATATCGGCGAGCAGCCCGGCCACGAGCCCCGCGCCGACCGCCGGACCGTGCATCGCCGAAACGATCGGCTTGCTGCAATTGATCACGTTGTAGACCAGATCGCGCGCCTCGCGCCACACGCGTGCGCGGACCTCGAAATTGGTCGCCATGTCTTCGACCAGTTGCAGGTCGCCACCGGCCGAAAAGCCCCTGCCCTCGCCGCGAATGATCGCGACACGCGTTTCGGGATCCCGATCGATATCGCGCCAGATTTCGGCGAGTTCGAAGTGCATCCGCGCATTAGCGGTGGCCAGCCCGCTTTTGTTCGCGCCCTCGCCGCTCATCACGACTTCGAGCACACCGTGCGGGTGGCGGTGCAATTGCAGCGACTGGTAGTGCGCGTAATACGCGTCGTTACTGTGTGTTGCTTGAGACATGGTGAGCAATCCGTCTATCGGTATATCCGTTGAAACCGTCGCCCTAAGGGGACATTCGGCACATTCGACACATTCTCCGCGCTATGTCAGCGCAAACCCCCGCGCAAACTCAATACGGCTGATAAACCCACTTCGCATTCTTGATTTCGACCATCACGCGCGCCCGTTGATCGAGTCCGAGGTGATCCGTGGTGCTCATGTTGACCACGCCGTTGGTGTCCGCGAGACCACGCGTCGCTTCCAGTGCGTCGCGCAACGCACGGCGAAATTCCGGTGTGCCGGGCGCGGCCACCTTAAGCGCGATCGGTACCGCGTTGCCGAGCAGCATGCCGGCGTCCCAGGTGTACGAACCGAACGCCGACACGCTGCCCGGTCCGCGCAATGCCTCAAAGCGCCCGATGTAGTCGAGCGCGAGACGTTTGGCCGGATGGTCCGCTGGCAATTGCGCGGCGACCAGCACCGGGCTCGCGGGCAGGAACGTGCCGTTGCAATCGGCGCCGCACACGCGCAGGAAGTCGTTATTGCCGACCCCATGATTGTGATAGATCAGTCCTTTGTAGCCGCGTTCCCTGAGCGTCTTCGGCGGCAGCGCGGCGGGCGTGCCGGCCGCGCCGACCACCACCGCATCCGGATGGGTCGCGAGAATCTTCAGGACCTGGCCCGTCACACTCGGATCGGTGCGGTTGAAGCGCTCGCTCGCCACCATGTCGATGTGATGCAGTTGCGCGAACTTGGCAACTTCAGTGTAGAAAGTTTCGCCGAGCGCGTCGGCCTGGCCGATGAACGCGATCGTTTTGACGCCGTGCGCACTGGCATGCCCGGCGATCGCCGAGGCCATCATCGCATCGGTCTGCGGGGTCTTGAATACCCAGTGGCGCTTTGCATCCACTGGCTCGATGATTTTCGCCGACGATGCCAGCGAGATCATCGGCGTTTCGCCATCGGCAACCACATCGATCATCGAGAGTGAATTCGGCGTGATCGACGAGCCGATGATCACGTCGACGTGATTCTCTGAGATCAGCTTCTTGGTGTCCTGCACAGCCTGCGTGGTGTCGGACGCGTCGTCGAGCACGATGTATTCGACGCTTTGCCCGCCGATCTGCTTGGGCAGCAGCGTGGCAGTGTCGCGCGCGGGAATACCGAGTGATGCAGCCGGCCCGGTCAGCGACAACACGAGGCCGATCTTCACCTGCGCAAGTGCGAAGGCGGGTAGCGCGCCACATAGTGCGGCGGCAAGACGGGCGAGCCCACGCCGCGACGGTGTTGCGCGCACGCTCGATGCGTGAGCGCGCTGGGTTCCTCGTTCGAAGGATTCAAATCGCGGCATGCTCTCTCCTCACGTCGGTTTTTCGTTTTGATGTACCGCCGATGTGCTGCTTGTGCCTGGCTCACGCGCTGCGTCGCGCTGGTTTCGCGTTGGGTCCGCAATCGACGGCCAGCCGCTACCCCGAGGCCGCCGCCGCGCCAGTCAGTGTAGCGGCGCGTTGTGGCGTCGGCATCGGGCGAAACCCTTTCGCGGACACCGAGGCGCGTGCGGATGCGATCTTGATGCCGCGTACCGCACAAAACCGGTGCCTCGGCCTGGCGCCTCAATCCAGCGGCGCGATGCCCTGATCGATCGAACCGAAAATCGACTTGCCTGCTTCGTCGAACATCTCGATCTTCACGGTATCGCCGAACTTCATGAACTCGGTTTGCGGCGCGCCGTGCTCGATGGTCTCGAGGCAGCGCTTCTCGGCGATACAGCAATAGCCGCGCTTCGCGTCCTTGTTCGACACCGTGCCCGAACCGACAATCGCACCGGCGCGCAGGTTGCGCGTTTTCGCCGCGTGCGAGATCAGTTGGCCGAAGTGGAACACCATGTCGGTGCCGGCGTCGGGCTGGCCGACTTTCTTGTTGTTCCAGTGGACGATCATCGGCCGGTGCAGGCGCCCTTCGCGCCAGCTCTCGCCGAGTTCGTCGGGCGTAACCGCCACCGGCGCGAACGACGTGGCCGGCTTGCTCTGGAAAAAGCCGAAGCCCTTCGCGAGTTCGGCGGGGATCAGATTGCGCAGCGAGACATCGTTGACGAGCGTCACCAGACGCACGCTCCTGAGCGCCTGATCGGGGGTGGCGCCCATCGGCACGTCCGTGGTGATCACGGCGACTTCCGCCTCGAAGTCGATGCCGAATTCTTCAGATGCGCACAGCACATCGTCTTTCGGGCCGATGAAGTCGTCGCTGCCGCCCTGGTACATCAGCGGATCGGTCCAGAATTCCGGCGGCATTTCCGCGCCACGCGCGCGGCGCACCAACTCCACATGATTCACGTACGACGAACCGTCGGCCCACTGGAACGCGCGCGGCAGCGGCGCCATGCATTCCCTGGCGTCGAACGGGAAGGTGTTGCGCGCGCGGCCCTGGTTGAGCGCGTCGTACAGGTCCTGCAGTTGCGGCGCGTAGAAGGCCCAGTCGTCGAGCACGCGCTGCATGGTGGGCGCGATCGCGTCGGCGACGGCCGCGGTGTGCAGGTCGCGGGACACGACGATTAGCTGACCGTCGCGCGTGCCGTCCTTCAGCGTGGCAAGTTTCATAGAGGAGTGAACCGTTAGTGACGATAGAAGGAATCTATTCTACGATGGTGAATCGGCGCGGCCCAAGTGCCGGTGCATCCCACTGTCTTTTAAACGCGCTCCATGCGTCTCGCTCATGCCTCCAACTGTCCGATCCGGCGCGATCCGTGCCGACACCGACTCCGCTGAACCGCTCGAACCGCACGACGCACCCGAATCTGACGACGAAAGCGTCGAGGCCGGCGAGGAAAAGCTGCGCTCCGGCATCCAGTCGATCGAAGTCGGGTTCAGATTGCTCGAGGTGCTGACCCACGAACCGCGCGCGATGATGCTGCGCGATCTGGCGCAGCGTGCGGGCATGAGTCCGGCAAAAGCGCACCGCTATCTGGTGAGCTTCCTGCGTCTCGGCGTGGTGGCGCAGGATCCGCTGTCGGGCCGTTACGAACTGGGCGGCTTCGCGTTGCAATTGGGGCTCGCACGGCTTGCCCGCGTCGACGGCGTGAAGCTCGCGCGCATTGCGCTCGCCGAACTGCGCGACCGGTTCGATCTGACGGTGGGCATCGCGGTGTGGGGCAATCAGGGGCCGACGATGGTCCACTGGATGGAATCGAGTCATCCGGCCAAGGCGTCGCTCAGGCTCGGCGACGTGATGCCGCTGCTCAGTTCCGCCACCGGTCTGTTGTTCGCCGCCTATCTGCCGTCGAGCAAGACCGCCGCGATGCTGGAGCGCGAACTGGCCGATTCGCGCCGCTCGTCGCACATGAGCGGTCCGCGCACACGGGAAGAGGTCGAGCGGGTGCTGGCGGAGGTGCGGCAGCACGAAGCGGCGCGCGTGGAAGGCATGTTGCTGCCGACCATCCACGCGTTCTGCATGCCGGTGTTCGATTCGACCGGCGATCTCGCGCTCGGCCTGATCGCGCTCGGTCATGAAGGCGCGTTCGACATCCGCTGGGGTGGCGAGATCGACACGGCGCTGCGCGAATGCGCGCAAAAGCTCTCGTACGAGCTCGGGTATAGTGCGACGCCACGGTGACCCCCGCCGATCCCATTACCGTCCGCCCGTTCGAATTCTTTCGCCCATGTCCTCACCTTCTGCCACACATCGCTCAGATCGCACGCCGCCCGCCGGGCCGCGCGCCGGTTTGCGGGTGTGGCGATGGATCGCGGTTCTGCTGGTGGTGGCCGCCTTGCACTGGATTGCGGCGCAATGGGTCGAGCGCAACCGCGCGACGCTGAATCCATCGGACAACAAGCATGTCCCTGTGCAAGTCGCATTGCTAACGCCCGAACGTATCGAGCGCGAACCCGCCGCCGATGCGCCGCAAGCTGCGGCGCCAGCTCCGGCGCACAAGGCAGTTGCGAGCAAGCCGCGCGAGCATGTACTGACGGCGACGCAACCGGCAAAGCAAACGCCCGCGGTCACGGCTGCATCGGATGCTGCAGGGAGCGCATCGGCCGCTACGAGCACCCCCGATGCCAACGCCAAAGCGGGCGCAACCGCCGCCGGCACGGCCAGCGCCCCCACCGCTGCCAGCGCACCCCAGGCCGCAGCAGGCGTGAAATTCTCCGTTCCGCCATCCGGGGAACTGGACTACGACACGTTCTACAACGGCGTGCGCAACCAGCCCGGCACCATTCACTGGAGCAGCAACGCACAGAGCTACGAAATGGTCGTCTCTGTGCCGCTGCCGTTCGTCGGCACGTTCGTGTACTCGAGCCACGGCCGCATCGACGCATTCGGTCTCGCGCCGGATCAATACGTCGAAAAGCGCGGCCGTCGCCCGGAAGACGTGGCGATCTTCAATCGCACCGACAAAAAGATCGCCTTCACGCGCACCCCGGCCTCGCTGCCACTGCCCGACGGCGCGCAAGACCGTTTCAGCATGGTGATGCAGCTTGCCAGCCTCGTGCGCGGCGACCCTGCCGCCTACAAGCCGGGCGTGACAAGGCAATTCTTCGTGGTCGATAACGACAGCGGCGAGAACTGGCCAATCGAGACGATCGGCGACGAGACCATCCGCACCGCGCAGGGTTACCTCGAGACGCGCCACTTCAAACGCTTGCCTCGGCATGACGGCGATCTACGCCGCATCGACGTGTGGCTCGCGCCGTCGCTCGGCTGGCTGCCCGCGCGAATCATGCAGACCGAGCCGAACGGCACGCAATTCGAACTGGTGTGGCGCGGCAAGCTCAATGCAGACGGCGCCGGCGGTCCGGCCGACAGCGCCGACAGCGCCGACGGCACAAGCGGCTCTAGTGGCTCTAGTGGCTCCAGCGGCGCTGACAGCGGCGGCAATATTTCACCTGACAATCCGGCAAACCAATCGCCCACCGCCAACGCACCCGCAATGACGCCCGAAACCGCCCCCTCTTCACCGGTCGATTCCACCCTTCCCGGCAATCTGCCCGAAAAGCCCTGAACCCGAGTATGGCCTCGAGCAAGTCGCTGAAACTTCCGCGACGTGGCTCACTCGCACCATGAACTTCAATCGTTCGCGCGGCCGCCACGCAGGTATAGTGAAGGCGGGAGAAGCGCGCGCAAACGGCTCTTTCCACTGCGTTCCCCTTCAAGGAGCCCGCATGCAAGTGAAAATCAACGGCATTGAGACGCGCTATGTGCTGAGCAATGAGGGCGGCGGCCCGTGGCTGACGTTCATTCACCAGCTCGGCGGCGATCTGTCTGTGTGGGACCAACTCGCCAGCCATTTCCGTGACCGCTACACCGTGTTGCGCTATGACCTTCGCGGCCACGGCAAGACCGCGGTATCGAGCAAGCCTTTCGGCATTGCCGATCTGTCCCGCGATCTCGCGGCGCTGCTCGATGCGCTCGGCGCACCCACCACGCATCTTGTCGGCATGTCGATGGGCGGCATGATCGCGCAGCAATTCACGTTTGACCACCCATCGCGCGTCGACACCCTGACCCTTGCCGACACCACGGGCGGCACGCTGCCCGAAGGCCGCGCGGTATGGGATCAACGCGCGGCAGCGGCACGCACGGAAGGTATGGCATCACTGGTACCCGCGACATTGAGCCGCTGGCTGACGCCAGATTTTCAGGCCGAGCATCCCGAAACTGTCGACCAGATCCGCGATGTGCTGACCCATACGTTGTCAGAAGGCTACGCAATGGCGTGCGAAGCGCTGCGCGATTTCGATGTACGCAGTAAGCTGGCAACAATACGTCGCCCAACATTGACCGTGGCGGGCCGCCACGACACGGGCACGCCACCTGCGGCAACGCAGGCAATAGCAGACGCCATCGAAGGCGCACAGTTCGAACTGCTCGATGCCGCTCATCTCGCGCCCATCGAGCAATCTCACCGTTTTGCTGCACTGCTTGAAACGTTTCTTGAAAAGCCGGTCTAACCGGTAGGTTCGGAACTTTTACGAGCGTCAATCCGGACCCACCCCTTGAATTCCACACCACAAGCTCCACCTATGGCGCAGGAATGGCCAGGAGCCAACGGAAATAAGGAGTGTCGCCATGCAAATGATCTACAACAGCCCCAACTATTGTGTCGTCGAGTTTCCGCCGCAGGAAGGCCCGCTGGCCATGAAATCAGGAGGCTACGAGATCGTGGACAAGAACATGCAGCGCGAAATCTACATAGACGGTGCAATGGCGGCGAGTTTCCGCGAGCACGTGCAAAAGCTGATCGAAGATGAACCGTCGCTGGATGAGGTAGACGAATTCCTCGGGCAGTTCGACAGCCTGATGCATCAACCGGTGATTCTCCACTAACTGAAGGATTTAACGTAACGGTTTGGCGACATACATCGACCGCGCCGACCGGTTTAGCCGGCGGCCTTTACAAGTCGGTCAGCAGTAATAACGCGGCCCAGCAGGCTTCCACCTGACTGGGCCGTTTTGTTTCCGCCGGTTTGTTTCCGCTGCAGCCGCAGCCGCTATCGCCACGGCACGCGCACCCGGCCGCTCGGCCCGCGCCCGGCGGAACCGCCCCACAGCGGCTACAATGACAGGTTTCCCGAAAAAGCCGGCGCAAGCCCTCGTCCGCCATGAACCAGCCTGCTCAATCCGCCACGCCAGTCCGTCCCGACGCCGCCTACACACGCGGCACGGCGCTGCCCGCGCTGCTCAAATCGCGCATCCTGATTCTGGACGGCGCAATGGGCACGATGATCCAGCGCTACAAGCTCGACGAAGCCCGCTATCGCGGCGAGCGCTTCAAGGACTACGGGCGCGACATCAAGGGCAACAACGAGTTGCTGTCTATCACGCAGCCGCAGATCATCGGCGAGATTCACGAACAGTATCTCGCGGCGGGCGCGGATATCATCGAGACCAACACGTTCGGCGCCACCACGGTTGCGCAGGCCGACTACGGGATGGAAGACCTCGCCATCGAGATGAATCTCGAATCGGCGAAGTTGGCGCGCGCCGCCTGCGACAAGTACTCCACGCCCGACAAGCCGCGCTTCGTCGCCGGCGCCATCGGACCGACGCCGAAGACGGCGAGCATTTCCCCTGACGTGAACGATCCGGGCGCGCGCAACGTGACGTTCGACGAACTGCACGCGGCGTACTACCAGCAGGCGAAGGCGCTGATCGACGGTGGCTGCGATCTGTTCCTCGTCGAAACGATCTTCGACACGCTCAATGCAAAGGCCGCTGTGTTCGCGCTGGACGAACTGTTCGAAGACACCGGCGAGCGCCTGCCGATCATGATCTCGGGCACCGTCACCGATGCATCGGGCCGGATTCTGTCAGGGCAAACCGTCGAGGCCTTCTGGAACTCGCTGCGTCACGCCAAGCCGCTCACCTTCGGTTTGAATTGCGCGCTGGGCGCGGCGCTGATGCGCCCGTACATCGCCGAACTGGCGAAGCTGTGCGACACCTATGTATCGTGCTATCCGAACGCCGGTTTGCCGAATCCGATGAGCGATACGGGTTTTGACGAACTGCCGGCGGATACGTCGGGATTGCTGAAGGAGTTCGCACAGGCAGGCCTCGTGAATATCGCCGGCGGCTGTTGTGGCACGACGCCGGAGCATATTGCGGCGATTGCCAAGGCGTTGGCTGAAGTGAAGCCGCGCCAATGGCCGACTCAATACCGCGACGCAGCCTGAGTCCGGTGGCTCGACGCCGCTCCGCCGCTCTTTAGCTATCGAACCCGACGCACGTAATCGCACGTAAACGCACGCAACCGAACCGCACCTAACGCCATGACCGATCACACCATGCGCCTTTCCGGCCTCGAGCCGTTCAACGTCACGTCCGGGACGCTCTTCATCAACGTCGGCGAACGCACCAACGTGACCGGTTCGAAGGCGTTCGCGCGAATGATCCTGAACGACCAGTTCGACGACGCGATCGCGGTCGCGCGGCAGCAGGTCGAAAACGGCGCGCAGATCATCGACGTCAACATGGACGAGGCCATGCTCGATTCGAAAGCGGCGATGGTTCGCTTTATGAATCTGATCGCGTCGGAACCGGACATCGCGCGCGTGCCGATCATGATCGACTCGTCGAAGTGGGAGGTGATCGAAGCGGGTCTGAAGTGTGTGCAAGGCAAGGCGATCGTCAACTCGATCTCGCTGAAGGAAGGCGAAGAAGCGTTCCGTCATCACGCGAACCTGATTCGCCGTTACGGCGCGGCCGCGGTCGTGATGGCCTTCGACGAGCAAGGCCAGGCCGATACGTTCGAGCGCAAGACGCGGATCTGCAAGCGCTCCTACGATTTCCTCGTGAACGAAGTCGGCTTCCCGCCGGAAGACATCATCTTCGATCCGAACATCTTCGCGATTGCGACCGGCATCGAAGAACACAACAACTACGCGGTCGACTTCATCAACGCGACGCGCTGGATCAAGGAAAATCTGCCGTACGCGAAGATCAGCGGCGGGGTGTCGAACGTGTCGTTCTCGTTCCGCGGCAACGACCCGGTGCGCGAGGCGATCCACACCGTGTTCCTCTATCACGCGATTCAGGCGGGGATGGACATGGGCATCGTCAACGCGGGTCAGCTCGGCGTGTATGCCGATCTCGATCCGGAGTTGCGCGAGCGTGTTGAAGACGTCGTGCTGAACCGCCGTGCAGACGGCACCGATCGTCTGCTGGAAATCGCCGACAAGTTCAAGACCGGCGCCGCGAAGAAGGAAGAGAACCTCGAGTGGCGTAATCAGCCAGTCGAGAAGCGTCTGTCGCATGCGCTGGTGCACGGCATCACCAACTTCATCGTCGAAGACACCGAGGAAGTGCGCGCGAAGATCGCCGCAGCCGGCGGCCGTCCGATCAACGTGATCGAAGGCCCGCTGATGGACGGCATGAACGTCGTCGGCGACCTGTTCGGTCAAGGCAAGATGTTCCTGCCGCAGGTCGTGAAGTCGGCGCGCGTGATGAAGCAGGCGGTCGCGCATCTGATCCCGTACATCGAAGAAGAAAAGAAACTGATGGCCGAAGCCGGCGCCGACGTCCGCGCGAAGGGCAAAATCGTCATCGCCACGGTAAAGGGCGACGTACACGACATCGGCAAGAACATCGTGTCGGTGGTGCTTCAGTGCAATAACTTCGAAGTGGTCAACATGGGCGTGATGGTGTCGTGCAACGACATTCTCGCGAAGGCGAAGGTCGAAGGCGCGGACATCATCGGGCTGTCTGGGCTGATTACGCCTAGCCTCGAGGAAATGGCCTACGTCGCGTCGGAAATGCAGCGCGACGACTACTTCCGCATCAAGAAGATTCCGCTGCTGATCGGCGGCGCGACCACTTCCCGCGTCCACACTGCCGTGAAGATCGCACCGCACTACGAAGGTCCGGTGGTGTACGTGCCGGACGCGTCGCGCTCGGTCTCCGTGGCGTCGAGCCTGCTGTCCGATGAAGGCGCAGCGAAGTACGTCGACGACCTCAAGGCCGACTACGACCGTATCCGCGATCAGCACGCCAACAAGAAGGCCCTGCCCATGGTCACGCTCGCCGAAGCCCGCGCGAACAAGACCAAGGTCGACTGGGCAGGCTACCAGCCGGTCAAGCCGAAGTTCATCGGCCGCCGCGTGTTCAAGAACTTCGATCTGAACGAGCTGGCGAACTACATCGACTGGGGTCCGTTCTTCCAGACCTGGGACCTCGCCGGCCCGTACCCGGCGATCCTGAACGACGAGATCGTCGGCGAATCGGCCCGCCGCGTGTTCTCGGACGGCAAGTCGATGCTCGCGCGCCTGATCCAGGGCCGCTGGCTGCAGGCTAACGGCGTGATCGCGCTGCTGCCGGCCAACACGGTGAACGATGACGATATCGAGATCTACACGGACGAATCGCGCTCGGAAGTTGCGCTCACGTGGCGCAATCTGCGCCAGCAAAGCGTGCGGCCGGTGGTGGACGGCGTGATGCGGCCCAACCGCTCGCTTGCCGACTTCATCGCGCCGAAGGATTCGGGCGTGGCCGACTACATCGGCATGTTCGCGGTCACGGCGGGTCTGGGCGTCGACGTGAAAGAAAAGCAGTTCGAAAAGGATCTCGACGACTACAGCGCGATCATGCTGAAGGCGCTCGCCGACCGCTTCGCCGAAGCCTTTGCGGAAGCGATGCATGCCCGCGTGCGCCGCGATCTCTGGGGCTACGCGAACACCGAGACCCTTTCGAACGACGACCTGATCGCCGAAAAGTACCACGGCATCCGCCCGGCGCCGGGCTACCCGGCCTGCCCGGACCACCTCGTGAAACGCGACATGTTCGACGTGCTGCAAGCCACTGAAATCGGCATGAGCGTAACCGAGTCGCTGGCCATGTTGCCGGCGGCGAGCGTCTCCGGCTTCTATCTGGCACACCCGGACAGCACCTATTTCTCGGTCGGCAAGATCGGCCAGGACCAGCTGGAAGACTACGCAAAACGCATGTCGTTGTCGAAAACAGACGCCGAACGGGCTCTCGCGCCTTTGCTGTAAGCCTTGCGGGGCGGGAAACCTACTATATCGGGCACGCTAGACTGAATATTTGCGGCAGTGCAATTTTCGGCTTTGTAGACTGAAATAGCTTCAACCCGCCAGACGCGGCCAAAACGCGTCGGCTTATCAAATTGCAATCGTCAACGGAGAAAATCGTATGAAGAAGCTGACGCTGTTATTGACTGCTGTTTCGCTCGCCGCAGGCGCCTCGGTCGCGCTGGCCCAGCCCGCCAGCTCGGTGAGCTCCTATTCGCCGCCTACGGAAAAACACGTCAAGAAGCCCAAGAAGCAGAAAATGAAGAAGGGTGCGTCGGCACCGATGGCTGCACCGGCGGATGCCGCCAGCCAGTAAGCAGGTTCGTGAGACGGGCCGTTAAGACCCGTGAAAGACAAAGAGCCCGCTGATGCGGGCTCTTTTCATTGGTGCGCACGGGTCCGTGCCACCAGGCGCGGCGAACGCCACCGCTGGCGGACCGCTCCGGAATCAGAGACCCCAGAGGATATCCAGGTTTTCCTTCTGCGCGGCGCGCAACATGTCGAGGAACGGGAACGCGCGCTGGGCGAGTCCCGGTGGAATCTCATGATGTTCGTGGCCGTCTTCGCCTTCGTGGAAATGGCCTTCGTGCTCGGCACGTTCCTGTTTGTCGACGCTGATTGCCGCTTCGAGCTTGGTGATCGCAACGTCGAGTTCGTCGTGGGTGATCACGCCACGCTCACCAAGGCGCTTGCCGACAATGCCGACGAGGTACTGGGCAAGATTCTCCAGCATCACCACATCCGGGTAGGCCCGGCATTTGAAAGTAATCAGCATGACTGTTCCCTTTTTCGTTATGTTGGATCGACGCGCGAGCGGCTGTAAGCTAGCCGCCGGCGCGCGTTTCGTTGACACGCCGATCAGGCACGGCGGCCACGGCCCTTGGTGGGCATCTCATTGAACATATTAGCACCTGCTAAAATCCGTCTGGACGGAAAAGCGCGCCGCAATGCGCCGCGCGCGGCGTAGCGCAGGTGGCGTGGCTGGGCCGTTGGCCGAAACCGCTTGCCGCCGCGCCAGGCCGCAGCTGCAAGCGCCTCGGCATGTTGCCGCGCACCGCGCTAACCGCGTTGCACGCTACGTGCCTGATGACGCCCCGAAGCGCCCGGCACGTCCCGGCCGGTGCATCGCCGCTTTCCACGCTTCTGACGAATCGGCTGCGCCTCGCGCGCGGCCGCCGCTTCTTCGGCATCACCGGATTGCCTCACTGGACTCGCAACAAGCATGCTGCCTGCACATAAACATACCCTCGAAACCCTGCTCGCCGACACGGTGAAGCAGGTTGCTGACGCAACCCAAGGCGCGAGCGAAGCCGCCTTCGTCTCGCCCACGATCACGCTGGAGCGCCCCAAGGTGGCCGCGCACGGCGACGTCGCCTGCAACGTGGCGATGCAACTCGCCAAGCCGCTGCGCGCCAACCCGCGCCAGCTGGCGCAACAGATCGTCGACGCGCTGCTCGCGCAGCCGCGGGCCTTGGGTCTGGTGGATGCCGCCGAAGTGGCCGGCCCCGGCTTCATCAACCTGCGTCTCGCGGCGGCCGCCAAGCAGGCGGTGATCGCCGCCGTGTTCGCCGAAAAGGATGCCTTCGGCCGTTCGCAGCGCGACGCCGGCAAGCACGTGCTGATCGAATTCGTCTCGGCCAACCCGACCGGCCCGCTGCACGTCGGCCACGGCCGCCAGGCCGCGCTCGGCGACGCGCTTTCGAACGTGCTGGCCTCGCAAGGCTATGACGTGCACCGCGAGTTCTATTACAACGACGCCGGCGTGCAGATTCACACGCTCGCCGTGTCGACGCAGGCGCGCGCCCGCGGCCTCGCCCCCGGCGACGAAGGTTGGCCCGCCTCGGCGTACAACGGCGAATACATCGCCGAGATCGCGCACGACTATATGAACGCCGTCACCGTCGCCGCGAGCGACGGCGAACCCGTCACGGGCGCGCGCGACATCGAGAATCTCGACGCGATCCGCCGCTTTGCTGTCGCCTACCTGCGCCGCGAGCAGGACATGGACCTGCAGGCGTTCGGCGTCAAGTTCGACCAGTACTATCTCGAGTCGTCGCTGTACAAGGAAGGCCGGGTCGAGAAGACCGTCGAGGCGCTGATCGCCGCCGGCAAGACCTACGAACAGGAAGGCGCGCTGTGGCTGCGCACCACTGACGACGGCGACGACAAAGACCGCGTGATGCGCAAGAGCGACGGCACCTACACGTACTTCGTGCCGGACGTCGCCTATCACGTCGCCAAATGGGAGCGCGGCTTCACCAAGGTCATCAACATTCAGGGCTCGGACCACCACGGCACGATCGCGCGCGTGCGCGCCGGCCTGCAAGGCCTCGGCATCGGCATTCCGAAGGGCTATCCCGACTACATCCTGCACAAGATGGTCACGGTGATGCGCAACGGCGAAGAGGTGAAAATCTCGAAGCGCGCCGGCAGCTATGTGACGGTGCGCGACCTGATCGAATGGTCGGGCGGCGCAACGCCGGGCTCGGAAGCCGCCGTCGACCTGATCGACGAAGAGACAATTCGCCGCGGCCGCGACGCCGTGCGCTTCTTCCTGATTTCGCGCAAGGCGGATACGGAATTCGTGTTCGACATCGACCTGGCGCTGAAACAAAACGACGAAAATCCGGTGCACTACGTGCAGTATGCGCATGCGCGGATCTGCTCGGTCATCGCCGAATGCAAGGCGCGCTACAGCACGGACGAGAGCACGCTGGCGGAGGTGGACGTATCGCCGCTCACCAGCGAACGCGCCATGGCCCTGCTGAACAAGCTCGCCGAGTTCCCGGACATGCTGGAACACGCCGCCGACGAACTCGCGCCGCACGCGGTCGCGTTCTATCTGCGTGACCTCGCCGGGGAATTCCACTCGTTCTACAATGACAGAGCCGAACGCGTGCTGGTCGACGACGCTGCCGAGCGCAATGCGCGCGTCGCGCTGCTTGCGGCCACGCGCCAGGTGTTGGCCAACGGTCTCGCGACGATCGGCGTCTCTGCTCCCGTCAAGATGTAAGTCCTCCGGCGCAACATGCACGCGGCCGTCGTTATAATCGACGGCCGTTCCAGGATTCTTTTTGCAGGTGATTCATACGATGGCAAAACCACGCCGCACAACAAAGCAATCGCAATCGAAACAAACCGGGGGGACTTTTCTCGGCATCGTGCTGGGCCTGATCGTCGGTCTCGCGATCGCGGTAGTGGTGGCGCTGTATATCACCCGTGCGCCTACGCCGTTTGTCTCGAAGGTCGCGCCGCCCGCTACGCCCGAAACCGGCGCGAGCCAGGGGCAGCAATACGACCCGAACCGTCCGCTGCAAGGCAAGACGCCGGGCCAGCCGGTGCCGCAAGCCGCGCAACCGGCGCCGCCGAACACCGCGCCGGGCCAGACCAACTCGCAGACGCAGTCCGGCATGCTGGAAGAACCGCAGATCGTCGAAGTGCCGCCGTCGAGTGGTAATGCGAACGGCACGGCAGTCCCACCGAAGCCCGCGCAGGATAACGGCAACGGCACGGCCACCGCACCGGCGAAAAAGCCGCAAAGCTCCAGCGCACCGGCCGCCACCGCGGCAGGCTCGGCGCCGAAGAGCACGGCCACCACGGCTGCCAACGCCAAGCCGGGTTCGGGCGCGGCGCCGACAGCGGTTGACGCGAACACGGGCTACTTCCTGCAAGTGGGCGCCTACAAGACCTCGGCCGACGCCGAGCAGCAGCGCGCGCGCCTCGCCTTCCAGGGCTTCGAATCGAAGGTCACGCAGCGCGATGCAGGCGGCGTGACGTACTACCGTGTCCGTATCGGCCCGTTCTCGAAGTTCGAAGACATGAACTCGAGCCGTCAGCGTCTGTCCGACGCGGGCGTGGATACAGCCGTGATCCGCTTTACGAAGCAATAAGCAAACAATAAACAAACGGTGATTTGCCGGAACGCGCCGCCGCCGAACTATCGGCGTGCGGCGCGAGTCACAAGCACAACCGACAAGCACAACGGACGACTAGAACGTCTAACGCCGACATTGATAACGGTGACGGGCATTTGCGTGGCGCCACCGCTTTACCGCCTAATTGGGTCAACAAAACATGAAAAAATTGCTGAGCATTCTGTTCCTCTCGCTGGGCCTAGTTGCCGCCACGGCGCATGCATCGCCGACCGCACCGGTTTCCGGCAAGGACTACACCGTGCTGTCCACGCCGCAACCAACGGACGTGCCGGCCGGCAAGATCGAAGTCACCGAATTCTTCTGGTACGGCTGCCCGCACTGCAATGAATTCGACCCGTTCCTCGAAGCATGGGTGAAGAAGCAAGGTCCGGACGTGGTGTTCAAGCGCGTGCCGGTTGCGTTCCGCGACGACTTCATTCCGCACTCGAAGATGTATCACGCACTCGACGCACTCGGCCTGCAGCAACAACTCACGCCGAAGGTTTTCAATGAAATCCACGTCAACAAGAACTACCTGCTGACGCCGGAAGACCAGAGCAAGTTCCTCGCGAAGAATGGCGTCGATCCGAAGAAGTACATGGACGCCTACAACTCGTTCTCGACGCAAAGCGCGTTGCAGAAGGATAAGAAGCTGATGGAAGACTACAAGATCGACGGCGTGCCGACGCTGGCCGTGCAGGGCAAGTATGAAACCGGTCCGGCTGCGACCAACAGCCTGCCGGGTACGACCCAGGTACTCGACTACCTGGTGCAGCAGATCCGCGCCAAGAAGATGTAAAGCCGAGGCGCCGGAATGAGTTCACCCCTGAAGGTTTTCATTACCGGCGCATCGAGTGGCATCGGCCTCGCGCTCGCCGCCGAATATGCGCGGCGCGGCGCGATTCTCGGCCTGGTTGCCCGCCGCGGCGACGCCCTCACCGCCTTCCAGCAGTCCCATCCGCAGAATTCCATCTCCACCTATTCCGTCGACGTCCGCGACGCCGAGGCGCTCGCCGAAGCGGCCGCGCAGTTCATCGCGCAGCACGGCTTGCCGGACGTCGTGATCGCCAATGCCGGCATCAGCCGGGGCGCGGTCACCGGGCACGGCGATCTGCGCACCTTCCGCGAAGTGATGGATATCAACTACTTCGGCATGGTTGCCACCTTCGAGCCGTTCGCCGCCGCGATGATTGCCGCGAAGAAAGGCACGCTGGTCGGGATCACCAGCGTCGCCGGCGTGCGTGGCTTGCCGGGGTCTGGCGCGTACAGCGCGTCCAAGTCAGCCGCGCTCAAGTATCTGGAAGCGTTGCGCGTCGAGATGCGGCCGCTGGGCGTCGGCGTGGTCACCATCGCGCCCGGCTATGTGCGCACGCCGATGACCGAGCACAACCCGTACAGGATGCCCTTCCTGATGGATGCCGAGCGTTTCGCCGTGAAGGTCGCGCAGGCGGTCGAACGGCAAACCGCATTTGCGGTGTTCCCGTGGCAGATGCGCATCGTGGCGATGCTGCTGCATGTGCTGCCGCGCCGGCTCTACGACTTCGCCTTCGAACGCGCGCCGCGCAAGCCCCGCGCCGCCGCCGAGTAAATCATGCAGCCGCGTGCGGTCGATGCAGCCGGCGTCGCGCACGAAATGGGGGGCGCCCATGCGTCGGGCGTCGATACGCGGGGCGCCAGTGCGCGCATTGTTTCGCTGGTGCCAAGCATCACGGAACTGCTGTTCGCTTTAGGGCTCGACAGTCAGATCGTCGGGCGCACCGGTTTTTGCGTGCATCCGCGTGACAAGGTGCGGCAGGTGCGCAAGGTCGGCGGCACCAAGGCCGTCAATATCGACGCAATTCGTGCTTTGCGTCCCACCCATCTGATCGTCAATATCGACGAAAACGAGCGCGATACCGTCGAGCAATTGCGCGCGTTCGTGCCGCATATCGTCGTCACCCATCCGCAGACACCGCAGGACAATCTCTCGCTGTACTCGCTGTTGGGCGCCATCTTCGACCGCGCGCAAGAAGCGCAGCGCTTGAGCGAGGCGCTCGAAGCGCGTCTGCACGAGGCCGCCACGCAGGCGTTTCCCAGGCAAAACGTGCTGTATCTGATCTGGCGTGAACCGTGGATGACGGTCGCGCGAGATACCTATATTGCCGCGATGCTGCGGCTTGTGAACTGGCAGACGCTGCCTGCCGTAGAAGGCGGAGTGGTCGGCGCCGCGCGTTATCCCACGTTCGACTTCGACCACGCGCCGTGGCTTGCCGGCGTCGATCGTATCCTGCTCTCCAGCGAGCCCTATCGCTTTACGCAAGCACATTGCGACGCGCTGAAGCGCGATCCGCGTCTCGCCGGCAAGCGCATCGAGTTGATCGATGGCGAACTGGTGTCGTGGTACGGCGTGCGCGCGATTGACGGCATCGCGTATCTGCTCGGGCGCGCGGCCGCGTCGTGAGCGCCGACACCTTGCGCTCGCACTGAGCCGAGCCACCGCGCCGCTCAGCGCTACCGACGAGCCGCGCCCCTGCACACCAACTCCCGCTGTCCATATGGATATGCGGATTAAATTGTTGTCGCCGCAACCACCCTTCGATAAGCTTTCGCGAAGGCCGAGATGTGCATGTACGGCAACAGCCAAACCATGCGCCAGCGCCGGAAACGTATCACAATAAAGACGACGGCCAGACCGGTCGCCACCCGTCAACGGAACATAACCACACAACCAGACGCACTGCCTGACTGCGCTTGTTATGGGAGATCCTATGCGCTTCAAACTGCTCGCAGCCGCCGTACTGTTCACGGCGCCCGCGCTCGTGCTCGCCAAACCGCTGACCGTCTGCACCGAGTCGAGCCCCGACGGTTTCGATGTCGTGCAGTTCAATTCGCTTGTTACGACCAATGCGTCGGCCGATGTGATCTTCAATTCGCTGGTCTCGTACGACGAGGCCGCGAAGAAAGTCGAGCCAACGCTCGCCGACAAGTGGGACGTGAGCGCCGACGGCCTCACCTACACGTTCCATCTGCGTCCAAACGTGCAGTTCCAGACCACCGACTATTTCAAGCCCACCCGTGCGCTGAATGCCGACGACGTCGTCTTCACGTTCGACCGGATGCTTAACGACAGCAATCCGTGGCACAAGGTGGCGGGCGCGAGCGGCTTTCCGCACGCGCAATCGATGGGCTTGCCGAAGCTCATCAAGTCGATCAGCAAGATTGACGACAACACCGTCAAGTTCGAACTGAACGCGCCGGACGCGACCTTCGTGTCGATCCTGACGATGGGTTTCGCCTCGATCTATTCGGCTGAATACGCCGACCAGTTGCTCAAGGCCGGCAATCAGGTCGACCTGAATTCGAAACCGATCGGCACCGGTCCGTTCGAATTGAAGAGCTACACCAAAGACGCGGTGATCCGCTACGACGTGAACCCGACATACTGGGGTCCGAAGCCGAAGATCGACCGCCTGATCTATGCGATCACGCCGGACGCCACCGTGCGCGCGCAAAAGGTGAAAGCGGGCGAATGCCAGATCGCGCTGTCGCCGAAGCCGCAGGATCTCGCCGAAGCGAAGGGTGACAAGTCGCTCGCCATCGTGCAGACGCCGGCGTTCATGACCGCCTTCGTCGCACTGAATACGCAGAAGAAGCCACTCGACAATCAGAAGGTGCGCGCCGCCCTGAACATGGCGTTCGACCGCACCACGTACCTGAAGGCAATCTTCGACAACACCGCGACACCGGCCGTGAATCCGTATCCGCCGAACACGTGGAGCTACGACAAGGCTGTCAAGGCGTGGCCGTACGATCCGGCAAAGGCGAAGAAGCTGCTCGCGGATGCGGGCTATCCGAACGGCTTCGAAACGACGATCTGGGTGCGTCCGAACGGCAGCGTGCTGAACCCGAATCCAAAGGCCGGCGCCGAATTGCTGCAAGCCGACTTCGCCAAGATCGGCGTGAAGGCGGATGTGAAGGTGATCGAATGGGGCGAATTGATCAAGCAGGCAAAGCTTGGCCAGCACGACACGCTGTTCATGGGCTGGGCCGGCGACAACGGCGATCCGGACAACTATCTGTCACCGCTGTTCAGTTGCAATGCAGTGAAGTCGGGCATCAATTTCGCGCGCTTCTGCGATCAGGATCTGGACAAGCTGATCGCCGACGGCAAGACAACGCCCGATCAGGCCAAACGCGCGAAGGCGTATGAACAGGCGCAGCAGATCATCCACGATCAGGCGCTGTGGATTCCGCTGGGTTACCCGACGGCGGCGGCCATCACGCGCACGACTGTGAGCGGCTATCACGTGAGTCCGTTCGGACGACAGAACTTTGGGACGGTGGCGGTGCAGTAAAACAACTGCGTTACGCCACGCTCGAAGTTGAGTAAGGAAACAGACCCGCTGCAATGCACCGGGTCTGTTTTTTTTTTACTCATACCAGCCGCCGCATAGCGCCGGCCCCATGACGTCATTGCCCGATCAGCGCTTCGGCCGCGAATACGCCAGAGAAAACCGACGTCGCGACGCCGAATCCGGGATACGTCGTCTGGCCTGCCAGGTACAGCCCATCCACTGGCGTGACGTGCGGAAACTGTTGGTCGGGGCGCGCCGCCGGAGACAGGCCGTAGACCGCGCCGCCGAACAGGTGCATACCTTCCGCGTAATCCTTCGGGCTGGTGATGCGCTTCGTTGCGATGGCGAGCGGCTGATATCGAGCGAGTGCAGCAATGGCGGCGTCGGCTGTCGCTGCCTTGGTTTCCTCAGACCATGCGTCCAGCGGCAGATGCTCGTCCACTGCAGTGAACATCTCGACGATGCTGCCGCCCGACGGCGCCAGTTCAGGCATAGGCTGAGTGGGAACGGTGTAGTTGAACCATTCGATGCGGCCTGGTTGCGGCGCCAGCAGGCGCTGTTGCTCATCCATCAGCGGGATGTGGTTCACTGAGTGAGCAGCGGGTTGCAGAGAATTGGTCAGCCCCAGTTGAATACTCAGCGTGCGGTGCGACAACGGTGCGCGCTGCACCCGGCGTTGCATCGCGCGAGGGACGTTGGCCGGCTCGATCAGACGACTGAACGTGCTCATGCCGCTGGCCGTCGAAATGACGGCATCCGCCGCAATGTCCTCTCCGTTCTCGAGAGTGAGCCCGCGCGCACGTCCTCCTTCTATGCGGATTCTGGCGACGGGTGTGCTGGTGTGCACCTCACCGCCGAGTTGACGGAAGGTAGTTTCCAATACACGGCTGACCGAACCCATACCCCCTTCCGGCAGATGGAGGCCGTCCTCCAGCAACGAGATCAACCCCACGATCAGGAACACCGGCGTGCGGTCGGCAGGCAGACCGGTGTAGAGCGTCACCGCGGCGAGCGCGGCACGCGCTTGCGGATCGCTGAAGCTGCGCTTGAGTTCATCGGCGAAGTTGCCGCGTAGCTTGGGAAGGTGGCGCCATGCCTTGGAGATCACGCGCGCGATGGACATCGGCTGCGTCAGGAGGTCATCGATGAAAATCTTCAGCAGCGGATTCCATTTACTCACGCAGCGTTCGATCTCTGCCTGCAGCGTCGCCGTGCGCGAATCGCCGCGCTCACCGTCGACGCGCACACGATGCCGGTCGCCGAGCGTAATTTTCGTGCCGTCCGGTAATACCGACGCTTGCGGCGTGGCAATGCGGCGCAGCGGCAGCAGCGCCGAGCGATCCAGTCCCAGGCGCGCGAAGGCGTGATCCAGCAAGCGGGGAACGGCGACGAACATCGCACCGTTGTTGAAGGTATAACCGTCTACGTTGCTGGTAGAGCAACACCCGCCGAGCGTGTCGCGCGCTTCGAACAGCTTGACGCGAACACCCTGGCGGGCCAGGTGAATGCCGGCTGCAAGACCGGACGCGCCACCTCCAACAATGACGACATTGTTTGGCTTCATCGCATGCCTTAGGATCGGTTATTCGAGTTTTGTTGCAAACCGAATCACCCCATCCGCATCCTGCTTGCGCTTCAACTCACCCGCGAGCCACAGCAGATGCAAGTGCGCCAACGCCTCGCCCATCGCAAACGTCATCTGGTGAATGTCGAGCTGGCGCTTGAACATGAGCGGCACGATATCCGCGGCGCTTTGCGGCTTCTCGGCACATGCCTCGCGCACTTCAGCCAGACGCGCGTCATGATGCTCACGCAATTGCTTGATGCGCGTACGCACACCGCGGAACGGCTTGCCATGCGACGGCAGCACGAGCGTGTCTTCGGGCATCGTCTCGTAGCGGCCGAGCGATTCCAGATACAGCGCGAGCGGCGTGCCTTCCGGTTCCATGTCGAACACCGAGACGTTGGTCGAAATTCGCGGCAGCACCATGTCGCCGGAGATCAGCGTGCCGGTCTCTTCGCAATACAACGCGCAGTGTTCCGGCGAATGGCCGAAGCCGGTCACCACCCGCCACGTCTTGCCGCCGATCTTCACGCCATCCGCTTCGCGCAGGCGGCGGTACTGGCCAGGAATCGCCGGCACGAGGCTCGAGTAGTAGCTCGTGCGATTACGCAGCTTCTCGAGCGACACCTGATCGTTCAAACCATGGCGCGCAAAGTGCCGTGCCGCGCCCTCGCCGCCTGCATTCGAACCGTCGCCGGCCGCCATCACGCGTGCCTGCATGTATTCGCCGAGTGTCATCCACAACCGCACGTCCCAGCGTTTCTTGTCGCCGCCGCTGCAAATCCAGTGCGCGAGGCCGATGTGGTCCGGATGGCAATGCGTGACGATCACGCGCAGCACCGGCAGGCCGTCGAGCACGGAGTCGAACACTTTCTCCCAGTTCTCCTTGATCGTGTCCGATGTAATGCCGCAGTCGACTATCGTCCATCCTTGCTGACCGTCGATTTCATCGCGCAGCAGCCACAGATTGATGTGATCGAGTGCGAACGGCAGCGGCATGCGCAGCCAGAACACGCCGGGCGCGACTTCCATCGCATGGCCCGCTTCGGGCAAAGTGTCGTTGAACGGGTAGTCGAGTTGATGTTCGAGTGCATTCATTGTGGTTGTCTTCCTCCGTCGGCCGTCCGGCATGGCGAGGTATGCGATGCCGGACGACGTGGTTGCGGCCCGGTCGGGACATACCGGTGCCGTATTGCGCCGTAGTTGCGTTTCGATCAAGTTGACGATAACGTAAACGTCGATTCTATCGTTCAATCCGATTTTCTGCCCGGTCACGGGATGCCCCGATGAACACGCAATACACGATCACCGAGCTCGCGCGGGAATTCGACGTCACGCCGCGGGCAATCCGCTTCTATGAAGATCAGGGTTTACTCTCGCCCAGCCGCGAGGGTTCGAGCGGCTTGCGGCGCGTCTATTCGGGCCGCGACCGAACCCGCCTGAAGCTCACCTTGCGCGGCAAGCGGCTCGGCTTCACGCTGTCGGAAATCCGCGATCTGCTCGATGTCTATGAGTCGCCAACCGACACCGTGCCGCAATTGCACGCCTTCCTGGCCACGGTGGCGCGCCATCGCGACGTGCTCGAACGTCAGCTCGAAGACCTGAACGCGACGCTCGAAGACCTCGCGCAATACGAAGCCCAGGCGCGTGCGCTGCTGGAGAGCGGCGCACGCGGGACCAGGTCCGCTAGGTCCGCCTAAGCCCACCCGGACGATACAATCACGGGTGTCTTCACGACATGGGACGAATGCACGGTCGACATGAATCACTTCCCCAAACTGTTGTCGTCGCAGATCGGCTTTGACGTCGCCCAGACGATGCTCGAAGGATTCGATCGGCACTACCGGATTTTCCGCGACGCCGCGATTCATGCCAAATCGCTCTTCGAAGCTGCCGACTGGCATGGCCTGCAAACGCTGGCGCGCGAGCGCATTACCTCGTATGACGATCGCGTTGAGGAATGCGTCGAACTGCTCGAAGACGAATACGACGCCGAAAATATCGACGACGAAGTGTGGCAGCAGATCAAGCTCCACTACATCGGCCTCCTGACCACGCACCGCCAACCCGAGTGCGCGGAGACGTTCTTCAATTCGGTGTGCTGCAAGATCCTGCACCGCTCGTATTTCAACAACGACTTCATTTTCGTGCGCCCGGCGATCTCGACCGAATACATCGAGAACGACGAACCGGCGGCGAAGCCGACCTATCGTGCGTATTACCCCGGCAAGGACGGTCTTGCCGCGACGCTCGAGCGCATCGTCACCAACTTTCAGCTGGAGCCGCCGTTCGAGGATCTGACGCGCGACGTCGCGTGCGTGATGCAGGCGATCCACGACGCGTTCGGCGTGTTCGACGAAGCGCCCAACTTCCAGATTCACGTGCTCTCGTCGCTGTTCTATCGGAACAACTCGGCGTATATCGTTGGACGGATCATCAACGGCGATTTGCTGTTGCCGTTCGCAGTGCCGCTGCGCCATGTGAAGCCGGGTGTGCTCGCGCTCGATACGGTGCTGCTCAAACGCGATCAGTTGCTGATCATCTTCAGCTTCTCGCATTCGTATTTCCTGGTGGACATGGAAGTGCCCTCGGCTTACGTCGAGTTTCTCGGCACGATCATGCAGGGCAAACCGAAGGCGGAAATCTATACGTCGGTGGGTTTGCAAAAGCAGGGCAAGAATCTGTTCTATCGCGATCTGCTGCACCATCTGAAGCATTCCAGCGATCAGTTCATCATCGCGCCCGGCATCAAGGGACTGGTGATGCTGGTGTTCACGCTGCCGTCGTTCCCGTATGTGTTCAAGCTGATCAAAGACCACTTCCCGCCGCCGAAAGAAACCACGCGCGCAAAGATCAAGGAAAAGTATCAGCTCGTCAAACGGCATGACCGCTTGGGCCGCATGGCCGACACGCTCGAATATTCGAGCGTGGCGCTGCCCATTTCGCGGCTCGACGAAGCACTGGTGCGCGAGCTCGAAAAGGAAGTGCCGTCCTTGATCGAACACGACGGCGACAACCTGGTGATTCGCCACATGTATATCGAACGCCGGATGGTGCCGCTCAATCTGTTCCTGCATAGCGGCACCGACGATGACGTCGATCACGGCATCAAGGAATACGGCAACGCGATCAAGGAATTGATGCAGGCGAACATCTTCCCTGGCGACATGCTGTACAAGAACTTCGGCGTGACGCGTCATGGCCGCGTCGTGTTCTACGACTACGATGAAATCGAATACCTGACTGAATGCAACGTGCGCGCGGTGCCGGCGCCACGTAACGAGGAAGACGAAATGTCGGGAGAGCCGTGGTACTCGGTCGGCCCGCACGACATTTTCCCGGAGACGTACGGCACGTTTTTGCTCGGCGACCCACGCGTGCGCCGGTCCTTCATGCAGCATCACGCGGACTTCTTCGATCCAGCGCTCTGGCAACGGCACAAGGATCATCTATTAAAAGGCGAACTGCCCGACTTTTTCCCGTACGACAGCAGCGTGCGCTTCTGCAACCGCTATCCGGAACGATTCGCCGATACGGCGTCCGGACAATCGGAGAACCAGGCAGACGAACGCACCGTGCGGGTGGCGTAAGCCTCATGCGCCGCCCGCATCGTTGACTGCATCGTCCGAACCGTATGTAACGACATCGACCGGTCAATCGGTCGAGCAACCGCCCAGACTCATCATGAATACGAACGCTTCTCCCGCTGCCAATCCGCTGGCTCATCTGTTCGACAACAACGACGCGTGGGTGGCCCGCAAGCTGTCCGAAGATCCGGAGTACTTCTCGCGCCTCGCGCACCAGCAGACACCCGAATACCTGTGGATCGGCTGTTCCGATTCGCGCGTGCCGGCCAATCAGATCATCGGCCTGCCGCCAGGCGAAGTGTTCGTGCACAGAAATATCGCGAACGTGGTGGTGCATACGGATCTGAACTGCCTGTCGGTGATCCAGTTCGCCGTCGATCTGCTGAAGGTCAAGCACATCATGGTGGTGGGTCACTATGGCTGCTCGGGCGTCGGCGCGGCGCTGCACGGCCGGCGCGTGGGTCTCGCGGATAACTGGTTGCATCATGTGCAGGACGTTCGCACCAAGCACGCTGCGTTGATCGAAGAATGGCCGCTCGGTGAGGCGCGCCATCGGCGTCTGGTCGAACTGAATGCGATCGAACAGGTCATGAACGTATGCCGGACCACCATTATCAACGATGCGTGGGCACGCGGCCAGGAACTGACCGTGCACGGCTGGGTGTATGGCGTGCATGACGGCAAGGTGCGCAACCTCGGCATGACGATTAGCGAGCCTGCCGCGCTAGATGCGACCTATAAGAGCTGCGTCGCCGCGGTGTCAGCCAGCGGCGCGCATAAGGCAGACAACGACATGGTCGCCGCCGATGCGGCCCAGCTCGGCGATGTGCCGGCTATCGTCGAAGGTGTGATCAAGGAGTTTAAAGATGAATGAGACACGCATGAGTGAGACAAACATGAGCGAGACAATGTCTGATCCGATCGTAATCGTCGGTGTGGCCCGCACGCCGATGGCGGCATTCCAGGGCGATTTCGCTTCGCTAACCGCGCCGCAGTTGGGCTCGGTTGCAATCGAAGCCGCCGTGCAACGCGCCGGCTTGAAGCCGCAGCAGATCGACGAAGTGGTGATGGGTTGCGTGCTGCCCGCCGGCCTCGGCCAGGCGCCCGCGCGTCAGGCCGCACTCGGCGCCGGCTTGCCATTGAGCACCGGCAGCACCACGGTCAACAAGATGTGCGGCTCCGGCATGCGCGCGGCGATGTTCGCGCACGACATGCTGGCCGCGGGCTCGGTCGATGTGATCGTCGCGGGCGGCATGGAGAGCATGACGAACGCACCGTATTTACTGCCCAAAGCGCGTAACGGTATGCGCATGGGCCACGGCCAGGTGATCGACCACATGTTCTACGACGGTCTCGAAGACGCCTACGAAAAAGGCCGTTTGATGGGCACCTTCGCCGAGGAATGCGCGGCGTCGTTCGACTTCACGCGCGAAGCGCAGGATGCGTTCGCCGTCGAGTCCCTGAATCGTGCGAAGCGCGCGAATGAAGACGGCTCGTTTACATGGGAAATCGCGCCGGTGAAGGTGGAGAGCCGCAAGGGCGACGTGACCATCGATCACGACGAGCAGCCGTTCAAAGCGAACCTCGACAAGATTCCGACGCTCAAGCCTGCGTTCAGCAAAACTGGCACGGTGACGGCGGCGAACTCGTCGTCGATTTCCGACGGCGCCGCGGCGCTCGTGATGATGCGTGAATCGACCGCGAAGCGTCTCGGTGTCGAGCCTCTTGCTCGCGTGGTCGGTCACTCTACCTTCGCTCAAGAACCGGCGAAGTTCACCACCGCGCCGGTCGGTGCGATCCGCAAGCTGTTCGAGAAGAACGGCTGGCGCGCCGACGAAGTGGATCTGTATGAGGTCAACGAAGCGTTCGCGGTGGTCACGATGGCCGCGATGAAGGAACATCATCTGCCGCATGACAAGGTCAACGTGAACGGCGGCGCCTGTGCACTCGGCCATCCGATCGGCGCATCGGGCGCACGCATTCTCGTCACGCTGATCGGCGCGTTGAAAAACCGCGGTCTGAAGCGTGGCGTCGCGACACTGTGCATCGGCGGTGGCGAAGCGACCGCGATGGGCATTGAGCTGGTTTGAACTGGTTTGACGCGCTGTTTACAGCCGTTTGAGAGCTTGAGGTGATTCGATGAAGACAGTGTTGATCGTCGGTGCATCGCGCGGGATCGGCCAGGAGTTTGTGCGGCAATACAAGAAGAGCGGCTGGCGCGTGCTCGCCACCGCGCGCGACGGCGTTGCGCTCGACGCGCTGAAAGCGCTTGGCGCGGAGACCTTTTCACTCGACGTCACCGCGCCCGAAGAAATCGCCGCGCTCGGCTGGAAGCTCGACGGCGAACAGCTCGACGCGGCGGTGCTGGTGTCGGGCGTGTACGGCCCGCGCACCGAGGACATCGAAACGATCACGGCCGAAGACTTCGACCAGGTCATGCACACGAATGTGCGCGGTCCGATGCAGTTGATGCCGATCCTGCTGCCGCTCGTCGAAGCAGCCGGCGGTGTGTTCGCGGTGATTTCGAGCAAGATGGGCAGTATCGGTGACGCAAGCGGCACGACCGGCTGGCTGTATCGAGCGAGTAAGGCTGCGCTCAACGACGCGCTGAAAGTCGCCTCGCTGGATACAACGCGCGCAACGTGTATTTCGCTGCACCCTGGCTGGGTGCGCACCGACATGGGTGGCGCGCAAGCGGCGATCGATCCGGCGCGCAGCGTCACCGGCATGCGTGAAGTGCTCGCGCAGGCAGCGGCCGCGCGTGAAGCGTTCAACGGCCGCTTCTATCAATACGACGGCACGGCGCTCGACTGGTGAGGCGACACATGGGGAGACTAACGAGGAGACCGAGCCATGGTGCTTGATCAGGATCACCTGATGGTCCGCGATGCGGTGCGCACGTTCGTCCGCGAAGCGGTCACCCCGCACGCGGCGCAATGGGACCGCGAGCGCATCTTTCCGAAGGACGTACATCGTCAGCTTGCCGAACTCGGCGCGTATGGCGTGCTGGTGCCCGAAGCGTACGGCGGCGCCGGCATGGACGCGCTAGCGCTCGCGCTGATCCTCGAGGAAATCGCGGCGGGCGACGGCGGCACCTCGACTGCGATCTCCGTCAACAACTGCCCAGTGTGCAGCATTCTGCTGACCTATGGCAACGAAGATCAGAAACGCGACTGGCTCACGCCGCTCGCGCGCGGCGAGATGCTCGGCGCGTTTTGTCTGACCGAGCCGCAAGCGGGCTCGGACGCATCCGCGCTACGCACCACCGCGACACGAGATGGCGACGGCTACGTGTTGAACGGCGTCAAACAGTTCATCACGAGCGGCAAAAACGGCAATGTCGCGATCGTCACGGCCGTGACCGACAAAGCGGCGGGCAAGCGCGGCATCAGCGCATTTATCGTGCCGACCGACACGAAGGGGTACGTCGTCGCGCGAGTCGAAGAAAAGCTTGGCCAGCATTCGTCGGACACCGCCCAGATTATTTTTGAAGATTGCCGCGTGCCGGCCGCGAATCTGATCGGCGCAGAAGGCGAAGGCTATCGGATTGCGCTATCGGGGCTCGAAGGCGGGCGCATCGGTATCGCGGCGCAGAGCGTCGGTATGGCGCGAGCCGCGTTCGAGGCGGCATTAGGCTATGCGAAGGAACGCGAGAGCTTCGGCCAGCCGCTGTTTTCGCACCAGGCCGTGCAATTCCGTCTCGCTGATATGGCGACCCAACTCGAAGCCGCGCGCCAGTTGATCTGGCACGCGGCTTCGCTGAAAGACGCCGGCCAGCCCTGCCTGACCGAGGCCGCGATGGCCAAGCTGTTTGCCTCGAAGGCCGCCGAGCGCATCTGCTCGGCAGCCTTGCAGATTCATGGCGGCTACGGTTATCTGAGCGACTTCCCTGTCGAGCGCATCTATCGCGATGTCCGTGTGTGCCAGATTTACGAAGGCACCAGCGACATCCAGAAAATTTTGATCGCGCGCGGTCTCGGCTGAAAGTCTGATGAATAAGCCATTGTTGTCAACGCAGCGACCGTCCGACTGTCCATGCGGCGGCGCCGCGCCCGATCAGCGCAGCGGGGCCAAACCGCCCCGTTTCGCACAATGTTGCGGCCGCTACATTGATGGCGGAGAAACCGCGCCGCGCGCGCTCGAACTGATGCGCTCGCGTTACAGCGCGTATGTTGTAGGCGCAACGGATTATTTGCGCGCGACCTGGACGCCGCACACCTGCCCCACCGATCTCGACGCCGACCCTGCTGCCCCGGACGCGCCGCGTTGGCTCGGACTGCAGATCAAAGCCTTCACTGAAACCAACGCCGATCATGCGACCGTCGAATTCGTCGCACGATACAAGGTAGACGGGCGCGCCCACCGGCTGCACGAGCTGAGCCGCTTCGTCCGCGGGGAAGATGGATGCTGGCGCTATGTCGACGGTGACGTGAGTGAATAAGCCGTACCTTCCACAGCCTTACACAACCCAACGACGCAGATAGCGCCGTGATCACATATGGCCCTCAAACGAGGGCTTTTTTTCGTGTTGGCTCGACACCACAGCGCGTATGTTGCGACAAATTACTTCGTGCAGCCAAGCACCGTGTGACGGGCGCTTTGCAGCCTCTCGGGGGGGCGAACACTCCCTGATCCGCACGCGGCAATTTTTGCGTCGCGGGTTCTCCTTGATTGCACAAAACAAAATTGTCGTGCCAGGATGAGGCCGTAGGTTTGTGACGCCACATTGCGAGAACAGGTCCATACCGGTTCCGCAAAATGCGCAGGTGCCTGCCGATAGCCCACCAGCAAGGGTTCGACGGCGGTTCCGGGCAGCATCTGTGGCGCTCATCATCGGCGCGTGGGGTCGCGTCGGCCGTTTGGGTTCATCCCGTGCGATCTCGATTAGCGTGCGTGCGCTTGGCGCACTACGTACGCGAGTGTGCTTTTGTTTGTCGAAAACGTCGATGAAAGGCAATTGTCAGCGATGACATTCGACAGACAAGGCATCCCGGTGTTCAGGACAGTTTTTTTGAGGCAGGTGCGTGAATGGTGTTCAGCAAGGTTCTGACGAAGTGTGCGGTGACGTGTGCAGCGGCGATATGCGCTGTCGCACTCGCGCATGCCGAGCCACTCGGCGACACCCAGGCAGGGCCTCTCACCCGCGCACACGTGCCGCGCATCGCGCTCGACGACGACGTCTATCTGCCCACCGCCGGCCTCAACGAACAGATCATCCGCGTGCCGGTCGACGCTGCCGGCACGGTCACGCTCGAAACGACGATCTACAAACCGGACGGCGCAGGCCCGTTTCCGATGATCGTTTTCAACCACGGCAAGATTCCTGGCGACCCGCGCACGCAGGAGCGCAGCGACCCGCTGCCGTTCGCGCGTGAATTCGTGCGCCGCGGCTACGTGGTGGTCGCGCCGAACCGTCAAGGCTTCGGCCATTCGGGCGGCACTTATCAGCAGGATGGTTGCGACGTCGAACGCAACGGTGTCAGCCAGGCCGGCGACGTGGCCGCGACGATCGATTACATGTCGAAGCAGCCGTACGTGGATGCGACGCACATTGTGGTGGCCGGCACCTCGCACGGCGGCTTGGCAACGATGGCATACGGCTCCGAAGCTGCACCGGGCGTGCGGGCCTTGATCAATTTCTCGGGCGGTTTGCGGCAGGACGCGTGCGGCGACTGGCAAGGCAACCTGACACGTGCATTCGGCGCGTATGGCGAGAAAACGAAGGCGCCGTCGCTGTGGTTGTATGGCGATAACGATTCGGTGTGGACGGCGCCGCTGGTGGCCGGCATGTATGCCGCGTATGCCGCGCACGGCGCGAGCGCGAAGATGGTGGATTTCGGCGACTACAAGAATGACGCGCATCGACTCGTGGGCGATCGCGATGGCGTGCATGTGTGGTGGCCTGCTGTCGAGGCTTTCCTAGCTCGGGTGGGGATGCCTACCGGCGTGCAATATCGGGTTTCGGATCCTTCGTTGCCGAAGGCGAGTGGGTTTGCTGCTGTCGATGCGGTCGACTCTGTGCCGTTTGTCGACGAAGCTGGCCGTAATGGATATCGCAATTTTCTGCGTCAGTATCCTAGTCGGGCTTTTGCTGTTTCGGACACGGGTGCGTGGTCGTGGGCCGAGGGTGGCGATAATCCGATGTCGGTGGCTATTGCTAATTGCCAGAAGCAGAGTTCGGCGCCTTGCCGGTTGTATGCGGTTGATAACTCCGTTGTTTGGGGGGATGGGTCTTCGCAGACGGCAGATTCTTCTTCGGCGGGTTCTGCCGGTGAGCGGCGGGCTATTGCTAGTCGGAATTAAGAGTTGATTTTTGCCTTCGCGGCGCTTTTTGTTTGTTTGCCTGCGGCGTTGGCCCTTCCTTGATCTGGTTGCCTGCGCAGCGTTTGTTCGTCTGTATGCCTGCGGCGTTGGCCTTTCCTTGGTTTCTTATTGGTCTATTAGCGTCGCCCCTGTGCGGGGCGGGCACTTACTTCTCTTTGCCGCCGTGTATAGACCGGAGACATGGCTGACAGGTGTGCGGGGACATCATTGACACTTTATGGTCAGTGATTTTCGCTCCTCAGGTCAAGGGTGAGGATGCGATGATGGGCAAACCAGAATTCAAATACGCCGTCTTCGCCCGGCTTTGCGCGTGCCGCAACCGGCAGCCCATAAAGTGCTTTCGAGACCCTAAGGTGCTGTCCTTCAAAGCGTAGCTGACCATTCGCTTTGACCCGCAGCACCACGTCATCCGGGCCGTACTCCGGCTCCGGCAGGATGGATGGATACGCGCGGGGGCTAGGCCGGTAACGGCTGATCGGCGTGTCCATGCCGATCGCCTCATGCGGGCGCTCGCAGTTATATACGGTGCGCCAGCGGTCCAGTTCCTGTTGCACGTGCTGCTGGGTGGCGAAGCTTCGTCCGTTCAGTACTTCAGCCTTCAGCGTACGGTGAAACCGTTCGTCCTTGCCGTTGGTCTGCGGGTGATAAGGCCGGCTGTAACTGATACGAATACCCAGCCGGATCAGCCAGACGGCCAGTTCGGTGAGCTGACCCGGACTGCCGGGCGCCCCCCACGGCGAGCCGTTATCGGTGTTGATGCGCAATGGCAAGCCGTAGTGCCCAAACGCCTCCCGCAATCCCGTCTGCACGGTAGCGGTGTCGGTGGGTCCACAGGCGCGCAGCAGGATGCTGAAGCGCGAGTGGTCGTCGAGTACCGTCAGGGGGCTGCAGCGCTCCTTCTCGAGGGTCTCAAAGTGCCCCTTGAAGTCCATCTGCCAGAGTACGTTGGGCTGCTCGTGCTCAAAGCGCTTCCAGGGTTGGCTCATCGCTGAATCGGCCGGCAGGATCAGGTTGTGCCGGTGCAGAATGTCGGTCACGGTGCTGGCCTGTGGCACCGCCTCAAAGCCCAGATCCCGCAGGCGCCGGCTGATCTTGCGGCCACCCCAACGCGGATGGGCCTGGCGCAACCGCACCACTTCCTGCTCCATGGCAGCGGGGGTCTTTGAGGGACTGCTGGCAGGGCGCCGGGATTGATCTGACAGCGCGTTCTCGCCGCGATTAAGCCATTTGTAGCCGGTCTGCCGGCTGATATTAAAGCGCTGGCACAGCTCAGTCATCGTCAGCGTGTGTTGACTGGCCAGATGAACAAATTCCTGTCGGAGGCTCATGGTGTCTCTTGCATTCCAGGGCATGGTCGGGACCGGGCGTTTTAATACCCGGAAGTGTCAACCATGTCCCCGCACACCTGTCAGCTATGTCTCCGGTCTATACACGGCGGCAAAGAGAAGTAAGTGCCCGCCCCGCACAGGGGCGACGCTAATAGACCGATAAGAAACCAAGGAAAGGCCAACGCCGCAGGCATACAGACGAACAAACGCTGCGCAGGCAACCAGATCAAGGAAAGGCCAACGCCGCAGGCAAACAGCCCAAAACCGCCGAGCAGGCCAAATTCCCGCCCACAAGGTCCAACTACTTTGTCGTCGTTAACTCCGTCGATTAGCGACCTTCAGAACAGATCTGAAACCACCTGCATCGAACAGCACCAAACCCCAGCGCCGCGGGCAAAAAACCAACCCCAGCCCCTCGTGCACAGCACGAAATAAACCGCTAATCTCGACCCCGGACGCCAATTCAAGGCCGCGCGCAGCGCAAAGAAAAACCCGCACCACGAATGAAAAGGCCCTAAAAAAGCCAGCCGTGCAACGGCAAAAAAGCACCTCGGAGTACCCTTTGGAAAACTCAGCATCTCCTGAAGACTGGATCACCCGCAGCCTGCGTGCCGTCTGGCACCCCTGCACCCAGATGAAGCACCACGAGCGCCTGCCGCTAATCCCGGTCGCGCGCGGTCAAGGCGCGTGGCTCTACGATCGCGCGAACAACCGGTATCTGGACGCGATCAGCTCATGGTGGGTCAACCTGTTCGGCCACGCCAACCCCCGCATCAACGCGGCACTGAAAGACCAGCTCGACACGCTCGAACACGCAATGCTCGCCGGCTGCACGCACGAGCCAGCCATCGAACTCGCGGAGCGTCTCAGCGCACTCACCAACAACACGCTCGGTCACGCGTTCTTCGCATCCGATGGCGCATCGGCCGTTGAAATCGCGCTGAAGATGAGCTTCCACTCGTGGCGCAATCGCGGTTTCGCCGACAAGCAGGAATTCGTCTGCATCGCCAACAGCTATCACGGCGAAACCATCGGCGCGCTCGGCGTCACCGACGTCGCGCTCTTCAAGGACGCCTACGACCCGCTGATCCGCAACGCGCACGTCGTTGCCTCGCCCGATGCTCGGCTCGCGCAAGCCGGCGAAACAGCAGCCGATGTCGCGCGTCGCGCACTCGATCAGGTTCGCTCGCTGTTCGAAGCACGCGCCACGAAAATTTCCGCGCTGATCGTCGAGCCGCTCGTGCAATGCGCGGCCGGCATGGCGATGCACGACCCGTCGTATATCGCCGGATTGCGTGCGCTGTGCGATCAGTACGGCGTACATCTGATCGCCGATGAAATCGCCGTCGGCTGCGGACGCACGGGCACGTTCTTCGCATGCGAACAAGCCGGCATCTGGCCTGACTTTCTGTGTCTGTCGAAAGGCATCAGCGGCGGCTATCTGCCGCTCTCGATCGTGCTCTCGCGCGATGAAATTTTCGAAGCCTTCTATCACGATGACACCGCGCGCGGCTTCCTGCACTCGCACTCGTACACCGGCAATCCGCTCGCGTGCCGCGCGGCGCTCGCCACGCTCGATCTCTTCGCAAGCGACAACGTACTCGCCGTCAACGCGCAGAAATCCGCGAAGCTGAAGGCCGCGCTCGCACCGCTCGCCGAACACAAGCAGGTGCGCAATCTGCGTCAGTGCGGCACGATCTTCGCATTCGACGCCGTGATCGACGACGCTCAGCAAGCCAAAACATTCTCGCGCCGCTTCTTCGAAAACGCGTTGCAGCGTGAACTGCTGCTGCGTCCGATTTCGACGACGGTGTATCTGATGCCGCCTTACATCCTGGACGACGAAGAAATCGCACTGCTCGCCACGCGCACGCGCGAAACCTTCGAAGCCACGCTCGCGGAGACCCGCTAATGCACCTGCTCGACACACTCACCGAAGGCCTCAAGGACATCGACGAGCGCGGTCTGCGCCGTCGTCGCCGCATCGCCGACACGCCGTGCGCCGCGCACATGACGGTCGACGGCCGCGCAATCATCGGCTTCGCCAGTAACGACTATCTCGGGCTCGCGGCGCATCCGAAACTGATCGCGGCGATCGCCGAAGGCGCGCAGCGCTACGGCGCGGGCAGCGGCGGTTCGCATCTGCTCGGCGGCCACTCGCGCGCGCATGCGCAGCTCGAAGACGATCTGGCCGAATTCGCCGGCGGCTTCGTCGACAATGCGCGCGCGCTCTACTTCAGCACCGGCTACATGGCGAATCTCGCGACGCTCACGGCGCTCGCGGGCCGTGGCACGACGCTCTTTTCCGATGCGCTGAATCACGCGTCGCTGATCGACGGCGCGCGCCTCTCGCGCGCCGACGTGCAGATCTATCCGCACTGCGATACGGAAGCCTTGAGCGCGATGCTCGACGCGTCGAACGCCGAGGTCAAAGTCATCGTCTCCGATACCGTGTTCAGCATGGACGGAGATATCGCGCCTCTCGCGCGTTTGCTCGAACTCGCGGAACAGCATGGCGCATGGCTGATCGTCGACGATGCGCACGGTTTCGGCGTCCTCGGTCCGCAAGGCCGCGGCGCGGTCGCTGAGGCCGCGTTGCGCTCGTCGAATCTGATTTCGATCGGCACGCTCGGTAAAGCGGCTGGCGTATCGGGCGCATTCGTTGTCGCGCATGAGACCGTGATCGAATGGCTCGTGCAGCGCGCGCGCCCGTACATCTTCACGACCGCTTCGGTGCCCGCTGCGGCGCATGCGGTGTCGGCGAGCCTGCGTATCATCGGCGGCGAAGAAGGTGACGTGCGGCGCGCGCATCTCCAGCAACTGATCGAACGCACGCGCGCGATGCTTAAAGCCACGCCGTGGCTGCCGGTCGATTCGCACACCGCCGTGCAGCCGCTGATCATCGGCTCGAACGAGGCCACGCTCGATATCGCGGCCACGCTCGATCGCGCGGGTCTCTGGGTGCCGGCGATCCGTCCGCCGACCGTGCCCGCAGGTACCTCGCGACTGCGCATTTCGCTTTCAGCCGCGCATTCGCAAGCGGATCTGGACCGGCTCGAAGCGGGCTTGCAACAACTCGGGGCGAAGGCGGCATGAGTGGCTCGAGTCGAAGCGCGCTGTCGCTATTCGTCACCGGCACCGATACGGAAATAGGCAAGACCTTCGTGTCCGCAGCACTCCTGCGCGGTTTCGTGCGCGAAGGCCTGCAAGCCGCCGCGATGAAACCGATCGCCGCGGGTGCGTTCGAAGTGAACGGAGTGTTGCATAACGAAGACGCGGACCAACTCGACGCCGCGTCGAGCGTCCTGCTGCCGCCGGCGATTCGCACGCCGTATCTGCTGAAAGAACCTGCCGCGCCGCATATCGCCGCCGCGCTGGAGAACGTCACGTTCGATATCGACCACATCGTCGATTGCCATGCGCAAGCTTTGCAGCAGGCCGAGATCGTCGTGGTCGAAGGCGTCGGCGGTTTTCGCGTGCCGCTGACCGCCACGCAAGACACCACCGATCTAGCTGTCGCGCTGAAACTGCCGGTCGTACTGGTGGTCGGCATGCGCCTCGGCTGCATCAGCCATGCGCTACTCACCGCCGAAGCGATCGCCGCGCGTGGGTTGACGCTTGCCGGCTGGGTGGCGAATCGCGTCGATCCGGACATGACGTTCCCGGATGAAAACATCTCCTCGATTCGCGAGCATCTTGCGCGCGAACACGACGCGCCCCTGCTCGGCATCGTGCCGCACATGAGCCCGGCTTCGCCCGAGCTCGCGGCGGATCAACTCGACATCAACCGACTCCTGCAGACGCTGCGCCACACGCAGCGCTGAAAACCCATTACATCCATCCATGAGGATTGACGACATGACGCAACTGAACATCGCTCCGGCGCCAGCCGATACGGCCGCCTCGAATCACAACGCCAACAACGCCGCAGCAGACGCCAAACCGATGGCCAAATGGCGCGTCGCCGACATCGTCGCGCTGTACGAACTGCCGTTCAACGACCTGATGTTCCGCGCGCAGCAAACCCACCGCGAACACTTCGACGCGAACACGGTGCAACTGTCGACGCTGCTGTCGATCAAGACCGGCGGTTGCGAAGAAGATTGCGCGTACTGTCCGCAGTCGGTCCATCACGACACGGGCCTGCAGGCCGATAAACTGATGCCGGTCGATGAAGTATTGGCTGCCGCAAAGGTCGCGAAGGAAAACGGTGCGACGCGCTTCTGCATGGGCGCGGCGTGGCGCAATCCGAAGGACCGTCACCTCGAGCCGATCAAGGACATGATCCGCGGCGTGAAGGCGATGGGCCTCGAAACCTGCGTGACGCTCGGCATGCTGGAAACGCATCAGGCGCAGGGTCTGCGCGAAGCGGGCCTCGACTACTACAACCACAACCTCGATACTTCGCCGGAGTTCTACGGCCAGATCATTTCGACGCGCACGTATCAGGACCGTCTCGACACGCTGGAGCGCGTGCGCGATGCGGGCATCAACGTATGCTGCGGCGGGATTGTCGGCTTGGGCGAATCGCGCCGTGAGCGCGCCGGCCTGATCGCGCAACTGGCGAACATGGAGCCCTATCCGGAATCGGTGCCGATCAACAACCTGGTGCAAGTGGAAGGCACACCGCTGACCGGCACCGAAGCGATCGATCCGTTCGAATTCGTCCGTACGATTGCAGTTGCACGTATCACGATGCCGCGCGCGATGGTGCGTCTGTCGGCGGGCCGCGAGCAGATGGACGAAGCGTTGCAGGCGCTGTGCTTCCTCGCCGGCGCGAACTCGATTTTCTACGGCGACCAGTTGCTGACCACCAGCAACCCGCAAGCCGAAGCGGACCGCAAGCTGCTCGAACGCCTTGGCATTCGCGCGGAAGCAGCGCAGCAGATGCCGCTGGATCAGAGCGGCTGCGAGCATGGCTGTGATAAGCACGCTGCGTCGAACTAACGAATTCGACGTTCGCGCGTCAGTGGCGCAGCAAGCACGCGCAATAAAAAAGGCCGCCTCGGAAATGAGCTGCTCCCAAATCGTTGGACGGGTGTCCAACTTCTGGAAGGCAGTTCAGAAACGAGGCGGCCTTTTTACGTCTGGTGGTCTGACGGTCTGCGGAACTGAGGCGAAGATTTACTTCTTGTCGACGATGATCTGATCGAACGTCCCGCCATCGGAGAAATGCGTTTGCTGCGCTTTCTGCCAGTTGCCGAACATTTCTTCGACCGTGAAGGTCTTGATCGGTTTGAACTCGGCCGCGTGCTTTGCGAGCACGTTCTTGTCACGCGGACGCAGATGGTGCTGCGCAATGATTTCTTGCGCGGCCGGCGACCACAGATAGTCGAGATACGCCTGCGCTTCCTTGCGCGTGCCGCGCTTGTCGACCACCTTGTCGACGATCGACACCGGCGGCGCAGCCAGCAGGCTCACCGACGGATACACCGCTTCGAAATTGCCCGCGCCCACCCCCGTGTCGATCAACGACACTTCGTTTTCGAACGTCACCAGCACGTCGCCGATACCGCGTTGCGTGAAGGTCGTCGTCGCGCCGCGTCCGCCCGTGTCGAGCACCGGCACGTTCTTGAAAATCGCCTTTTCGAAGTCGAGTGCCTGTGCATCGGTGCCGCCGTGCTGCTTGCGATAACCCCATGCAGCCAGATACGTGTAGCGGCCGTTACCCGAAGTCTTCGGATTGGCGATCACCACTTGCACGCCAGGTTTGGCGAGGTCGTCCCAGTCCTTGATGTGCTTCGGATTGCCCTTGCGCACGAGGAACACCATTGTCGTGGTGTACGGGGCGCTGTCGTCCGGCAGGCGCGTGCGCCAGTTGGCGGGCACCAGTTGGCCTTTTTCGGCGAGCAGGTCGATGTCGTTCGGCTGGTTCATTGTCACGACGTCAGCCTGCAGTCCTTGCAGCACCGACAGCGCCTGCGCGCTCGACGCACCATGCGACTGGCGAATCGACACGGTCTCGCCGCTCTTCTGCTTGTATGCCGTGATGAAGCCGGCGTTGATGTCCTTGTACAACTCGCGCGTCACGTCGTACGACACGTTGAGCAGCGACGTGTCTGCGTGCGCCGTCGAGATGCCGCCGAGCGCGAGCGTCATTGCCGTCATGCCGGCTGCCAGCCAGCGCGATGTCCCCGTCTTGCCTGCCATCTTGTCCCCGCCTGTCGATGATGAAAATCTGTGGCCGCACAAGCGTGCAGCGTGAAGCGGGATTCTAACGGATCGCTTACTAGGTCACTCGTGCTCAATTGGGCGCTCAAACGAACGCGTGCTGCGCGACCTCGAACACCTCCTCACGAAAGCGCAATGGCGCCGCGCAATGCACCAGCGTATCGACGAAATATTTGGCGCGCGGCCACGGGCCGAACCCCGCCGCGGTGTTGATGTGTCCCGCGTCGCCGAGATTGACAAACGCGCTGCCGAAACGCTGCGCGAGATCGCGCGAACCGGCGAGCGGCATCCACGGGTCGGTTTCGCTGCCGATCAGAATCGACGGCACGCCGAGACGCCGGGCGTCGAACTGCCCGGCGAAGGCGAATTTCTGCGGACTCGCAGGCGCGACGAACAGCACGCCGACCACATCGTTCGCATACGAGGCCTGCTGCAACGCATGCGCAGTCGCAAGGCAACCGAAGCTGTGGGCGGCCAGCACGAACGGCCCACGTTCGCGCGCGAGCAGATCGCGCAGCGACTTCGCCCAGACGGCGACGTCCGGGGCATCCCAGTCGGCCTGTTCGACGCGCAGCGAGCGCGCGAATTGCCGTTCGAGCCATGTTTGCCAGTGCGCGCCCTCGCTGCCGTGCAGGCCGGGAACGGTGACGAGCCGCGGCGGCCATGTCGATTTGGTGCATGAAAGCATGTCAGTCCCTCGCTGCCGGAATCCGGAAAGTGATTGTCCCGCCTGGCGCCGCAAGGGCGAACCAAGTTTTTGTGCTTTGTTTATGGGGTAAATGCACGGCCAAATCGCTTCGCGCGGGCTTGCCGTTGCCCTTGCCGTAGTCCTTGCCATTGCCGTGGCCCGTGGCTCAATGCAAGCCACGCCAAGGAGCGTGGCCGAGCCAGAAGTTCGGGCCAAAACCGCACGCCCGTGCGCGAACGCACGCGATCCGCGTCGAAAAAGTAGAATGAAGCCTATCCATAAAAGGAGGAGGCCCCATGCCGCTAGCGTCGTCTGAAGCATCGTGGGCGTTGCAACCGCTCTACCGGGCCTTTCCCGCCATCAGACTCGACAACGCACGCGCCTTCCGGACCGTATGAAAATCCTCTTCTACATGCCGCATGCCGACGCCGCCGCGTGGCTCCACGACTTCGCCCGCGCGCTGCCGGAAGCCGAACTGCGCGAATGGCAGACGGGCGACTCCGGCCCAGCCGATTTCGCGGTCGTGTGGCGCCCGCCGCGTGAGATGCTGGCCGGCCGCGACGATCTGCGCGCGATCTTCAACCTCGGCGCGGGCGTCGATGCGATCCTCGCGCTGGAACACGAGCAACCCGGTACCCTGCCGCGCGATGCCCAGTTGATCCGGCTCGAAGACACCGGCATGGTCCTGCAGATGGCCGAATATGTGACGCATGCCGTGCTGCGCTACCTGCGCCGTTTCGACGAATACCAGACGCTGCAAAGCGAGCACCGCTGGGAAGTCCTCGATCCGCATCCACGCGAGACCTTCACGGTTGGCGTGCTCGGCCTCGGCGTACTCGGTGCGCAGGTCGCGCAAACGGTCGCGTCGTTCGGGATGCCGGTGCGCGGCTATAGTCGTAGTGCGCGGCAAATCGAGGGCATCACGGCCTTCGCCGGTGAAGCGCAATTCGATGCATTTCTCGACGGCGTGAAAGTGCTGGTGAATCTGCTGCCGCATACGCCGGATACGGGCGACGTGCTGAGCAAGCGCACCTTTTCCAGGCTCGCGAAGGGTGCGTATCTGATCAACGTCGCACGTGGCGGTCATCTGGTCGAACAGGATCTGCTCGAAGCGCTCGCAAGCGGCCAGCTCGCCGCCGCGACGCTGGACGTGTTCCGCGAGGAACCGTTGCCGCCCGATCATCTGTTCTGGCAGGAGCCGCGCATCACGATTACGCCGCACATGTCCGCGCTCACCTTGCGCGAAGAGAGCGTCGCGCAAGTCGCACGAAAAATGGCGGCGCTGATGCGCGGCGAAACGGTGGGCGGCGTGGTCGATATTGAACGTGGATACTGAGCGTGGATACTGAATGAATGCAAATATCGAGCACGGGTTTTGAACACCACCATCGAATCCACCTGAGCAACTGAAAGAGCGCCGCCACGCGCGGCAGGAGACACATCATGGCCTTGCCCCAACACGTCAAAATCGTCGAAGTCGGTCCGCGTGACGGACTGCAGAACGAGAAAGAATTCGTCCCCACCGCGATCAAGATCGAGTTGATCAACCGCTTGTCGGCGGCGGGCTTTCGCAACGTCGAAGCAGCGTCGTTCGTATCGCCGAAATGGGTGCCGCAGATGGCCGACGGCGCCGATGTCATGGCCGGCATCGAGCGCCGGGCCGGTACGATCTACTCGGTGCTGACGCCGAACCTGCGCGGTTTCGAAGGTGCGCTGGCCGCGCGCGCGGATGAGATCGTGATCTTCGGTGCGGCCAGCGAAGCGTTCTCGCAGAAGAACATCAATTGCAGCATCGCGGAAAGCATCGGTCGATTCGCGCCGGTCGCGCAGGCGGCGAAGGATCATGGCTTGCGAATTCGCGGCAGCGTGTCGTGTGCGCTCGGATGTCCGTATCAAGGCGAAGTGCCGGTGGAATCGGTAGTCGATGTGGTCGAACGTTTCGCGGCGCTCGGTTGCGACGAGATCGATATCGCGGATACGATCGGCGTCGGTACGCCGAAGCGCACGCGCGAAGTGTTCGAGGCAGTCACCAAGGTGTTCCCGCGCGAACGTCTGTCGGGGCACTTCCACGACACCTACGGTCAGGCGCTCGCGAACATTTACGCCGCGTTGCAGGAAGGCATCGAGATCTATCACGCTTCAGTGTCAGGGCTCGGCGGCTGCCCGTATGCGAAGGGCGCAACCGGTAACGTCGCAACCGAAGACGTGCTGTATCTGATGAACGGCCTCGGCATCGAGACCGGCATCGATCTCGCGCAAGTCGTCGCGATCGGCGATTTCATTTCGACGTCGATTGGCAAGCCTAACGTCTCGCGCGCCGGCAAGGCGTTGCTTGCCAAAGCGCGCAGCGAACAGGCCAACTGCGTTTGACTCTCGCAATCCATTCAGGACATAGAACGATGACGGACCACGCTTCTCTCGAATCCGATGATCTCGCAGCGTTGCCCGACGCGGCGCGCCGCGTCGCACAGTTGTTGCGTGAACGCGGCCACGCGGGCCGGATCGTGATGCTGCCGGGAACCGGCAAGACTTCCGCCGAAGCCGCCACCGGCCTCGGCTGCTCGGTTGCGCAGATCGCCAAGTCGATCCTGTTTCGCCGCCGCGAAGACGACGCACCGGTACTGGTGGTCGCGAGCGGAGCGAATCGCGTCGACGAAAAGAAGGTCGCGGCGCAAGTCGGCGAGATCGGCCGTGCGGATGCAAAGTTCGTCCGCGAGAAAACCGGTTATGCGATCGGCGGTGTGTGCCCGATCGGCCACGCCACGGAGCCCGTCACGCTGATCGATGCCGATCTGTTGGAACTCGACAGCCTGTGGGCCGCTGCGGGTCATCCGCATGCGGTGTTCAATCTGACCGCGCAGGAACTGATTGCGCTGACGGGCGCGCCGGTGATCGACGTGGCGCTGCGCGAGACGGCGTGAAGCGATGACAGCGGGCATCGATAACGAAGACGACGAGGCTGCCGTGCCGTCACCCTGCATCAGCGTGTGCAAGATGGACGCCTCGACCGGTTGGTGCGAAGGCTGCTTGCGCACAATCGACGAAATCGCCGGCTGGTCGTTGTTCGACGACGACGCGAAACGCGCGGTCTGGGACGCGATCGAGGAGCGCCACGCCGAGTTCATGGCAAAGCAGGCAAAGGGGCAGCGATGAACGCCGCGCCGCGCGTCGTGACGGTCGGCGAGACGTTCAGCTCGACGCTCGAACTATCGGCGGAATCGGTGAAATCGTTCGCCACGCTCGCCAACGACTTCAATCCGCTGCATCACGACGACGCCTATGCCGCGCAAAGCCGCTTCGGCGGGTTGATCGCGTCCGGCACGCAACCCACTGCGTATTTCATGGCGCTGCTGGCCACGCATTTCTCGACCTACGCGCAGCCGCTCGGACTCGAGTTCGATATCAAGCTGAAGAAAGCAGTCCACGCGAACGATACGCTGACGATCACCTGGCGCGTGCGCGACGCTTACTGGAAGCCGAGTCTGAACGGCGATCTGACGCATCTCGAAGGGAGCGTGGTGAATCAGCGTGGCGACATCGTGTTGATCGGCACGTCGACAATTCTCGTGATGCCGAAACCCGAAGCGTCGGCGAATTCATGCGCGGATACAAACTCTGACACAAGCGCGAATGCAAGCGCGGACTCAAGCGCACCATGATCACGCTACCGGAATCGATCCGAGTCTTCGAACGTGGCTGGCTCGTCGAACAACGTGCTGCTGGTCGACGACATGTGTGCCGCGCTCGTCGATACCGGTTACGCGACGCACGCACCGCAAACCATGGCGCTGGTGAAGCAAACGCTCGGCGCGCGACCGCTCGATCTGATCGTCAACACGCATCTGCATTCGGATCACTGCGGCGGCAACGCGCTATTGCAGTCGACGTGGCCGTGCCGTACCGCGATTCCCGCATCCGAAGCCGACGCGGTACGCAACTGGGACGAAACCCGTCTGACGTTTCGCGCCACCGGCCAGCGCTGCGAGCGCTTCACCTTCACCGAGACGATCGCGCCCGGCGCGCAACTGCGGCTCGGCGCGCTTGACTGGCAAGTGCTCGGCGCGCCGGGTCACGATCCGCATTCGTTGATGCTGTATTGCGCGGACGAACGTATCCTGATCAGCGCAGACGCGCTGTGGGAAAACGGCTTTGGCGTGATCTTTCCCGAACTGGAAGGTGAAAGCGGTTTCGCCGAAGAACAGGCGGTCCTCGAAGCCATCGCGAAGCTCGATGTGCGGCTCGTGATTCCCGGCCATGGAGCACCCTTCACGAATGTCGAAGAGGCGCTTGAACGGGCGTTTTCGCGCGTCGCGTGGCTACGCGCCGATCCGGCACGTAATGCGAAAAATGCGTTGAAGGTGTTGATCGTGTTCAAGCTGCTCGAAGTTCGCGCGATGAACTTCGACACCTTGCTGCGGATGCTCGACGACGCCGCCGTGATGCGCGCCGCAGCGTCGATGCTCAAGCCGCGCGGCGAATGGTCCACGTTGGTGCACACGACCGTCGAGGAGCTGGCCGCGAGGAACGGGCCGTTGGAAATCGATGGCGAACGCATCGTCGCGCGCCAGGCGTGACGCGCGCGGGACAGGCGGTCGGGCGGTAAGCCGCGCACCACACGCAAAACACCAAAACCGTCGCCACAAAAAGAAAACCGCTCGACCATCATGGCGAGCGGCGGAAATTCTGTCGGACGTGATCAGCGTCGCTATGAATGATACGCGTGCCGGTTTTTCGACCGCATCAGTGATTTCCCTACAGAAGCTTGACGCCGCCTTTTAAACACGCATACAGACCGCGCTACGAAGCCTCGTAGTCGCACGAGTTCGGCGTCATTGGTCCGTCTATATGAACAATGCGGCGCCCCGGTTGCTCCGGATTCCGTACGATCATTGGTTAATGGATCGGCACCGCAGTCATTACATCAGGTCGAGGACAGACGTTTCTGCGGCACGATCCGCCAGCCGAGATTCACGCCGGCGGCCGCGACCAGGATCAGCACTGCACCGAGCACCTGAATCCACGCGAGCGTCTGCCCGAACGCGACCCGGTCGACGATGATCGCCACCACCGGATAGATGAACGACAACGCACCGGTCATCGAGGTCGGCAGCTTCTGGATCGCCCCGTAGAGCAGCACATACATGAGCCCCGTATTGACCACCCCGAGCACGATCAATTCGAGCCACTGCACGCCGCTAGTCGGCAGCGCATCGAAGCGCACGAACGGCGCCAGCATTACGACGCCGAGCGACACCTGGATCAATGCAATCAGATGCGGCGGCGTGCCCTTCAGGCGCTTGGTAATGATCGACGAGACCGCATACATCGCCGCCGCGCCCACGGCATAGGCGACACCGACCAGATACTGGCCCGGCACCGCCAACACCGCCGGCTCGACCTTCACCACGAACACGAGACCGACAAACGCGACCACCAGCCAGGCGACCGTCGACGCGCCGATGCGCTCGCGGAACACCAGCGCGCCGAGCGCGACCAGCATGAACGGCTGCGTGTTGTAGACGGCGGTTGCCATCGAAATCGAGGCGCGCGAATAGGCCGCGAACAGCAACACCCAGTTGATCACGATAGCCGCGCCGCCGAGGAGCGCGAGGCCGAGCATCTTCCACGAAAAGAGCTTGCGCCTGAACAGGCCGAGCACGGCGCACACGAGGGCCAGCGTCGCGCCGCCGAAGATGCAGCGAAAGAACACCACATTGAACGGGCTCTGCTGCGACGACACCACCAGCCAGCCGATGGTGCCGGACATCAGCATGGCCATGGTCATTTCCGCCGCGCCGCGGCGAATCTCATTTGACGCCATGATTCGATCCTCGAATTGATTCCTGCATGAGAAGCAGTGTAATTAATCCAACCGCCCGAATACATGGCTAAACTTAAGTCTTCCTGCGAAGGAACCTAATATTTGAAGGCCATCATGACCAAACGCCTTGCTCCCGCCGCACCCGCGACACTCGATGAAACCGACCGCGCGCTGCTCGCCGCGCTGGCGGCGGACGCCCGCCAGCCGGTCAGCGAACTGGCGCGTCTGGTTGGCCTTTCGGCGCCGAGTACGGCGGAGCGCGTCCGAAGGCTCGAAGCGCAAGGCGTGATCGAGCGCTTCACAGTGCAGATCGATCCGCGCGCACTTGGCTTCACGTTGCAGGCAATCGTGCGCGTGAAGCCCTTGCCCGGGCAGTTGCATCTGGTGGAAGACGTGATCCGGCGGATTCCGGAGTTTGTCGAATGCGACAAGGTGACGGGCGACGACTGCTTCATCTGCCGCCTCTACCTGCATTCAATCGAGCAACTCGACGAGATTCTGTCGAAAGTCACCGAGCGCGCGGAGACCAGCACCGCCATCGTCAAGTCGACGCCGGTCGCGCGCCGCTTGCCGCCGTTAGGCTGAGCGAAACGCGCGGCCGCGCGGCCGCGTCACCTCACGCCTGAGCGAATGGCGGCCGCATTGCGGATGAACAAAGCCACTTACTGTTCGACCGCTTCGAAGAACGACAGCATTTCCGCGACCAGTTCGTCCGACGCCTCTTCAGGAATGTAATGCCCGCACGACAATGAACGCCCGCTCACGTCCCGCGCGACGTGACGCCATTCCACCAGCGCGTCGAAGCATTTCTCGATCACCCCCTTGTCGCCCCACAGCACACGCAGCGGACAGCCGATCTTGTGGCCGCGCTCGATGTCGGCCCGGTCGTGTTCGAGGTCGATGCTCGCCGACGCCCGGTAGTCCTCGCACATCGCATGCACGGCGCCGGGTTGCGCCAGCGCGCTGCGATAAGCGTCGAGCGCTTCTGGCGCGAACGGCGCGAGGCCCGCGTGACGGCTCCCCATCACCGCATCGACATACGCGGCCGGGTTCGCTCCGATCAGCGTCTCCGGCAGCGGCTCCGGCTGGATCAGGAAGAACCAATGGAAGTAATACGTCGCGAAGGCGCGGTCGGTGGCTTCGTACATCGCGAGCGTCGGCGCGATGTCGAGCAGCATCAAACGCTCGACGGCGTCGGCATGATCGAGCGCCATTCGGTGCGCAACCCGGGCGCCGCGATCATGTGCGCACACCAGGAATCGTTCGAAGCCGAAGTGGCGCATCACGGCGACCTGATCGGCCGCCATCGCGCGTTTGGAATACGGCGTGTGGTCGGCGTCGCTCGGCGGTTTGCCCGAGGCGCCGTAGCCGCGCAAGTCCGTGGCAATGACGGTGAAGTGCTGCGCCAGTTGCGCTGCGCACCGCTCCCAAATCAGATGCGACTGCGGGTGGCCGTGTAATAACAGAAGGGGCGGCCCTGCCCCGCCCTTCACTCCGAAAATATCGACGTCGCCCACGGCAACGCGAAAGGGCGTGAAATCCTCGAAGGCCATAGCGGGTCTCTTGTTGTTTGGGAGTCCAAGCATTGTAGGAGCGCAATGTGTCGACGCGGGGTGGGATAGGCCACGCAAACATAGAAACTGAACACTCCTTCCAACTGTTCCAAACGGACATGACGAACGCGACCGACGCAGTTCGCCTATAATCGAACGATCGTTCTTAAATTTCGGGCGGTCGTGGCAAATGCGGGGCGAGATCGTGGCGGCAGCGTGACGCTTGTCAGTCTCGACGCACCATAGGCCATGTGCCGCTAAACTCATTATCGCCGGGCGCTCTACACCGCACCGGTCCGTTCATCAGGAGACTCGCACCATGGCATTGCCCGCCGTCCTGCAAAAACTCGCGCTGCCCGTCGTCGCTTCGCCGATGTTCATCGTCAGCTATCCCGAACTCGTGTTGGCTCAATGTAAGGCCGGAATTGTCGGCTCGTTCCCCGCGCTGAATGCTCGCCCGGCCGAACTGCTCGACGAATGGCTCACGCAGATTCAGGCAAAACTCGCCGAACACAAGGCGGCCAACCCCGACGCGATCATCGGACCGATCGCCGTCAACCAGATCGTTCATCAGTCGAATACGCGGCTCGAGCACGACGTGCGCGTGTGCGTCGAACACAAGGTACCGATTTTCATCACCAGCCTGCGCGCACCGGCGCGTGAGATCGTCGACGCGGTGCACAGCTACGGCGGCATCGTGCTGCACGACGTGATCAACCTTCGGCATGCGCAGAAGGCGCTGGAAGCGGGCGTCGATGGGTTGATCCTGGTGGCGTCGGGCGCCGGCGGCCATGCGGGCACGACCTCGCCGTTCGCGCTGGTCGGCGAAGTGCGGCGCATGTTCGACGGCCCGATCGTGCTGTCCGGCTCGATCGCCAACGGCGGCTCGATTCTCGCCGCGCAGGCCATGGGCGCCGATCTCGCCTACATGGGCACGCGTTTCATCGCGACCAAAGAAGCGCACGCGGTCGACAGCTATAAGCAGGCGATCGTCAATTCCACGGCGTCGGACATCATCTACACGAACCTGTTCACTGGCGTGCACGGCAACTACATCCGCGAAAGTATCGTGAACGCGGGGCTGGACCCGGACGCGCTGCCGGAATCGGACAAGACCGCGATGAACTTCGGCAGCGACAAGGCGAAGGCGTGGAAGGACATCTGGGGCGCAGGCCAAGGCGTCGGCCTGATGGACGACGTGCCGAGCGTTGGTGAGCTGGTTCGGCGTTTGACGCAGGAATATGACGACGCGAAAGCGCGGCTGGGGATTGCGCGGTAAGTGCCTGGTTAAGGCGTTTTGCTGCGGCTCGATTCCGGAGCCGCAGCATGTCCGGCACTCACATATTGCGGCGGTACTGTCCGCCCACTTCAAACAACGCGTGCGTGATTTGCCCAAGCGAGCAGACGCGCACGACGTCCATCAGTACCGCGAACACGTTGTCATCGTCGATCACTGCACGCTTCAAGCGCTCAAGCGCCGCAGGTGCGTCATCACGGTGCCGGGCCTGAAAATCGCGCAGACGCTTCAACTGGCTCTGTTTTTCTTCGTCGGTGGAGCGGGCGAGCGCGATCGGCTGCGGCGCTTCGTGCGGATGCGCGCTCAAAAACGTGTTCACGCCGACGATCGGATACGAGCCGTCGTGCTTGCGATGCTCGTACAGCATCGACTCGTCCTGAATGCGCCCGCGCTGATAACCCGTTTCCATTGCGCCTAGCACGCCGCCGCGCTCAGTGAGCCGATCGAATTCCGCCAGCACCGCTTCTTCCACCAGATCGGTCAGCTCCTCGATCACGAAGCTGCCCTGATTCGGATTCTGATTCTTCGCGAGACCCCATTCGCGGTTGATGATCAACTGGATCGCCACCGCGCGGCGCACCGAATCCTCGGTGGGCGTGGTGATCGCTTCGTCGAATGCATTGGTGTGCAGCGAATTGCAGTTGTCGTAGATCGCAATCAGGGCTTGCAGCGTGGTGCGGATATCGTTGAAGTCGATCTCCTGCGCGTGCAGGCTGCGGCCCGAGGTCTGCACGTGATACTTGAGCTTCTGGCTGCGTTCGTTCGCACCGTAGCGTTCGCGCATTGCAATGGCCCAGATGCGTCGCGCGACACGGCCGAGCACCGTGTACTCCGGGTCCATGCCGTTCGAAAAGAAGAATGACAGATTCGGCGCGAAGTCGTCGATCGACATGCCGCGCGCGAGATAGGCTTCGACATAGGTGAAGCCGTTCGCGAGCGTATACGCCAACTGCGAAATCGGATTCGCGCCGGCCTCGGCGATGTGATAGCCGGAGATCGACACCGAATAGAAATTGCGCACGCCGTGATCGACAAAGTACGCCTGAATATCGCCCATTACTTTCAGGCTGAACTCGGTCGAGAAGATGCAGGTGTTCTGGCCTTGGTCTTCCTTCAGGATGTCGGCTTGTACCGTGCCGCGCACGTTTTCCAGCGCCGTGCGGCGAGCGGCGGCGAGTTCGCCTTCGGTGAGCGGACGGCCTTGCTGCTGCGTCATGCGCGCGATCTGCTGATCGATCGCGACGTTGAAGAACATCGCGAGAATCGTCGGCGCCGGACCGTTGATCGTCATCGATACCGATGTCTCAGGCGCGCACAGATCGAAGCCGTCGTAGAGCGTTTTCATGTCGTCGAGCGTCGCGACGGAGACGCCCGAGTTGCCCACCTTGCCGTAGATGTCGGGGCGCTCGTGCGGTTCTTCGCCGTAGAGCGTGACCGAATCGAAGGCTGTCGAGAGACGTTTGGCCGGCATGCCTTCGGAGAGCAATTTGAAGCGGCGGTTGGTGCGGAACGGATCGCCTTCGCCAGCGAACATCCGTGTCGGGTCTTCGTTTTCGCGGCGGAACGGAAACACGCCTGCGGTGAACGGAAAATAGCCGGGGAGATTGTCGAGCATCAGCCAGCGCAGGATTTCGCCGTGGTCGACGAATTTCGGCAACGCGACTTTGCGGACCTTGGATCCGGATAGTGTCGTGACGGTGAGTCCGGTGCGGATTTCGCGGTCGCGTATGCGGACGATGTGTTCGTCGCCGGAATAGGCAGCCACCGTTTGCGGCCAGGCTTCGAGGAGTCTGCGTTCGCGTTCGCCGAGAGCGGCGGTGCGTTGAGTGATGAGCGCGTCGAGTTCGGATTGGGGGTGGTTCGCTGCTCCTGCTTCAGCCTCATTGAGCATCCGCCGCGCTTCGGTGAGTTGCCAGCGCTCACGTGCCACCTGTGCTTGCGCGTCGGCACGTTCGCGATACGCGTGAACGGTCTGTGCGACATCCGCTAGATAGCGCACACGCGCAGGCGGCACGATGGCGTTGCGGCCGCTCGAAAAGCGCAGGTCGTCGAGCCTAGGCAGACGATCGCCGCCTGAAGGCAGGCCGTGCGTGCGCAACGCCTCGGCCACACGCTGATAAAGCGCGGTCACACCGTCGTCATTAAAGCGCGAGGCGATCGTGCCGAACACGGGCATCGCGTCGGGCGACTTCGCGAAGTCGCCACGATTGCGCTGCACCTGCTTGGCGACATCGCGCAACGCATCGGGCGCGCCTTTACGGTCGAACTTGTTGATCGCGACGAAGCTGGCAAAGTCGAGCATGTCGATCTTCTCCAACTGGCTCGCCGCGCCGAATTCGGGCGTCATCACATACAGCGATTCGTCTACGAACGGCACGATCGCCGCATTGCCCTGCCCGATCCCGGAGGTCTCGACAATGATCAGATCGAAGCCCGCAGCCTTGCACAGCGTGAGCACGTCGGACAACGAATCGGTGATTTCACTCGACGCTTCACGCGTCGCCATCGAGCGCATGTAGACGCGCGCGCCACCGCCCCAATCGCCGATTGCGTTCATGCGGATGCGGTCGCCGAGCAGCGCGCCGCCGGACTTGCGGCGCGACGGGTCGATAGCCAGCACGGCGATGGTGAGGGCGTCGCCATAGTCGAGGCGAAAGCGGCGGATCAGCTCGTCGGTGAGCGAGGATTTGCCGGCGCCACCGGTGCCGGTGATGCCGAGGACGGGAACCTCGATCGCGCCAGCGAGGACCGAAAGTATTTCCTGTTCGGCCGATTTGACGCGGCCCGCTTCGTACGCGCTGATCAGTTGGGCAAGACGGCGGAAAGTGAAGGTTGCTGAGTCTGGTTGTTCGGCGGTACTGGCGGCACTCGCGGAACGGGGGGGACTGACGGTGTCGGCAGTACTGACGGCGTCCGCGATCTGGCTGACGTAGAGGTTCCCGCCGGCCTTACGCGCTTTGCCCGAAGGCTCGCGCGCGTTGGCGTGATCATCGGCACGCGTCTCGACCTGCGATGCTGCGCGTGGCTCGAAACGCGGCAGCCCACACGCCGACAAATCGGCCACCCACTCGCCAACCGGACTCTCCCGTGTGGCGGCAGCGGCACGCGCGACTTCGGCGCAGCGCGCAATCATGTCGTCGATCATGCCTTGCAGGCCGAGCCGCTGCCCGTCATGCGGCGAATAGATCGACTCGACGCCGTATCGTTCGAGTTCGGCAATTTCTTCTGGGACGATCACGCCGCCGCCGCCGCCGAACACCTTGATGCGCTCGCCGCCACGCGCACGCAGCAGATCGACGAGATAGCGGAAGTATTCGTTGTGGCCACCCTGGTAACTCGACACAGCGACGCCGTCGGCGTCTTCATGCAGTGCGGCGGTGGCAACTTCATCGACCGAGCGGTTGTGGCCGAGGTGGATCACCTCGACACCGCTCGCTTGCAGAATGCGCCGCATGATGTTGATCGACGCGTCGTGGCCGTCAAACAAGGCGGCGGCGGTGACAAAGCGCAGGCGCCGGCCCGCAGGCAGCTTGTGGCTGCCGGCGCGCTGCGGCGTGGACAGATCGGTCATGTCTCCCCCAGATCGTTACGCGTATGGGTGCTTGCAACCAGTATAGCGAAACGGGGTGAGGCGCCTACCGCACCGCCAGCGCCTTGATCTGCTCGAGCGAAGGCCAAAGCGATTCGTTCGCGAACCGGTCGGCCAGGAAGTCGACAAACGAGCGCACCTTCGCCGACAGATGCCGACGGCTCGCGTAGACCACATGGATCGGCAACTCGCGCGGCGGCACGTCGTCCACCAGCAGCGGCACCAGGCGCCCCGCGGCCAGATCGTCGCCGATCACCTCTGTACCGAGCATCGCGATGCCCGCGCCTTGCAGCACGATCACGCGCTGCGCCTCCAGGTGGTTGACGATCAGATTGCCGGACAGACGCACTCGCGGCGAGCCGTCGCCGGTCGCGGGAGCGATTTCGAGCGTGGACACGCCCGCGTACTGCAGATAGTTGTGACGCGCCAGATCGGCGACAGTCTTCGGCGTGCCGTGCCGGCGCAGATAAGCCGGTGACGCGCACAGCACCAGATGGGCGGTCGCAATCTGCCGGGCGATCAGCGAAGACGACTTCAGCCCGCTCGGCGAAGCCCGGATCGCGACATCGAAGCCCTCGTCGATCAATTCGACCACGCGGTCGGACAGCGTCATGTCGACCGTGACCTGCGGATATTGCGCGGCGTAGTCGGCCACCGCGGCCATCACGTGGCTCAAGCCGAACGCCGACAACGACGAAACCCGCAAGCGCCCTTGCGGCACGACGCTCGCCGCGCCGACCACCTGCTCGGCTTCTTCGAGCTCGGTGAGCACCTGGCTCAAGCGTTCGTAGTATTCGCGGCCCGCCTCGGTCGGCGCGACACGGCGCGTGGTGCGGTTCAGCAAACGCGCGCCGAGCTGCTGTTCGAGGTGCATCACGTGCTTGCTCGCCATCGCCGCCGACATCTCCATCCGTTCGGCCGCGCCGACAAAGCTGCCGACTTCGACCACATGGCGGAACACTTTCATGCTGACGAGGGTATCCATCTCAATCGCTCGCTTCAGGAATCAATCGACGCCATTTTGCCGGGTTTATCAAAAACTGGTCGGCAAATCGCGCAGATGCGGACACCAAAAACGGACGCCAGAAGCGGCAAAGCCCACCTTCATCGAAGAAGGTGGGCTTTGCCGGTGTTACCTGTTTCGGCAGGGTTGGGCGTCACGCGGCGCCGGCTCGCAGGCGCCGCCCGCCTTGACCCCAGACGCTTAGAACTTCGCGCGCAGGCCCACGCCGTACGTGTTGCCGCTCGATTGGCTGGTGATCTTGTCGTACATATAAGCCGCGTAGATATCCGTGCGCTTGGACAGCGGGTAGTCGTAGCCGACAGCAGCCGTCTGACGGGTCTGGTCGAGGCCGCCGCCGTCGCGCGAATAGGCGTACGACGCCATCACCGTGCCCGGACCGGCCGGTACCGACACGCCGCCCTGCGCCGTATTCACGTGCCAGCTCGAAATGGTCTGCTGGTTATACGTGTACATGTACTGGCCGAAGAATTTCACGAACTTCATGTCGTACGAAACGCCGGCTTGCGCCACGCTCTGGCTCTTCAGGCCCGGAACGCCCGACGTATTGAAGCTGCCGAGGTCGACCGGCACGTTGTTGAAGTTCACGTACTGGTACACCGCGGTCGCCGCGAATGGGCCGTGGAAATACAGCACCTGGCCGCTCCACTTCTTCGCGCTGTTCTGACCGGCCGTGTTGCCGAGCGCGTACATCGCCGTCGCGGACAGGCCGTTGAAGTTCGGCGATGAGTACGACACCGCGTTGTTCCAGCCCGAATCGCCTGTCACGCCCTGATCCGTCGTGTACGTCGGGAACGTGCCGAGGCCGAGGTACACGTGGGTCACCATCGGCGAGAACACGTACGAATCGATGAACGGGTTGAACAGGATCGTCGACACGAACAGCGGCGTGGTCAGACGGCCCGCCGTCACCGTGCCGTACGGCGATTCGATACCGACGTACGCGTTACGCGAGAACGTCGTGTCGCCCGGGAACCGGCCGTACTGGCCGTTCTGCGCACGGAAGAAGCCTTCCAGCGTGAAGATCGCCTTGTAGCCGTTGCCCAGATCCTCAGCCCCCTTCAAGCCCCAGTACGACGTCGACATGCCGCCGCCGGACACCTGCACTGCCGTCTTGCCGCCCGGGAATTTCTGCGCGCCAACCCATTCGTCGACCTGACCGTAGAGTTGCACGCTCGATTGCGCAAAAGCAGACGATGCACTGGCCAGCAGAGCGGCACACGCGGTTGCCTTGAGGGTGGTCTTCAGCGCACTGCTGATGCTTGTTTTCATGGGTTCTCCTGTCTTTGTCAAAAGGGGTGTGGCTGTGCGAAAGGGGGAGCTCGCGCGAACCGTTGTTGTTGTCCGTTCGATCATCGAGCCAATCTGGGCGGGACCATCTTTGCGGACCATTTTTATGGACAAAAATATCTTGGGTTATTGCGGGTATAGCGGTCTGATTAGTTTTGTCACTTATCGGCCGGATAAAGCGCTGGCCGTGTACGTCGTCGCCGCATCGCCGCGGACCTCACGGTTTGGCGCAAAGCGTTACTGACATGGCGCCCGACCGGGTGATAACGGTTCAGATGCCGTGCGGATGACGCGCCGCGACAGAAACGATCAAATTTGACGACGAGAGGCGGCTTGCTGCCGAGTGTTTTCAAAAAAGTGTGGCGTCGAAACGTCACATTGACGGGGGCGTTTTGGACGGCAGCGACGCGCAATGCCGCAGCAAACCGGTTTGAAAGCCGGAAAAGCGGATTCGTCGGAGCGTAAGAGGGGAATTCGGTGAGACGACGAGCGGTGTGGGACCGCACTGAGTGCGGGTTTTTAGTCCGCGATTAGTTACGGTACGGCGAACCTTCCTGCTGACGCGGGTCGTCCGCCGGGCGCTGCATTGGACGTGAGGTGCTGCGCTCTTCGTTGTAGCGGGCGACATCGGCGCGAATCGAGCCTGCGCGAACCGGCGCGTTGGGCGGCGGCCGCGGCACCGCGCGCGATTCGGCGCTGACCGGGGTGATAGCGCCGGCGTACTGCATGCCGCCGCGGCCATCGTTAGGATATCCAGCCGGTCCGGCAACCCGACGCATGCCTGGGTTGTAGCCGCCAAAGCGGTTGGCGTAGCTGCCGGCGGCGAAGTTCGCGCCGCCACGCGGCAAGCGCGCGTTGCTGTTGGCCATGTAGTTGCGAGCCGGTCTTGCGTTGGCGGCGCCATAGTAATAGCCGCCGTTGCGCGCGTCGCCTCGCATTGCGTGGCCGACAGCGGCATGCGAGTAACCGCCGCCACCGCCACCACCACCACCGTGCGGTATGCCCGGCTCTTTTGCATAGGCGAACGAGCACAGCGCAGCGATAACCGCGCCCAACACCCAGTGCTTCGTTCTCGACAACCCGTCCACCCAGTGACTCACATGCCCGAAGACTTGCCTGAAGCCCACCGTTCGAGCTGCGATGGACTTGTTCTGGGACCGGCTCGAGCGCTGCGTATCTGTCGCGGCGCGGGGCATCCCGATGGCCTTTCAGCGTAATTTATGGGTGCCGGCAAAGGGTGTCGAGCCAAAAAGTGTTAGGCCTCGAGCGCTGTTGTAACACCTTGTTACTGCGACGTTTTTCCGCGACAGAGTCCTTGCGCGAAACCCTTGAAACAGCTTGGTTGCGCAGCTATATCGAGATCCGCTGAAGGTGCTCGCGTATGACGAATCCCAGCAGGATTTTTCGCCGGATTGTCAAAACGGCAGTGGACCAAACAGATGCGGTCGCCAATACTGGAGCTGACTGCGAAGATCGGCTGCAGCCCGTCGATGTAGCGATTTAATGCACAATGCTCATTAATCGATTCGGCAAATGAATTTGCATATTCAATCGGTTTTCAACAACAATAGGCGTTTTTCATAGCCTGAGTCGGGCGCATTTGCGCGCGCCCTGCTTCCCGCATCACCGAATCGAGATTTCGCCATGGCTCGCCCGAAACTGCTTCCCGACAACTTCACCTTGTGCCTTGTGGGCACCGTGATCCTTGCCAGCTTGCTGCCGGTTCACGGGCAGGCCGCCGTCGGGTTCAACTGGGTGACGAACGTTGCGGTCGGCCTGCTATTTTTCCTGCATGGCGCCAAGCTCTCACGCGAAGCGATCATTGCGGGCGCGACGCACTGGCGTCTGCATCTGGTAGTGCTGCTCAGCACGTTCGCGCTGTTTCCGCTGCTCGGCCTCGCGCTTAAGCCGCTCCTTTCGCCACTTGTCACGCCGGCGCTCTATGCGGGGGTCCTCTTCCTCTGCACGCTGCCGTCGACGGTTCAGTCGTCTATCGCGTTCACGTCCATTGCTAAAGGCAACGTGCCGGCCGCCGTATGCAGCGCGTCGGCCTCGAGCCTGCTGGGCATCTTCATCACGCCCGCACTCGTCAGCCTCGTCGTCACCAATCAGGCTGCGAGCGGCGGCGCCTCCCCGTGGCACACGGTGGGCAACATCGTTCTGCAATTGCTGGTGCCGTTCGTGGCCGGGCAGTTGCTGCGCCCGCTGATCGGCAAGTGGATCGAGCGCAACCGTGGCGTACTGAAGTTCGTCGACCAGGGCTCGATCCTGCTGGTGGTGTACGGCGCGTTCAGCGAGGCCGTCAACGAGGGTTTGTGGCACCAGATCCCGTTGTCCGCGCTCGGCGGCCTGCTGTTGATCAGCGTCGTGCTGCTCGCGCTCGCGCTTGCTGTGACGATGTTCGTCAGCAAGCGGCTCGGCTTCAACCGCGCCGATCAGATCACGATCATCTTTTGCGGTTCGAAGAAAAGCCTCGCTGCCGGCGTGCCGATGGCCAAGGTGATTTTCGCCTCGCATGCGGTGGGTGCCGTGGTGTTGCCGCTGATGCTGTTCCACCAGATCCAGCTGATGG
>NZ_WOEZ01000173.1 GCF_013177735.1 Paraburkholderia elongata | reverse complement strand
TGGTGAAGACCATGCGCCGCGCGCGGACCGCCTCGAGCAGGCATCGGCACACTGGCTGCGTCACAGCGCAGGGTCCCACATGGCGGACCAGCAGGTTGATCTGCGACTCGTGCGCGATAACCTCGGGCATGCGTCACTGACGACAACCAGTCAGTATCTTCACGTCGACGACGATCGCCGGCACCGCGAGACCGACGAGAAACACCGTATTGACTGGTGACAGACGACAGCCAGGCCCTACCGCCTGATCTGGAAATCGTCGGCGGTGAGCCTGACTGGTTGACCCGGACGCAGGCGGACTTTTCTTTCGGCGACCGCGATAATGCGGCGCCGTCCGTCCGCAAATGCCTTGAGCATGCGGACCTGGTCAGCGTCTTTGGGCAGCCAGAATTGCGTTTCGAGCGCCTCCCGCGTAATCGCACAGGCGATCTCGCTGCGATGCCCGGTCAGGCGAAACGAGATTTCATGTCGGTCCGCCGCGACAGCTGGCATCAGGTCAATCACGTCCATCATTTCCACCTCCTGCATTCAGCTGCGAACTTTTTGACTTCCTGCCGCCTGTCTTCAATTTTACAGAACAGACGGAGCACAGGCGCGCGCAGCGGATATATGCCTGGACAACTCGCGGTGTAGATTCTGCCTGCCCTGCTGGAGACGGGATTTGCGGTTGACGGGGACGCAGAGGTGCCGGACGGTTAGTTGCATGTTTGTGATCGAAAGGGATCTCCAGGGTGAATCTTTACGGGAGACGAATTTCAAAGTGCCATGCGAAGGTGCGGTCAACTGATACGACGTGTCGGCAAGAAAAGCGCACTCACGCCTCCCTTGCAGGCGTACATCGAGGAGCCATTGGAGAAGCCATCTGGATAGGCGCTATCGTTGCGCGATCGGCCGCAGGCGACCCACTGCCGCCGGTCGCGATGTCAGGGATTCAACGGCGGGAAATCGAGTGGTCCGGTCACTCAAGCCGGCCTCTCGCAGACAGCAGTTCGGCCATAGTTGACGTTCAGGTGTCCCCGCCTGAAGGGCTGCTTCGGGTCGCCTTGCTGCCGTTCACACATCAATGGCCCTGAATGGCAGGTCTACCCGTTTCAACCTTCGGAGGCTAGCATAATGAGGGACTCTCCCGTGGATCGACAGGCCCATCGACCAAAATGCTGGCAAGGAAGTGCGACGATCGAGTAAAGGCGCGCTGTGGAAAAAATTCAGTTCCAGTCCAGAACGCGCCTTGGCTCTACTGGCAATGATGTCAGGCTGCGACAGGTTTGGTGGATGCTATGAATGTGTCGCGAGCGACGTTACCTACAATATTGGCCGTGTCCGAGTCAAACGTGGCGCCCACGATACCGCCGAGCATAGGTACTACCTTCCCAAGATTGATGACGCCGGTAGTGCCGCGCTTGGTGATCAAGCGAAACCCTACGGGCTGATTGATCCTGAAGATCGTTGCACGACTAATGCCCTTGATGGACTTGATTGCGATTTTTTTGCCCAATGACGATGCCTGCGTTCTTCAAGATATCTTTCACCGCACTTCCGGCAACGCAAGCGTAGGCTAGAAGCGCGGTGCGTTGTCATCGTGCGAAGCACTCCAATGAGGAATGAAACTACCTTCAGAAATGATGAGGCCAACCCCTCCGTCAACCCGACGGCGGTAGTAAGCCGCAACGTTTTCGCCCGCACACCTTGTGGAGACATGGCCCTGGTCATCGGCGCCATTACGATGCGATTCTTCAACTCAAGGCTTCCGAGCCTCACGGGATCGAACAGAATCTCGGAACGATTCGTGTAGTGTCGGATCGGCCTTGTTCCGGTGGAGGCATGCAGAAGCATAGCGGTTGTCTTCCTTTCGCGGTGAGGTGCCAGGCCAGTTACGCAGTAAAGGTTGCCGAAACGGGACCGGTGCAGTGAACGGGTGACACATGTGCGGTTGAAGATTGTAGGGAAACAGCGTGGGCAGTTTTTCGTAGGAGTTCAGGTCGTAGGCAATGATGGCGGTCATGGATGCGTTCCTCGCCGCGACATTCTCATCTTGTTTGTCGCGCCATAGGCCCGAGCCTGCGTATTCCGGCAGTAACGCAAACCGCTTTGTGCGTAGCAGGTTGCCGAACGCGTCGGTCTCCGTCACCGCCCGATGGTCGGCATTGAAGTCGACGCCGATGACGCCGTACTTCGCGTCAGGTGTCGAGACCTCTGCCGGCCGGTGGTCGAAAGACACAAAGGCGCGCCAGCCACGCTCGTCCCGATACAGGCGCCGGCTCAGTATAGCTCCTGCTTTAAGTGCGGCATCCAGCACCTCGCGATCGTAGGCGAACGTAACATCGTTGACGACGAGTTAGTTCTCGTTACCCGGCGAGAGCAACCGGTCCGGAATGCGGATCTTCAGCGCCTACAGACCATAACCCGCTTCGCGTAACTGGCACAACAGGTTGCCCGCCGTCCCGTCCTTCGAGCCGACGAAGAACTCCTGGTGCGAGCGGCTAGCCTGCCATTCGCGTAGCCACAACTCGCGACTGTCAAAATCAGCGAGCTCAAGGTGGTGCTGCTGCCTGAACAGCTTGCCGGTCCCGAAGCAGATGCCGAGTGCATGCGCGTGGAGCCGCGCCGGCGCGAGGCCAACTGCCCCTCCAGCCCGCGAATGCCCTTGGCCAGACTCCTGCGCTCCTCCGCGAGGAGTTCACGCGTGCCATCTATAAGGCCTTGCACTGCAATAGCGAACGCGTCGAACATCTTGGCGAAGATGTCGTACTCACGGCAGAATGCCGTCTAGTATGACTTCGCTTTCCCGCCGTCGGCGGCGATGCGCGCGTACAAGTTGCGCTTCGTCGAACGGTACAGCTCGCCCGCCCGGTCGAGCAGCAATACGTCGGGCTGTAACAGCGTGTCTGTGGTCGCCCGCATCAGGTCACAGTTTTAAACTGCTGCAGGAAACCCAGCTAAGTCGATTGCGCCCGCAGCTCTCCATGCGAGCCGCGGGCCATGCTCTTGATACGCACCGGAATTCGGCCCTAAGCATCCTCCGGAACACCCCGTCGCTTTACACCTTGACAAAGCTAACGCCAGCCAAAGAACCAAACGGCAAGGATGCTAGCGGACCACCAACGTCCAGCGTGCCGAGGTCGACTGCGAAAAAGCCGGACTTTTCAATAAGCGAGCGGACGGTATTTTTCGCTTCTGCGTCGTCGCCGGAGTAATAGAGCACACGATTTCCGCCAGCCACTTCCGGTTCAGCCAGCACATTCACGTCGAGGTGGTTGAACGCCTTGACGAGACGCGCTCCCGGAACTAGATCACGAACGACGCTACTGGAGTGGCGACCACCGAGATCGACCGGCTTGATGCCATAAACGGCCAGCGGGTTGCTCGGGTCATTTGCATCCGGGGAGTCCGGGTCGATCCATTCGACCGGGTTGGTGCCATCGACGACAATGCGCCCATTCCACGCGGGTAGTTCCCCTAGGACCCGCTTCAAATCCGCCCAGCGAATGGCGACAAAGACGATGTCCTCCTTGGCGGCGTCCTCCGTGGTTACTGCCTTGATCGCGGGACCAAGCTCATCGACCAATTCCGAGAGGGTCTCAGGGCCAGCCCTTTCAAGGTCTTTGCGCGACAAACCTGGTAACCTGGCGACCTGTTCAAGGACGACGGGTACGAAGGGATGTTTGACGAGGTGATGAAGCGTTTCGAGCAGCAGGCACCGGTATGCGTGA
>NZ_WOEZ01000172.1 GCF_013177735.1 Paraburkholderia elongata | reverse complement strand
CGGGTACGCCAGCTTCAAAACCATGCGGACTGTGCTGTTCCTCATCGCCGGAAAGCTCGACTTCTCAGCCTTCAACCCACATGCCTCGTAAGCCGCATTACCCACTCCACTTTTGAAATAGCCGTAAATCTCAATAAGGTTTCTCTCCTTTCGTCGAATTGGAGTTCAGTCGAACTGCGTCGCGTGTCACGCCGGGGCGGACTACATGAAATGGCATTACCATGGCGTCGCGCTCATGGTCGTATCAGCTTTCCCCGGCACGTTGTTCGGGTCGGCCTGCGCAAGGGTCCTCTCGAGAATTGATCCGCATTCGCTCACGTTAGGGTCTGCGTACTCGCACCGGCTTCACTTTGTGAGCGCATCACCGGTGGCTTCAGCCACTTCGTTATCAGGTCGCGGGGCTCAAATCGTTCGACTCAGGCGCAGAATGTCGGGTAATCCAAAATCATGCACATTCGGCTGGGCGAGCCCCCTTTCCGAGGCTACTCTCACTGCTATTTCGTACGCAATCGACCACTCACGAAGCAAGGCACTCAAACCTTGCGCTAGAATTTCGCGGTCGTTGCATGTGAAGACCACGTTTGGCACAGGCCCTTCACTTGGCATGAAAGCCTCCTCAACATGGGATACAGAGTGACTTAAACTCGAGCAAATCCGCGCGCGCCAGTTGCGGAACACGATACTTGCCAAGATGGTCGCGGACACCTGCGTTGCCTCAGACCCGTGCAAATCTCTCTACTAATAGGCAATCTCAAACAGCGCGGCTGCCCCCATTCCGCCACCGACACACATTCCCACAACGACATAGCGGACACCGCGCCGCTTTCCTTCAATTAGTGCATGTCCGACCAGACGGGAGCCGGTCATCCCATACGGATGCCCCACCGAGATCGCCCCCCCGTTCACGTTGTACTTCGCAGGATCGATACCGAGCGCGTCGCGGCAGTACAAGACCTGGCACGCAAAGGCTTCGTTCAGCTCCCATAGCCCGATGTCCTGAACGTTGAGCCCGTGGTGTTTAAGCAGTTTCGGAATGGCGTACACCGGGCCGACGCCCATTTCCTCCGGCGCCGTACCAGCGACCGCCATGCCTCGATATACGCCGAGTGGACTCAACCCCGCCCTCTCTGCTGCCCGCGCCTCCATCAAAACGCAGGCACTGGCCCCATCAGAAAGCTGGCTTGCATTCCCGGCAGTTACGCTGCCATCTGCGATGATTGTCTGCAGTGCGGAAAGGGTCGACAACGTCGTCTCGGGGCGGTTTCCCTCATCTCGCGAAAGTGTCAGTTCCCGCTCGGTAACCGACCCAGTTTCTTTGTCGGTTACCGCCATCACAACGTCTATCGGTGCGATCTCAGTGTCGAACAGCCCGTTGCCCTGCGCCGCAGCCGTTCGGTACTGTGACAATAGTGCATACTCGTCCTGCTGATCTCGGCTAATGCCGTACTTGTGCGAGACGAATTCCGCGGTCTCGAGCATCGGCATATAGGCGTGTGCAGCAAATCGCCGGACGTTCGCATCCTGCTCCTCTTGTACCCACTTGAAATACGCATTCTGAACGGCCGAGATGTTTTCCTGTCCCCCAGCCACAATGACTTCCATGCCATCGACGATAATCTGCTTAGCCGCATTTGCAATTGCCATCAGACCGGAGGCACACTGCCGGTCGATCGTCTGTGCGCTAGTTGACGGCGGTAGTCCTGCGGCGAACATCGCATTGCGAGCGATGTTCATTCCAGCAGTCCCCGCCGCTAAAACTGTGCCAACAATCACATCATCGACCCGTACCGGGTCCAGACCCGATCGACCGACGGCGTGGTGAATCGCATGCCCCATCAGCGTGGGGGATTTCGTCCTGTTGAATGCGCCACGGAACGCACGACCAATTGGCGTACGCGCGGTGGAAACGACGACCGCCTCTCTCATGCTTGACTCTCCTTGTTTTCCGTGAGGACCTGAGACGGATAGCGGCCGGAGAGCAGAGCGCCCGCCCTGGGCACCACCGGTTCGAGATCAAGGTTATCGAGCATGCGCCGCGCGGTACAAATCGCGGTCGAAGTAACAGGAATCCCCAGTCGGTCTTCCACAGCTTGAATCGAGGGAAGAGACTGCATCTGGACACAAGCCGAAAGGACAACAACGTCCACGTTCGCCGTGTTCAACTTCTTCACGTCGTCGACCAGACGCGCTGGATCTCGCAGACCCACCTCGAGGTTGTCCGGTATCTCGAAGGCAATCGCGTCTACCACATCAATACCCTCGTCTTCAATGTAGTCAACAACCAAATCGCACAGCGGACGTGTGTACGGCGCCAGCAATGCAATCTTCTTCGCTCCCATGATTCGTAGCCCATCAACCAAAGCCCCCGCCGACGTCATCACAGGCGCCGAACAGTTATTGGCACGAGCGACGCTGGTTAACTCCCGCTCTACTTGCCGGTGATATCCCATTCCCATTGCCATAATGGCTACCAAGCACGCAGTACTCATGACGTCGACTCTTGCGTCGGCTAGTTCCGCCGCACACCGCAGACCTTCGCGGTTCATCGCTTCCAGTTCCTCACGGGTAACCTTGTGCATCCTCATCCTACTGCTGTGGAACGTGAAGCGCTCCGGTCGAGCACTTTCGCGAGCGTGAAACATAGCCGGGATTTCGGTTTCCATTGTGGTATTGGAACTTGGCACAATTTGACCGATACGATACGTCCTGTGGATATTCATTCTCGTTCATCCTTGTTGATCAAATGCGGCGTCAGTGCACCGCGCGCGGCATCAGGCATTGGTCTGCGTACGCGAGCATTGCTTTGGATAAAGATCGGAACAAAGATTCCCTGAAATGCCAAACGGCCATCAGATAGAAGCCCGTTTACGAAAATTTCGAATGTGTGCTCGCGAATTTCACCAACACCAACACGCAAATCAACCACGTCGTCAGGCCACAACGCGACGTGAAACGTAAACGACATATGCTTACATGGCAGAACGGTACCGCTTACCTTGTGTATATCGGATCCCGGTGCGAGCCCGACATGCTTCAGGAAATGCATGACTGCTCCCAGGAGATACTCGGAAAACCGCCCGGTATAAACCACACCGGCAGGGTCGCAGTCCGCCCAGCTGACCGTTCGTCTTACGGTAAATGACCATTCCGAAAGAACGAATTCATAACTTGCGGTCATGTTGCCCCCGTCTATTGATCGAATCGCCGCGCCAGTACCCGAAGCTCGATTTCGCGGCTGACTCCCGTTGACACGCCCTGTTGGAGTCATAGACTCATAACCATTACCGGGAGGTACGTCTTCTCCCGTTGGCCATAGTTATCGTGCAACAGATGCGAAGTCACGAACTCCGCAGCCAGCATCTCCTGAGCACAATGCCGGGAAATTACGCGGCAACCCCTCTTCCAGGTATCGCAGACACATCGACTATCACGATGCAACGCCTGGTATGATTTCAAGACGATAGCGATCGAACACCTTTACTTTTCCGATAAATCCACCGGTGAGTGATGAATGCCACAAAGCCGGGACAAGCCTCAGTGACTTATTTTCGAAGACGATCGCATCCTTTGACCTGATGCGCCAATATCCATTAATCGTGCTTTCGACCACACAATTATTGTCCTCACGGGCAGCGTCAACGAGTGGCGAGAACTCTGGCACATCGAGGACATATAGCGACGCCTCATCATGCTCTACGCTCGAATGAACGTCGGCTAACACGAGCCCCTTCTCGCACCACACCTGATCGATGCTAGCGAAATTGTTCGCGCCCTTACCCATGGCATCCTCCATTGCCATTGCCGCCTCAATGGTTCGCATTGCGTCATCCGAGTCAAGAGCGGTCATCGGCCTTTCCTGGAGTGTAATTTCAAGGTGGTAGCCATTTGGATCCGCGATATATAGGGATTCGATCAACTCATGTCGAATCTGGTGGATCACGGGAATCCCCTGCTCCTCGAGGCGAGTTCGCCACGCCATCAGTTCGTCGTAGCTGTCCACCGCCCATGCTGTGTGCGTGGCACGGAAACGGTAGTCGTCTACGGCTCGAGTGTAGTCAGGTTGCTCGGCGCCGATGTAGTAGAAGAAAGCGATCGTACTGCCCTTTCCACTTTCGAAGAAGAAATGCAGGAAATCCGGATGATTCGATGGCCCCCAACCCCGAGCGGAAATCGCGTGAACCAGTGGCAACCCTAACTTGTCCCTGTAGAACTCAACTGTCTCGCGCAGCTTCCAGGTTGGTCTGGCGGTATGGTGTACTCCGTTCAGTACAAGAAGAGTGTTTTCCAATTGAATCTCCTACAAAATTTGCCAAGTTTGGCTAGCTGTTCGAGACGACCAATTTGCCAATGAGATCGCGAAGAGCCTGCCGATCGAGTTTTCCCGACGCAGTAAGCGGGAATTCGGAAACGATCTCGATGCGCTCTGGCCACTTGAATTTCGCCAAACCATACTCTTTAAGGTAGGCACCCATCTGTTGGATCGACGGCGCAGAACAGCCTTGTCTCAAAACGAGTACTGCGCATAGACGCTCTTCGTAAACCGGGTCCGGATAGGGAACGGCAACTATCGCTGCAACGGCCGGATGGCCTGAGATCGCCATTTCGACCTCCTCGCAGTTGATCTTCTCTCCGCCGCGATTGATGAGGTCCTTCAGGCGACCGCAATACACGTAGTATGTCTTGTCGCCAATGCGCCTTTCACGCATCAGATCGCCAGACCTGTAGTAGCCATCGCTGGTGAACGCTTCGCGATTTCTCTCTTCCGCCCGGTAGTAACCATGTATGGTGTAGGGCCCCTTGAATGCTGGTTCGCCAATCTCGCCTGGCATCACAGCCTCTTCGGTTCCAGGCACGAGTATGCGAATATCATCCCAAGCGCTTACCGGCCTGCCATGGGTGGTATCAAGAGCTTCGATCGGATCGTCGGGATGGGTGTAAATGATCATCCCTTCAGTCATGCCGAATGTGTGATATACAGGAGCACCAAGCAATTTACGATACTTCGGCGCACTGTTACCTGCAAAGATCCCACGTGCATTCGACAGATCGATCTGTCCCGCCTTAATTGCTGCTTCGATACGAGCGATGATTGGACCACCCAACATCAGCCAAGTGGGCTTCATGGTCTCGATCATCGCAACTAGCGTCTCTGGACGCACGTCCGGCGCTATCGTAACTGTCGCGCCTGTCATTAGCATCGGGCCGAAGCAGCACCCCATATTGACGTTGTGAACAAGCGGCTGCGGTATAAAGAGAACATCATCCGGACGATATTCGAACCATTCCGCCACGGCTCGCATGTTGTAGAGATACTCGTTGTGAAAACGAGGAATGATCTTCGGTACTCCGCTGGTACCGCCGGAAAGCTGGAACACGGCTACCTGGAATGGATCGAGCTTAACCTGCTCGACGCGTTCGCTAGCCTCTTCCTCGTTAATCGATTCAATCAGCTGCTGGAGATGTAGCACGCCAGCTTGCGGTTCGCCTCGCGCCTGGAGGATCCATTGTAGTGACGGTGCTGTTTCGCACATTTTGCGTGCGAAAGCGACACCGTCAAACTTCGGATCGTCACCTTGTACGATATGCAATTTTGCCTCTGCAAGATTGGCCAAATAGCCGATCTCGCGCTCTCGGTGGGCCGCAAGTGTACAAATTGGAATTAGGCCTGCCTTCAAACAAGCGAGGAAGGCCATCACCAACTGTTCGCTATCACCCAGTTGAAATAAGACACGGTCAAGGGGCAACAGACCAGTTTCAAGCAGTGCCGCGGCCAACCGAGTAGTCTTTGCATCCAGGTCGGCGTAAGTCATGCTCATCCCTAGCCCAAGCAGTGCGACGTTTTGCGGATACAGCGTGGCGGCCCTTTGGAATCCGTCGACCAATGTTTCAAAGCCGAGTACACCTTCAGCGACGTAACGCTCGAGATCCTTCGGTTTCGGATAGACCACTCCGGGGATCGGAGCGGCGACCCCAGGGGCTTGACCGCCCAAACTGCTGTCGACGTCGCTGTTGCTGACCGGACGGCTACCAGAGTCAACACGCCCACCCGTGGACGCGTTCGAATTCGATTGGTCATTCATAAATGTCTCTAGATCAATGTTTCTATTTGAAAGTCGAACGTAGCCAGTCAGAGATGTGACGTCCCGCGAGCACTTGCCCCGGCGTCTCCCCCTCCTTCAGAGCTTGGCCATGGTGATTTCCTCGAACGCTGCAGATAATTTTTTTAGTTATCCGAATTGATTCATAGATCTCCCTGACGTCACCAGGAAAGACGCAGTTGTCGCCCGTATACGCAATAATTAGCGTTGGCTGTTCAATCGAACTCGCACATTTTTCGAGCGAAGCGTTGGATGACAGTCCCGACCAAGTGGAAAGCCAGGATTCGGGCGTCACCAGACGCCCGAATCCGATAGTGCCGAGATTCGATAACGCAGGATCGCCGCCCCATAGCGATCCCACCAGTCGATCTGACGGGTCGAGCGACAAATCCCAGCAGCGCAAGTCTGCGTCCGTACGCCATACCTGGAAGATTGGGCCGTGGCTGGCGAAGAGCTTGTCTGTCCTGTTCGATGCGGACTTATTCCTCGCGCGAGCCTCTTGCCGCCGTTCAATTGCCTCACGGGCGAGTTTGTCGATTCGCGCAACGCGGTCTCGCTGTGCTTTCCGATAGCGCACGCGAAACTCTGGTGGATAGGCGGAGGACTCAGGCGGCTGGTTGAATCCGTTGACCGAGTCGAAAGGATCCAGCGCCGGGTCACGCGAAAACGGATCGAGTTCGTCTGTGACGGAAGGATCTAGCGAATTCATTAGAAGAATCCCCTGCCCAGGGTGAGGCGATACCAGCGCCACGCCATCCGCCACCGGTAACTCGGCTGCCTGCAGCTTGGTAGGACGACCGCCAGGGGTGTGCGTTATGCGCTTTTCCGCCGAGAGCAATGACTGTTGGTTATAGAAGGAGAACAGCCCTGCACCGCCAGAATTTCCGAGGAGGACGATTGTCTCAAAACCCAATGCACGTAATTCGCGCATGCCTGCGGCAACATCATGGAGCGCAATCTCGTGCTCAAGGCGCAGGTCGTTTCCGATGGCCCGTGGGGCCTGGACCCAACAAGCCCATCCCGCATCCAGGACGTCCGGTACCAGGTAGTGCGTCAGGACGAACTCGCGCGGGTGCATGATGAAAACTGCCTTGCGCTCCGCCCCTCTTGAAAAAAGTACCCCAAGCGATGCCTGGCCGTCATCGGTGGTAAGCGGGAAAGGTTTGGTGACATAGGACGAGTTCATCCGGGCCGCGTCCCACGAAGCCCCGCGCAGACCGGCTGTGACCGCGACCTTCCCACTGAGATTTTGGTTTGTCATGAGTACTCCGTTGGGATCGATGGTCCGGCTTTGCCCTATGCCATCAGCCAAAATAGATGCACCATCAAATTCATGTACCTAGATTAGCCTTGAAATAGATGGGGCGTCAAATACTTGCCACCAATCGTTTACCCTAGTGCAATGAATCACACCAGCAAAGCAGGAGCGTAGTCACGCCCAGCAAGGGCTGGAGGGGCGATCGTTAAACCAAAAGTGATGGGGCCGAACGGCCGATATCCCTTGCGGAAGACGCCGATATGGTGAGTGATCGGCGGAAATCTGTGCGAGCCAGCTGCAGAACTGGCCAGCTGCCTGGGCCTGACGCCCATGCTGTACGCCAGCAGCACCGGTGAGGTCGAACAGGGTATTAGCAACGCAGGCAACCGGCGATGCCGGAGGCTGATGGTCGAGCTCGCCTGGAGCTGGCTGCGCAACCGCATGTATCACGCTACACGCCGCGGAATCTCACCGTCTTGCGTTTTTCGATGAAAGCCGACACACCCTGCATAAAATCATCCGTCGCAGCGCAAGTACGAAACGCCACGAGCTCCTCGGCGAGTTGCTGCTCGAAACTACGATCGCTAGAAGTGCGCAGTAGACGCTTCGCTTGGCCATATGCAATCGTCGGCCCGCTCGCGAGATCGCTCATTAAGCGATCTGTTGCCGATACCAGGTTTTCTGCAGACACCACTCGATGAACTATTCCGAGATCCAGCGCCCGGTCGGTACTTATGCTTTCCCCAAGCAATGCTATGCCCATTGCCTGACGTAGCCCGACAATACGGGGCAGTGACCACGACATGCCTACATCAGGACTAGCACCGATCTGCGAATAGCCAAACGAGAACTGCACGTCGCTCGAAACAATCGCTAGATCACATGCCAAGACGATGCTCATCCCGGCACCTGCCACCGGACCTTGCACACTCGCCACCACAGGCAGAGGTAACGAACCCAGGATCGAAAGAGCCTCATTCATCGGCTCAATCATTGCCCTAGCGGTTTCTGCAGAGTTGGAGAAATCTTGGTAGAAGCGGCTGAGATCGCCACCGGCCATGAACGACCGCCCTTCACCGCTCACTAAAATTGCTCGACACTCGGCGTAGGTCCCAACCTCCCGGCAACATTGAAGAAAACATTGCGCCAACTCTGGCGAAATCGCGTTGAGGCTGCGCGGCCGATTGAAGCGAATTCTGGCAACACCATCCCGCTTCTCCAGCAGCACCGGCGTGTCGTTGTTCGTCATCATCTATCTCCCTCGATTCCGCCTTCCCTTCAGGCTCAGTCGTATTGATAGAAACCGCGCCCATTCTTTCGGCCTAGATATCCGGCATCAACCATCTCTCTGAGTAGCGGCGCCGGGCGATATTTCGGGTCATTGAAGCCGTGGTAAAAAACATCCAGAACCGCTAGCATCGTATCCAGGCCGATCAGATCGGCGAGTGCAAGCGGACCAATAGGGTGATTGGCCCCGAGTTTCATGCCGTTGTCGATGTCCTCCGGCGTAGCCAAGCCTTCCTGGAGAGCGAACACTGCCTCGTTGATCATTGGGCAAAGAATGCGGTTGACCGCGAAACCGGGGCTGTTCTTGGCAACGATCGAGGATTTTCCGATCTCCTTAACGAACGCCTCGACGCGCTCCTGGGTTTCATCCGACGTCTGCAAGCCGCGGATCAACTCCACCAGTGCCATCAGCGGCACCGGATTAAAGAAGTGTGTTCCGATAACTCTTTCCGGTAGTCTTGTGGACCCGGCTAGCTTAGTGATCGAGATCGATGACGTGTTCGTAGCAATGATTGCCTTCGCACTGACGACGGTTTCGATTTCCTTGAGTAAGCGAAGTTTCAGCGCTTCGTTCTCGGAAGCGGCCTCTATGGCGAGATCCACCCCCGCAATGTCCGAGTATCGAGTCGTCACATTGATACGGCCAAGTATCTCCCGTTTAGCATCCGCCGTCAGCTTCTGCTTTTTTATCGAGCGATCCAGGCTGTCTGAAATGGCCGAGAATCCACGTTGCAGCGCCTCCTCCGAGATATCCAGTATCACGATGTTGATACCCGACGCCGCACAAACGTGGGCGATTCCGCTACCCATCGTTCCGGCGCCGATAATAGCGACATTACCAATAGTCATTTAGTTTTCCTTCCAAAATGCGGAAATCCAGACGTTTGCCCGTCTCGCGTCAGCAGTATCGCAACGATAGATATCAACCGACGTGATGCCATAGATTCGGCAGGTGGCGACAAATAAAGTAGGTCTTTCGGTGATTCTTTGCTTGTTCCTGGCACAAGCTTCAGACACGTTCGTAGATCGCCGCGATGCCCTGCCCTCCGCCGATGCACATAGTCACCAGCGCATACCGCCCGCCGATCCGATGGAGTTCGTAAATCGCTTTGATCGAGATGATGGCGCCCGTCGCACCGACGGGATGCCCAAGGGATATCCCGGAACCATTGGGATTCACTATGGCCGGATCAAATCCCAATTCTCGTGAGACAGCACAGGCTTGAGCAGCAAAGGCTTCATTCGCTTCAATGACATCCATATCTGCCACCTTCAACCCTGTACGCCTCATCACCAGACGAGTGGCGGGAATGGGACCAATACCCATGTATTCCGGTTCAACTCCGGCATGAGCGTAGCCGACAAAGCGGGCCAATGGCTTAAGACCCATCGCAGCCGCTTTACCAGCTTCAGCCAAGACAATTGCGGCCGCACCATCATTGATACCCGAGGCATTTCCGGCTGTCACCGAGCCTCCTTCCTTGAACACCGGCCTCATCTTTGCAAGTGCATCGGCCGTCACGTCCTTGCGAACATGTTCGTCCGACTCAAACTGGCCAGACCCGTGGCGAGTATTAATTTCCACCGGTACAATCTGGCTCTTGAAGCGCCCCTCATCGATCGCTTTAGCCGCACGCTGCTGACTCGCCATCGCCAACTCATCTTGCTCCGCACGCGAGATGCAGTAACGCTCCGCAACGTTCTCCGCGGTCACGCCCATGTGAATGCGACTCCAAGGGTCGTGGAGGATTCCGGTCATGTAATCGACCATCTGGATGTCGCCCATACGCATGCCCCAACGAGCAGCAGGTGTGATGAATGGCCCCCTGCTCATTGATTCCGCCCCTCCACCCACGGCCAAGTCAGCATCGCCAAGCATAATTGACTGCGCCGCGTTTACGATCGCTTGTAGACCGGAGCCACAAAGCCGATTGACATTAAACGCAGGCACTTCTTTCGGAATTCCTGCGTCCAGTGCTGAAACTCGGCTCAAATAGGCATCCCTCGGTTCCGTCGGAATGACGTTTCCCATCACAACGTGCTCGATATCAGCACCCTGTACCCCAGCGCGCTGCAGCGCCGCACGAACCACTGTCGCACCAAGTAATGTCGTCGGCACGTCCTTCAGAGAGCCACCGAAGGTTCCAATAGCAGTACGCGCCGCACCGACTACGACTACTTCACGGTTAGTCATTTCTCTAATCCTTTGGCGATCCAGCGTCTAACTTGACGAAGAACATAAACTCGCTAATGAGCTACATTCACATGATTGTTTTACTACTCAAGAATTGATGCTAGCGCTGCTTAAGGGGTCTCGCTACTTCAGTGCATACGGCGCCAGCCAGATGAAACCGTGACGGAGGACGCCAGAGTTGCACGATGGTTGCGACCGCATCTCCCAACCACGTACGACTCGACAACACGAGGCAAGGCTCGTCGACCTCTATTGCTAGTTGACACCAGCTTTGCGTCGGGCTCGCGCGTGCAGATATCGGACGTAGGGCGCATTTCTAGATACCGTGTCCGCTCGTCTTCGAAAGCAAACGTCACGGCAAACGAATGCCGCGCGTCACGAGCACGCTCATCGTTTGCACTGCAAAATGTCTCCGGCACGCTGATTCTCACTTCTCCATTCAATCATGTCGGCTTGCCGGCCATCAGCAACGTCATGTCGTAGGTCAGCACTACCTCGTCCCGCTGGTTTTCGACTTTGACTTCCATAGCTACGACACCCCTGCTAGCCTTGCTCGAAGCCCGAGCTTCCGTGACCTTGACTGACGTAAAGATCGTATCGCCAAAGCGCACGGGATTGGAAAATCGGACCTTATCCAAACCCAGTATGCCAATGGCGGTGCCAACTAAAAGCGCCGTCTGATTGATCTGACCCGAAGTAACGGCCAATGTAAGGAGCCCGTGCGCGATTCGCTCGCCGAATGCGCCACTTTCAGCGTCTACAGCATTGACGTGCAGCGGATTGAAGTCTCCTGAGAGCCCTGCAAACAGGCTCACATCACCACCTTCAATCGTACGTGGCGCAGTCTCAATCACCTCACCTACCTCAAAATCTTGCCAGTACCTGGCGAATCGTCCTGCAGCCATCGTTCAATCTCCTTTCTCACCATAACCGCGCATTTGAGACCCGGCACCCAACAAACCCATCCCGCATCCAGGACGTCAGGTACCAGGTAGTGCGTCAGGACGAACTCGCGCGGGTGCATGATGAAAACTGCCTTGCGCTCCGCCCCTCTTGAAAAAAGTACCCCAAGCGATGCCTGGCCGTCATCGGTGCTAAGCGGGAAAGGTTTGGTGACATAGGACAGTTCATCCGGGCCGCGTCCCACGAAGCCCCGCGCAGACCGGCTGTGACCGCGACCTTCCCACCGAGATTTTGGTTTGTCATGAGTACTCCGTTGGGATCGATGGTCCGGCTTTGCCCTATGCCATCAGCCAAAATAGATGCACCATCAAATTCATGTACCTAGATTAGCCTTGAAATAGATGGGGCGTCAAATACTTGCCACCAATCGTTTACCCTAGTGCAATGAATCACACCAGCAAAGCAGGAGCGTGGTCACGCCCAGCAAGGGCTGAAGGGGCGGTCGTCAAACTAACAGTGACGTCGCCGTGCGGCCGAGAATCATTGCGGAACACGACGGTTTGGCGAGTGATCGGCGGAAGCCCGTGCGAGGCCATTGCCGACATGACACGGCGAAGCGCGTACGAGACGGGGCACCTTTGAGCACCCTGTTGCCGCGTCCGGATGGATGTCCGCTACGAATGAACTTGAACGCAGGGTGACTGGCACGGGGTCTTCGTACTACGCCAGGTGCGCAGACGACGCGATGCCTTTGCAAGTAAATGCGTTTGGACGCCTTATGTGTTCATGACACCGGCCGCCGGATCGCTGCTCAAAGTGCGTAGGCAAGCACCCGTCATTCCGCTTCGGCAACGATTTGTTGCGCCGCCAGGGTCACGCAGCATGATTGCCGGCGAAACCGAAGAGCATAGTCAGTTCAACGAGAAGTTCGTCGACCGTCGTCGACAGAGGCTGAGTACCAACATGTATTCACGCTGAGGCGCACGTCAAACTTCGGGGCTTCCATACCTTAGGCTACTCCTTTGCTGCCCTTACGTGGAACGCGCCTTGGTCGACTTGGCGCCAGCCACGCTTCGAATCCGGTCAGTAGAAGTTCCATACCTGCATCGAAGGTCGTGGGACTGTCGAGTTCCGCAAATGGTCCGACGATGAATGACGCACCCGGGGTGCGTTCGCTCGTGGAACCTGACACGTAACCGAGAATGAAGTCTTTGTGCGCTACGGGAGCCTGGTGGTGCGCGCTCTCCGCCGCAATGCTTGTCACGAATAGCATCAACAGATGGTACGCAAGTGCAGCCTGGCTTGCCGTGAAACCGCCCTGCTGAAATATTTGGCCAACATGGTCGAAATATGACAGGCCGTAATCAATCTCGCCGGGCTGGACACGCTGAAACAGCCGGAATCGGTTGTGAGTCGCAACATAGGTCGCAAGTCCAGGCCAACGGGTAAAAACATCCAAGGTACACCGGACCACGCCCTCGAGATCGATGCGCCACACGCCGGTGACCGGAGGTAACGCCTCAAACCGTTCTTTCATGGCCGCATTTATGACAATGCTCAGAAGGTCATCTCGGTTCCCGATGTAGTAATGGATGAGACTCGTCACTACGCCGAGCTCACGTGCGACCCTCGCAATCGACACCTCGTCGATCGACTCACACTGTGCCAGGGTTACCGCACGCTGTATCACCGCATCTCGCGAAAGCTCAGGGCCGGAGGATCCGTCGCTCTTGGGGCGGCGGCCCGCCTTCGAGACTTTGACAGGTTCCACTTCAGGCGAAACTTTCCGACTATTCGGTTTGAGCATCATCATGGAATCCATGCTAACGAGAAGAAGCAAACATTTTATTTGACGCACCATCTATTTTAGCATTAACCTTAACGCATGAAATTGATTGGGCATCTATTTATTATACAAATGATATGAAGCTTCAGAATCACGGTGGGACTGCCTCCGCCAACGCCGGTTTGCCATGGCAGGCCCGGGTCCCGGCTCGTGATGACGACTTGGCGGACGTCACCTACATCGCCCGCATTAGTGGCCTTCCGGAACGCCTGCGAGATGGGATCGAAGAGACGATTGAAACCGAGCATGACGCGCCCTTCTGGCGCTCGAGCTCCCTCGCCGCTGCGAGGGACTTTTCCATGTCGAGGTCGATAGGCTTTTCACATAGCACGGCCTTTCCGTTGGCCACCACCTGCTGCATGAACCTGATATGCGCGTCCGTCGGTGTTCCAATCACGACGGCATCGATGTGATCGCTGTCGACAATCGCAGCACAGTCGGTCGATGCGTCGCTTCCGAACATCTGTGCGAGAGCGCTGGCGGCCTTTTCGTTGGGATCACCGATCCGCGAACAGTTTCGTGGCGACATTTGCCGCGTGGGTTTTCCCGATCCGCCCGGTGCTCAGAACTGCGATGCGAATCATGATTCTCTCCAAAGTTGCCTGCTTGACTGGGGGCCGCGCAGTCTTATCTTGCGGATGTAGACTGGAATTTGCGGTCGCACATCCGCCGTGTCCGTCGGGCTTACCGGTTACAAATAATTCGCTCAGTCGTCGCTTGGTCTCGCCTTCACCACAGTCGGCGGCTCAGCTCATCGTTGCCGGCATCATCGCTGGGGATGAGTACATTTTTCCCGATCCCGTATCGAAAGAGCATACGGCGATTTGGGTCTAAGACCCAGCCCTTTCAAGGTCTTGATCAAGATGTTTCGCCTTTGGCGCGTTTAAGCAGGCGGGCGGTACTGTGATGGGCACGGGCTACCGCGCCTTCGACATAGGGTGCGGGTTTGCGGGTCTTGGG
>NZ_WOEZ01000171.1 GCF_013177735.1 Paraburkholderia elongata | reverse complement strand
AGCAGAGCACACCGGTCACGCAATGGGAACCGTTGCGCGTCTCCTCATGGCCGGCTATCGCCAATCAATGCGTCCGGCCTAGCCGGTCGACGTTCACGCGGAATTATTTGACAAGGAGCGGCGATTGTTCGGCCGGAGAGGTCATTCGCAGCCCATCGAGTCCCGTGCTCAACGAATGGCTGGTTGCGAGCGAAGCCTAAGACCGGAGTCGACCGAGGCCGTGTGGAAACGCGTTATGGCGTCGCGGACAAACGGGCGAAGCCCGATCATTGGAAGACACCGTAGAGTATTTCCCAGGGGACGCGGCAGCGCAATACCACCTCTTAACTCATCATCGCCTGGATCTTCATACGGACAGGGGCAGCCGCGCTCGCTGTCGCCGGTCTTTCGTTCGCGGTCTGTACGGCCACGACGAGTCATGCAGCGACCAGCGAGACCAACGCAGCGAAGCGTCGGTCAATCGATGCAAAGGTACAGGGCACCATGTCGCGACTCTACGCGAACGTCAAGGGTTCGCGGGAACTTGTCGCAAAGGCGAACGGCGTGCTCGTGTTCCCCTCCGTGATTCAAGCCGGCTTCGTACGGCGAAGGTGCATTGCGCGTAGGCGGGAAGTCGGTGGGCTACTACAGTACGGTATCCGGTTCGTTCGGCCTCCAGGCGGGTGGCCAATCCAAGGCCATCATCTTCCTGTTCATGACGCGTGATGCGCTCAACCGCTTTCGCCGCTCCGACGGCTGGTCAGCAGGGGGCGAAGGATCGGTCGCGCTTGTGAAGGTAGGAGCGAACGGGGTGATCGATACGAACACGGCAACCGCGCCGGTCGAAGCGTTCGTGCTGACGAATGCCGGTCTGATGGGCGACGTCTCCCTCTCGGGTACCAAGGTGTCGCGTCTGAAAATCTGATGACGGAATTGGCCCTGTGGTTTCGCACGGTCCTCACGATGACGAGTCGGTGAGGAAGGTCAATGCTCATCCCGACTTTCCGGGTGGCGACAACTTTCGCCGCTGTCGCTGAATTTGAAGATCGCGCGGTTCATCGTTTCCAGCGGATCACATGGCTTGCGCTCGGGGCCGCTCCCGCAGCCCTTTCCGAGGCTTGCGACAAGCAGTGCCAATGGGGTGGTTCGTATCTCTATCCGTCAATTCCCTGTGATTTCTTCTATGCGCGCTTCGCGCGCGGCTTACCCATCAACACGGGCTGGAACACCACGATGCCGATCAGCAGGCAGATGAGCGACAGCGCGAGCAGCCGCCCCATGCTCGAGGTACCTGGATGGTGCGACAGCCACAGGCTGCCGAACGCGGTGCCGGTGGTGGCCGCACTGAACAACACGGCGTGCGTAAGGCTCGACTGCAGCAGCCCGGTCCGGATGCTGCGCCACGCCATCACATAGTAGATCTGGAAAG
>NZ_WOEZ01000170.1 GCF_013177735.1 Paraburkholderia elongata | reverse complement strand
GTACGGAAGGCAACCGTGAGTGGAACTGGCAGCTGCGCGGCATGACTGACCGACAACTGCTCGCAGTCGCCGAGTACGCGCGTCGCATCGAGCTTTATGACCGGGCTGTGAGCACTGCCGACAGGACGCAGACGGAACATGATTTTTCGCTGCGCTACCTGGCGCCATTCCGCACGATTGTCGAGCGCGATACGCGGTCCACCGGGTTCGACGTCGGATGGGCGTATGGCCTCATTCGCCAGGAGTCGCGCTTCATTATCAATGCGCGCTCGGAGGTTGGCGCGGGCGGCCTGATGCAGGTGATGCCGAACACCGCTGAGATGGTCGCGAGGAAGATCGGGCTCGGTACGATCTCGCGGGCCAGGATGAACGACATCGACACGAACATCCTGCTTGGCACGTACTATCTATCGATGATTTACAACCAGCTTGACCGTTCTGCCGTGCTCGCGACCGCCGGCTACAACGCCGGCCCTGGGCGCCCGCGTAAGTGGCAGGCCAACCTGCCGCGACCGGTGGAAGGCGCGATTTTCGCGGAGACAATTCCGTTTAACGAAACCCGCGACTACGTCAAGAATGTATTGTCGAACACGGTTTACTACGCGGCGCTGTTTGATGGCCACCCGCAATCGCTGACGGAGCGGCTTGGCCAAATCGAGCCCCGATGATATCGTCCGCAACGCTGATCCGCGGATCGCTCGGGTGCAGTAAGTGCGGCTGCATACGCACCTTCTATGAATCGCTTCATCTCTGGATGACCTCTCAACACGGAACCATCTTCTGCGCCGTTTAGGTAGTCAGCCGGCGATTGCGTTCAAATGAAGGACTAAGCCCTAGGAGTCGCCATGTCTTTCGAGCAGTATTGCCAGATTGTGGAGGGCATCCGCGTACGACGAGTTCAGTCATCGAATCGGAGCCACGCCAACCAAAACTGACGAAGGATCCTTTGAAATCATGACCTGCATCCCGCCCTGAGCGGGCGGGGCTTCAATCACTGCGACACAGTGACGACGTACGTCGTGTCCACCATGAAACCAGTTCCCGGACCGCGTACAAAGCTACCACCAAATCTGATCGTGTGCTGACCGGGCGACAGCGGTTTGAGCATCACCCAGTACCCATCGCTGATCGACATGCCGGGTCCAGCGCCCGATCCAAGGATGTTATCTGCAGGAACCGTGAAATTGAAGAACGGCGACAGCGCACGGAAACCCTGTGCACCGTTCAGTACGTCGTTGCCGTCAACCGTTACGTGCAGGCTGGTTGGGCTGATGCCGTCTGCAGTAGTCGCGCTGCATTTGCGGCATGATGCTGCGTCCGTGCAGTGAAACGGCGGCAGGTCCTGGGTTGAACACTCAACGTTGATGAGCGGAAAAAGAATGGACGCTGTTGAGGGAATATGATTTGAGCACGTCAGGGTGACGGCTTTATGAGGTTGACCCGGTTGGACGGACAGATTTGCAGTTGGGTTTAATGTGTTGTTGATCCTCCATGACTTGTTGGATCTCGGGTTGTCCACGGCCGGGCGGCGGGTCGCCTTCTATGAGCGGAAAGTTGTCAAGGTTTTTAAGGGCTACTCATAAATTAATCGACGACGCTGACCAACCTTGCCCGGGGGTTGGTCTCCCGTGCGCAGAAGGACGAGGGCTGGGGTCAAGGGCAGGCGGGAGCCTGGCGGAGCGAACCCTTGACGCCGCGAGGGGGGACATGCTGGTGTAGGCTGGCGAGCGCAATGTCTGGCCGCT
>NZ_WOEZ01000017.1 GCF_013177735.1 Paraburkholderia elongata | reverse complement strand
ACCGCTGGCCGTGGCGCCTGCACGCCACCTACGACGAAACGATCAGCCGTGCCCTCGATGTGTACGAGCGCGTGAACAGCGATACGCCGCTCGCAGGGCTGAACTGGTTCTTCGACCATGCGGAAACAATCTCGGAACGCTCAATGGACCGCATCGCCGCCCTCGGTGGTGGCATTGCGGTGCAGCATCGCATGGCGTACCAAGGCGAGTACTTTGTCGAGCGCTACGGCGCGCAGGCGGCCGAAGCTACGCCGCCCGTCGCGCGCATGCTCGAAAAGGGTGTCAAGGTGTCGGCCGGCACCGACGCGACGCGCGTCGCCTCGTACAATCCCTGGGTATCTCTCGCCTGGCTGGTAACCGGCAAGACCGTGGGAGGCATGAAGCTCTACCCGCAGCGGAACTGTATCGACCGCGAAACGGCTCTGCGTATGTGGTCGGAGAACGTCACGTGGTTCTCCAATGAAGAGGGCAAGAAAGGACGCATTGAGGCTGGCCAGTTCGCCGATCTGATCGTGCCGGATCGCGACTTCATGTCGTGTCCGGAAGTCGACATCGCTGATACGACGTCGACGCTTACCGTCGTGGGCGGCAAGGTCGTGTTCGCTAGCGGCCCCTTTGCAGACTTCGATGTGCCGCTGCCGCCCGCCACGCCCGACTGGTCACCGGTGCGCCGTTTCGGCGGATATGGGGCTTGGGGCGCGCAAGGCGGCAGCGAAGGTGCACCGTTGCAGCGCGTCGCGGCTCAACGGTGCGCGTGCGCGAATGTGTGTGGGCTGCACGGCCATGCGCACGCCGCGGCATGGGCAAGCAGCGTGCCGGCATCCGACCTCAAAAGCTTCTGGGGCGCGTTAGGATGTGCCTGCTGGGCGGTCTAGCCGCCCAGCGGCAGGACGGTATCGCCACGCCTCCCAGCCTGGGGTGTGCGTTACTGCAGTGCGATACCGCCCGCCGTGTCATGGCAGGTCATGATGCGATACGCCACAACACGTCATACCCGCACCATGCATTTTCACTGGACAGTGGTACTACTGACAGGGACGCTAGACGGTCACACCCGTCGCTCTAACGTCTGATGCCACGTGTCGATGACCGGGATCCAAGAAGCGCGGAGATCCGATAGCGCCCCGCGCCGGCGATTGCAACGGTTCCGAAGATGATGAGAAGCATCCAGGCGAACTGTCCCTGTTCGAGCGTCCAGTCGCGATGCACCACCGCAAGCGCCATCAAAGTAATGAGCAGAATGGGAAGCGCCGCAACGCGTGTGCCGATGCCCGCGATCATCAAAAGCGGACAGAAGACCTCGCCAAAGATCGCAAAGCATAGGGTCAGTGTCTTGCCGATGTGCAGCGGGTCCTCTATTGCCGCAACCTGGCTGGCGTAGTGCATCGCCTTAGGTAACCCATGGACCAGCAGCACCAGGACGCTCCCCGTCACACGAAGATACAGCAACCCCGCGTCCGCCAGACGCGGGTGAGTCCCCTCAGAGGTGGTGTGCATATGTTCTCCAGATGAATGTACAGGATAAGCACTTCGGCAAGCGTTAATTGCGCCCGGTGTTTAATATGTTGCAGCGCCATTCACAGTGTGCGCATTCAGCAATCGACAGTGACTTTCGACCGCAAGCAGATCTCCGTTCTCAGTTGACACTGCGTTCTTAATGTACATGATGATGCCGACCCGGATGGTGCTGTCGCGCTGCCGTGAAGCTCCCGTATTAGGCTTAGTATGAGCTCACGCTTTCGACGGCTTGACGGGTTTGGCTGTCTTGCGGCTCGCGATATGATTAACAGGCCCAATGGAGTTGCGAATGCGGATTAAGCGTCCTGGCGTCGCCACTTTCCTGAGCGCAGACGCTGCCATGGCGATACTCACGGTCGTTCGCTGCGGGCATCCGTTGGCGAGGTGCTCCTTGCCATGAGTGACACTGCCCTGGCGGCGCCGCTACCCGCTTCGCCTCCGCCTGCACCGGCGCTCATGATGTCGCCGGCGCACACGCGCCTGCTGCTCATGGGCCTTGGCCTCGCCACCGGGATGGAGTTCTATACGTTCGACAGCATGAACCTGATACTGGCGGATCTGACCGGCACGTTGGGCGTGTCCGCGGACGAAGCCAGCTGGCTGCTGACCGTCTATAGCTGCGCGCTGTTTCTCGGCGTACCTGTCTCGATCTGGATGGCCGGGCACTATGGCTACAAGCGCTTCCTGCTCTCGACCATCGTCGTGTTCGCGATCGCCTCGATGGGTTGCGCGATCTCTCCGGATCTGCGTACGATGCTGATCTGGCGCGCCGTCCAGGGACTGGCCGGCGCGGGTCTCGTCGTATGGTGGCGCGCGAGCATCTACGTGCTGATGCCCAAACCGCAGCGCAGCCCGTCGCTGATGAAGGCGTCCACGCTGCTTTATCTGTCGAGCGCGGCCGGGCTTCTGGTCAGCGGCTATATCACGGACCATTCCAACTGGCGGCTGATCTTCCTGCCGAACCTGTTGTACGCGTCCGCCGCGATATGGCTGCTGGCTCGCTACTTCCCCACACTGCCGCCGCCCGCCTCCGAACGCGTGGTGAGCACGGACTGGCTCGGCATCGTGCTTCTCGCGACGGCGCTGATTTCGCTGCAGATCATCCTCAATCGCGGCGAAATCGACGACTGGTTCGGCTCGCTGCATATTCGTCTGCTCGCCTGGACGAGCGGCGCGGCCCTGCTTCTCTTCGTTGTCTGGCAGGCGAGTCCGGCGAACCGGACGCCGCTGCTCTGGCTCGGGCTGCTGCGTGACCGTTATGTGTTGTCGTCGGCGTTGATCGGCGTCTTCACCGGCATGATCCTGTCGGGCAGCCTGTTCGTTCTGCCTGAGTTTCTGCGCAATCTCTCGACCCATACCTATAGCGCGACCCAGACCGGGCAGATCATCTGCATCTATGCGTTGACCGCAGCCGCCATCCGGCCGTTCATGGTCGGCCTCATCGCGCGGATCGGCCAGCGCAAGACGATCGTGATCGCGCTCCTCAT
>NZ_WOEZ01000169.1 GCF_013177735.1 Paraburkholderia elongata | reverse complement strand
AAGATCATGGTGGCGCGTACGGTCGAGGGCCTTAACTGCGACGAACGGCCTTACCGGATTTCGCTCGACGACGGCCAACAGATAGCGGGCCGTTCGATCGTACTTGCAACGGGCGCCGCCTATAACCAGCCTGCGCTGCCCAACATCGACCGCTTTACCGGCCGTGGCATTTACTACAACGCCACGTTCATGGAAGGCCAATTGTGTAGCCGCGAGCCGGTGATCGTTATCGGCGGCGGCAACTCCGCGGGACAGGCGGCCGTATTTCTCGCGCAGAACACGAAGGGCGTGCGGATGCTGGTCAGGTCGGCGGGACTCTCGGCAACGATGTCGCGCTATCTGATCCGGCGCATCGAAGAAAACCCGCTGATTCAGCTTCATTTCGACAGCGAGCTTGTGAGCTTGAGCGGAGACGAGCATCTTGAAGAGGTGTCGTGGCGCGACAAGACCACGGGCGAGGTGACGACGCAGCCCATGCGGCATATCTTCGTCATGACGGGAGCCTCACCGAAGACCGAGTGGCTGGCCGGTTGCCTGTCACTCGATCCGCGCGGCTTCGTGTTGACAGGAGCGGATCTGGACGACGTCTTGCCACCCCAGCCGTGGCCGCTTCCGAGGCGGCCCTACATGCTTGAAACCAGCCTGCCCGGCGTATTCGCGGTAGGTGATGCGCGGGCGGGAAATGTCAAACGGGTCGCATCTGCGGTCGGAGAAGGTTCGATCGTCGTCCACATGGTGCACCAGGTGCTAGCCGGTATGTAATCGGCCCTGCAAAAAATCAGTTTGCTTGACGCACGACGCCGATGGGGCGGTTTGTCGGAGCGGGAAGGGTCGGCCGCGGGAAGCGTTCCCGGTAGACAAGCAGTGGATGAGACGGGACATTGACGAACCGTTGCAGCCCGGCGAGGATAAAAAAGATGGGCCCGAGACGCAGGCGAACAATCGCACGCAACAACCAGCGTAGGTTGTAGCCCGTGGCGCACAGCACGGCATGCAGCGCATCGCCGGTTTGCCGGAACGCCGAGGATCGCGCGATCTGCCTGGCTTGCTACGCGGCCAAAGCCGGTAGCGAGCCAGTTTTTAGAGGGGCGCGCAGAATTGCTGCGCGCTTGGGGGACGGTGTTCAATGACCAGATGCCTTCGGCATCCTGTTGGCACACAACCATCAACGTGTTACGGATGGCTGTACATCGCGTTCCAGTCGGCCTTCGAGATGGCTCGCCGTCCCGTATCCGACGAGCCATTGGCGGCAGCGCCGACGCCGGTTGCATCGTTTTGTGCTGCTACCTTGGCTTCAGCAGCCTGAATCTGCGCCGGATAAGTGGTGTTGTCACCATCGCCAGGATGGTAACCAGCGTTTTCGAGCTGGACCAGTTCGGCGCGTACCTGTGCGCGGGTGACAGGCGCATTCGATTGGGCAAACACGGCAACCGGAGCGGCAAGGGCCGCGGCAACGACAACAGCTTGAATCAAGGATTTCATGGTAACGATCCTTCGATCTGTGGGTAGGAGCCCAAACTTTAAATTGAGGCGTTACGCTCGACGAGTCGTGAGTGGGTCAAAGACGCGCTCGAAAGGATCAATCTGTGACAGGTGGCGTCAGTTCGCGACGCTTTACCAAAGGAGCAACCGCTGTTGTGGGTTCGCCGGGGCCGGTCTACCGGTCTACCCGGCACCGCTCTAGCCGTTTCGTCGAGGCCAATGAAATCCGTTAGGTCTACATAAAGGGGTTGACAGGTCAGGCCGTGGAGAAGCGTAAGTCTCGAAAATGCATGCTCGGGCTACTAGCAACCGCCTACCGAACTTCGAATAATGCAGGTCTGGGCGGACCGTGTGCAGTCGCCGTCTGTCGGAGACAAGCAAAAAATCGCACGCAATTCTTTCGGCGCGTGTTTGCTCAGCGGATGGGGATGACGTCGTAGGCATCCGAAAAATGTCGCGGGTTTTACAAGTTACGCGACAAGTGTAAACGAACCGGCGTCAAGGCCGAGCTGTTCTTTCAGACCAGTCCACCCCTTCGGCGTGACCTGTATGGCGCGTGATGACTCAGAACGCCGCAGCCAACCGTTCGAGCATAACAAGCTCATGAGTTGCACGCCCAACGGACCGGCAAGATGGTGTTCCCGCTCAGTCCAATCGAGGCATTGTCGGGCGAGACCGCGCCGGTTCGGCCTGAGTTTGGCCACATCCAAACCCATGCAGCCAAACCATTCGATGCCGGCGGGCGTCACGTCAAATTGTCTGTCAGCTGCCGCGATGAGAAACCCTCGCTCTTGCAGGCTATGAGTAATCGCAACGCCGATGCTACCGGCTAGGTGGTCGTAGCAGCAGCGGGCGAACTGAAGCCTCTGCGCCTCCCGGCTGAGCGGCTTCCGGCGCACGGTCACGACCGGGCCGATGGAGGCGAGATTTTCCAGTGCAACGGCAACGTGAGAGCCGGCCAGCCGATAGTAGCGATGGCGCCCCTGCGTTTCGACCAGCAGCAGGCCGCCAGCAAGGAGCTTTCCCAGATGCGAGCTGGCCGTCTGTGCGGTCACGCCAGCGGCAAAGGCCAGTTCGCCAGCAGGTCGCGCACGTCCATCGAGCAAGCTCATGAGCATGGCAGCGCGCGCCGGGTCGGCGATCAAGAAAGCGGCGGTAGCGATATTCGGTTGCGGACCCATCGTCGATCTCCTTTCGAACCTCGTCACACTAGCACCGAAACTACTCGCATGTTTCGATGCGTGTCGAAGCATCCGGGATCGAGTTCAGCGTAGACTTTGGATCATCAACCTCGCGATGGGAGTCAACCATGACCGGCAACAGCGATGCCGAAATCCGCCACGTTTATGAACGCTGGCATGAAACAATCCTGAGCCGCGATCTGGACGGCCTGATGGAGCTCTATGCCGAGGACGCCATCCTGGAAACCCCTTTGATCCTGGTGACTCTGAGAGACAGCACTGAGGGCATCCTAAAGGGCAAAGCGCAAATCCAGCCTTTCTTCGAGGCGGGCCTTCGCAAGCTACAGAATGATCTCGGCCGCTGGTATCGAACGGGCACGTTCTTCTCCAATGGCCGGCAACTGACGTGGGAGTATCCGCGCGACACACCGCATGGCGATCAGGTTGATCTTGTCGAGGTGATGGACATCGAGAACGGGCTCATTGCCCACCATCGGGTCTATTGGGGATGGGTCGGCTTCAAGGCGCTCGTTGCCGGCTTGAACAAGCCTGCTTCTTGAACACGCGGGATCGCGCCGCAACCACCCTCATGCAGCGCCGGGGTGGGCTGTCTAATCAAATTCTATCCTCCTTGCAACCTAACCGAAGGACCCGATGATTTACGTTCTTGCTTTTATCACCACACTCCCTGGCCGTCGTGACGAAGTGCTCACTGCATATCGCGCGAACACTGTTCCAGTGCGCGCCGAAAAAGGATGCATCGAATACGCCGCTCTCTTCGATCCCGTGAACGTTGAAGAAACTCCGGTTCCGCTTGGGCAGGACAGCTTCGTCGTCGTTGAGAGGTGGGGCGACTATTCTCAGTTTCAGGCCCATCTGGCATCGCCTCACGTGGGCGAGTACGGTGCGAAGGTCAAACATCTGATCGCCAAGCGTGTCATTCACGTACTTTCGCCGGTCGATACGGCCGCGTCAGATGCTTAAGTGATCGTTGAGCGGCCTACCGTTGGCCATTGAAACGAGCGAGAAGCGCACATTCAGACGGTTGAATAGCGCTCCATTCTGTTTGAGTCCAAGGAATAAGGCGCCGGTGGTTAAGCCCGACACTATGCCGCGATGTTTCCCCCCGGTGAAAGGGCGTACATTGTGGTTTTGTTTTGTCGCGCGACCGAATCGGCATTGCCTTCGGTCCGATGCCGCGCGCCGCGCACCTACGCCGTGCTGTGCCTTATCGGGCCCGTTGCGATGAAGTATTAGTTTGCGCAGTACACCTTCGGCCATGCATCGCCTTGGTCTTCCCACGCCTTGCGGCGATGCGTCATTTCATCCCGTTGCCCGTTGTATGGTCGTGCTTGTCTGCCCAGTCCAGCGCGCGTCGCTGGACGCGGCTTCCTTACGGCCGTGCAGCAGGGCATGCGCGCTTACGGCAGAACCGACACATCGGCAACCGCGCCGACTACGCCGCGAACCGCCCAGCGCGAATTGTCGGGAAACGGATGCCGGTTACAGCCTGAGATTGATCCTGTCGAGCGCGCCTTTGATCCATTCACGACTCGTCGAGCGTGACGCCTCAAATTAAAGTGTGGGCTCCTATCCACACATCGAAGGAATCCATCATGGAAAAGATCGAAAAAGTTCTCGCCTCAGGCGGCACCCACGCCACGGTCAATCGTGACCCCAATGTCAAGCCCGGTGCCCTCGACCTCAAGCTGTCGGCGCCCGGCGCTGACAACCTCGAGTTCGTCGCCGCCGACCTGCACCCAACCGCCGAGCAGCTGTTTTCGGGCGCGTGGGCGGGCTGTTACATCACAAATTTCGGCAGGGTGGCCGCGAAGAAGAAGGTCGCGCTGCCGTCCGACTATTCCGTGGACATCCAGGTAAGCATCGGGTCGGCCGGTGCCGGGTATTGCCTGGGTGCCGAGTTCACCGTCCGCGTGCCCGGTCTGACAACGGAAGTCGTCGAGGAACTCGTGGAGCTGACCCATCAGAACTGCCCGTACTCGAAGGCTGTGCACGGCAACATCGAGGTCCGCACGACCATCGTCACGGTGTGATCGGATAAGGCGCGCGCGTCTCACTAAACGTGTTTGCACGTCGGTGATTGTGCGCCCCTCCGTCGCTGGGCCGTCGCGCATCGTCGCTGTGCATGCTTGCCGGCCACAGCATCGGATGGGTCGTGGTTGATTTACTAAAATAGAATGGAAGCAATGTTCAGTCACGTAATGGTCGGCACCAACGACCTGGAAAAAGCACGAGTCTGGGTGTTGCACTTCAGATTTGAGAACGGCCGTCGTATGTCTTGCGAAACATCAGGCTCCAGTCAAAGAAGATAAGGACACAGATGAAATCCAGGGATCCACTGGCACCCGCAAATCTGATGCTCGCCGACTACCTGTGTTTTGTGGTCTACTCCGCGAACCTGGCGTTCGGCAAGGTATGCAAGCCGTTACTCGAGGCGCTTGGGCGCACTTACACGCAATACATCGCGCTCATTGCGCTCATTGCGCTTTGGGAGGAAGACCACCAGACCGTCGGTGGCCTGGGCGAGAAGCTGTTTCTTGAATCCGACACGCTCACGACGATCCTGAAGAGGCTCGAGGTCATGGGTTATCTGGAAAGGCAACGCGCCCCGAAGACGAGCGTCAGGTGCGAGTCAGGCTCACGAAAAACGGTCGACGGCTGTGTGAAAAAGCCCTGACTATGGATCTCTCTGAGGTGGCTGGCCTCGCGCCAGACAAATTCGCTAAAGTGCAGAAGGCGATCGTGGCGCTGCGGGACAATCTTATCAAGTCAGTCCAAAACGGTGAACGAGCACTTAACGGTCGTCTTGCCGCTATCAATGGGGATGTCCGATATGGAATACCAAACTGACTGGCTCACCCGTTTCATGGAACTCGTGACTGTCACCGGGAAACTGGAAATTCGGTGCGCGTTGGGAGCGCCGTGGGCAAAAAAATACACCCAGGCCGGAGCTCAGGAAATACCGTACCACATCATATTGACCGGCAGGGCCTTGCTCGAGAATTCGGATGGTGGGGCAACCTATGAATTACGGGCGGGCGACATCGTGTTGCTGCCGCACGGTTCGGCGCATGTGTTGCACGACGGCAGCGGCGCGGCACCGGTTCCGTCCAGGGAACGCGCTTCGGGCAGCCTCCTTGTTAGCGAAAATGGCGGCACTGGCGAGGCGCTGGACATGTTGTGCGGGCGATTTATCGTCGCGCCGCCTCATGACCGGTTAATCCGTAGCTATCTTCCGTCGGAACTCGTGGTACGTACCGAAGACATTGGCATCGCTGCACAGAGCCTGCCGCAGGCCGAACGTCTGAGCTGGCTCGTCGGGCTGATGCGGGCCGAATCGATGGACGACAACGTGGGCGGCGGCGCGATTCTGAACGCGCTTTCATCGGCGCTGTTTGCGTTGACGCTGCGGGTGGCCGGTGAGGCCGGTCAGGCACGTACCGGGGTGCTGGCGCTTGCCGCCCACCCAAGGCTCGCGCCTGCGGCCGCTGCGATGTTCAACGACCCAGCCCGAGCGTGGACGCTTCCGGAACTGGCCGCACTATGCAGCATGTCGCGCGCCACGTTCATGCGGCATTTCCAGGCCAGTCTTGGCCGCTCTGCGATGGATCTGCTGACTGATATCCGAGTGAGCGCCGCCGCGAACGCGCTGCGAAAATCCACCTCGTCTACCGAGGCGGTTGCCGATCTGGTCGGGTATCAGTCGGTGTCTGCGTTTCGGCGCGTGTTTGCTGAGCGAATGGGGATGACACCGGGCGACTGGCGGGAGCACGTGCTTAAGGGCGGTGCCCCGCATTTATCGGACGACGAGACAGACGGAGCTGGCGAACGCGATGGCGGGGGCGCGTGAACGCGGGACTACCTGTCGTACGCCCCGGGTCCAGGGCGAAGCTCTCGCATGCCGAATCGCCGGTGCCTTCGCTCGATGACGCGCGCCGCGCACCAACGCCGTGCTGCCCCATCAGCTTCACCGAGCCGGCACAGAACAACGGCGCACGCCTGAATTACTGACCGAAGTAGATCGGCTTGAGGCCCGGAGTGGCTGTGGGGGCAATGTCTCGTTCCTGATGAAGGGCGTCGTGCTGTTCGCCGCATCGGGTCGCTTGCTGAAGCAGGATGTCGAGCGAGTCCACGTCTCCTCGAAAAAAGCTGGCGTCGAGCGGAGCATAGGTGCGGCATGCGCCTGCCGACAGGGCGCACGCGGCGCTCGTTGATCACGCAGCCCAGTTCGACGATCTGAGTGTGGCTCGTCGCGCGGCCTTACTTACCGCGTGTTTGAGACATATAACGGATTGTTTCAATGGAACGACCATGGTCGACGCCTGGTGATCATCAGGATTGCCAGGGAGAACGGGCTGAAGAACATCGTCGTCTTCCCGGCCAGGTCCTTATCGGGCACGTTCCGATGACGTAACACTTCGCGCAATGCACCGTCCACCATGTATCGCCATGGTCTTCCCACGCCTTGCGGCGATGCGTCGTGTCATCCCATTGCCCGTTGTCTTGCCGTGCTTGACTGCCCCAACGCAGCGCGCGTCGCTGGACGCTGCGTCCTTACGGCCGTGCAGCGGGGCACGTGCCTTTACGGCGTAGCCGGCACATCGGCAGCCGTGCCGGCTACGCCGTGAACCGTCAAGGGCGAATCGTCGGGAAACGGATGCCGGTTGCAGCCGGAGATTGATCCTTACGAGCACGCCTTTGATGCATTCACGACTGGTGAACACTGACCGAAGCCGGGCAGCGGTATTTAGAACGTTGCCGCGAGATTCTGGCATCGGTCGCCGAGGCGGAGGCGGCGGACGCCCATGCCATTGTGGCAGGGACACTCAGGATTCACGCGACGCCAAGCGTCGGCCAGAACTACGTCGTACCTGCTATTGCCGCCTGTCAGGCGCGCTATCCGAAAGTCACCGTCGATCTGACGCTATCGCAGAGCGTGCCGGACCTTCTGGAAGAAGGCTACGACGTGGCAATCCGGTTGTCGCCCCATGCTCTGCCGGATTCGATCGTCGTTTCCCATCATCTGGGGGCTATCCGCACGGTCCTGTGCACCGCGCCGCGCTATCTGGAGGTCCATGGGATGCCTCGCACCGTGAAGGATCTAGCGAGCCATTCGTGTCTGCAACTGGCGCTGCCGATGTTTGCATCGGACCGATGGCTGCTCATGGGCCCGGACGGAGGACGCGAATTCCAGCTTCCCGCCAGCCGCTTCAGGGTGAACATGTCCGACGCGATGGCCGTGGCATTGCATGAAGGCATGGGCATCGGGGCTCGTCCGACGCTCGCCATCCGTTCCGCTTTGCGAACGGGATCGCTGGTCAGGGTGTTGCCCGACTATTATCTGCAGGAGCTCAATGTCTAAGCGGTTTACGCTTCCCGACAATATCTCGATGCAAAGATCAGGACGTGGGTCCAGTCCGCCCGAAAATGGATAACCGACGCGATACGCGCAGACGACATAGTCATTGCCGGTACGCCAGGGAAAGACGTTGAACCGAGATTGCCGCGAACCATGGCAAGCGTGCGGGATCGCGCCCGGCGGACTTCGCGCGGCCCGTTTCCACCGCTTCAATGCCGGGTAGCGTGCTGAGAAGTATGTAGAAAGTCTGAGGGGGAGGGGGCACCCCGCCGGGGACGGCAGCCAAGGCAGGTCGGTGTCGGACAGCTTTGCCGCGCAGGAAAAGCTCGAGGCCGAGACGCTGCTGGAGGCATCGAAGCCGCAGGTCCCTGCCTGGCCGTCGGACTGCGCTTGCTCTTCTTCGTCCTCCTCCGCCAACCGACGTCAAGGCGCGGATCGCGGCGTTGCCGGCGTTTTGAGCTAGGAGTCGCGGCTATCATCGGGAACGTGCGGCCCTTCAGTTCGGCGGTGTGCGGCTCTGTAACAGTTGCCCTTCCTCTGATCAACTCGACGCCGGACTGATTTAGCAAATTGCCGTAAACGCCGTTCAACCGTCGAATCTGTCGGTGCTTCCCGTCCAGCAGGGTGCGCCAGTCGAACGCAAGCTGGCCAAACGACCAGCCATAGCCGCGTGAGTCTTCCCGACCTTTTTTGAAATGCGCTGCGTAAGAAAGTAGTTTCTTCGGAATACACCCAATATTTACGCAGGTACCGCCCAGGAAACGTTGCTCCGCTACCGAAACACGCGCTCCGAACGCGGCCGCTCGCCGGCTTGCCCGAATCCCTCCAGAGCCGGCACCGATGGTAAAGAGATCAAAATCATAGTTCGACGCAAAGCGCCTCTTAATTGACTGCGTTTCCCATTCTTACGATTTGACACCGCCCCGCGCAAGCGGTCGCCAGGGGCAACCGGGCCCAGCTATTTCGCATCGTAGAGGTCTTGCCGCGGCGCCTGCCTGCCGCTATCGCCGCCGCTGGTCGAGAGCGCCTTTGGCGCCGTCGTTCGCTTCAACCCGGCACGCGATACAGGGCGCCGATCTTGTTGCCGTTCGGATCGCGCAGATAGGCGAGATAGAGACTGCCAGACGGGCTTCACGCACGGCGGGCGGCGCTTCTGCCGATGTTCCACCGTTGGCGAACCCGGCGGCATGCTACCGATCGACCTGCCCGGTCAACTGGCAGGTAAAGCCAATCGTTCCACCATTGGCAGGGATAGCCAGCTCACCATTGAGCGGCTGGGTGATGATGAAAAGCGCCGTGTTGGCGTCATAGACATAGCGCCGGCGCTTATCGTTGTCATCGTTGAGACCTTCGGTATAGCCGAGCGCGCCTAGCACCGCATCGTAGAAGCGCTTTGCTTTTTCCAGGTCGTTGGTGCCGACCATTACGAGACTGAACATTGCTTCCGTTCTATTTTAGTAAATCAACCACGACCCATCCGATGCTGTCGCCGGCGCGCATGAAGAGCGACGATGCGCGACGGCCCAGCGATGGAGGGAAACACAATTACCGACGCGAAAAGATGTTTAGTGAGACGCGCGCGCCTTATCCGATCAGGCTGTGACGATGGTCGTGCTGACCTTGATGTTGCCGTGCACAGACTTCGAGTACGGGCAGTGCTGATGGGTCAGGTGCGTGAGTTCCTCGACGACTTCCGTTGCCAGACCGGGCACGCGGACGGTGAACTGGGCGCCGAGGCAATACCCGGCCCCGGCCGACCCAATGCTTACCTGGATGTCCCCGGAATAGTCGGACGGCAGCGTGACCTTCTTCATCGAGGCCACCCTCCCGAACACGGTGATGTAGCAGGCCGCCCACGCGCCCGAAAACAACTGCTCGGCCCTCGGGTGCAGGTCGTCGGCTACGAAGTCGAGGTTTTCAACGCCGGCCGCCGATAGCTTGAGGTCGAGGGCGCCGGGCTTGACATTGGGTTCGCGATTGATCGCGGCGTGGGTGTTGCCTGAGGCGAGGACTTTTCGATCTTTTCCATGATGGATTCCTTCGATGTGTGGATAGGAGTTCCGCCTTAATCGTGTAATCGAGCCAATGCACCAGCACTTAAGCGGCACGTTCCGCATTTCCGGGAATGTGCCGCGACTGCTCAGCTACCGAAGTACGTATTGCAAAACTCTGGCGGGCCGACACATCCGTTGGCCGGGTTCGTGGCAGGCATTGCGCACCCCGCGAGAAGCAGGCCCATTGAAACTGCGGTCGCGGCATAGATTGCAGCGCGTTTCAGCCATTTAGATCGCTTCATGGAATTTAGATACCTTATTGATGCGCGAAGACGGTCGAGTTGAGCGTGGCCAGCTGGCCATCACGCTCCGCTTGCTCCAGCTCTTGATAGACCTGCTCACGCGTCTTTGGCGTGATCGCCTGTTCATGGGGGGCGGCCGATTGGTCTGCATCGTTCGACGCGATTTGCGGGCTGCCATTCGTAGTTTGTGCAGACGGTTGCGTCTGTGCGAAGGCTGGAACGCAGGCCGCGCTGGCAACGACGGCAAAAGCAAAGATCAGGTGTTTCATTTAAACCTCACAAAGGTCAAATATTATGGATAACGAAATAGTCAAAGAAGGGTAAAAGCTGCTGTTTTCAAGTTTTCACAAACCAAGCTATCGGTACTGCGATAAAACGGTCAGACAAAAATTTGCCGGCTTGCCTTCGGCGAAGGTTTCTGCGACGACGTTGCTCACGACGCGGCTCGGCACATTCCACCCGTCGCCCAGCGTCGGTCCGCCCACGCGCCTGAAAACAACTGCTCGACTCTCGGGCGCAGCTCGGTGGCGATGGACTCGAGGCTTTCAACGCCGGGCGCCGACAGCTTGAGGTCGAGCGCGCCGTGCTTGACATTGGGGTCGCGATTGACCGTGATGTGGGTGTTGCCTGAGGCAAGAACTTTTTCGATCTTTTCTGTGATGGATTCCTTCGATGTGTGGATAGGAGCCTCAACTTTAAATTAATGCGTTACGCTCGACGAGTCGTGAATGGGTCAAAGGCGCGCTCGATAGGATCAAACTGTGACAGGTGGCGTCAGTTCGCCACGCTTTACAAAGGGGCAACCGCTGCTGTGGGTTCGCCGGGGTCGGTCGACCCGTCAACCCGGCACCGCTCTACGCGTTTCGTCGAGGCCAATGGAATCAGTTTGAATTAGGAAAAAGCGGCCAGACCGCCAAACCTGAACGAAGCCATCGGGAGCCCGACAGCGGAGGTATTCAAAACGAGACTGGCTTGCTACGCGGCCAAACCTCGTAGCGAGCCAGTTTTTAGAGGGGCGCGCAGAATTGCTGCGCGCTTAGGGGACCGTGTTCAATGACCAGATGCCTTCGGCATCCTGTTGGCACCCAACCATCAACGTGTTACGGATGGCTGTACATCGCGTTCCAGTCGGCCTTCGAGACGGGCGGTCGTCCCGTATCCGACGAGCCATTGGCGACACCGCCAACGCCGGTTCCATCGTTTTGTGCTGCCACCTTGGCTTCAGCAGCCTGAATGTCGGCCGGATATGTCGCGTTGTCGGCGGCGGCGGGGTTATAGCCCGCTTTCTCGAGCTGAACCAGTTCGGCGCGCACCTGTGCTCGGGTGACAGGCGCATTCGATTGGGCAAACACGGCAACCGGAGCAGCAAGGGCAGCGGCAACGACAACGGCTTGAATAAGGGACTTCATGTTAGCGATCCTTCGATGTGTGGGTAGGAGCCCAAACTTTAAATTGACGCGTTACGCTCGACGAGTCGTGAATGGGTCAAAGGTGCGCTCGAAAGGATCAAGCTGTGACAGGTGGTCGAGTAAGATCGCCCCAACAACCTGACACCCATTAGCGGGCCGAAATCAAGGAACAAAATTGCCCATCGAGAGGTACGGTGGTGATGCTTTGTGACATCACCACCGTACCTCTCGATGGTAGGGCTGGCGTGCAAAGCCGCACGGTTCAAGGTATCGTACTGTTCAGGACATCGGTGAGGATAGCCGGGAGCTTCTCGCCATCCCGTAATCTTCCCAGATATCGGTTCGACCGGAAAACAGTTCCTCAGAATGTCGGGCAACCCGGCAGCTCCGATGTAGCGTAGTGGCTTCAATAGAGGCCGTCCCGAATCATCGCCACAGGAGAACGTGTATGAACGCAATCAAAGCAATGAAGTTAGCGAGCTGCGCGCTGATTGTCCTGGCTTCAGTCAACGCCTATGCGCAGTCGAGCGAAGCCGGCGCAATGGCGCCCGCCGCACCGACCGCGAAGTCGGTCAAGGCGGAAAACCGCGCTTTGGGCAAGAAAGTGCGTGCCGCGCTTGCGAAGGGTGGAGGGATCGATGTTGCCAATGTGAGCGTGCGCGCGCGGAGCGGCGCTGTGTCGCTGACAGGCACCGTGCCTGACGCGTCGCAGATCGATCAAGCAGCGACCGTCGCGAAGGGCGTGGCGGGCGTCACTTCCGTCGACAACCATTTGACGATCCGCACGGAGGGCGGCCAGTAATCGCGCAAGCGCGTCGGGCGACCGGCTGGCCGTCAAGCCTTACCGGGCAAGGTGTTGCCGGTCCCGCATTAGATTTGTCACTGTTGCCGAACGGGCAGGCATGTCAGTCATCTGGATCCCGATATGAGTAAGGAGCTGATGCCACGAAAGGCGGCAGACGGCCATCTACGATCATTAGGATGACCCGTTTCGGTGGACGGTTACGTAGTTGAATTTTGAGCGGATAGGTTACCTCCGTTTGAAGAGGTGCCGTGAGTTGTCCACGGCCGATCGGCGGGTCGCCTGTCACGACCACGACGCCGAGCGGCGGTGGGCAACTCACATGTGGATAAGGTCGGTTTTGTGCTGCATGCAGCTGTTCGTAAATGATCGGCGAGTGATAGCCGAGCCCGCTGTGAAGGCGAAGCGGGTTGTACCACGCTTCCAACTCGCTCCGCGCCTGTTCATGCGAGGCGAAGTGCGAGCGCGCCAGCAGCTCGCATTCAAGGGTGGCGAAGAAACTTTCGCACATGGCGTTGTCGAAGCAATCCGCCACCGTCCCCATCGACAGACACACGCCAGCCTCGTGGCAACGCCGCCCGAAGGCAATCAAGGTGCACTGGCAACACTGTCGGAGTGGTGGATCACCCGATCGGGACGGCGCTACGCCAGTGCCATGTCCAGTGCCCGCAACATCAGTTCGGTGTGCATCACGCGGTCGTACTGAACGGTCAGCGATTTCGTCACACGTCGCGTCTCGCGCCACGTTATCAGCAGGTCGAGATTCTCGTCACCCCGCAGCGGCCGGTGCACGTCGAAATCGATCTTCGGCGGCTTCGCGAAGCGTGCGTTGTCGGCGGCCATGAAGGAGGGCGCATACGCATTGGCTTCGACAATCGTGCTGATGCCGCACAGTCGCAATTCCTTCACCAACCGGTCCTGCAGCGTCAGGTCGCGCGTTCGACGCGACCCTTCGCGGAACTGCTGTTGGTGCAGAACGTGTCGATGTTCAGTTCGTACATCGCCCGACCGAAATGCGTCTCGCTGCTGCCCGTTTCGTGGGCTTTGCCACTGCGAAACACGCTCGCCTTGTCGCTGTAGAACGCGCCGGGCTTCCCGTGGCATTCGATGTACGCACGCGTCGCCTCGAAATAGCTGAAGGTCGATTCGCTTGTCGTGAAATGCAGATGCATCAGCCGGCTGGTCGCATCGTCAACGTACACCAGCAGTGTGCAGGCCGGCGCCCGTTCCTCGAACCACCGGTGATCGCTGCCATCGATCTGGATCAGTTCGCCCTGGCACGCACGACGGGCCCGCGGCTGGTAGATCTTCGGCGGCCGCTGCCGGCGCGGCACCCACAGACCCGCATCTGTCATCAGGCTTCTGACCGTCTCCCTGGCGAGCCAGATGCCGTGGCACTCGTACAGCTTCTCGCAGGCCAGCGTCGGGCCAAAATCGCCATAGCGCTCACGAATGATCGGCAGAACCCGTTGGGCCAGACTCTCGTCCAGCCGCCGGTTACCAGCTCGGCCACGCTTGCGCGAACCCAGTCCGGACGCGCCGGACTCGCGGTAACGGATCATCGGACGTTGGACCTGCCGCACGGTCAGGCCCAGACGCTCGGCCGCGCGTCCGGGCTTGAGCCGCATGTCCACCATGGACCGGATTACCTTCAGACGGTCGAGCTCGCGCATGTTCAGTGTCACAAGTGTCGCTGGATGCATCGCCGGCTCCGTGGTCCCACGAGGAACCGGCAAGCATACCGAGGTCGATGCACGATATTTCTATAAAGCTACTACACCAGTTAAATTGATTCTTGGCACCTACGGCGCGGTGTTGCGCGACAAAGGGAATGGCCAGTGTCAGCGTTTATCGACGCCTGAGTAATGTTTTGCAAGGAAAAACCAGCAGGAACCGTTGCGTCGCATACGTGGCCGTTTCTGTTGCGCAGAATCCGGCTGGAAGCCTTGAGTTGCCGTCGCCGGATGCCATAAAAACGCAACACCGCAAAACATACCACTGATGTTGCTAATTTCTTTTATGTAAAATGTAGGAATCCGAAATTTATCCCCAGCCCAAATCAATAATGCAACGACCTCTTCGGCAAGTGCTCCGCCTGAATCGCAATCTGCCAAGGCTTGCCGATATGGCGATTACGGGATCGGGGAATGGTCCGTTCCCTTCAAAAATCCGCTCAGCTGCCGCTCCGCTTCGACTACTTCGTGAAGAAGAGCCCTTGCGAGCTGGGCGTCATACAGCGCCAGCAGCGCTTCAAAGTCGCTGATTACCTCAGACGCGAGCCGCCACTCCCCCGTCTCATGAGCGTGCGCCAAGGTGGTCTCGACCGCATATTCGGCGATCTTGAACTGCTCCACCAGTTGGTTGCCATAACCAGCACGCTGCAGATACCAGCTCAGGTACACCGCGCGCATAAGTTCATTGACTAGGTGGCCGTTGCCATGTCCGTCGCGACATGCGACCAGCGCAAGATGACAGGACAGCGACCGTTCACTGGCGGAGGCGCGATCCATCGGCAATAGAAGTGCTTTCGTCAGTGACCTACGGGCTCGGCCGGGGGGACCTGTTTCGCTTGGAAGACATTTTTTCGATATTGCGACGCCGGGAAGCGATTGATTATAGCGAAGCCATATCAGAGATACGGCGACGACAATCAAGGGCCGAGTTCGACCCAACTTAGCCGTTGACCGATTGCGGTCGAGGGGCGCGTCTAGTCTCGGAAAGAGACATTGGTTTTAGAGACGGACCAACCTACTTTAAATCTGACGGCCAGTTCGCCAAGTCCCGGCCCGACAGCGCCATATCGCCCGGCGTTACCTTTAGTCGCCATCCGACCTTTGCTTTTAGGCGTGGAGCGATTCCCTACGCAGTACCCGTCGGCAACCCGATTCGATAGTTTTTCCAACCCGAGCGGCTATGTCTCGTAGTTCAAATCGCATGTGCCATGGCCACCATACTAGATCGAATTATTCTCGGGGTCGTCGCTCCCCAACTTCCCGATTCTCCGTCACGGCTCGGCGAACGGCTTCCAAAAGGTCGGGGCGCGCCTCGGGGTCGGGGACTTCGATCAGCTTGCGCGGAGCCTTGGCTTGGGGCTTCAGCGTCACACCGTAAAGTTTTTGCGGCGCAGTCATAATTCGTCTCCGGCTTCGATCACAGCTAATTCGGACGGCAGGCTCGGTCTTGCTTCTGGTTTCCGAAAATCACGCTTTCGGATCTTTACTGAGTAGGGAACTGTGGACTCCGTGCGTTGCGCGTCTCCAGGCTTCGTCGGCGCGTTGCTGGGCCGATTTCACGGTATATGCAACCCCTTGCTTGCCTTTCGGCGCTGGCGAAAACGTCGAAGTCAGACCGGAAAATGTCCGGCGGATAGTCTTGCTGACCATGGCACGCTCCGCGTTTATGTCGGAATGGTAAGTCTAGGTCTTTACGTGCAATCCGCGATACTGTACGTTTATACAGTGTCTTGGGGGTCCACTATGGACGCGAGAGAACGCCTCAAGCGAAACCGCGCCAGTACGATCACGTTGCGCCAAGCGAGTCCGCGTCAATCCACTACGCCCTTAAGAGAGTGCTATTGGGAATCAGGGAAGCTCGCCGGATTGTCCGCAGCCTTCGGCATTAGCAACGAGAGCCACGCGCATTGGAGCCGGTGGAGCGTGTCCAGTACGAACAGGAGGCGCTCGTCCGTCGGGAGGGTTGAAATGACCGATAAGCTGCGACGGCAACTCCGTGAAATTGAGCAAGCCCTGGTGACGCTTGAAGGCGTGATTGCAGTGCGAAGGGAGTACATTTCGCTGCTTCAGCGTTTGGGATCTCGTGACAAGGAGCTAGCGTCCCTCGACGCGCTTATGACCGCCTGGTCACGTCTGCAGTCGCAGCGGGACCGCCTCGCCGCGGCCATCGCCAGCGGGGCCCGGTGACTAGCGTCGAGGAATGTCCAGGTCGCATGTCGGTCAATATCGATTGTGGTTGGGCGCAAGGTGATGGCATACGCGCCCTAGGGTGCTGGACCGTCGAAACATGCGGATCAGTGGCCTTGCACGGTGCTGAAGGAGCAAACGGGATCCCACGAGTGTCAGCGTGACGCGCTCGGCGCCAAAATCAACGCGCTCCGGCCTACCTGGTAGTGCCACTTATCGACAACATCCTTCGTCCTGACAGGCGATCTACCGACGTTTGTGACGGAGTTCGCGCCCCGCGTAGACAGCAGAAAACAGGCCGACGATGACGGCCGCTACGGCCAACGATTCATCTTGTCGTCCGGAGGGGGTCGACGACGTCGCATAAAACCAGAGGCCCATTCCGATTGCCGTCATGAACATGCCAAAGACAAGCCCCCACACCGGCCCCGCCGTATCGGGGCTTCCTAATCTGTGAGACATTTTCATCGCTATACTCCCCGTCCCGTACCGACATTTCCTGATTGCCGCAGCCTGCGAGTTCCGCATTGGCACGATCTTACGGTAGCGTACGCGGCCAAAAAGACGTCATCAACAAGCTAAATTATCATCAAGGTTATTTAGAGTCTTGCGATCAAAAGGATAGACACCAATGAAAGAGAGGGCAACTGCCGTACGCGAGCGAGTCAATGGTTCGATCATCGATTTTTGAATGCGAAAACAATAACCAGGACGGCGACAAGTACCGCAAGCAATTTCAGGCTGACGACGAGCGTGCTCAACCTCTCGACAAGCGCATTCATCGAGGTTGCGTCACCAGCGTTTGTTTGCTGTTGATCCTCGCGTGAGCTGTCGCGTTGACCGGGCGCGTCGAAGCTGATTTTTCCAAAGTCGAGAGCGAGATGAACGACATATCCGCTCGCAATTTCCGGCGATTCCATCGCGCTGCCTTCCTTACCCGGTCTGAGGAACAGGTACGGCTCCCCAGGGAAATCAGCCGACACCTGCCCCGACATATAGACGTTCTTCAGGCACAGACCGACCTTGACCGCAGTAAGCCGGCCGGCCTCAACACCCTGTATCAGCGCCTTCATACTGCTGTCCGGCACGTGGCAAGACGCCCACCACTGATCAGGTTCCTGCATCTCCAGGTCCGTCGGGTTGTAGCCGAGCCTTGCCGTGCCCAGTGGGATGTCCGAGAAAGTCGTACCGAGCTCGTCTTGCCATTCGCGCAGGCCCTGCCGGTCTGCCGAACGGATTTCCCTGGCCGCGAACGAGATCTGGACCTTGCGCGTGCTGTTCCCGAGTTCGCCAATAATTGACAGGCGAACGTCATCAAAGAAGGCGGTCCCACGGACACAGGTAGTAAGGGTGGATCGCGTTTCTCCCTCAGCAGGTTCCAGTTGTTGAACGACCTGGAGATCCTGCAAGGTGAGCCAGAGGGAACTTGCGGGGTGATACGTCTTTGCGTTGCCGTCAGGGCCGACGTGTTCTAGCGAGTGGCCGCTGCCCGGCTCCACATCGATTCGCCTGTCCTTCTCGCGATAGAACACGTTGAGTTTCTTATCGAGGCGCGGATGCGTCGCTGCGTCGATCTGCCCGGCACTGGTAGACGTCCGATAAGTCCTGGCCGCGCCATTCAGGCTGTCCAGAATATCGTCATGCGGGCGTACCTCAGCAATGAGCTTGCGCTCACGATCTGACGGTGCTGCATGAATGCCCGATAGCATTTCGCCGAAGCGATCGACGAACCGAAGTGCCCTGGGTGCGGTCCCCGACGCCCCGGCTGGAATCCGGCTAGAGGTGGAGTCAAGGCACGGCGACCGCTGCGGATCGGCGACTTCTACGGGTGAAGGCAGCAATCGGCTCACCAGGCTCGCATAGAGCGGAAGCATCGGCAGGAATACGCAAGCGAGGGCCATGTTGAAGAGCGTATGAAAATCCGCAACCACACGTGCATTGTCCGGTTCCATGGTGACCATGAACCGGCCGATTGGTCCGAGTGCTGCAAGCGCCAACACAACGCCGATGACCCTTGTGAGCAGGTTTCCGACCGGCAGTCGCTTCAATATGGGATCGTATGGCGCCGTCCCAGCCAGTACGGGGTTGATTGCGGTGCCGAGGTTCGCGCCCATCACCAGCGCAAAGGCCGTATTGGGCGGGACGACGTTCCGCGCGCAAAGCGAGGTGATGAGCAGGATCGCCGCGACGTTCGAATCTGCGGCCCATGTCAAACCCGCAGCCAGCAGAACATCGACGACCGGTACGGTAGATGCAGCGCCCAGCAGCATGCGAAGGCTTGGGGCATCCTCGTAATCGGTCATCAACTCGAGCAGATGATGCAGCGCGAGCAGCATCAGGCCCAGGCCAATGAACATGCGTCCCAGGTCGTGTGCACGCGTGTTCGATACCTTGCGGAACATCAGCGCGCCCACGAGGATCAGGGCCGGCGAAACGGCGGCCGCGACGTCGAGTGACAGTACCTGCACGATCAACGTGGCGCCGACGTTTGCGCCCAGCATGACGGCAAGCGCGGGTACAAGCCCGACGAGCCCCTCCGCAGCGAAGCCCTCAACCATGAGCCCGGTCGTCGTGCTGCTTTGCAATGCCGCCGTCACGCCCATTCCGGCCAGGAAGGCCCGGAATCGCCCACCCAGCGACCTGGCGAGGAGCGACCGGAGACCTGCGCCAAATGCCCGATGCATGCCGGTTTGGACCATCTGGGTGCCCAGCAACAGCAGGGCAACGGAGCCAGCAAGATCGATCAGCGTGAACGTCGTTATCATGATTCGGACTCCTGGCGTCCAACCGTTTACCCATACGACTTCGGCACTTCCCTGAGTTTGAGCGACTGAGCGTCGCGGAGAATCGACGCTCGTGGCCCGAACACGGTTTGAGCATGACCAGCACTCACTCGCCCCCGCGCGCGGCCCCCATGCCGGGTTGCATCAGTAAAAAAGTGCCCGACCGCGTGGTGAGCCAGTTTAGCGCGATACCCCGCCGACTGTTGGAGTGGAAAACAACAGTTCTTCTCGGACTACGTCGCTGGATACTGCGATGCCTGCTGCTACGGCACCTACAAGATCCGGGCGCGGAATTCTGGACAAGACTTACAATGCCGCAAAAAGGTCGGTTGCGTTGCTTGCATTACCACCGGTTTCGACAGATGTTCAAGAGATCAAGTGTGCAGGGAGAGGATGAAAGACAGAGCGAGCGTGGTATGCGTGCGGGAAAACCGGATTCTGCTGGTTGCCAGAGAACGATCAAGATGGGCGTTACCAGGCGGGAGAATCCGTCGAGATGAGACGCCCCTCGAAGCTGCTCTACGTGAGCTGTCGGAAGAAACGACGCTTGCGGCTATTGAGTTGACATACCTCTTTCAATTTACCGGTTTCAACACCTTGCACCATGTCTTTTTCGCTGATGTCGCGCATCATGCAAGCGTACAGCCCAGCAACGAGATCGTGAAGTGCAGGTGGTTCGCGCCGGTCAAGATAGCGACGCTTTCCGCCAGCATTCCTACTCGTGGAATCGTTGAGCTTTTCTTCCGGTATATCCGAGCTCCGGAACCGGACGACGTCCGGCGGATTTCGCAGCAGGCGGAACGGGTGAACCCATGAACCGCACTTATCACTATCACGGATTCGATGTTGAGGTGGCCGTCGAGGCTGACTTCAGCTGGCAGGTCGGGCGCAGTGCGTTATCCAGCGCGGGATATGTCGCGGTCGTGAGGATCTGCAAGGCCGGTGCAGCTCTTGCCGTTTTCTCCCCGTTGCGTTTTGGGGAATCGCAAGGCAAGCCATTTTTGAGCGAAGCCGATGCGCTCATGGGCGGCTATAGTGCGGGACGCCGTATCGTCGATGACTTGTTCAGTTCGTAACCCTGTGCCGCGATGGCCACGCCGCGTAGGAAACTATAGCGTTTCATCCATCCCGTTATCCGACGGGAAACGTTCGGAACTCTCGAAGCCACACTGGTCAGTAACCAACAATTCAAGTGCGAGTGAGGAAACAGCCATGGACATGAGAAAGGCCAACAGTCTTGCACGGCTGCGATCGGCACCACGCGACCCACAAGGGACCATCAGCTTTCTCGAGAGCGGACACGCCCGCCGCTCAATCGGCAATTACTCGAGCTGGAATAAACAGAACCGGCCGCATTCGAGGCTCGCCGATCAGACACCGGATGAAGCATAATTCGCGACGCTGCCAGCGATAAAATCGGGCAGCTTGATTGCTACAGCAGTCGCGATACACAGCCGCGCGACCTCCCGCGTGCTGCTTAGAATTTGAACAAGGGCAGATAATCGCCCCCTTTGCTCAAGTGTGCCGCGACTGGGTGTTTCGGATCGATCGTGGCCCGTGAGTGTGGCACTTCGCCGCGCTCAATCGCCGACAAT
>NZ_WOEZ01000168.1 GCF_013177735.1 Paraburkholderia elongata | reverse complement strand
CGAGCGCAGTCTCCAGCTTGGTCATGCCCGCGATCCTGACGTGCTGCTGGCCTATGCGATGAACGGCGAGCCGCTGCCCATTCAGCACGGCTATCCCGTGCGCCTCGTCGTCCCGGGCTGGTATGCCGTGGCGTCGGTCAAATGGCTGACTGAAATCGAGCTCATCAACCAGCCGTTCGCTGCGCATTATCAGGCCGACAAGTATTGGTATGAATGGGAACGCGATGGCGCGGCCGTCCGCGAACCAGTCACGCTGCAGCGGGTGCGGGCCTTGATCACCGAGCCGGCGCCTGAGCAGGAGGTCCGGTGCGGTGAACTGGCCATTCGCGGCGTGGCCTGGTCCGGCGCCGCTCAGATCGCGCGCGTGGAAATAAGCGTGGGCGCCGGAGACTGGCAGGAGGCGCATCTCGTCAGCGAGCGCAAGCGTCACAGCTGGCAATGGTGGGAGCTGATCACCCGGGCCCATGAGCCGGGCGTCCTCACCCTGCGTGCCCGGGCCACCGATCTTGCCGGCCGCACTCAACCCGAGCGTGCCGAATGGAACCGGCTGGGCTACGGCAACAACGCTATCCACGAAGTGTCGGTTCGGATAGTGTGAACGTCGACTCGATTTTCCGCTGAAGGGACATTGCCGACTGGCCACTCTTGGAAAGGCTTGAAAGGCTGGTTTGAATGGCCGGTATCGGCCGATAAAGCAACAATGAGCATTGACGCGGCGAAGGTCTGCTATCTGAGTGGAACAGCCGTTTGAGTGTTCGGATGATCGCCGCGGCGGACGTCCGGAACTGGCCGGTCACTGCCTGACGGCGATCGGCAGCACGCGACCCTGAGGAATCGGCCAACTTTCCTGATAGCGGTCATTCCACAGTGCTCAACTGTAGACGGCAACAGCCAATTCGCTTGTTTCGGGCGCCTTACACCAGGCACTGCAGCGCCGCTCAAGTGCCGGGAGCGTTCGTACAGCCGCGCGTGCTGCCTGAGAGGTCGGTTACCTAGGCGGCGGCGAAGGATCGAGCTTCGCCGATTCCCTGACGAGCTGATCCGTCATCGCGGCCGCGACCGGGTTCGAGCCCGTGCCTGGCTTCGAGCTACGTTGGTCCATGGCGGCGCGAGCGGCCGACATATCCGGCGGAGGCAACGATGGATCGAGCTTCGCCGATTCCCTGACCAGTTCGTCCGTTTCCGGTGTCGCGCCTCGAGTCGTTATCGCGCGATGGTCCAGACCGTCTCGTCCACGCAGGGCGCGCTGCGCCGGAACCACCTTCGGCGCACCCGAGTCCTGCACGTTCACTGACGCGACTGCCGTCGACGGCGCCTGCTTCGGTTGTGCCTCCGGTTTCGGTTGCCCGGTGACTTGTGCGGCGGCCGGACTGAATGCGGGCGCGGCCGTCATGGGCGCAGGTGCTACTGCCAGAGCCGGAGCCGGAACCACCGGCTCCTGCGCGATGGCAGTCCTTTTCGTGATTGCGCCGGACGGCTTCGATTGGTCGATGCTGCCTTCCGTCACGTGATCGCCGACGCGCGAATCGACGACGGGAGGGTGTGCGGACTCATGCATGGCGGCCGTGACTTCTGCCATTGAGCGGCGGTCCGCCTGAAGGAGCATCAAGTACGTGGTCCCTGCTGCTACGAGCAGGAGCCCTCCAATAATCATCAAAATCTTTCGGGTATTCATCATAATTACTGACGGATCCTGCAAACGACGTGAGCCAGCCATAGTAAACCACTGATCACGGCTTTAATCAGACAAATGCCAGCAATGGCGAACCTGATGAGCAGGAATGGGCGAGCGATATCCAGAGAATTGCCGGGTCGTCCGCATTCCCACAGAAAGGAGTCGAATCATGAAGGACCCGAACACGACCGACATGGTCACGCCCGGCCAGCCACCATCCGCGCAGAAGCAGCTCGACGAACTACCCGGTCTGGTGGGCGCGCTGGACCCTGCGATTTTCGGCACGTCGGGCAGGAAGCTGCCCTTCGTGCTGATGATCTTTGCCGGAATGGGCGATCATCGCCGCCGTATCGGCCGGCGCGTCCGGCTTATAAAACACCTGCATGACCTGCAGCAGATTGCCGTAGTCCTGGCCGCTGATGACCACCTGACGGGAAGGCTTGACGTCAGCGGCCATGCGCTCCATGCGCAGCACATCGGACACGAATGATCGGTGGCCAGCGAGCCTGTACCAGCGGGAACGACTGCACGCCCGGACCCGAGCCGCCTGCACCGGAACCATGCCCCCATGACACGCACAGCGCTGCCTTCGCCGAGGTAGGACCTGAGGTCAACGTCACGCCGCTGGCCGGTGAAACGCTTCGACACGGGTGTGCTGCCATCGCAGCGTGGCGCGCCCGACGTTCCTCGGGGCGTGAAGCGGTCGATCGACCTGTCAGACCATCAACGGCCGGTCCCAGATGTCTACCCGCCATTCATTCATAGTTGAGGTCCAGCGCATCGTTGGGACCGCCGGTGTTCCGGACAAAGATTTGAAGGCTAACTCCGG
>NZ_WOEZ01000167.1 GCF_013177735.1 Paraburkholderia elongata | reverse complement strand
TGGGCCGTACTGGTCCTGACCTTTCCCACCGAGAACGCTACCGCGCGAATGCGGGCATGGCGGGCGCTGAAAGCGAAGGGGTGCGCCGCCCTGCGTGACGGCATCTACCTGCTGCCGCACACCGCGGAGCGCGAAGACATGCTGCGCGACCTCGCCGACAGCATCGACGAAGCCGGCGGCACTGCGCATCTGCTGCGGGCGCAAAGTCTGGACTCGTCGCAGGAAGCGGACTTCCGCGCACTGTTCGATCGGAACGACGACTACGGGACCTTTGTCGCGTCACTGGGCGCTGCGCGGAAGACGCTCGGAGGCCAGGCACCAGCGGAGGTCACCCGCCTGTTGCGCCGCCTGCGCAAGGACTATGACGCGATCCGGACGATCGACTACTTCCCGGGCGCAGCATCGACCGACGCCGAAATCGCCTGGGAAGACTTTGCAGCGCTCGCGGATACGGTCCTGTCGCCGGGTGAGCCGCATGCGGCCGAGCGGGCCATCCGGCCGTTACGGCGCGACGAGTACCAGGCCCGCACGTGGGCAACCCGGCAACGGCTATGGGTCGATCGCGTCGCGAGCGCATGGCTGATCCGTCGCTTCATCGATCCGAAAGCAGGCTTCCTCTGGCTGGCTTCGCCGGAGGCCTGCCCGCCGGACGCACTCGGCTTCGATTTCGACGGCGCCGCCTTTACGCATATCGGCGAGCGCGTGACGTTTGAGGTACTGCTCGTGAGTTTCGGTCTCGACGACGACGCGGCGCTTCTTCGGCTCGGTGAAATGGTGCACGCGCTCGATGTCGGGGGCGCACCGGTGCCCGAGGCGATCGGCTTCGAAGCGGTGATGGCCGGCGCGCGGCAACGCGCATCGGACGACGACCAACTGCTCGATGAGATGAGTCGCGTGCTGGATTCGATCTACGCGCACTTTGCGACGAGCAAAAAAAATAGTGGTGCAGAGGGCCGTTCATGAACGCCACCACGGCGACCGCACCGAGCTACACGCTCGGCCAGATGGTCCTATACATGCTGCGGCTCGGTACCTTCGGTTTTGGCGGCCCGGTGGCGCTGGTCGGCTACATGCACCGCGACCTGGTCGAGCGCCGGACCTGGATCAGCGAACAGGACTACAAGGAGGGGCTGGCGCTGGCGCAAATGATGCCGGGTCCTCTTGCCGCACAACTCGGCATTTACCTCGGCTACGTGCATTACCGCGTCGTCGGCGCAACGGTAGCCGGTATCGCTTTCGTTCTGCCGTCGTTTCTGATGGTTGTGGCACTCGGCTGGGCCTACGCCCAGTATGGTGGCCTCTCCTGGATGCAGGCCGTCTTCTATGGCGTGGGTGCCGCGGTGGTCGGAATCATCGCGATGAGCGCGTACAAGCTGACCAGGAAGACCGTCGGCAAAGACAGGCTGCTGTGGGCGATATTCCTGTCGCTCGCGGTCGTGACCGTGGTCACCGAGTCCGAAATCGCGTGGCTGTTTATCGCGGGAGGCCTGCTCAACTGGTTCTGGCGTGCTCCGCCGAAATGGCTACACAAAAGCGGATTGAATGCGCTTGCCGTGACGCAGGCGCCCGGCATCAGCGGCGTCCTGAGTGGTCTTGATCTGCCGCTGCTCGGCCAGATCGGTTTGTTCTTCGCCAAGGCCGGTGCGTTCGTGTTCGGCTCGGGACTCGCAATCGTGCCCTTCCTCTACGGCGGCGTCGTGACCGAACATCACTGGCTTAACGACAAGCAGTTCGTCGACGCAGTGGCCGTGGCGATGATCACGCCGGGGCCGGTCGTGATCACGGTCGGCTTCATCGGTTACCTGGTCGCCGGATTTTCGGGCGCCTGCGTCGCCGCGCTCGGGACGTTCCTGCCGTGCTACCTGTTCACGGTGCTGCCGGCACCGTACTTCAAGAAATACGGCAAGTTACCTGCCGTCAAGGCGTTCGTTGATGGCATTACTGCGGCGGCTGTGGGCGCGATCACTGGCTCAGTCATTGTCATCGCGCGGCGCTCCATCGTCGACTGGCCGACTATCGTGCTTGCTCTTGCGACGGTCGTGTTGCTCTGGCGATTCAAGAAACTGCAGGAGCCGGTAGTTGTCGTTGCGGCTGCCCTGTTTGGTCTGGCTGTCTATCCGCTTATCCACTAGCACGCCATCTGAAGGCACGCGCGTGCGCGCAATCCACGAGGAACGTAATCATGGCAACACGTCGCACCTTCCTACAGGACACCGCGGCTGTCGGCGCGGGAATCCTGCTGGCCCAGACGCAAACCGTACGTGCGGCAGACGAGCCCCGTTACGCCGACAAGCTGACAGACGCGGACGGCAAGTATGCCGCTGCACCGCTGCCATTCGCCTACGACGCGCTTGAACCCGTTATCGATGCGCGCACCGTCGAACTGCACTACAACTTTCATCACAAGCCTGCTGTGGTTGCCGCGAACAAGGCTGAAGACAGCCTGGCGAAAGCGCGGGACACAAACGACTTTGCGCTGGTGAAGTTCTACGAGAAAGAACTCGCTTTCCAGCTTTCCAGCCACATCCTGCACACCATTTACTGGACCAGCATCTCGGGCAAAGGCGGTGAACCGACGGGCGATCTGGCAAAAACCATCGACAGAAATTTCGGCTCCTATGCGAAATTCAGGGCACAGCTGGTAGCCGCGACGATTGCTGTAGAAGCTTCCGGCTGGGGGATCGTTGGCTACCATCCTGCGACGGGCAAGCTGATGATCCTGCAGTGCGAGAACCATCAGAAGCTGACCGCCTGGGGCATCCAGCCCATCCTCATCCTCGACGTTTTCGAGCACGCGTACTACCTGAAGTACCAGAACCGGCGCAACGAATACGTCAACCAGCTGTTCAGCCTCATCAACTGGGACAACGTAGCGTTGAGAATGCAGGCGGCTTCGTCTGCCCGCAGACTGTCGTGACACGGGTGACGCACGAACGTCCGGAACCCGACTGACTGGCTACGGACTACGGAGACCATGATGGGACTTCGGACCAGATCCGGATGGCTTGGCGCGGTCAACGCGGACGGGCCGCAATGGGTTTTGCCGACCCGGGTCGCGGTCGGCGTGCTGCTTCTTTGCCCCATCGACGGGAGCATCCAGCAGCTGTTCACGTTCTATCACGTCGATAGGCCATCGTCGCTGTTCGGCATGGTTGCCACCGGCGCGATCCTTCGCGCCGTCGAGATCCTCGCCGGATTGAGTTTTGTTGCTGGCTTCGGAACAAGGCTGGCGGGGTATCCGGCCGTGGTCATTTTCGCCGTGCGGGCAGTGGCCAATTCCGCGAACTCATTTACCTGGTTGCGGGATGTCGTGAGCAGCGTCATCGTGCCCCACGGCGACTGGGGCTACGGCGCAATGTATTTCGGCGTAGCGCTGCTCCTTGGCGAGTTGCTCGGCGCTGGCAGCGGCCGCTGGTCGGTTGATCACTGGCTTTCAAAGAGACTCGGGACAGCCGGGAAGTCCGACTCCAGGCGTTGAAGAGACACAGACATTTTTGCTGCAACAGGAGAAACCCATGACCTGCCAGATGAAACCCCTGACCTGCGATCCAGCCAGACTCGCGGGCCTGTCTGAGAAGCTGATCGTCAGTCACTATGAGAACAATTACGGCGGCGCAGTCAAGCGCCTGAACGCAATCACCGCACAACTCGCCGGGATGGACGTGACCAGCGCGCCCGTGTTCGTGCTTAACGGACTCAAGCGCGAAGAACTGATCGCTGCGAATTCGGTGATCCTGCACGAGTCGTACTTCGACAGCCTGGGTGCCGACGGCAAGGTGAACGGCGATCTCGAAGAGGCGCTCACGCGGGACTTTGGCAGCGTCGAGCGCTGGACGGCTGAGTTCACCGCGATAGGCAAGGCGCTGGGCGGCGGATCCGGCTGGGTGTTACTGACCTGGTCGCCACGCCTCGGTCGCCTCACGAACCAGTGGGCGTCCGACCACGCGCACACGCTCGCTGACGGCGCGCCGATTCTCGCGCTCGATATGTACGAGCACTCATACCACATTGATTTCGGCGCAAAGGCTGGAGCCTATGTGGACGCCTTCATGCAGAACATCAACTGGACGAAGGTGGCGACGCGATTCGGCATACTTGGTGTCTGAACGACGTCGATAGCGCATCGCCACCAACCGGGAGCATGTCATGTCGATTCGTATTCATCCGCTGGCTCTGGCCGGTCTCGTTCTGGCCGCCGGCCTCGTGGTGTCCGGGTGCAAGGAGAGGCCGTCCGAAGGGCGCTATCAGGAAGCGGTCGGCCTGTCGCAGGTTCCGGCGCCCGTCAAGGCAACGATTGACCAGCAGGCACAGGGCCGCAGTGTCGGCGAGATCGAAAAGCAGACCGCGAAGGGCACGACACGCTATGCCGTCGCGCTGGGTTCCGGCAACCAGAAGCAGGAGCTGCTAATCGACGAGGGCGGAAAGGTGGTCGCCACCAACGCAGGCGAAGACGACGACGATTGAGCGACGACGCTCGCACATCACTGCTGTACGGAGAAGCATCATGAAATGGATCACACGCGAACGTCCCAAGGTTGACCGGATCGCCTGTCCCTGGCTGATCGTCAGGTTCATCGACAGGGAAGCCGAATTCCTTTACCTACCGCGCGATGACGTGCTGCGGGTCGCGCAGGAAACCGGTGCCATTCCCTGTGACGTGCCGAACGTCGAACTGGGTCACCACGGCGAACTGTGCAGCTTCGACGCGTTCCTGCAGAAGTATCAGCTGACCGAACCGGCGCTGCTGAAGCTCGCGCAGATCGTGCGTGGTGCGGATACCAGCCGGCTCGACCTCGCACCCGAAGCGAGCGGACTCCATGCGATTTCCGTGGGCCTGTCGCGCCATTTCGACGACGATCACGAACAGCTGCGGTACGGCATGGTTGTCTATGACGCGCTGTATGCCTGGTGTCAGGGCGATGCGCGCACCTAGGACAGCGGCCCCGATCACAGGTCGCGGCGCGATGTCGCGCCTGATGCTGCCCGCCGGTGCGGAGGCAAGCGCGCTGCCCCTGCTCATCGGCCGCGGGTTACGCGGCTTCTGCGACGGATTCGTCGCCGTGCTGCTGCCCGCGTACCTGCTCGCGCTCGGTTTCGCACAACTGGACGTCGGACTGGTCAGCAGCGCCACGCTGATCGGCTCGGCGGTGGCGACGATCCTGGTTGGAATGTTCGCCGGTCGCCACCCGCTGCGTCGCATGCTCACCCTGGCGGCAGGCTTGATGGCCGCGACCGGCATGGGCTTCGCCGGACTGTCGGCACTGTGGCCGCTGCTCGTCGTTGCGTTCATCGGAACGCTCAACCCCAGCTCAGGGGACGTCAGCCTGTTCCTGCCGCTGGAACTGGCACGTCTCGCTGGTTCGACCGCCGGGGACGCCCGTACGGCGATATTCGCCCGTTACAGTCTGGTGGGCGCGGTGTCCGCCGCGACAGGCGCGTTGGCGGCCGCGATTCCGGGCTGGCTCGTCGCGCATGCGGGCCTGTCACTGCTCGCAGCCCTGCGCGCGATGTTCGGCGTTTATGCGCTGGTTGGCATCGCGCTATGGTTCCTCTATCGCAGGCTGCCCGAGCCGCAGTCGCAGGACCGGTCGCGCAGTGCACCGCTGGGTCCGTCGCGTGGGATCGTCACGCGACTCGCGCTGCTTTTCAGTGTGGACGCATTTGCCGGCGGCCTGGTCGTGAACTCGTTGCTGTCGCTGTGGCTGATGCAGCGCTTTGGGCTTTCCCTCGGCGCGGCCGGGCAGTTTTTCTTCTGGGCGGGTCTGTTGACCGCAGGCTCGCAACTCGCTGCGGTACCACTGGCTCGCAAGATCGGTTTGCTGAACACGATGGTGTTCACCCATATCCCGTCCAGCCTCTGCCTGATTGCAGCTGCGTTCGCGCCGTCCTTGCTGCCGACTCTGGCGCTATTGCTCGTGCGCAGCGCGCTGTCGCAAATGGACGTACCAACCCGGACCGCCTACGTGATGGCGGTGGTGACGCCGCCCGAGCGCCCGGCGGCTGCAAGCTTCACGTCGGTACCCAGAAGCCTTGCTGCGGCGCTCGGCCCCACGCTGGCCGGCGCGCTGCTGGCAATGGGCTGGGTCGGCGCCCCACTTGTCGCCTGCGGCCTGCTGAAGATTGCCTATGACCTCACGATACTGGGGGCATTCCGACGGGTGAAGCTCACTGATTGAATTTCGCATCATGAATACACTTTGGCCTTGGCCTGCTGCTCGTTGGCTGCTTCCTGTCGCGTGCGCTATCGCTGCTGCGCTGGGGGCCGCTGTGTTCTCGGCGTCAGGTGCGGACGACGGTGTTGAGTTGGGCGGCCTGCCGTTGAAGCAGGTCGCCGACGTTCCGCTGGGCGGACGGCCGACCCGACTCGACTACGCAAGCGTTGACCCGGATCGTCACCTGCTGTTCATCGCCCATCTGGGCGACGGCGAGGTCGTCGTGTTCGACACGCGCGCTGGCCGCGTCGTTGCCCGGATTCCGGACGTCGCCTCGGTGCATGGCGTGTTAGCGATTCCCGAACTGTCACGCGTGTATGCGTCGGCCACCGGTTCAAATGAGATCGTCGCGATCGACGAAACCACACTAAAAATCACCGCGCGCATGCCGGGCGGCAGCTACCCGGACGGCATGGCCTACGCGCACGATGTGCACAAGCTCTATGTCTCCGACGAAACGGGCGAGACTGAGACGGTGATCGACGTTCGCTCGAACACGCGGATTGCGACGATCCCGCTCGGCGGCGAGGTCGGCAATACCCAGTACGATCCGGTTTCCCGGCACATTTTTGTGAACGTGCAATCCCGAAGGAAGCTGGTCGAAATCGACCCGGCCAACGACCGGATCCTCGCGCAGATCAATCTGCCGGGCGCGCGGGGCAATCACGGCCTGCTGATCGATCCGCAGCAACGACTCGCTTTCATCGCCTGCGAAGGCAATGACAAGCTGCTGGTGCTCGACATGCACACGATGCACGTTACGTCGTCCTTCGACGTCGGTCAGGATCCGGACGTCCTGGCCTTCGACCCGCAACTGCATCTGCTTTACGTCGCTGGCGAAGCCGGTATCGTCTCGATGTTCAAAGTCAAAGCGGGCCAGGTGTCGAAGATCGGCGACGGCCGCGTCGGGCCCAATGCGCATATCGTCGCGGTGGATGACTCGACGCATCATGCCTACTTCCCGCTCAGGAATGTTCAGGGACAGGCGACGTTGCGCATCATGGCGCCGCAAGGCTGAGGCCGTCGCGGCGCGGCCGAGCGGTCGAACACTTCGGCGAACGGCGAAATCGCTCCCTGCTCCCCGGGAAGACAGCCAACGTGGTAGAGGGAGGCATTTCAAATCCATTTGACGGGCGAGACTTCCAGTTGACCGTACCGCCCCCATTACGGCCTCAGGGTCGCCTAATCCCAGCTTTAGCTTCTGAAATTGCTGGAACCCGCATCAGTTGTAGGGTTCGGCAATTTTTTAGTAGTCCTATGTAGCCATGTAATTCACATTATCACCTTGATTTTTCGCTCATGCTTTGCTTTTA
>NZ_WOEZ01000166.1 GCF_013177735.1 Paraburkholderia elongata | reverse complement strand
TCTTCGCCTTCGTGACGGCCCCAGTCATCGAACGCGTCCAGCGTGTGCGCCGAGATGCGGATGCGGAACGGCAACATCGCTTTGTGCGCCAGATCCGTGGCGAGCAATTCCATCTGATAGCCGCGATAGGCGTGGCGCTGGCCTTCGTTTTTGCGGGTCAACGCGCGGCGGCCGCTGGCGCTGACTTTGGGTGTCGAGCCAAACAGCTCGCCGATTTCGATCTTCAGGCCGAGCACGATTTTCTGCAGGACGTCGAAAGTCGGGGACATCAGGCCGTTTTCGACTTTGGAGAGGGTCGAGCGGGAGACGCCGCAGAGGCGGCTCGCGGTTTCGAGCGTCAAGTCCTGCGCCTGGCGGGCGGCGCGGACGCGGCGGCCTAGGTCGGTTGTGGATTGATCGGCGGGTTTGGTGAGGTGGGTGTCCATGGGGTCCAACGGCTTAAATGCGTGCCTTGGGAGGCGGGTCGTGTTTCCGATAATAACATTTGGATTAGTGGGGACGTTCGCCGGCAGCGTTAGAGCTAGTATCGGGGAAGCGCTGGTGATGGCTATGAAGTGATGCATTCCCTTTGCACGCCAATCAGTGAGCGCTTGTACGCGCTGCCTCCTTGACACGGGTGATTACCGAAGCCTGTCGCGCTTGGATTTGCGTGCGGTACCGAAGAGTCTTTCTCATCGGAAACGTTGTGCTTTGAAAATAGACCCACAACGTTGTTCGAGAAGCATTCGGACGCATTTGGGCGATGGAATGTACGTTTAAGGACGACGTTGTGGCTCTGCCCTCAGGCCATGTAAAGAGGGGCGCCTTTTTTCTTTCTAATTGGCATCACGAAATCCGCAAATCACAGAGGGTGATAAGGGTGATGTCGTTTGGGTTGGCCGACAGGGGTAGATGCGACCCACTAAAGAATCCACGATTTTTTCCGCTATAGGGTATGCGCGCAAACGCTCGACGTCGCAGCATTGAAATTATTTTAATATTCCTGGTGCTCTGAAAGAGCGTTGGAAATTGAATTGCGAAAGCATTTCGCTGATTATGAATTTTCTAGTCAATTAGCGTAATTTTAGATCGGAAGGCGGGCGCAAGCGATGGCCTTTGATGATTTGTGAGGATGGGCTGTTAGGGCCCGGTGGCAGCCGCGTACGACAGATACCGGCCGGCGGCCTCTCTGGCGAGACACACGTGTTAGGTCGCCCAAAAGTCTCGATTGGGAGGAACTATCCACGTGCACGGTCGCTTACGAGAAATTCGAATGCTCCAGTGCCGCGGGCGAATTATGCGATATGAATCGCAGCGAAAGTAATTCGTTAGAAAATTCACACGCCATCGACTTTTTTTTGTCCCGGTATTGTCATTGCCTCCCTATAATTTCTCTCCGTCGTAACGCTTTGTAAGAGAGGCAGCGTCTCCACGCAGAGAGCTGCCCGTCGATTCCACACGCCACATTACCGTTTGCTCGTCCGAGTAACGTCATGGAGGCGTTCGTGAAGAAAATTGTCAATGTAATTAGTACACCAACATTCAGGGGCGGCTTGCTTTGCGGCGCCGTTTCCGTCGCGCTTGCCGCGGCTATCTTCCCGGCTGTCGCGCAAAGCCAGCAGCAGGCTGCGGTAGCGGCTGCGGCAGTGAACACCGCGTCGCCGATCAAGCATGTCATCGTGGTGGTCGGCGAGAACCGCACGTTCGATCACGTATTCGGCGCTTACACGCCACGCCGGGGGCAGACGGTGGCGAACCTGCTGTCGAAGGGCATCATCACGGCCGACGGCAGCCCAGGCCCGAACTTCGCGCTGGCCACGCAATACACGGCCAGTGCCACCGACCCGAAGCGCTTCGAGATGGCGCCTGGCGGCAAGCAGCCTTACACGGTGCTGCCGGCACCCAATACCGGCAATACGACAAGCGCGCCAAGCGATACCAATCCGCCGCCGTTCGCCACGCTCGCCGCGGCGCAGGCCGCCGAGGGCGCGATGGTGGAGCCTTGGGACGTCGTGCACCTTACCACTGGTGCGAGCGGTTTGCCGACGCATAGCGTCGATACGCGCTTCGGCTCGAACACGTATAACCTGCCGAACGGACCGTATCAGATCTCGCGCGTCGGTCCCGATTATGACCAGTACATCAACAGCCCGGTGCACCGCTTCTACCAGAATTGGCAACAGGCCGATTGCAGCCTCGATCACGCCACGCTCGATAATCCGAGCGGTTGTCAGATGGATCTGTTCGCGTGGGTGGAGACGTCGGAGGGCGCCGGTTCGAACGGCAAGCCGCGGCCCGCGAACTTCAACGACGAGACGACCGGCGAAGGAGCGACCGCGCTCGGCTATTACAACGTGAATACCGGCGACATGCCGTACTTCACGCATCTCGCGCGCGAATTCACGATCAGCGACAACTATCACCAGCCGGTGATGGGCGGCACGGGCGCGAACAGCATCATGATCGGCACCGCCGATGCGCTCTACTACACGGACGGCAACGGCAATGCCACGAAGCCGCCGGCGGATCAGATCGAGAATCCGCTGCCGCAGGCAAACACCAACAACTATTACACGCAGGACGGCTATTCGGGCGGCACGTACAGCAACTGCTCGGACAGTCATCAGCCCGGCGCCGGCACGCTGCGCCACTACCTGGACCGCCTGCCGTACAAGCCGGACGCGAAGTGCGCGCCGAACACGTATTACCTGCTGAACAACTACAATCCCGGCTACAACGGGGACGGCACGGTTAATACAAGTACGTTCACGATCCCGCCGTCGCCGGTGCGGACGATCGCCGATACGCTGATCGAGAAGAACATCTCGTGGAAGTACTACGGCGAAGGCTGGAATACGTTTGTGACTACGCCGGCCACGAGCGTCTACTGCAATATCTGCAACCCGTTCCTGTATGAAACCGCGATCATGACGAACCCGGCGCTCGTCAAGGCGCACCTGCAGGACACGACCGATCTGTACGCGGACATTGCGAACGGCACGCTGCCCGCGGTTTCGTTCGTGAAGCCGGGCGGTCTTCTCGACGGGCACCCGGAGTCGTCGAAGTTCGGGCTCTTTGAATCGTTCGTGCACAAGCTGGTCGACAAGGTGCAGCGCGACCCGAGCCTGTGGGCTTCGACGGCGATCTTGGTCACGACCGACGAAGGCGGCGGCTACTACGACTCAGGCTACATCCAGCCGCTCGACTTCTTTGGCGACGGCCCGCGCATTCCGATGATCGTCGTATCGCCATACTCGCGAGGTGGGCGTGTCGTGCACCAGTACGCAGATCACGCGTCGATCGTGAAGTTCATCGACCGCAACTGGCATCTGAAGCCAATCACGGACAGAAGCCGCGACAATCTGCCGAATCCGATCCAGTTGCAGACGCATCCGTATGTGCCGGTCAATGCGCCCGCAATCGGCGATCTGTTCGACGCGTTCGAGTTTCCGCGCACGCCGTAACGGTGTGGCATGGAGGGCACGGCAGGGCAGGGCCGGCTCTGCCGATCTGGAGGATTGCACCGCGCGGCCGGCCTGGCGCGCGGTTTATTTACTTCTGACGTTTGTGTCTGTGTTTGCGTTTGCGTGTCGCCTCGAGCGCGAGGAACGCCGCCACTTTCGCCATCGTGCCGCATGCGCGACCGCCCGGACCGCCGTTCCTCATGCCGCACCAACGCTTGCTGGCACGGCGGGTGTGATCGTAGAACGCCTATTGGCAGTCGGGGCAGGTCTTCAGTTGCGACCATTTGTCGGGCGCGATTGCTTGCGCCACGGATAGGCAACTTGCGAAAGATAGTCCTGAGTTCAACCCGCCGCGCATCGCAAAGCAAAAGCCGCCCACTTGTTGCAGTAAAGCCTTAGAGCATAGCTTGGCCGGCGAATGTGGGCGTCGACGATTATCGGACTAATACCAATACTGTTCACTTGATAACCACTTTGGGCGCTATTCGCTGATTCAGCGGCTCCCATCGTCGCCGGATCCGGAAATTCGACATCTTTCGCTTCACGCCGCGGGGATTGCGCTTGCCGCGGCTTT
>NZ_WOEZ01000165.1 GCF_013177735.1 Paraburkholderia elongata | reverse complement strand
ATTACCTGGGCCGCTACACACATCGCGTCGCCATCTCGAATAACCGGCTGCTGCGCTTTGACGGCGATTCGGTGCTGTTCCGGTGGAAGGACTACCGGCACGAAGGCCGCCACAGGACCATGACCCTGACGGCCGACGAGTTCATCCGCCGCTTCCTGCTGCACGTGCTGCCCGGCGGCTTCAAGCGCATCCGCAGCTACGGGTGGCTCGCCAACTGTCACCGGGCGGCGCAACTGGCCACCTGCCGGCGGCTGCTCGGCGTCGAGCCGCCCGTCGCTGCATTCCCTGCCCCCGGCGAGGACTACCGTAACCGTTACCAGCGGCTCACCGGCAGGTCACTGCGCGATTGCCCCGTGTGCGGCAAGGGCCATATGGTCCGCATCGAAGGCGGCGTGCCTGGCATCCTGCCGCGGGCTCCGCCTGACCCCAGCCATGTTCACTGACCGGCATCACTACCACCCCGAGCACGTTGGTCTTCCCCCATGCGGCCAACGCGAACCCACTCGTGCTCTGGCGTTGTCGCTCCATCACAATGCCGCAGAAACTCTGCACTACCTCACCATTGACCCTCGCATTCTCACTGTCTTCGCGCCACCGGCTCCTTCAGACCGCTCGCTTCCGGCCTGCGATGGCCACGTGCCAGCTATCGCAAATCACCGCGCCATTCATTCAATGCCCATAGAAGCGAACGCCTGCGGAGCGGTTTAGCACAAACGTTTTTTTGATTACCGATCCCGGGCTGGCTCCGACCGGCCTGTTCACGCGTCCGTGGCCGCGATCGCCAATCAAAAAAACCTCTGCCCTATGTCTCCAGCGACATAGGAGGCACACCCAGACTGCTGACCGACAGGCGTTGAGACTGTCACCAGGCGCGTGCGGCTCCCGTCGACGAGCGTCTAACAGGCCACTACGAGGCTACCGCGCGCCGCCGTCCTGCGTCATGACCAGCGCGAGCGACGCCGAGAGAATCGATTTCGCCAGTTTGTCATCGTCCACGGCCCGCGCAAGCGTAATGGCCCCCACGATAGTCGCGACGATACCCAGCCCTCCGTCTTTGCTATCGCTGGATGCGGCTTGCGCTATTCGTGACGCCAGTTTGCGCACGTAACCAGTAAGCTGCTCCCTGACGTCCGGATTCGCATGCCGTGCTTCTCCGGCGAGTGCGCACAGCGCACATCCATTGCCGGGATTCTTCACGTGACGCTCATTGAGGAAAACCTCGGCGATAGACTGCAGAGGCGTTTCCCCACGCTTTCCCGAACCGGTTGCAAGAGATGCTATGCGCTTCTCGCTCTGACTAACCGCGTGCTCGAGCGCTTCCAGAATCAACGCGTCACGCGACGAAAAATGGCCGTAGAACGCGCCGTGCGTGAGCCCCGCGCTGCGCATGCAGTCGGCGACGCCGAGCGCCTCGATGCCATGTTCGCGAATCTGCCGCGACGCGTTCTCCAGAACCCGCTGCCTGCTCTCAGCCTTTTGTGCCTGCGAATAACCCATTGTTTCGCCTCACCACTCTTGACAATCTGCATGACAAGCATAATACTGAATTTCTGCATGATGATCAACATACAGAATGAGATGTTGACGATACTCAAGCCAGTTTGGATGCGGTGGCTGTCCTGCGCTGCGTAACAGAGGTTTTTACGAGGTTTTCACGCTGTCAGCAGACGCGGCTTTCGCTGCGATCTCGCGGCGTAATTCACAGGAGAAAGATATGCGTTTTACCGGAAGAACAGCGCTCGTCACCGGCGGCAACAGCGGCATTGGCTTTGCTGCAGCGAAGCTTTTAATCGCTGAAGGCGCCCGTGTTGCGATCACCGGCCGCGATCGCGCAAAACTGGATCAGGCAGTATCCGAGCTCGGCGAAAACGCGCTTGGCATTCAGGCCGATCTCGACGATGAAACCGCGATCGAGTCGATGTTCAAGCAGATCCAGGAAGCATTCGGGTCCCTCGACATCGTGTTCGCCAACGCCGGGATTTCCGGTCCGACGCCGCTTGGCGGCACGACCGCTGCTGCATTTGAGGCGATTCTTCGCACCAATCTCACCGCTGTCTTTCTCACGGTTCAATCGGCGCTTCCGTTGATGAGCGCCGGTGGCTCGATCGTATTGAACGGCTCCGTGATGCGCGAACTGGGCTCGCCTGGGTCGGCCGCTTATTCCGCTACGAAGGCGGGCGTCACCGGCATGGCAAAGGTCTTTGCGTCCGAACTCGTGCAGCGTGGCATCCGCGTCAACACCGTGATTCCCGGCGGCACGCGCACACCGATCTGGACGCGCGGCGCACGGGCCGACGCAACGATCGAGGGGACTGAAGAAGCGCTCGCACCTGGCATTCCGATGGCTCGCCTCGCTACACCTGAAGAAGTTGCCAAGGCCGCGCTTTTCCTCGCGTCCGACGATGCTTCGGGCATCACGGCGGCGGAAATCGTCGTCGACGGCGGCACGATCGGTGCGCCGCGGGGAGCGCCCATGTTCCGCAAGGGATGAGTGGCTCGACTTTTCGCTTACTGCCCGACCGGCTTAGAACAGCGACGCGCAGTCCTAACCCAACTTTCGCTATTCGCGGCCTCGGCTGATGCCAAGTCATTGATTTTAAATGACGTGCATATCAACAGTCTTCACTACAGGGCGTACGTTTTGGTAGCGGCCACTGGCGATGGCCGGGCCG
>NZ_WOEZ01000164.1 GCF_013177735.1 Paraburkholderia elongata | reverse complement strand
TCAATGCATTTTATGAGAACGTCAGCCGCGCCAAGATGGAAGGCCGACAACTCGCCGAAGGCGAGAAGGATGAAAACGTAGTCCTCGAGTTCAGGCCGAACCCCGCTCATGACATGCTGGTCGCCTGCTTGTGGTCGCGTTGGTCTGCACTAGGCGAGCCGGACCTCCTGTCTTTTGCGGCCATAACAGATGAGCCACCCCCAGAGATAGCTGCAGCGGGGCATGACCGCTGCATTATTCCTATTAAGCCGGAAAACGTTGACTCGTGGCTTAGTCCAAACGCATCGAACTTGAAGGCAATGTACGCGATACTTGATGACAGAGACCGGCCGTACTATGAGCATCGCCTCGCAGCATAGCGAAGCAAACCGTTTCACGAGGCTCTCTCGGCTAAGTTGCTCAGACCGTTCACTGGCCGTCCGGAAACACCGTGCGCTGCGAGCTGGACCGAGTACTCTCAAGCCGCCAAGTTGACCCGTTCAAACGGGCACCGGCGGCAATGCTGCGAACGTCGCCACAGACGCAGCGTACATTCCATTACGTAAGTCAGAAACGGTGAGCAAGACCGCCGTTCGCGAGCGGGGATTTGCAGATAAGTTTAGGACCATTCCAAAAAAAGGCCCGCACTTTCACAGGAGCAGGCGAATCCCCCTTGGAGACGATGGAATGCCACTGGGAAATGAGTTTGTCGACGGTTACGCGGTGGGACGGGCTCCCTCCCAGGCACGCTGTAGCAGTGCTCTAAGCGGTTCCTCCTCAATCGGTCGCGGGTTCCAGTATGGATTCGACATTGCCACTTCGCACGCGTAATCGAGGTCGGCTTCGCCCAACCCAATCTCGCGAAGGCCTCGCGGCACTCCAAGTTCTTCGTTAAGTTGGTAAAGGCCGTCAGGCGCTGACTCTACGTTCAACGCCCTGGCGATTCGGCCCATAGCCTCAGCCGCTACGGTACTGTTGTATGCGAGAGCATGAGGCAGGACGATTGCATGTGTTTCTGCATGCGGCAGGTTGAATGTTCCACCCAAGGTATGGCAAAGCTTGTGATGAAGAGCCATGCCAACGTTTCCGAGCACCATTCCGCACAACCACGCGCCATAGAGACACTCGCTGCGCGCCGCTTTGTCCTTGCTGTTCTTCTTCACTCCACGCAGGCCGTTGACGAGCGAGCGAATGCCTTCCTCCGCCATCAGCGACATGACAGGGTTTCCATCTTTTGCGTACAGCCCCTCGGCGGCATGAGCGATGGCGTTGAGGCCGCTGACAATCGATAGACGGCCTGGGAGCCCGATGGTCAACTCCGGGTCGTACAGGACTGTCTTGGGAATTACCTTGGTATCTCGACCCGTTTTCTTCAGACCGTTTTCAGTTATCCCATAAATGGGAGTCATCTCCGACCCAGCATACGTTGTCGGTATCGCGATAATCGGCAACGACGACTCGAGCGCAATCGCCTTGCCGAGCCCAATGGTCGAACCGCCTCCAATAGCCACTGCGCAGTCCGCGTCGACCGACTTCGCGTGCTCACGCGCGCGGCGAGCGTTCTCAATGGGCACATGCATCTGGGCGCCGTCGAAGACTCCGGCGCTCGAAGGCCCAAGAAGAGCGGAAACTATGTCTGCTTGCGCTCTCTGCTCGGGGGTACAGAGAACCAAAGCCCGGCGCGCGCCCAACGTTTCCACTTCCTGCTGAATCAACTTCATGCTTCCAGCGCCGAACACGACTCTCGCTGCCTGCGTAGTATAGGTGAACTCATACATGAGATTTGCTTCCTGTGTCGTCAAGCCGTATAGCTCGCTTAGATGTAGTCGACCTGGTGGCGAGCGATACGAACGTCACCCACGATTTCCTTCACTCGCTGATGCTCAGAGTGCGACGCATACGCGTCGAGCGACTCCTGGCTTTCAAACTCCGTGTACAAGACTACGTCGCACGCGTAATCAACGGCGCTTACATCCAGCCCGACCTCAAGCCTGGTAAGCCCGGGAATCTTTCCGCTCAGACTTTCGAATGCGGTCTTTACCAGCATCGCGGATTCCTGCTTTTGCTGAGGAGTGTCACCGCGAACATTCCACATCACGATATGCTTGACCATTTTTGTTTCCATTTGCAGTACATATAAACGGGCCAAATGTTCGAGACGCAAGCTCATGACACAAGGATGCATGTCAGCGGGGCCTCGCCGCGCGCCTGGCCCCGCCCCGTTGACTTCTAAATCTGGTCTGCCGTAGAAGAATAATTACGCTTTGTTCTTGTTGTACACGTCGACAAATACGGCTGCGAGCAGAACGATGCCTTTGATGACCTGCTGATAGTCCACGCCGATGCCCATGATGGACATACCGTTGTTCAGCACGCCCATGATGAAGGCACCCACGACCGCTCCGACGACCTTCCCGACACCACCGGAGGCGGATGCACCGCCGATGAAACATGCTGCGATGACGTCGAGCTCGAACCCGGTGCCAGCCTTCGGCGTTCCACTATTCAGACGTGCGGCGAAAATCAGACCGGCCAGCGCTGCAAGGACACCCATGTTCACAAAGGTCAGGAAACTCACTGCTGGGACGCTGACACCCGACAATCTCGCCGCCTTTGCATTGCCGCCAACCGCGTAGATGCGACGCCCGATTGTCGTTCGGTTCATGATGAACGTGTACACGCCAATCAGCACACCCATGATGACGAGCACAGTAGGCAAGCCACGATAGGATGCGAGCAGGTAGCAGAAGAACACAATCAGCGCCGTAAGGACGACATTCTTCGCCACGAACATCGAGAACGAGCCACTCTCGACTCCATGCTTCGCCGCGCCAGCACGATGCCGAGGCTCGATGACAAAGAAAAGGACACCGACAAACACGCCGAGGAGAATCGAGGTGATGTGGAGTGTTTGTCCGTGAAAGAGGTCAGGGATGAAACCCGAACTCACAGCGCCGAATGCATCAGGGAATGGGCCGATAGACTGGCCCTGGAGCACGAGATTTGTCATGCCACGGAAAACCAGCATGCCGGCCAGCGTCACGATGAACGACGGCATCCGCCAGAACGCAATCCAGTAGCCTTGCAAGGTGCCAATCAGCGCGCCGGCCGCGATACAGATGATGGTCGCCCAGATATAGTTGACGTCATACTGCACCATCAATACTGCCGCTAACGCGCCCACCAAACCGGCCGTTGAACCGACGGAGAGGTCGATGTGGCCTGAAACAATCACCATGAGCATTCCAAGGGCCATGATGACGATGTAGCTGTTCTGAAGCACCAGGTTGGTCAGATTGAGCGGTTGCATCAGTACGCCGCTCGTCGAAATCT
>NZ_WOEZ01000163.1 GCF_013177735.1 Paraburkholderia elongata | reverse complement strand
GAGAGGTCGATGTGGCCTGAAACAATCACCATGAGCATTCCAAGGGCCATGATGACGATGTAGCTGTTCTGAAGCACCAGGTTGGTCAGATTGAGCGGTTGCATCAGTACGCCGCTCGTCGAAATCTGGAAGAACACCATGATGATGACGAGCGAAAGAAGCAGTCCATACTCGCTGCCAATACGCTTGACCACACCAAAAACTTCGCTTTTCTTGACCTCGGTGCCTTCGGCGGCCACGGGAGAGAGTGCCTTACGCATTTTCGATACCTCCATTTCGCATAATCGCTCGCATGATTTTTTCCTGCGAGACCTCTTCTGCGGTGAATTCGCCGACGAACCGGCCTTCGTTCATGACATAAACACGGTCACACATGCCAAGAAGTTCGGGCATTTCCGAGGAAATCATGACCACACACTTACCTGCCGCAACCGCCTGATTGATGATGTTGTAAATCTCGTACTTCGCTCCCACATCGATGCCTCGCGTGGGCTCGTCGAGAATCAGCACTTCCGGTTCAGAGAACAGCCATTTACTCAACACGACCTTCTGCTGGTTTCCGCCCGACAGGTTGCCAACGACGTGGGTGACGCCTTGAGCGCGAATTCGAAGCTTCTTTAGAAAATCAGTCGCAACCGTTATCTCCTCGTGCTCGTCGACGACGCCTAATTTGGAGACCCCGGAAAGGTTCGCAAGCGTGATGTTTCGCTTGATGTTGTCGTCGAGGAGCAAACCGTTGCCTTTCCGGTCTTCCGTCACGTAGGCAATACCCGCCTTGATGGCCTTCTGAACCGAGGAAACGTCAACCTGCTTTCCATGCATCAGAACCTGGCC
>NZ_WOEZ01000162.1 GCF_013177735.1 Paraburkholderia elongata | reverse complement strand
GCATCCGGGGAGTCCGTGAGCCCTACCTTCGCCAACAGTCCCTTGGCCTTCGCACGCGATACCTGCCAATCGATGATGCCGCGCTTCGACTGCTCGTTACCAAGAAAGATGTTCTCGGTAATCGAGAGCATCGGTACGAGGGCGAGCTCCTGGTGGATGATGATGATTCCGACCGCCTCGCTATCGGAAATATCGGCGAATGCCCGCTCCTGACCGTCGTAAAGGACGTCGCCAGAATAAGAGCCGCGTGGATAGACGCCACTGAGGATTTTCATCAGGGTCGATTTTCCGGCGCCATTTTCTCCACAAATGGCGTGAATCTCGCCCTGCCTTACCCTCAGATTTACATTGTTCAGGGCTTTGACAGCGCCAAAGCTCTTCTGAATTCCGCGCATCTCCAGAATGGTATCCATGGTCAAACTCCTCTGATTGGTCACGCTCGGGGCGTGCCTGCGTGAAGCGGGTCCCACTCGTCGAGGGTCCCGACACGCTGACGTTCAGATGCCTTACTTAAGTTGGGCCTGCGTGTAGTAACCGCTGGTGACCAACTCCGACTGGTAATTGGCCTTATCGACCAGGATAGGCTTCACGAGGTAGGTCGGAACAATTTTCGCTCCGTTGTTGTAGCTCTTCGTGTCGTTGACGGGCACCTGCTTGCCGGTCAGCGCGTCGTCAACCATGTCCGCCGCCACGCTGGCGAGCTTGCGCGTGTCCTTGAACACGGTTGACGTTTGGTCACCGCGAACGATGTTCTTCACGTTCTGTACGTCCGCGTCCTGTCCCGTGATGATAGGCATCGCTTGCTGACCCGACCCGTATCCCACACCTTTGAGAGACGAGATAATGCCAATCGCCAACGCGTCATTTGGCGCCCAGACCGCATCGAGATGGTCCTTGCCATAAAATGCGCTCAGCAAGTTGTCCATTCGGGATTGAGCGGTCGCGCCATCCCAATTGCGTGTCGCGACTTTTTCGAAGGCAATCTGTTTGCTCCGAATCACGAACTTGCCGCTATCGATATACGGCTTCAGAACCGACATGCCGCCCGCGTAGACCATATGCGCGTTGTTATCATCCGATGAACCTCCGAACACTTCGATGTTGAACGGGGTCTTGCTACCCGTTTTCTGCCAGGCGCTGACAATGCTCTGTGCTTGCAGGACGCCGACGCCGTAGTTGTCAAAGGTAGCGTAGTAGTCGACATTCTTGGTCTGGCTAATCAGGCGGTCATATGAGATGACCTTGATGCCTTTCTTCTGGGCGAGCGCCATGGCGTCAGAAAAAGTCTTGCCGTCAATCGGTGCAATGACCAGCGCTTTGACACCCTTCGCAAGCATGTTCTCGACCTGGTTCACTTGTGTCGGAACGTCGTAGTTCGCGTACTGCAGGTCAGATGAGTAGCCTTTCGCCTTCAGTGCATCGACCATGCTTTTGCCGTCGGTAATCCACCGCGATTCGGTCTTGTCAGGCAGCGAAATGCCAACAACGCCCTTATCCTGGGCGAAAGCAGCACCAGACATAGCCGAGAAAGCTGCCGAAGCGGCCAGAATGACCGCGACACTCTTCAGAATCTTCATCACTTCATCTCGTATTTAGGAATACGTATTTATGACTCCGCTTTATGAAGTGCGGAATCCTCGGCCGACGCGCGAGGGCGTCAGCCATTCAAACTCTTAACCGATAACGACCTCTGCACCGGCTTCTTTGGACGAAGCGAACATGGCCTCAATGACACGGCTGATGTTGTACGCCTGCGTGGCAGGCACAACCGACTGCGTGCCGTTGCGCAATGCGTCGAAGAACGCGTTCGACTCGCGGTCGAAGTAAACCGGATTGCCGATTTCAGCGATATCGGGCGAATACTCTGTCTTTTTCGTCGCCCAGATTTCAGGGAAGCTGGTCTCTTGCCATTCGGTCCAGCCTTCCGGATGGTCACCTTTGCCAGCGTCATAAATCTTGTAGCTCGCGGGCAGCGAGCGCGAAGACATGATGCCTTCCGTCCCGTAGGCGGTGATGTCCCAGCTCTCGGTCCACGGCAGGACGTCCCACGACATGAAGTCGACGGTGACAATCTTGTCTTCGTAGTTCAGCACGGCACCTGCCGCATCTTCACGCGATTCGTCACCGTGAAAATTCGGGAATTTCGTGATTCGGGCGTTCACCGAGCGCGGCAGGCCGAAGTGCAAAAGAATGCGGTCGATGAGGTGGCAGCCGATAACGAACACTGCGCTGCCGATATCGCCTGGCTGAGTCATGTGCGCAGTGCCCGCTTCGTCATGTGAGCAGCCTCCGTGGGCGCGCACCTGCACGACTTTCCCGAGACGACCGTCTTTGAGGGCAGCCTGCATGGCATCGACCGAAGGAGCAAAACGCCAGCAATAGCCGACTTGCACGAGTCCGCCAGTACGCTCCACAGCTTCGACGATGCGCTTGGCGTCGACCGAACTGCGGCCGGCGGGCTTTTCGCACAACACTGCCTTGCCTGCTTCGAGCGCCTCAATGGTCAGGTCGGCCATCTTCTCGCTCTTGGAGTGGACCAGCACGACATGCACATTCTCGTCCGCCAGGATGTCTTCCTTCGAGCGCGCCTCGATACCGAGGGCGTCGACGTTTCGCGAATTCGTCGGTCATGCGCGGAAAGTCGGCTGGATTTCTGTCGAAGGGGCTCGCACCGATTTTCAGATTGCGCATGCCCAGTTCGCCGCCCAGTTCGATGAAACGGCGACGGCAATCGTCCGACTTGACACGCGCCTCTCCGTCGAAGTACCAGTCCATGAGGATTTCGAGTTCGAAGTACTTCATGCCCGTGTCATCCAGCATATTCTTGACGCCGGACACCCCGTACTTCCCGATGCTGTATTCGAGGTCATCGAGAATGAGGCCGATGCCGCTCCACCCGGCGCGCGAAGCCGCTTCGCAGCGGTCGCGCAGCGGGAACGGGCTGATTTCGTTCGCTGCACACGGATAAACGTCGCCGGCGAGCGTCCAGTACGCAGCCAGCAGTTCTTTCTTCGCGCTCATATGTAGTACTCCTCTGTCTCTCGATGTCATCAGTTTTTCGGCAGCGCACTAGCGTGCCAAACGATTACGGGGTTTCCCGTGTGGGCTTACCGGGCGTCGCGAGAGTGAAGTCCCACGACACAGTCCAGAACGGCGACGAGAACCCGACGCGCTTCCCAGCTTCAGGGTCGTCAATCTTGTTGAATTCGGCGATGAGTTCACGCTTGACGCCGAAGACTGCGTCTTCGGGGAGATACGGGCAGTCAGGCGTGAAGATGTGAGTGATGACCGGGTCAAAGCCAGGCGCGGTAACGATGAAGTGTAGGTGAGCAGCTCGGTTCGGGTGTCGACCCATTGCCTCCAGCAGCTTCCCGACGGGGCCGTCGGAAGGAATCGGATAGTGACGCGGCTTGACCGACCTAAACCAGTAGCGACCTTCAGCATCCGAAGTGAAAACACCTCGCAGATTTGAGTCAGGCTGAATGCCTTTCTGCTGAACATCATAGAAGCCGTCGTCGTCGGTCTGCCAAACCTCGAGCTTGGCGTTCGGAATCGGGTTTCCCTTGATATCGGTTACCCGACCCTTGACCACCATCGGTTCGCCTTTTCCATCGAGACAGATGTTCGTGCCATTTGGATACTCGGGCGCGTTGGCGACATAGAAGGGACCGAGAATCGTGTTCGGTGTAGCACCGCTCGGTCGACGATGGTTGATTGCATCAACGAGCATCGAGACACCGAGGATGTCCGAGAGCAGTATGTACTCTTGCCGCCAATCCGTGCACATCTGACCCGTCTCGGTCAGAAAGCGAATGGCTGTGAACCACTCTTCATGCGTCGGCTCGATTTCCTTGACGGCAGCATGAAGGTGCTTGACCAGAACCGACATTACCTCGCGCAGGCGAACGTCGGCACCTTCGCTCATGCGAGCATTAACGACTTCGGCCGAGCGAGCCTCTTCGAAATACGGCGAGGCAGGCGGAACTGCAGATGATGCGATTTGCATTGCGTGTCTCCATCAATCTCTTCTGTAGCTTTGAGACGAGTCTATATTCGCCTTGGCTGGCAAAACAGAGCTAGAAAGGGAAAGTCTTTCGCGCTGAGTGGGAAGAAGCCCCAAATGCGATGAGCGCAGGTTCACGCTGTCCAATGCCGTTCGTATTCGTTCTGGTGAAACCGCTCCACGAGCGCATCAATGAACAGGCGTACCTTCACGGGGAGATGGGAGCGGGTCTGAAACGCGATGTTCATGGTCAGCCGTGGAAGGTCCCAGTCGTCGAGCACCGGGATAAGGCGGCCGGCCTTGAGGTCATCGTAGATGATGTACTTGGGCTGCACGAGGATGCCCATGTTGTCTAACGCGGCGATGCGCAGTATCTGGCCATCATTCGACTCCACTAATGGCTTCACTCTGACAACGACGTTCTCACCACCGCGTGTGAATGAGAGCTCGCGTGGATTGTCCGCGAGTTGATAGTTCAGCAACCTGTGCTTCGCGAGCTCCGCTGGGAAGCGAGGGCGCCCGTTCGCCTCGATGTAGCCGGGCGATGCGGCCAGTATGCGGCGCGTTGATGCCAGTCTTCTAATCGTGATGTTGCTGTCTGGCTCAAGGACTTTCGTACGAATCGCGACGTCGATGCCGTTCTCGATGATGTCGCAGTAACGGTTGGCCGCCACCACGTCCACTGTGATGTCGGGGTAGCGCGCCGTGAAATCAGGAAGCATCGGCGCGATGTGTAGCATGCAGAACGATAACGAGGCGGTGACGCGAAGGATGCCGCTTGGACGCACAACTGCCTCTTTGATTACGGCCTCTGCTTCGCCAAGCTCTGCGAGGATAGATTTACAGCGCCGGTGAAATTCGGCGCCGGCCTCAGTCAGATAAAGGTTGCGCGTCGTTCTGCGCACCAGTTGGATTCCAAGCCTCGCCTCCAACGAGATTAAATACCGACTCGCCGCCGAGATGGAAAGCTCGACAGCTTCCGCAGCCCGGCTGATGCTGCCCGTCTCGGCCACCTCGACGAACAGTTGTAGTTCCTTGAACTGGTCCATGCCCTTGCACCATTACGCCTCGTTCGCCCACATCCGAGCCGAATGCGGGAGCACGCGCGACTTCGCTGAGTCATTTTGTGTGTCGCGCCAGCATCATGATAGTGCCGCGGCTCTATCTTTTATCCACAAAAACACATCAACAATCTATCAGTTCGGCGGATTCGCCATTCCTGTGACGCCAGGCATGCTTTGCGAGGGCTCGCGTAAACTCGGCCGGCTCCCAGTCCTCCCGAAGCGCTCGGAGCATCATCTGGCCTTGGCTCTCCGGCGCGAGTCCCTTGGCAGGCGGGTCCCTGTCCAGGTTTGTTGGGAACGAATAGCCTTCAGCGCACGAGGCAATCACCGACAGCGCCTCAAACTCAGTTATGTTGCCGGCCTTCAACCGGTCTCGAAGGACGGGATATAGGGTTTCGGACATGTGCGTTCGATTCACCACTTCCATCGCCCGACCATAAGCCGACGAGATTTGAAGCAGGTTTGCCATGCGCTGAACGTGGCACGTTCGGTTCGAACCGGCTGCGTGAAATAGCGCCGGATTGAAGAAGATGGCATCGCCCTTGGCAAGCGGCAACTGGACGAAGTTGTTCTCGAAATATTCCCGGAAATCAGGTCTACGCCAAGCCACATAGCCTTGAGCGTATCGCTGCGAGTAAGGCAGGAGCTTGGTTGGGCCGCTCTCAACAGGCATATCGCTGTGCGCAACGGCCCCTTGTAGCGTGAGAAAAGGCGACATCCCATGCACGTGCGCTGGAAAAGACGCTGCCACCTCCGCTGACTGAAAGCCCAGATGGTAGTCACGATGAGCTTGCTGTGCCTCTCCGCCGGGTCTGACAATATTGACCTGGGACGTAACCTGAAAGCACGGGCCAAGCCATGCCTCGGCCGCCGCCGGCAGCCACCGGTTCGAAAAGTACCTGGTGAAGACCTCAGGTGCCGCAACGCAGAGTTTTTCCTGCGCGTTCCAGATACGGTCGTTCGCGCCTGCTTTCGCGAAATGGTCAGCCTTCGAGCCCGACTTCTTCTCGGCTTCAATAATCGATTCGAAGATGACCGTCGCCTCATCTACGCACCCGGTGTCGGCAAAAGCGTGCTTGAGCACAAAGACGCCCGCTCCATCTCGCAGGACTCCAGCCCACTCCGACAGTAGCTGAAGCCTTTCTGTTTCAGACGAGCCCACTTCTTCCAGGTCGCGGCATTCGTATACAGGAATCCCTTGAACTGACTTTGCAGCGTAGCGTAGCCCTCGCTCCCCACCCGCGTTGAGGACTGTCACGAAATCACTCAAGCTGCAGTCGCCTTCGCGATACCAATTAGTTCGCTCAGCGAGATAGTCTTCTCGTTGGTAGTCCATTCGCGCCTCCTATTTTCCATGTAGGATAGCTTGCAAAGCACAAATCGAATTATCATAAACACATCAAAAAACTATCAATGAAGGAGGGTCGGATTGGCTCACCGCTTCTTGATTAAGGAAATTGCCCTTCAGGCAGGGCTTGGAGTGGCGACTGTTGATAGGGTGCTGAACGGACGCGCTAACGTCCGGGAGCACACTCGCAATCGGGTTGAGCAGGCGATAAAAGAACTTGAGAAACAGGAGCTGAACCTCGCAAACACAGGGCGGAAGCTCATGGTTGACGTCGTAGTAGAAGCACCGACGCGGTTCAGTGACGAAATAAAGAGCGCGCTCGAAGCCGAGCTCGTGTTAATGCACCCGGCGGTTGTTCGTCCGCGCTTTCTGCTGCAGGAGACGATGACGACCTCAGAAGTGGTGGAGGCCCTTCGCTCCATCGCCCGAAGAGGAAGCCACGGCGTTTTCCTGAAGGCCCGCGACGTTCCTGAAATTGCTGAGGCAATCGGCGACCTACAGCGCCACGGCTTCCCGTCGTCACAGTCTTCACCGACATACCGCTATCAGGCCGCATCGCGTACGCCGGGCTCGACAATCGCGTCGCTGGCGCCACTGCCGCCTACCTTCTAGGCCTATTGCTGGGACCCCAGCCGGCTAATGTGTTGATAACGATGAGCGACGAGCGTTTTCGGGGCGAGGAAGAGCGCGAGATAAGCTTTCGTCGAGCATTGCGCAAGCGCCACCCCCAACTCAAGCTGATTGATGCAAGCGGCGGACATGGCATTGATTTGCCAACTGAAGAGCGGGTCCGAAGCGTTCTCAACGACGATACTCGCATCGCTGCCGTGTACTCCATGGGTGGAGGTAATGTCGCGATTCTTCGCGCGCTGGAAGCGCAACAGCAAGCTCCGGTCTGCTTCATCGGTCACGACCTGGACAGGGATAATGTGCAGCTTCTACGCGCTGGAAGGATTCAGGCAATCTTGCATCATGACCTCCGACAGGACATGCGCTCCGCGTGTCATCACGTCATGCACTTTCACAAACTCTTGCCAGCATCGTCTGTAGCGTCATCTTCTTCGGTCGTGGTCGTGACGCCAGAAAATATTCCGGACCACATCGCCAGTCGTTTCCGCGATTGATTCGACCGCTCACAACCGCGCTTCTGTCTCCGCAAGCCCCACCTGGTTGCTTACTCGCCGGAACCACTGGTGTCTGCTCGGAAACAATCCAAGCGCAGACGCAGCTCCTGAGAGGTCCAAGAGAAAGTTGTCACTCGGACCTCTCGGCAGCATCAGAACCTCGTCGCCACCCCTGCAATGACGCCAAACTGGCTCTTGCCATAGTTGGGGTTGGTACTTGACGCGCTTCCGTTAGTGGGGTCGTTGTTGATGTTCGCGCCATACAGACCACTGTCGAGGCCGACGTTAGACGACGAACTGTTTCTAACGTACGCCAGTTCCGTGTATAGGAGGGTTCGCTTAGACAGCGAATAGTTCGCACCCAATGTGTAGAGGGTTGCGTTCCCGTTCCCTTTGTTTGCATTTGCGTGATAGACGGCGCCGGTAATAGCAAGCGCGGGCGTCGTCTGCCAGGTCGCGCCAATCCACTCATGATTGACGGTTGTCGGGAGGCTCGTTCCTGCCGGCAACGCTGACGGGGCCGCCGTGCCGAAATAGCCCGCATTCGACGCGTCCGGAGCGCTCAGGTGCTGGTAGCCAACGTATGCAGTCACAGGACCGAATGCGTACGTCAAGCCCGTGAGAATCGAGCGAGAAGCAAGGTACACGTTACTGAATTGGCCGTTTCCGTCGCGAACCTCGTCATAGGTCGCCTGCCAGAAAAGGCCCTTGTTCGCGTAGGAGAGTTTGATACCATCCGAGCGGCCCTGAGAGCTTCCGAGTCCACTAGAAGTGCCGAGTTGACCAGGCGCGCTTCCAGGATTTCCGGCGTTCCACGTCGGCGAATTCGTCAAGTCATACTGGCCTTGCAGGGTAAAACCGGCAATCGTCGGCGACAGGTACTCCGCGCCGTTCGCTGCCTGCGAGAAGATGCGGCCCCGTACCAGCGTTCCAATCGCATACTTCTTTGTTTGCTGTGGGTCGACATCGCCCGAGTATTGACTTATCTCAGCCGAGCCCATGTTGCCCAACTTAATTTGACCCCAAGTGTCATTCTGGAGGCCCACAGTCGCCTGTCCCTCGAAGAAACTTCCGTTCGCGAAGCTTCCGTTCATCGTGTTGAGCCGGGACTCGAGCTGGAAGATTGCGTGAGTGCCGCCGCCGAGGTCCTCGGAGCCTTTGAGACCGAATCTCGATTGCGCCCAGCCTCCACTTTGCGCACCGAATACATGCCCCTTCGGTTGATTCGTCTCGTACACGATACCGTTGTCCACGATGCCGTATAACGTGACGCTGCTCTGAGCCATGGCTGTTGCCGTCGCGGACAATGCGAACACGCTGAACAGAAGTTTCTTCATTGCCATCTCCGTTAATATAGTTGTACTACGTACCTTCCCTACTATCGAGAGTGCTCAATTTCTTCGCTCACTCGCAATTTTCTGAACTCACCTTTCCGAGCGCCCGTCTATCTTTCATCGAGCGCGACACTGCTGAATGACGTGGAGCCGCACAGACGCTCGCAGGGAAGAAAATGAGAAGAAATAGCAAGCACAAGAGTGCGCTTATGCGGAAGGCGATAATTTCCGTGCGGCACGTCTCCTGAACTGCGCTTGTGTATTTTTGCCCGAGTGTATATTCCCCATTCGCTCGAACAAAGAGCAGAAGGGGGAATCTCTTTCGTGAAATCAGGGAAAATGCGCCTCAAAGCAAATGTGCAAGAGCCTTTCAGCGTTATGCTGTGTCACCTCATCGCGGTTAACCCCCGTATCCCTGTTGACGCCCCATCGATTACGGTTCGGGCGTTCCAACGCGAAGAGACACGTTCTTCTCAGGAACTAATCCAAATGGTCCGTGAGCAGTCTCACGTCGCCTAACGCATCCATACGGAGATACGTATGAAGTTCAAGCAACTGTCTGTTTTTGCTGTTTCAGCAGGTATGACTTTGAGTCTCCTCTCACTTCCGATGTTGCAAGCTCATGCAGCGACAACCGATGCCGGCGCCTCCGATAGTGCGATGTCGAAGCAAGAGATGAAGGCGCAAAAGAAGGCGGACCGCAAGGCGCGCCGCGCGAAGAAAAACGCCGAGCTCAGCAAGCTGGAAA
>NZ_WOEZ01000161.1 GCF_013177735.1 Paraburkholderia elongata | reverse complement strand
CATGCCCGTACGCATCACTATAGGACTCGCCGAACTGCACCACCTCGACCGTCGCCCCGCCATGCGCGCGCACCGCATCGACCTTCACCTGCGGGGTCGTCACCGGTACAACGATGATCGCCTTCACCCCCATGCGGGCCGCCGACAACGCCACGCCCTGCGCATGATTGCCCGCTGACGCAGTAATGACGCCCCGCTGCAGCGCGTCCGCCGGAATGTGCGCCATCTTGTTGTACGCGCCGCGCACCTTGAACGAGAACACCGGCTGGTTGTCCTCGCGCTTCAGATAAACCGGATTGGAGAGTCGGGCCGACAGATTCGGCGCGCGTTCGAGTTCGGTCTCGCGGGCCACGTCGTAGACGCGCGCGGTCAGGGTTTTCTTCAGGTAATCGTGGCGCAACGCCACGTTGTCAGCGGCTTCAGCAAGCTGATTGAGTTCGTGTAACGGCAAGGCAAGCTCCTGTGCGGCAAGGACAAGTCAACAGAGAGATCACCAGGAGGCAGGCAGAAAGCGGACATAAAAAAACCCGCCTCGTGGGGCGGGTTAATGTCACTGCGATCAGACGCACGCTAACCCACCATTCGATGAATGGTGCTAATAATCAGCGCAATACGGATGTCGAGGCAGTTCATGCGGTTGATCTTCGTTGACTTGACGGGCTTTGTCAATCCCCGTTCGCTACATCGAGCCGCGTCGCCTGAGGGCCGCGCGCCGCTGCTGACGACGCGCTTCTCGCAGATGGACTAATTGCGCACGCCGCTTTGCTTTTTGAAGGCGTCCAGAATGCGCCGCTCCAGTGCGTTGTAGTCACGGCCGAAGTGATGATCGCCCGACGTGCGAATCACGGTGACGCCGGTGTTGGCCAGCGACGGACACAACGTGTCCTTCTCGTTCTCACCGTAGAAGCACTGCACGATTGCGGGCGGCACATGCGTCAATTCGGGCTGCACCTTCAAGGCCTTATCGCTCGCCGGCATGCCGAGCCAACCGCCGACACGGATCTGGAAATCGGCGTCGGGTGCAAAGCCTAGCAGCGCAATCAGCGACACTTTCGCACGCAGCGCTTCCGGCAGGCGGTTATAGGCGAACGGCATCACGTCGGCACCGAACGAATAGCCGACGAGCGCAATATGCTCCACGTGCCAGCGCGCCCCATAGGTTTGCATCACGCGTGCGAGATCGCGGCTCGTCTGCGCCGGGGTCCTTTCGCTCCAGAAATAACGGAGGCTGTCGATACCGATCACCGAAACGCCGTCTTTCTGCAAGGCGAGCGAGATGGTCTTGTCGAGATCGCGCCAGCCACCGTCGCCGGAAATCACAATCGCCATCGAGCCGTTCGGATGCGCCGCCGGCAATTCGATCAGCGGCAGATCGGAGACGTCGTCATCGCTCGTCGACATCGTCTGCAGATGCGGCGTGACCATCGCAACGAGTCGCGTGCGATCACCGTTGCCAGGGGTCGCCTTTTCGACGAAGCCCGGCACCTTGTCGCGGATGATCGTGGGGTCCGGCGGGCACGGTTGAAAGCGCGGATCCAGATTGCGCTCGGCATCCACCGAGACCGCGCCGGCGACCGTATTCGACGGCGCCTGGTCGAGCACATGCATCGCTAGCGTCGCGCCCTGCCCCGTACCGGCGACGATCGGCGCGAAATAGCGGCTCGATTGCGATTGCCGTTCGAGTTGATGACTCAAGGCTTCAGCATCGCCCACCAGTTGATGGCAGGCTTCTTTTTTCGCGCTCAAATTGGCTGCATAGCGCGCCGTATCTACGCCGACGGTCAACGCACCGGCTTTGGCGAGCGCATCGGCGGTTTGCTGATCGGCGGCACTCCAGCCGGTGGCCGGCGAATAGAGCACCACGAAGCCGCGCAAGGAGCCGACCGGCTGCGTAACTGTCACGTCGCCATAGCGGCCACCGGACACGGTGGTGGTTGCGGCAAAGGCGGCCGCGCTGCCAACAACGAGACTCGCCGCAACGGCGAGCCTGAAAAACGGATGCAATGTCATGAACGCCGGCCTCCTGCCAGCAATGACAGGTCCGCGAGCGTGAAGAACACGCCCACCGAACCCGACGCCGCGAGATAGCGCGGCTCCCAATGCGGCTGGAACTTGCTCTTGAAAGCACGCAGTCCGCGGAAGTTATAAAAGCGGCCGCCGAAGCGCCACACGATGCCCGCCAGCCGATGCCAGCGCGATGCGAGCGGTGTCGGCTGCATGCCGGAGAGCGGCGCGATGCCGAGACTGAGCGAGCGGAAACCCGCCTGCTTCAGATGCAGCGCCAGTTGGGTGAACAGATATTCCATCGCATACGGCGACGCGCCTTCCACGTGACGCATCACGCCAACAGTCGCTTCAGTGTTCATGTCGGTCGTCATGAAGGTCACAAACGCGGCCGGCTCGCCGTTCTGGCGCACCAGCATCACGGATTGCGCGGCGAGGTACTCGTCGGTAAACGCGGCCACAGAGAAGCTCTTTTCGCGTGCGTCGCGGCTATCGAGCCAGCCGTCGGAAATCTCGCGCAGCGTTTCGAGCGACGCCGGCACGTCAGCCTGATCGATCACTTCGACGGTAAAGCCGTCACGCTCGCCACGTTTGAGCGCATAGCGAAGATGCGCGCGATGCGAGCCCTTCAGGTCGAAATCGTCGAGCACTACGTGGGCCTCTTCGCCGAGCTTCATCAACGTGAGGCCGGCATCGAGATAGAGCGGCAAGGCGTTGGCGCGCACCTGATAGAACGCCGCGCGGCCACCATGCGCGTGCGCGAGCGCGACGAACTTGCTGATCAAGCCGGCCCACTCCTCGCGCGGACCGACCGGATCGTGCAGCGCGGCCCACGTGCGGCCATTTTTCGCGTACATCAGGAACGCTTCGCGCGATTCGGAAAAGAGGAAGCTCTTATCGCCCATCAGCGCGAGACCGGCGTCGCTACGCTCCTGCGCCCGCACGATGCGCGCCGCGTCTTGCAGATCTTGCGGAGCGGGCATCACGAAACGGCCCGCTGCGGGCCGCAGCAACTGCCAGAAAGAGAACGTGGCGGCGAACAGGCTGGCGGCCAGCGTCGCGCGCAACGCACGCGGTGCGCGTTCGTCGAAAGCGAATTGCCACCACAGGTCGCGTGTATATGGCACGTCCCGGAACGCAAACAGCATCACCCACACGGCGAGCGCGAGCACCATCGCCACCGACACCAGCCAGCCCGCCGTAAAGCGCTCGGCAAACAGCGACGAATGACGGTTGAAACGGCGGCGTGTGGACAGCAGCAGCGCGATCAGCATGCCGAGCACGCCTGCTTCCACGAATGCAAGACCTTTGGTCAACGACAGTGCGAGGCTCAGCACCGCCAGCAGCAAGGTCATCCACCACGCGGCATCCAGACGCCGCAGCAAACCGCGCGCGACGAACAACAGCAGCACGCCGAGCACGCTGCACAGCATCTGCGAGCTTTCGAGCACCCACAGCGGCAGCACGTCGCGCAGGATCAGGATGCGCTGCCAGAACGCGGGCGTCGCGCTGGAAATCACCAGCATGCCGCCGACCACGAAAGTCACGAGGCTCAGAAACAGCGGCGCGAGTTTGTATGCACCTGCCGCGTGCCGCAGCGGCAAACGGCTTTTCAGCGCGCGGCCTTCGAAGCCGGCGAGCAGTGCCGCCGAGACGATCAGCGGGACGCCGAAGTAAATCGCGCGATAAGCGAGCAGCGCCGCGACCATCTGATGCGTTTGCACGCTGCCGTTCAGCGTGAACACCATCGCGGCTTCGAACACGCCGACGCCGCCCGGCGTGTGGCCGATCATGCCGAGCAGCATCGCGGCGGCATAGACGGTGATGAAGGTCACGAAGCTCACATCCGCATGCGGCAGCAGCGCCCACAACGCGAGGCCCGCGGCCACCACGTCGAGTACGGCGAGGGCCACTTGCGCGAGCAGGTCGCGGCGCGCCGGGATATCGAACGACAGCCACTGCCAGCGCGTGCGGATCGGGCGCGTTTCGCGGCGGCAGGCGGCCGCCGCGAGTCCGAGCGCGGCGAGCAGCGCAGCGCCGCTCCAACGCAGCGTGAGCGGCGGGAGATGCAGCATCGTCGCGAGCGGGTCGGCGAGGCACACCATGCCGAGCGCTGTCATCAGCACCAGTGCGAGCGCCAGTGAAACGCTCGTGAACACGGTCATGCGGCCGATCTGTGCGGGCGTGACGTTCGACACCCCGTAGACGCGCGCACGCACGGCGCCGCCTGTCAAAGCGCCGAAGCCGGTCGCATTGCCGAGCGCGGAGCCCGCGGTCGCGCCGATCCACAGCGCCGCGCGCGGCACCGTGGCGCCGAGGTAGCGCAAGCCGACCGCGTCGCGGCCGACCAGCGCGATGTAGCTGAGCGCAGTCGCGCCGAGCGCCGCGGCCCACTCGCCCGCCGTCAGATGCCGCAGTTGGCGCATGACCGAGCGATAGTCGACGGCTTGCGAGAGATGTTGCAAGACGACCAGCAGCAGCCCGCAAATGACGAGTGCGAGCACGGGCGAGAGGATGCTCCGTTTGCCAAGCGCCTTCGATACACGGTCGAACATCGCGCCTAGCCGGTCGAAATTATTGTTATATCGGTGGAACATGGTCAATGCGGGCCTTGCGTAGAGCTGTCGCGGCGACGGGTCGTCTGCCACGGCGTCGCCTTGCTTCGGCGATTACAAATGGATAACGGCAAAGTGTGAAAAAGGTTGACAGTGTCAGCCAATGTCAGTCAATTCGTCGGGTTTTAACCTGGGCCGGTGATTGAAGCTGAACGCGCTTCGCGGCGTGACGGAGCAACATGCGCCGATAAAACGGTCGATATTGCCGATTGGCTTGCCGCGCTGGTGAGAACCGCTGCGCTCGGCAAGGGGCAGGATTTTAAACGCTTATTGAAGATCGCGAGACGAAGATTCGACATGGCGTCGATATCGCCCGGTCGCGCACCGATTTAAAGGCTGATTCGCTCCATCAAGTTTTTTTCGCTTCGCGTGCCGGCAATCCAGAGGCAGCCCTCCAGCGCCATGAAGCGGTTTGATGCTCTAATCGATGACGATGCATCGATTCCGAAGCACGCTTCCCTCAGGACAGGAGACACGGATTGACGAACGAAAATCAACTCGAACGCTGGCTCGCACGCGAGCAGGAAGTATTGGCGACACTTAACGCCGGACCGGGTCCCGGCGTCGCAAGCCCCGAACAGGTGGCGGGCAAGACCGGCCTGGAAGTCATGCAGGCGATGATGAACGCAGAACTGCCCTACGCCGCGATCGCGCGCACACTCGACTTTACGATCGTCGAAGTCAGTGCGGGGCGCGCGGTGTTTCAGGGCACCCCGCTCGCGCAGCATCTGAATCCACTGGGCACCGTGCACGGCGGCTGGATCGCCACCCTGCTCGATTCCGCGCTAGGCTGCTCGGTGCACACGATGATGCCGCCGGGCCGTGGCTACACCACCGCCGAGCTGAGCGTGAATTACGTGAAAGCCGTGACGCCGCGCGTGCAACGCGTGCGTGCCGAGGGCAAGGTGATTCATTGCGGACGGCAACTGGCGACGGCGGAAGCTCGCCTTGTCGGCCCCGACGGCACGCTTTACGCGCATGCCACGACGACCTGTCTGGTGTTCGAGATTCCGGGCCAGTAAAAGATACGATCGATACCGACCGTTGCTCGAACGCTTACTGCGGGCGGCGATGCGCTTCGGCAAGCACAGCGCAGTTTTGCAGATGCAGGTTGAGCGCATGCAGAGCCAGTGCGCGGAGCTTGCCCAGCCACGAGTTGTTAGCGGCGGGTGCAGTACGGACGGTAGCGACGTTGGAAGCGGTGTTCATGGCGGACTCCTATATAGGGTTTATACCTAGGCAATAACCCGATTATAGCGATCCCATGCCGCACCGCAACAGATATCAATAATGTCGCCGGCATGTTGTTCGACGGTCACTTCAGCGATCCGGGTAATCTCGAAAAGGGGCGGCATCAGGCGGTGCGCTATTAACCATCCGCACCGTACAGGTGCAATAATGCCCCCTTTGCCTGCGACCTTCCGCCGCAGACCGCCCGTCTCTCATGACCGTCGCCCAGAAACCCCTGATTGCGCCTCTCATCGTCGCATGCGCGATGTTCATGGAAAGCGTCGATGCGAATGTGATCGTCACCGCCTTGCCCGCCATGGCGCGCGACTTCGGGCGCGATCCGGTCACGCTGAAAATCGCGGTGACGAGCTATGTGCTTGGTCTTGGCGTCTTTATCCCGGTATGCGGCTGGCTCGCGGACCGCTTCGGCGCCCGCACGATTTTCCGCACCGCAATCGGCATCTTCGTGACCGGCTCGCTCTTGTGCGCCGCGTCGAACTCGTTGGCCACCTTCACCCTCGCCCGTTTCGTGCAAGGCGTCGGCGGCGCGATGATGGTGCCGGTCGGGCGGATCATCATCTTCCGTGTGGTCCACAAGTCCCAGTTCATCCGCGCGATGAACTATCTGAGCGTCCCTGCACTGCTCGGACCGGCAGCCGGGCCACTGCTCGGCGGCTTCATCACCACTTATCTGCACTGGCGTCTGATCTTCTTCATCAATGTGCCGATCGGCATTCTCGGTATCTATCTGACCAACCGGCATATCGCCAACACGCGCGAACCGGACCCCGGGCCGCTCGACTGGATCGGTTTTTTTCTGTCGGCGGCCGGCGCGGTGCTGCTTCTGCTCGGACTGTCGCTAGTCGGCGGCGAACTCATTTCGAATCGGGACGCGTTCGGCATGTGCGCAAGCGGCGCGGTTCTGCTGCTGGGCTACGTCGCGTACGCTCAGCGCGTCACACTCCCGCTGCTCGATCTGCGCTTTTTCAAAGTGCCGACTTTCCAGGCGAGTGTGCTTGGCGGATCGCTGTTTCGCATCGGCCTCGGTGCGTTGCCCTTTCTGCTGCCGCTGATGCTGCAGGAAGGACACGGCATGAGCGCGTTCGAATCCGGCCTGATCACCTGCGCGTCCGCGTTCGGCGGCATGTTCATGCGCACGTTCGCCTCGCGCGTGCTGCATCGCTTCGGCTTCCGTTCGGTGCTGGTGGTGAACGCGGCGTTGTCAGGGATATCAATCGCGGCGTGCGGGCTGTTTTTCCCTGGCACGCCGACCTGGATTATCTGGTTCGTCGTGTTGCTCGGCGGCTTCTTCCCCGCGCTGCAATTCACGAGCCTCAACTCGCTGACTTACGCGGAAATCGCCAGCCGCGACGTGGGGCGCGCGACGAGTCTCGGCAGCGTCGTGCAGCAGATGTCGCTCGGCCTGGGCGTGACGGTGGGCGGTATCGTGCTGCAGATTTCGCGTGTGTTGCACGGACATCTGAGCATCATGTGGTCGGATTTCTGGCCTGCGTTTCTGGTGGTGGGTTTGTGTTCGTTCGCTTCAATTCCGGTCACATTGCGCATGCCGCATCGCGCCGGGGAAGATATCTCGCGAGGCGGGCGAGGGTAAAGACCGGCCTTCTCAGGCCTTCTTACAGAGCACGCTCACCCTGCCGCGCCGATCTTTTCCGCCAGCTTCGCGTCGTAACTGGAATGGACATGCACCCGCTTTTTCTCCGGATAGGCGTAGGCGTACGCCTTGCGCAGCGCTAACGACGCCTCGTGAAAACCGGACAGAATCAGCTTCTGCTTGTTCGGATAGTTGGCGATGTCGCCGACCGCGAAAATGCCGGGCCGCGAGCTTTCGTAGTTAGACGTATCCACGTCGACGCGGCCGCCGTGGATCGATAGATTCCACTGCGCGATCGGCCCAAGATCGGCGACCAATCCGTACAGCACGACGAGGTGCTCGGTGTCGAGTTGTGTTTCGCCTTCGATATGCCGCAGCGAGATCGATTTCAACGCATCGTCCTCGACGTTGAGCCCCGAAATCGCGCCGACCACAAAATCCATCTCCCCTGCCTCGACCGCCCGCCGCATCGACTCGACGCTCGAATCCGCCGCACTGAAGCCCTTGCGCCGATGCACCAGCGTCACGCGCCGCGCGACCTTGCGCAATGCCAGCGCCCAGTCGAGCGCGGAATCGCCGCCGCCGGCGACCACTACCGTCTTGCCGGCGAAATCGGCGAGACGTGGCACGCTGTAGTGCACGTGACGCGACTCCAGCGGCACGGCTTCGGCAAGCGTCAGTTTTTGCGGGACGAACGCGCCATTGCCGGCGGCAAGCAGAATTGCCGCCACGTCGAACACGAGGCCGCGATCGGTGCGCACGGTCCAGCGCCCATCGTCGCGCTGCTCGACCGACTCGACCCGCTGCTCGAGATGGATCGGCACATCGAACGGCTTGCATTGCACCATCAAACGCTCGACCAGCTCGCGCGCGGTACACGAGGGAATCGCGGGAATGTCGTAGATCGGCTTGTCCGGATAGAGCTCAATGCACTGCCCGCCCACCTTGCCGAGCCCATCGACGATCTGGCATGACAGGCCGATCACGCCCGCTTCGAAAGCGGCAAAGAGGCCCACGGGGCCGGCGCCGACGATCAGTACATCGGAGCAGATCGGTTGCGAAAGCGGCTGCGAAAGCGGGTCTGCGGCGTGCGTCATTCGGGATCTCGTCGGGTAGGTCGATGATCCACCATACAGAATCGCCCGAAGCCCGGCAACGATGCCATTACAAGCGGTAAGGACGCTTGGGTTGCTGACATCTTCCTGAATCAAGGCACATGCCCTGGTGTTGCATGGACATGTGCCTGGCGATCCTAAGCGCTGAATGGCACCATTCAGCGCAATCTCAACTTAAAACACCGGCTCAGAAACTGCCGTATCGCGGTCGACTTTAAAGGCCGCGGTCAATTCGCTCAATTGCCGCGCCTGATCCGCCAGCGAGTTCGCGGTCGCCGCGCTCTCCTCGACCAGCGCAGCATTATGCTGCGTGACCTCATCCATCTGCGTGACAGCGAGACTTACTTGCCTGACGCCCTCGCTCTGCTCTTTGGAAGCAGCCGCAATCTCGCCAACAATCCGCGCGACGCGCCCGATTGCCGCTTCGATTTCCTGCATCGTATCGCCCGCTTCATTGACGAGCCCGGCGCCGCTCTCGACACGCGAAGTCGACTCCGCGATCAGCGCGCCGATTTCCTTCGCGGCCGCTGCTGAACGTTGAGCGAGACTGCGCACCTCGCCCGCCACCACGGCGAAGCCGCGTCCTTCTTCACCCGCGCGGGCGGCTTCGACGGCCGCGTTGAGCGCAAGAATATTGGTCTGAAAGGCGATGCCTTCAATCGCGGTAATGATGCCGGTCATCTTCGATGAACCCGCGTGAATCAAGCGCATCGTCTCAACCATGCTGCCGACCGAACTGCGTCCACGCGCGGCCATTCAATTGCACGGTCGACGTGAGCTGTTCCATCGCCGCCGCGGTTTCTTCCAGCGACGCCGCCTGCTCCTCCGTGCGTTGCGACAGATCGAGATTGCCCGCGGCGATCTGCTGCGTCGATGAAGCGATCGAATGCGAACCGGCGCGTACAGTGGTGACGGTCGCGCCGAGCTTGTCCTGCATGGACGCAACGCCGCGCAGCAGCGTCGCCATTTCGTCATTCGAACGGATCGGCACGTGCGTGGTCAACTCGCCGGCGGCGATGGCATCGAACTGGCGCAACGCATCGTTCAGCGGTCCCATGATCGCGCGACGCAACGTGCGCCAACTGATGAACGCCACCGTCAGACCCACCAGAATGCTGCCGATACACGCAACCAGGAGCGTGTGAAACAGCGTGGCCGAGCGCTCGTTCGCGTCGCTCGCCTGCTGGCTCAGATAGTCCTCCAGCGCGCTCTGGCTCGTATTCATCGCCGTGTAAAGGCCGATCAGGTGATTCGCGCGGCTTTCGTCCATCCAGCTCGCGTCGCCCGTGCGGATCGCATCGACCAGCTTGTCGATGCCGTCGCGCCGCACGGCGGTGCGCTTTGCGTCGAGATCGTCGGTGAGACGTTGAAGTTCGGGCGTTTTCGGCAGATCGCGGAAGCTGTTCCACCACTTGTCGGAATCGGCCAGCAGCATGCGGGCACGGTCGAGTTGCGCGCCCAGTTGCGGCGAATGCGGATTGCTCATCGCCCAGTCGAGTCCGAAGCGCGCGCGTGACATCGCCGTGCCCGATTTGCCGAGCGCCACAACTGAAGCGAAATGCACCGTATAAGCGTCACGCTGCGCCGCGTTGCTTTCGTCCATCCCGAGGATGCCGAGCGCGCCGGTGGCAATCAGCAGCCCGCCGAGAAACGCGATGGTGATCGCGATCCTCAGATTGATGGTCAGGTTCTTGGTCATCGTGGTTTTTGTCGTTTTTGTTTCTTATATGGAACATCTACCCGTATATGGAAAGTATGGCGATTCGCACTGGCGCGAAAAAATTAAATTTGCGAGGCGCGGCAAACGCGCAACAAGCCCGTAAACCATGTTTCGCCGGTGGTCGACGGAGGCCTCATTGAATAGATTCAATTTATGGAACTATAAGAAAACAACATTATTTTTATAGCCGACGACTTCGTATAGTCGAGCCCAGTTCGAATGCGCCCTACGCTCGGCGCCCTCCTTTCCCGCTACTGGACCACGATGAAACTACTCAAGTTCGCCCCTCTCGCGATTGCCGGCGCGCTTTCCAGCGCCGCCCATGCACAAAGCAGCGTGACGCTGTATGGCCTGATTTCGGCGGGCGTCGGCTATGCGACGAATCAGGGCGGCAAGAACGCGTGGCAGGCACTCTCGGGGACCAACCAGAATCCGCGCTGGGGTCTGAAGGGCGTGGAAGATCTGGGCGGCGGCACGACCGCGATCTTCCAGTTGGAAAACGGCTTTAACGTGATGACCGGCACGGCATCGCAAAACGGCCGCGAATTCGGCCGGCAGGCGTTCGTGGGGCTCGCCAGCAAGACGTTCGGTACGTTGACCTTCGGCCGTCAGTACGACACGGTGCACGACTACGTCGGCCCGGTGATCATCGCGAGCAATGGCGTGAACATCGGCGACAACGACAACGGCTATAACGACATCCGCGTGCAAAACGCGGTGAAGTACGTGACACCCGACTATCGCGGCCTGAAGGCCACAGCCGAATACGGTTTCAGCAATGCCACCGGTTTCGCCAACAACAATGCGTACAGCTTCGGTGCCGGTTACGAGAACGGCCCGCTCAAGTGGAGCGTGGTCTACGCCCAGTACAACAACCCGTTTAGCGCGACCAATCCGGACGGCGCGATTTCGAACGACTACGCGTCGTCGCTTCTGATCTTCGCGAAGAGCGCGCTGCATCCGGCCGCGTATGCGAGCAAGCAGCGCATCTTCGGCACAGGCGGCTTCTATACGGTCGGTCCCGCGCAATTTGCAGCGCTCTTCACCGATGTCCGCTACGATTATCTCGACGGTTCGCATCTGCATTTGCAGAACTACAACCTGAACCTGAACTACCACGTGAGCCCTGCGTTCATTCTCGGCGCAGCGTATGCCTTCACGGACGGCAAATACGATGTGATCAACACGAGCCCCAAATGGCATCAGGTCAATCTGCAAGCCGACTATTTCCTGTCGAAACGCACCGACGTCGCGCTGACGGTGATCGCGCAGCAAGCCGCTGGCGACGCGCAACACGCGCAGATTTTCGCCTACGCTCGATCCACCGGCATACGCCAAATGATCGCGACAGTCGGCATGCGCCACGTGTTCTGACGATGATGAACTCCTTCGATCCAACACAAGACCGGCGCGCGTTTTTGCGCACGGCCATGGGACTGGCTGCGGGTGCGTCGGCGTGGCCGATGTTTGCAGGCGCGGCAACAGGTGTTGCCGACACCGCTAACGCGGCAAGTGGCACGTCCTCGTCGACCGACACCGCTTTGCAAAGCGGCGCTCGTCGCAGTGTGATCATCGATTGCGATCCCGGTCAGGATGACGCGATTGCCATCCTGTTCGCCCTCGGCGCGAGCGACCGGCTCGATGTGCGCGCGATCACGACGGTCGCGGGCAACGTGCCGCTCAATCTCACCGAGCGCAACGCCCGCATAGTGCGTGACTGGGCCGAGCGCACGCAATCGCTGCCGGTGTACGCGGGCTGCCCTCGTCCGCTCACGCGCGAGCTGGTCACAGCCGCCAACGTGCACGGCAAGACCGGTCTCGAAGGCGTGCCGTTACATGAACCGCTAGCGCCTCTCGCGCCGCAGCACGCAGTTGCCTTTCTGATCGACACCTTGCGCGCGGCGCCGCCGCATAGCGTGACGCTGTGCGCGACCGGGCCGTTGACCAACCTCGCCACCGCGTTCACCGAAGCGCCGGAGATTCGCAACGGCATCCGCGAAATCGTGCTGATGGGCGGCGCCTTCTTTGAACGCGGCAACATCACGCCCGCGGCCGAATTCAATATCTACGTCGATCCGCAGGCTGCGCAAGTCGTGTTTGCGAGCGGCGTGCCGATCGTCGTGCTGCCGCGCGACGTCGCCGTGAAAGCGCCGATCACGCCGGCACGGATCGCGCCGATTCGCGCGCTCGGCAATCGTTGCGGCACGATGGCCGCCGACATCATGGCCGCGGAAGTCGCGTATCAGAAGGGACGCCGGGGCGTTGAAGAAGCGCCGATGTACGACCCCTGCGCGACCGGCTACCTGATCGAGCCGTCGCTATTCAAAGGACGCGAGGTCAACGTAATGATCGAGACCGTCGGCGAATGGACGCTCGGTGAAACCGTGGTGGACTGGAGCGGACACAGCGGCCGTAAGCCGAACGCGACCTGGATCACCGAAGTCGACGCGGACGGTTTTTATGCCGCCTTGCGCGCACGGCTCGCTACGTTGCCGTGAGCCGGCAAACCCTTGAACCCGTAAAGGGCTCGACAGCGGCCATGCATGCAGTGCGCCTTGCGTCGTCAGATATGCGCGGCGATCCACTCGCGGCAAGCACGCACGTGCGGGCCGCGATCGCCGCCGGCGAGCGAAATGAGTGCGATCGAACGGGTGACGCGCGGCTTGTCGAGGCGCAATGCGACCAGTTCCGTGTCGTGCAGATGCATGGTGTAGAGACTGGGCAGCACCGCAATCGCCAGACGGTTGCGTACGAGTTCGTACAAAGGCTCGGTGTACTCGACGCGGTACGCGACCGTCAGCTGCAAACCTTCGGCGCCCCCGGTACGCTGCAGCGCGTCGCTGACGCTGCCGCGCACGAACACCGCCAGATCGCGGCCCACCAGCTTTGCCCACGCAAGGCTCTTCTTCTGCGCGAGCGGATCGTCGCGCCGCACCACCACCAGGATCTGATCCTCGAACAGATCCTGGTAGCGCAACGCGGCTTCGCCGTCGCTGTCCGCCGCGGCCGCATCGGGCTCGTGCACACCGACGCCGAAATCGGCCGCGCCCTGGCGCACGGCATCGATCAAGGCCGTGTTCGGCATGTCGTTCAGCGTGAAGCGCAGCGACGGTTGTTGTGCGCGCAACGAGGTGAGCGCCGGCAACAGGCGCGCCGCAGCCGATGGAATCAGCCCGATGCGCACCGTCTGCACGCGTTCGGCGAAGGTGCTCGCCATATCGTCGAAGGTGCCGCGCGCCTGATTGAGCAGGCGCTCAGCGAGCGGCAGAACGCTGGCGCCCGCATGCGTGAGCGTCAGCCGATGCGCCGAGCGCGCGAACAGCGGGCCGCCGAGCAGGAACTCGATCTGCCGGATCGCCGCCGTCAGCGCAGGCTGCGTCAAGGCGAGCGACTGCGCGGCCTGCGTGAAGCTGCGTGCATGCGCGAGCGTGACGAAGTACTGGATTTGCCGCAGTGTGAGCGCGGGCAGCAGGGACGAACGGTCGGTCATGGAGAGCAATACATCGACACAATGCGCAGCAGTATAAATGGCGTGGTTACAGGATGAACCAATTGATCAACAACGAATTTTCAATGCCGAAGACCAACAACCCGGCACACGTCACGCGTGGCGGCTGGCTCGAACGGCGTTTCGCGCTCGCTGAGCGCAAGACCAGCGTGCGTATCGAAACGATCGCCGGCATCACGTCGTTTCTCGCGGCCGCCTATTTGCTGGTGGTGATTCCGTCGCTGCTGTCGGCGGGCGGCATGGATCGCGGCGCGGCGACTACAGCGACGATTCTCGTGTTCGTGCTGAGCACGGTGCTGATGGCGCTGTATGCAAATCTGCCGTTTCTGGTGGGGCCCGGCATCGGCGGTTCGGTGATTCTCGGCATTACGCTAGCGGGCGAGCACGTCGCATGGCAAACGGGCCTGGGCATTGCGTTCGTGTCCGGTGTGCTGTTCCTGATCCTGACCCTGGTGGGCGCGCGCAGCCTCGTGGTGCGCTTGATTCCAGCGCAGATCAAGCTCGGGCTCGGGGCCTCGATCGGTTTGTTCATCGCGGTGCTCGGCTTCCGTAACGCCGGGATGGTGATCGCCAACGCGAAGACCAATGCACTCGCGCTCGGCGATTTTTCGCGGCCCGGCACGCTGGTGGCATTGATCGGCCTCGGCGCGGCTGTCGTGCTGCAGGGCCGCCGCGTGCCCGGCGCAATCTTGTGGGCGATCCTGATTGCGGCTGGCGCCGGTGTGCCGCTTGGCGTCACGCATATGCCCGCGTCGTTTCTGTCGTGGCCGCATAGCATCGCGCCGATCGCGTTCAAGCTCGACATTGCGAGCGCCTTGAGTGTGGCCGCGATTCCGTATCTGTTCGTGTTCTTCGCGGCGGAGTTTTTCTCGACGCTCGGTACCACGCTCGCGGTCGGCGCCAAAGCGGATCTGCTCGACGAAAACGCGAATCTGCCAAACATCAACCGCCCGTTTCTCGTCGATTCGGTTGCCGCGACGCTCGGTCCGGTGTTCGGCATTCCGGCGCTCACCGCGCTGGTGGAATCCGCGGCAGGCGTTGAAGCGGGTGGGCGCACCGGCCTCTCCTCGCTCGCCGCGGCCGCGATGTTCGCACTGATGCTGTTGTTCGTGCCGCTCGCTCTGGCCATTCCGAAAGAAGCGACCGCCCCGGCGTTGATCCTGATCGGGCTGTCGATGTTCAGCACGATTCGCCACACGCATTTCGACGATTTCAGCGACTCGCTGCCCGTTCTTTCGATGGTGCTGCTCACGCTGATGTCGAACAGTTTCGGCACCGGCATCGCGGGCGGCCTGCTCTGCTATGTTCTCGTCAAGCTGCTCGTCGGACGTTTCCGTGACGTACCGTGGGGCCTCTATGTGCTGGCCGTGCCGCTCGGCTATTACTTCTATACCGTGGTTAGGCCGCATTGAGTTCTTCACCTTAGTTACCCCACCTGGTTACCTAACGCAGTTGCACGTTTTCATTCTGCATTCGTACTAAACTGAGTTTGCGTCGAGTTTTACGCACTACCGAAAAACATACCGACATGAAAGAGACATTGGGCAATGTGCCCGCATCGCGCCTCGGCATTGCGCTCATCGACGCGCATCGCGCCTTCTTCACCGCCCTGCCGAAGGTTGAGTTGCATTGCCACCTGCTGGGCGCGGTGCGTCACGAGACGTTCATCGCGCTCGCCGAAAAGAGCAACGCGCCGATCGAGCGCGAAGAGATCGACGCGTTCTATACCCGCGGCGAAAAGCCCGTCGGCGTGCTGCGTGTGCTGCGCGCGCTCGACGAGCATCTGCTCACGCATGCAGACGACCTGCATCGCATCGCCTACGAATATCTCGCCGATGCCGCTGCGCACCAGGTGCGTCATAGTGAATTCTTCTGGAATCCTACCGGCACTGTGCGCGTTTCGAAGATTCCCTATGCGGATGCGCAAGCGGCCATTGTCACCGCGATTCGCGACGCCGCGCGCGACTTCGGCATCAGCGCGCGACTGATCCCGAGCATCGACCGCGAAGCCGATCCCGACGAAGCGATCGCGCTGGTCGACTGGATGTGCGCGCATCGCGCAAAGGAGGTGGCGGGCCTCGGCATCGACTACCGCGAGAACGACAGGCCGCCTGAGTTGTTCTGGAAGGCGTACCGCAATGCGCGCAACGCCGGCTTCAAAACCACCGCGCATGCAGGCGAATTCGGCATGCCGTGGCGCAATGTCGAGACGGCCGTCGACCTGCTGCAATGCGACCGGATCGATCATGGCTATACGATCGTCGACAACCCGCAGTTGGCCGCTCAATACGCGGAGCGCGGCATCGTGTTCACGGTGGTGCCGACCAACTCCTACTATTTGCGCACGCTTGCCCCCGAAGTCTGGGCCGAACAGCATCCGATGCGGCGCATGCCGGGCCTGGGCCTGAAAATTCACCCGAACACCGACGACCCGACGCTGCACAAAGTGACGCCGAGCGAAGCATGGCAATTGATGCATAGCCACTTCGGCTTCAGCATCGCCGAGTTGCGGCAGTTCATGCTGAACGGCATCGACGGCGCATGGATCGACGAAGCGACGCGCCACGCATGGCGCGCAGCGTGGGGCGCGGAGTTCGATGCGTTAGCGGCAACCTTGCCTGCTTAAGTGGAACAGCGCCTCGGGTCGCGCCACCCACTCAGGCGCCGCCCGCGCGGCTTCATTCACCAATCCACGAACCGCGCAAATCGCTGTCGTGCAGCAATTGCAGCAACGTGCCCGCCGGACGGCTCAGCCGTTTGGCGGCCAGCGCGATGAATTCCACCGAGGGCAGCGTCGGCAAACTGGCCGCGTTGAGCGGCGGCGTCAGACCCCGCGCGGCCAGATACTGCGGACGAACCGTGATGCCGAGCCCGCCGCGCGCGGCCGCAATACAACCCGCGTGACTGCTGCTCGTGCAGACCACCTGCCAGCTGAAACCGGCTTCGGCGAGCGCATCGAGCACAACGGCTCGCGTCACGCTCGGCTCGGCGACCAGAATCAGCGGCAACGGCTGGCTGAGGTCGACCAGCGTGCCGGTGCGCGCCAGCCACTCCAGCCGCCCGGTGAAAAGCGGCACGCCGCGGCGGTCGCCCAGACGCCGCTTACCGACCAGCAAATCGATCGAGCCGGCGTCCAGCAACTCATACAGCTTGCCGGTCATACCGATCGTGATTTCCAGCTCGACATCGGGATGCGCGTTGCGAAACGCCGCCAGCACCGTGGGCAGCGGCCCAAGCGCGACGTCGTCCGATGAACCGAGCCGCACGCGCCCTTTCAGACGCGGCGCGCGAAACTGCGACTCGGCTCGTGCGAGTGCTTGCAGGATCACGCTGGCGTGCGCGAGCATGGCCTCGCCGTCCGGGGTCATCGCGAGCGAATGGGTGTCGCGCACGAACAGGCGCCGCCCGACGCTCTGTTCGAGCCGGCGGATATGTTCGCTGACGCTCGACTGCGTGAGATCGAGTTGCCGCCCCGCCTCGGTGAAGCTATGGCAGGCTGCGACTGTTGTGAAGGTCTTGAGCCAGATGGGATTGAGCATGCGTCATTGTGGTCCTGGTTATCGGCAAAGTCGATAACAGTCAGCGTCTTTAGTGGGGTTCCCGATTGACGACGATGTCAATATGATGACGGAATCCCGCCAACGATTGCTTCGAGCACGGACCGCTGGTCTATCCATCCCGCCGCCTCCGCAGCCATTTGAATATGAACAAGGATTCCGCCCAGACCGCGCTGCTCTGGATAGTCGCCGCCGGCTTTTTCATGCAGTCGCTCGACACGACGATCGTCAACACCGCGTTGCCGTCGATTGCGAACAGCCTGCACGTCGCGCCGCTCGCGATGCAACCGATCGTGGTCGCTTACACGCTGACCATGGCCATGCTCACCCCCGCGTCGGGCTGGCTCGCCGACCGTTTCGGCACACGGCGCGTCTATTTCGTGGCAATTCTCATATTCGTGCTCGGGTCGATCTGCTGCGCGAGCGCGCATACGCTCGGCCAACTGGTGATGGCGCGGGTCCTGCAAGGGCTGGGCGGCTCGATGCTGCTGCCGATCGGAAGGCTCGCCGTCCTGCGCAGCGTCTCGAGCGAGCAATACGTGTCGGCGCTCGCGTTCATTTCGATTGCCGGCCAGTTGGGGCCGATCGCCGGGCCGACGCTCGGCGGCTGGTTCGTTCAGGCCATCACATGGCACTGGATCTTTCTCATCAATGTGCCGATCGGCGCGTTAGGTCTCTACGCGGTGCAGCGATTTTTGCCGGCGCATGGCGAAACTCAGGCGCCGCCATTCGACTTCGTCGGCTGTGGGCTGCTGTCGCTGTGCATGATCGCGTTTTCGGTAGCCGTCGACGCGCCGGTCGACACGCACCGCGCAGCATGGTCGGCGGGTCTCTTCGCGCTCGCTGTGGTCAGCGCGCTTGCCTACATTCCGCACGCAAAGCGCCGCAACAATCCGCTCTTCAAACTCTCGCTCTTTAGCGAACCGAATTTCAGCGTCGGTCTGATCGGCAACCTGGTATGCCGCGTCGGCTCGAGCGCCGTACCGTTCCTCGTGCCACTGCTGCTGCAATTGCAGCTCGGCTACACCCCGCTGCATTCCGGCCTGATGATGCTGCCTGCCGCACTTGCCGGCACCCTCACAAAACGCTGGATTGCGCCGCTCGTGCGCCGCTATGGCTATGACACGTTCCTGCTCGTCAACACGGTAATCGTGGGGTCGGCGATCGTTGCGTTCGCATTGATTACGCGTGGTACGCCGCTCATCGTCGAGATCGTGATTCTGGCGGTGTTCGGCGGCGCCAACTCCATGCAATTCGCGGCGATGAACAGCGTTACGCTCAAAGGCCTCTCGCATGAAGATGCCGGCAGCGGCAACAGCCTCTTTTCGATGGTGCAGATGCTGGCGATCGGGCTGGGCGTTTCGATCGGCGGCGGGCTGGTGAATCTGTTCTCGGCGCAATGGGGATCGGCGGCGCTTGGGTTCCGCCTGAGCTTCGTGTGCGTGGGCGTCATCACGCTGGTGTCGGCATGGGTGTTTCGCCATCTCGACGAAGCACCCGTCACGCGCGAGATGCGCGTCCAGGCGACTCAGGGCGCGGGACGCTGAATAGCGTCTCTCAATCCGGCACACGGACGCCGGAAAATCCTTCGCCCGCTTTGAACCATACGAAGCTCTTGAGTGCATCCGCAATTTGATCTAGAAATGAGGAGGCGCGAATTGCCCGCTATGCGTCTCGAGTTGAAGAAGTCATTCTCCTGCCACTTGTCGACGGTACGCTGTATGTAATACAGACCGCGCTAGATGGTCTCGAGAAAGATTTTACCGATCACGGATTTCAAGAAATCTGGCTGGCCGACCATTCACGTGAATGATCGCTACATTCAGGAGAGCATCAGTCATGGTCGAAAAAAAACGAATTCATGCTGCGCTCCTCGCCGCAGCGATCGCCACGATTGCGCCGGCCTGTCAGGCGCAAAACACCACCGACTGGCTGGCGAACACCTATGGCACCCTCGCCGCCCACGTGGGTAACACCGCACGTTCCATGTGGGTCGCGCCCGAAGGCGTCGTCTATACGGCCTCCATGTGGGACGAGTACGAGGGTGGCGTCGCCATCTACCAGAACGGCAAGAGCGTCGGCTCGATTGGCGCGCATGGCGAGTTTCAGGGCGGCGCGATCACGGGCAACGCGACGTCGATCTTCGCGGCACTGCAGTCCGGCAACACGTACGGAAGCGGCGCGGTGGGACGATACAACCGCACCACCAGGACTCGCGATCTTTTGATTCAGATCAGCGCGGTGACCAACCAGCCTCGGGTCGACGTCATCACCGGACTCGCCACGGCGGGCTCGCTCCTCTATGCGAGCGACTTCTATGGCAATCGCGTCCGGATCTTCACTATCGACGGTGTCTGGAAGCGGGACATCAACGTCTCGGGCCCGGGCGCGCTCGCCCTGGATGGCGCAGGCAACGTCTGGGTCGCACAGAAGAGTGCGGGCTCGATCGTCGAGTTCAGTCCAACCGGCGCCCTGCTGAACACCATCCAGATGTCCAGCGGGTCGCAGCCGTCGGCGCTCTATTTCGATGCGTCATCGGGGCAGCTCATGGTCGGGGACGAGGGCCCCGACATGAACATCAAGCGCTACAAGCTCTCGAGCACGCCAACACTGGCCGGTACATTCGGCATTCAGGGCGGTTATCTCGACACCACGACGGGAATCAAAGGTCAGGTCGGCGCGAAGCGCTTCACCCGCGTCGCTGGCATCGGCAAGGACACCGCCGGCAACCTCTATGTGCTCAACAACCCGTGGGGCGGCAGCTGGGACCTCGGCCGCAACGGCGGCACCGACATTCATGCGTATGACAGTGCCGGCAACTTGCGGCGGACGCTTCAGTCCCTCAACTTCGAGGGCGTCGCTGCCCCGGACCCGGCCACGGATGGCGCCTTGTTCTATGGCGGCACCAACATCTACACCGGCAGCGCTGGAGGCACCTTCGTCGCGAACACTGTCGATCCGTTCGCCTACCCGTCGGATCCGCGAGTCAACATCAACGATCGCGCACGGGATGAGCACTTCGGTCAACTTGCCACGGTCGGCGCCAATCGGATCCTCGTGGTGTCCAGCCAGAATCCCGATACCTTCTACTTTTTCCACTTCAATGCTGCGAATGGCTACATCGCAATACCGGACGCCACGCTTCCCGGCACGGCGTTCAAAACGACCGCATCGGTCAGGGACGGATTCTGCATCGACAGCAAGGGGGGCGTGTGGGCCGGTCTGGACAGGACCGGTTACATCTACCACTACCCGCTGACCGGCTTCGACGCCAGCGGCAAGCCAACATGGGGACCCGGTATCCCCATCCGCATTCCCGCGAGCATTCAGCCGCTGACGCGCATCGTCTACCTCGCGGACAGCGACACCATGATTCTCGGACAGGGCATCGTCGGGAGTACGGATTGGACGTCGATAGGCACGCGGATCGAGGTGTATCACGGCTGGAGCGCGGGCAACACCACGGCACCCAATCCGGTGATCAACCTTACCCACGCCGGCGCCAAGTCGATCGACGCGGCCGGCAGCTATCTCTTCGTCGGCTACTGGTTCAGCAGCAGCGGGCAAGCTTTGCCGAACATCGACGCCTTCAATCTCGCTACAGGCAACCTCGACGCCACGCTGGTCAACACCAGTAACGGTACCGTGGACGCCAGCAGCGCCATTGATTCGATGTACGGCATCAGGGCATACCTTCGATCGACGGGCGAGTACGTGGTCACGAAGAACAACGTCAAGGGCAACAGCATCACCGTTTATCGCTGGACGCCCTGATCGTGCGTTTGGTCCATGAGAGAGGCTTGGCCCCGGACAAACGTCATGCCTGGCTTCAAACGCTTCAGGAACGCCGCGACCACCCTTGCGGGCATTGAGCTGATTCATCGCATTCGCAAAGAGCAATTCCGCCTTGGCGGGTTGCGCCTCAAAGATACCATTGCGTCGGCTGTCTGGAATGCCGTCCTGTCGGCTCAATAAAATAGCCTATCTATTGAAAACAGCTCGTCCTTACGGGCTATTTGCACCAGAGCCCGAATTGACGCTTTCATTTCGTTCCGAATACCGGCGCATGAATTCAAACGATGTTTCGAGTTAGCATGTCACACATTAATGCATAACAAAGGAATATCACATGCCATTTGACGAGCGCATGCTGAACGGCATGGGCGTGCTGACGGCGATCGTCGACTGCGGCAGTTTTGCGGCGGCAGGCGTTGCACTCGACATGTCGCAATCCGGGGTCAGCCGTTCGGTTGCACGGCTTGAAGCACGCCTCGGCATCCGGCTATTCGACCGCACTACCCGCTCGGTCACACTGACGGACGAAGGCCGGCGCTTTTACGAACAGATCGTGCCGCTGCTCGGTGGACTCGAGGAAGCGGCCGCTTCCGCAGCTGGGGGCGCCACTGCGATTCGCGGACGTTTGCGCGTGAACATGGACCCGTTCTTTTCGCGTCTCGTGCTGGGGCCGAGGCTCGGCGGCTTCATCGATAAGCATCCCGATCTGCAACTCGAGTTGATCACGCGCGACCTGTTAGGCGATATGGTCGCCGACGGCTTCGACCTTGCGATCCGTTTCGGCGACCCGCCGGTTTCGACGCTGATTGCACGCAAGCTGCTCGACACGCGGATTATGACTGTGGCCGCGCCGTCGTATCTGAAGAAGCATGGCCATCCGGCGAACCCCGCCGAACTTGAAAGCGGCAAGCATGTGTGCATCAAGTTTCGTGATCCGTTGATGGGTTACCCGTTCAATTGGGAGTTCCACCGCGGACGCAAGAAAATCGCGATTACGCCGCAAGGCCGCTTGACCGTGAACGACGTTGGCACCTTGCATAGTGTGTGCGCTGCGGGCCAGGGCGTCGCGCAGATTCTCGCGCTCGGCGCCGAGTCGTTGCTCGTCAATGGCAAACTGGTTGAACTGTTTCCCGACTGGGGCGACGAGGTTTATCCGCTGTATGCGCTCTATCCATCGCGGCATCATCCGCCAGCCAAGGTGCGGGCGTTTTTCGACTTCATCGTTTCGCTGACGGGGGGCTCGATACGCGAACCGGCCGTTTGAGTCGCGGTTGGACACGGGCAATGCCCTGCCGAAAACCAGCGCGCAGCAGCCATGCGTTTATCGACGTAGCGGGCGCGGCACAAATAGAAAAACCGGCTTTACGCCGGTTATTTTCCTTCCGAATGCCTAAAGAGCGACGGGTTTCTTTTTGAGCATCAAGGGTCGGCGCGTTTGCATCAGCGTACTCCTTGCGCCCAGCCACTTCGTGACGTGCTTGACCCATTGCTTCGGTGCGGCTTCACTGCCCTGGCCCCGCTGCGGCTCGTTTGCCGTGGGTGTGGCCGCCTTATCGCTTCCGGCAACGCGCGCTGCTTCGCGCCGCCGTTTGCTGTCGGCGATTTCTTCTAAGTTGACCTGATCATCATCCATGCTGGAACTCCCGCGACAAAGCAAGGCGACGCGCCGGTGGGCGCCGTACTGCTTCGGCTGTGGAACAAGGCGGCGCACGGCAGGTCCGGTTGGACGTGCCGCGCCGCGCTGCATCAAGAAATCGTATAGCGGTTTTGCGGACCGCCGACATAAAGACCGCGAGCGAGCGTGAGGATTTGCTCGCGATGACGGTCGAAGGCCGCCAGCACTGCCGGTTCGTCGGAGCCTGCGCTCGGGCTCAAATTCGAAATGACCGAATTGTTGACAGTGAAGGCGATTTCGCGCGCGTTGTCATAGCCCCAGAAATTGACGCAATGACGGAAGGCGTCGTAACTGCGGCTTGGGTTCGGGAAGTTGAGGGACATTTCACGCTCCCGTGGTGTTTTCCTTCTTTACGGTGCGCCGAATATGGGGCGCGGTCAAGGGGTTGTTTGTAAGTGTGTGACAACGATAAGAGCAAGCTGCCCGAACGGACGATGAAGGGCGCGATCAGTCGCAAGCGGTCCGTCCCGGCAAAAAAACCGGCGAAGGCAAACTGTCAGCCAGTTGAAATATCAAGTGCTAACCCAAGCGGCTTTGCTGCGTTTTGGCACCAAAACCGCACAAATTTTCCCCTTCTAACCGCTTTCACAACGTTGACATTTTTTCCGATTTATTACGGATTATTTTTTTCTTGTAATGCACTATTTTGCGGCATGCAGCAATGTGTGCGCAAAGCGAACCGGCTGCTCCCGTTAACAGATAAGAAAGGAGACGCCCGTGTTTACCTTCTCCACCGCATCCCCCACGTCCCGCCCCTCGCCCAAGGTTTCCATTTGCCTGCCAACCTGCAATCGGCCTGAGTTGATCGCGGAGTGCATCGATTCGTGCCTCGCGCAAACTTATGGCAACCTGGAGATTGTGATCGGCGACGATTCAAAGGATAAACGCACCCAGCAGTTGATCGCGCAGCGCTATGCGAACGAACCGCGCGTCCGCTATGCGATGAACCAGCCGCCTCTCGGCCAGGCGCGCAATGTCGCGAGCCTGTTCGAGCGTGCGCGCGGCGACAAGATCCTGCTGATTCACGACGACGACCTGCTCACCACCGACGGCATCGAAAAGCTGGTGTCGCTATGGAAACTTCATCCGCAGCTCGAAGTGGCCTTCGCCGATCAGTACGAGGCCGATCACACCGGCGCCATCGACTTCGAAGCCAGTACACGCCTGAACACCGCGTTTCGACGCACGCGGGACGCCGAAGGCTTGCAGCCTCTGCCGGGCAGAACCGGGCTGATCCAGATGTTCCCGAACAACGGCTGGATGGCCAACGCGGACCTGGTCAAGCGGATCGGCTACAAGGACCAGTACGGCATGTGCTGCGATTTCGTGTTCGGCACCGAACTCTGTCTCGCGGCGCGCAAGGTGTTTTACCTGCACGAATACGTGTCGGTATATCGGAAGACGGCGACCTCGATCTCGCATAGCACGCGCGGCACGACGGTTGCCGCGACCGTCAGTGCGTATGCGTTCGTCAAGGCGCTGAAGCTGCCGCCGCAACTGGAACCGTCACGCAAGCTGGCGTTACGCCGGCTCGCGCCGATCGTCGTCTCGGTTCATGCGAGGAATCGCCAGACAGTGCCTGGGTTGAAGATCGCGCTCACGCATCTCTTCGCCTACAAGTATGGTTTCAGCATGCGGCTCTATTACCACCTGCTCATGCTCTCACGTGCGGCTGTGAGCGTGCGGCAGCGCGCAACGGTGGCTGCGGTGGTCGCAGCAGCGCCGGCTGTCGTCGCCGAGCCGGCCGCCGCTGTGACGGAGCTCGTTACGGACCTCGTGACCGATCGATCCGAACTGGTCTGACGCTGCCGTAGCTGCACTCGACCGCCCCTTCCTGCGCCGCAGCTTGCTCCATGAGCACGATCAGTGGACAAACATCGCTGCGGTTTTCAGGCTAGCTGGTTAGTCGGTTAGTCGGTTAGTCGGTTAGTCGCCAGACAATGCATGGGCGGCGGCCGGTGCGAGCGGTCGTACGATGCGTTTGCGCCGCGTCAGCGCATAACTGGCGACACGATCAAGCGCCGTGCACAGCACAAGATAGATGAAGCCGGCGAACAAAAAGATCTGCGCGGGATACACCATCAGCCGATTGCTGACCTGCGTCGCGACGAACGACAACTCGCCGACGCCGACGATATACGCGAGCGAGGTGTCCTTCACCAGCGACACCCATTGATTCACGAACGACGGCGCCATGATGCGCATCGCCTGAGGCAGCAACACATAGCGCAGCGTTTGCATCCGCGTAAGGCCGAGCGAGAGCCCGGCTTGCCACTGACCGTCGCCGACCGCTCGAATGCCCGCATGCACCGAGTGCGCAAGATACGCGCCGCCGATCAGCGAGAGGGCACAGACGACCGTCGCGAGCCCGGGCACATCGATATGGAAGACCACAGGCAGCAGGAAATATGTCCAGAAGATCAGCATCAACACAGGTATCGCGCGAAAGAAACCAATCACGAGTAGCAACGGTATCCGGGCGATACGCCCCGCCATCGTCAGCGCAATGCCACCCGCGACACCGAGCACCGCCGAAGCAAGCGCGGAACACAATGCAAGCACCAGCGTGAGCGCCGCGCCGCCGAGCGGTCCTTGCGGAAATGCGCCGACCAGCAGATACGGCAGGTTATTGGCGAACAGCGACCACGTCATGCTCAGCGCCTCGCGAATGAGCGGTCGCGCGCATGCGCCACCGTATGCGCGACGGCTTCGATCAACGCGACGGCAGCGATATACAACACGGTTGCCACACCGAATGCCTCGAAAGTTTTAAAGGTCTCCGTCTCGACCTGACGCGACGCGTACGACAGTTCTGCAAGACCGATCGCCATGGTCAGCGATGAGTTTTTCACGAGGTTCATGTATTGGCCGAAGAGCGGCGGCAGCGAAATGCGCACGGCTTGCGGCAAAACAACGTAACGGAACGCCTGCAATGGCGTGAGCCCCAAGGCCGAGGCCGCAGCATGCTGACCAACCGGCACGCCGCGCAAACCCGCCTGGAACTCCTCTGCGATGAAGGCTGCCGTATAACACACGAGCCCAACCCACCCGGCGACAAATTCGAACGACGGCCAGCGCAACGCGTACGCGCCGATGTGCACGCTATGCGGCGTGTTCAGCCATTGCATCAATGCGTCAGGCATCAGCGTGGCCGCGCCGAAGTACCAGAAGAACAGTTGCACCAGCAACGGCGTGTTGCGAAACACAAGCACATACGTGGCCGTTGCACGACGCAGCCCGCCGTACCGGGCATGACGCGCGATCGCCAGCACGAAGCCGAACAAGGTGGCCGCGAGCGCTGCCGTCAACGCAAGACCGACGGTGACACCGAAGCCTTGCCACAGCCACATCAGATACTTTGGAGCGAGCCACGCTTGCATCTTTGAACCTGCTTCTTTAAATCCGCTTCTTTAAACCCGCTTCTTTCGAAAACGCCGTCGGGCACGTTGACAACGTGCCCGTTCATTCCTGGGTGCTGCAGCGACACGGCGATCAGGTCCTGTCGCCGATCTTGAAGATGCGCGCGAGCGGCGTCTTCGTTTGCGGACCGAACCAGCGGTTGTAAATCTTCGCGGCCGAGCCGTCGGCTTCCAGTCCCTTCAGCGTATCGTTCACAAAGCCGACGAGGCGCGTCTCGCCCTTCGGGATTCCGACGCCCATGTAGTCGTTCGAAATCGTGAACGCCGGAATCTCGTAGTTCTGCTTGTCCGGCACGTTGGCGAGCAGGCCGACCAGCTTCGGACCGTCCTGCGTGATCGCCTGCACGTTGCCCGCGCGCAAAGCCGCAAATGCGAACGGCGTGTCGTCATACGCGACGATCGTGGCTTGCGGGAATTTCTCGCGCAGCGTGATCTCGTTGGTGGTGCCTTTGTCGGCGCCCACCCGCAAGCTGTTGATCTGATCCGCCGACTTCAGCACACCCTTCTTCGCCAGAAACTGCTGGCCCGACGAGAAATACGGAATGCTGAAATCGACCTGTTTGGCGCGCTCGTCGGTAATCGTGAAGTTGGCGAGCACCAGGTCTACTTTCTTCGACGTGAGGAACGGAATGCGGTTGGCCGGATTGGTCGGCTGCAGTTCGAGCTTTACGCCGAGCTTGTCGGCAAGCGCCTTCGCGTAGTCGACGTCGAGACCGACGATGTGGTTGCTTGTTGCGTCGACGTAACCGAACGGCGGATTGCTGTCGAAGGTCGCGACGCGCAATACGCCTGCCTTCCTGATGTCGTCGAGACGGTCGGCGTGGGCGAGCCCCGATACCGTCATTGTCAGTCCCGTCATTGTCATTAACCAGGCGGCGAGTATTTTCGATTTCATTTTTATGGATCTCTTTGTTTGTGTGCAATGCGTATGCGATGTTTCAGAAACGGATGCGTGTTGGCGATATCCATCGCAAATCTGTCGCGAGCGCGAAGTGCAACTGATGGCCACGCATGGGCGTCACATTAGCAGCGACGCCACGCGGTCCGAACCAAGAAATGCTCCTGTAATAAGCGCGTTTTCTGCTAAGCATCCGCTCATTAGCAAACGCGTATTTGTCGCTTGGTCTTGCGCGTGCGGCTGATTAGGATGGACCTCGAACCGTCATCAGCCCCGAGGTGATTCGCCATGTCCGACAGTGCCTGTTTCAAGCCGCGTGTGATCGAGCCAGTCGTCGTCAATCAGCCGGAAGGATTGGGGCTTGCAGTGGAGTTGTGGCTTGCGCATCCCGTCGATGGAATCGCGGGGCGAGCCGTGCAGATTCATTTGCGCAGCGATGCGAAGATGGCGCAAGCAGAGGCGCTGCGCGATCTGCTGCATGTGCTGGGAACGGAGATCGTAGTGGCTTGAGTGCGCGCCGTGCTTGCCGTGCTTGCCGTGCTTGCCGTGCTTGCCGTGCTTGCCGACAGGATAAAAAAACGGCGGCCGGGTTGCCCTTGGCCGCCGTTCTCAAGCAGCGCTCATGCGTGCTGTTCGAGCGTATCGATCACGCTCAAGGCTCGAGACGCAGATACCCTTCTTTCGAAGGATCGCGCATGCGCAGCGACACGATGCCGGCGATCGCGCACAGCACGGTGACATACCAATAGAACATCGACTCGTTGCCCACCGATTTCAGCCACAGCGCGACGTATTCCGCCGAGCCGCCGAAGATCGCATTGGCCACCGCATACGACAGACCCACGCCGAGCGCGCGCACTTCCGGCGGGAACATTTCGGCCTTGATCAGGCCGCTGATGGACGTATAGAAGCTGACGATCGCCAGCGCCACGACCACGAGGCCGAAGGCCGCATACGGGCTCGTCACGTCTTTCAAGGCATGCAGCAGTGGCACGGTGCCAATGGTCGCGAAGAAGCCGAAGAACAGCATCGAACGACGGCGGCCGATACGATCCGACAAGGCGCCGAACGCCGGCTGCATCACCATGTAGACAAACAGCGCCGCGGTCATCACGTTGCTCGCCGTCTTGGCGTGCATACCGGCTGTGTTGACCAGGTACTTCTGCATGTACGTGGTGAACGTGTAGAAAATCAGCGAGCCGCCGGCCGTGAAGCCGAGCACCGTCGCGAATGCGCCCTTGTGCAGCCACAAGCCGCGCAGCGTGCCGGCTTCCTTACGTTGACGCGTTGCAGCCGTGGTCGTTTCTTCAAGCGATTTACGCAGATACAGCGCGACCAGCGCCGCCAATGCACCGATCACGAATGGCACGCGCCAACCCCACGCTTTCAGTTCTTCGGTGGAGAGGGTTTGTTGCAGAACCACCAGCACCAGCAGCGCGCACAACTGGCCGCCAATCAGCGTGACGTACTGGAACGACGCGAAGAAGCCGCGGCGGCCCTTCAGCGCGACTTCACTCATATAGGTGGCGCTGGTGCCGTACTCACCGCCCACCGACAAGCCCTGGAACAGGCGCGCGACCAGCAGCAGCGCCGGCGCCAAGGCGCCGATCTGCGCATACGTGGGAAGCACCGCGATCACGAGCGAGCCGCCGCACATCATGAACACCGACACCATCATCGCGGTCTTGCGACCGTGCTTGTCGGCGAGCCGGCCGAAGAACCAGCCGCCGATCGGGCGCATCAGGAAGCCCGCCGCGAAGACGCCGGCGGTGTTGAGCAACTGCGTGGTGGTGTTGCCGTTCGGGAAGAAGGCCGGCGCGAAATATAGCGCGCAGAACGAATACACGTAGAAGTCGAACCACTCGACTAGATTGCCCGATGAAGCGCCAACGATCGCGAAGATGCGGCGCCGGGTGTCGTGTGCGTCGTAAGCCCTGGCCACGGTTTGGTCGGTTAGGTCGGTCATGCTGTTGTCTTTCCTTGTCTTTAAACGGAGGTAGCGGTCGTGGCGCCGCCTTCACAACACGCGCATCGAGGTGCCGCAGTGGCACCTATAGCGCGCGTGCGCGAATTTTACAGAATTGCAAGGGAAAGATGGGGGTTTGTTAGGGGACTATGCCGCGAGGTTCGTTGCGAGCTCCTCGAGTCCGGCTTCGTGAGCATCGCGCATCAGCGCTTCGACCTCAGGCAAGGTGCGGCGCACGAGTGCGCGCGCCGATCGCGGAAGGTCGGCGCAGGCGTCTTCGATGTCGCCGGTGCGATGTTCGCCAAGCATGGCCAGCAATACCGACGCCTGCTGCACGTCCTTTTGTGACTTGACGAGCGTGTTCGTTCGCAGGCGCGACACGAGCAGTTTGTGGATTGCAAAGCGGGCGGCGTCAGGTACGCGTACGGGCACGGCACCATGCCGTGACACGAGCGTGCCGGTCTGAGACCGGCCTAGCAGGTAAGCAAGATACGGCATGCCCGTGGCATGCGCATTGAGCTCGGCCACCGGCACGGTGGGAAACGAGTCGTCATTCGAGGGAACCAGCAAATCGACGTGAAAGCGTGACTTTCCTGCCTCCGTAAACGAGGTGGACGCCTCACCGCGTTTCATCGAAGGGACCGGCACGAAGTTGATGCCGGTCTCCTTGAGCATCGCGAGCAGTCCGCCTTCGGGAAGGTTGACGAGTGCGAGCTGATGCCGGCGCGCGATATCGATATCCTCGGTCTCGTATGAGATGGCCTTGATGCCGAGCGAGTTGAGAATCACGGCGTAAGCGTGCGAGCCAACCAACACTGCCCCGGCCTCGAAAAGGCCGTAATTGTAAAGAACGCCGACCGTAGCGTAGGTTTTGTTGTCCGCCAGCTGAAAGCCCAGCTTGCTGAGGTCCCGGATGCGCGAAATGAGATCCTTGCTCAGGTCGATGCGGTGCCGCACCTCCTCGACACTGCGGTCCACTTCTGGATCACCCTTTGGACCGCCAAGGCTCTCCTCCTGCTTCTTGCCTTCCGGCCCCATGTACTGACGGGCGTAGTAGACGGCCCCACCCCGTTTGTGCTCGATCACCGTTCCGGGCGCTCCCATCAGGACCTTGTCCTGAGTGGCGGCTGCCTGTTCGATGTTGGCGAACTGGGAGCAGTAGGCTTGTTCTTGCTGCTCGTAGAGAAGAAAAGGCGGCATGGAATTTTTCAGTAGTTTTTTATATTTTACTGAAAAAATGAACTTGCGTTTTTTCAGTACTTTCTCATAAATTACTGAAAGGCGGGTGCCGTGCGACCGGCCAGGCGTCGAATGACAGAAACCCCTGTTCGTCACAGACAAACAGGGGTTCCGGACAACTCAAAAACGCAGCCTTCCGCATGACAAGGTCGAGCGAATTCAAACCCTCACCGCCGGCGGCACATACTTACACTCATACCGCTTCCTCACCGTGCCATTCTCATCGACGCTCTCCAGGTAGACGTCGAACTGCCACAAGCGCGCCATGTGCTTGAGCACTTCATCGCTATCGTTGGACAGATGCCGGTTGTCGCTCATGAAATGCCGCAGCGTCAGACTCCGGTCGCCGCGCGTATTCACCGCCCACACCTGAATATTCGGCTCCCGATGATGCATGTCGTACTGCCGCGACAACGCCTGACGCACGTATTGATACCCGCTGTCGTCATGAATCGCGGACACTTCGAGTGCATCGCGCATGTCGTCATCGAGCACCGAGAATAGACGCATCTCGCGGATCAGATGCGGCGACAGATACTGCGCGACGAAACTCTCGTCCTTGAAGTTGCGCATCGCATAGTGCATCGCCGGTAGCCACGGACTGCCGGCCAGTTCGGGGAACCACTTGCGATCTTCCTCCGTCGGCGCTTCGCAGATCCGGCGGATATCGCTCATCATCGAAAAACCGAGCGCGTACGGGTTGATGCCGCTGTAGTAAGGCTTCGTGACCGGCGGCTGGTAGACCACATTGCTGTGCGAATGGAGAAACTCCATCATGAAGCCGTCTTCCAGCTTGCCCTGGGCGTACATCGTGTTGAGCAAGGTGTAGTGCCAGAACGTAGCCCAGCCTTCGTTCATGACCTGGGTTTGCCGCTGCGGATAGAAATACTGCCCGACCTTGCGCACGATGCGGATCACTTCCCGCTCCCACGGTTCGAGCAGCGGTGCGTTCTTCTCCGCGAAATACAGCAGGTTTTCCTGCGGCTCCGGCGGATAACGCCCCTCGATTTCCTCCGGCAACGGTGTATGCCGGGTCGGCAAGGTGCGCCACAGTTCGTTCACCTGCGATTGCAGATATGCCTCACGTTCGCGGCGCGCCGCAAACTCCTTTTCCAGCGACAGTTTCTGCGGACGTTTGTAACGGTCCACGCCGTAGTTCATCAACGCGTGACACGAGTCGAGAAGTTCCTCCACCCGGTCGAGCCCGAAGCGCTCCTCGCACTCCGCGATGTAATTCTTCGCGTAGACGAGGTAGTCGATGATCGCGTGCGCATCCGTCCACAGCTTGAACAGATAGTTGCCCTTGAAGAACGAGTTGTGCCCGTAGGCCGCATGCGCGATGACGAGCGCCTGCATCGTCATCGTGTTCTCTTCCATCAGGTACGCAATGCAAGGGTTCGAATTGATGACGATTTCGTACGCCAGCCCCATCTGCCCGCGGCGGTAGCTTTTTTCAGTGGAAAGAAAGTGCTTGCCGAACGACCAGTGACGGTAGTTCACCGGCATGCCGACGGATGCGTAAGCATCCATCATCTGTTCGGCGCTGATGAGTTCGAGCTGGATCGGATATACGTCGAGTTCATATTGCTCTGCAACAAGGGCAATATGCGAGTCGTACTCTTCGATCAATTCGAAGGTCCAGTCGGACGGGCACGGCAAAGGCCGTCTATCGGCTACGTTCATACGGACTTCCCTTTGCCCCTCAGTGGGCGTTCCGGTGTGTCCCCGTGCTGCAGCGGTGTCGACTGCTCCGGCTGCGGCGGCTCCCGTATCGTCCGCCTTCGCCTCGGCATGCCCCGACTGTTGCTGCTGCGGCACGCCTTTCCCACGCTCAGGCTGATAGCCGCGCGCTTCGTTGTGCAGGTGTTTAGTCATGAAGACGCCGCCTGCTTTTCAAACAACTCCCGAAACACCGGATAAATGTCAGCCGCGGTTTCGACCTTCTTCATCGCCATGTGCGGCTGGCTCAGCGCCAACTGTGCATATTCGAGCCACAGGTTCTGCTCTTCCGGCGTGACCTGGATATACGCAAAATAGCGCACCTTCTCCAGGATGTCATCTGAAAGTATCTTGCGGCACTTGGGTGAATCGTCAGTCCAATTGTCGCCGTCGGAAGCCTGAGCGCCGTAAATATTCCATTCAGTCGGCGAATAGCGCTCGTCCATCACCTTCTGCATCAGCTCCAGCGCGCTCGACACCACCGTGCCGCCGCTCTCTGTCGAATGAAAGAACGTGTCCTCGTCGACTTCCTCGGCGCGCGTATGGTGGCGGATGAACACCACTTCGATCTTTTCGTAGTTACGCTTGAGGAACAGATACAGCAGGATGAAGAAGCGCTTGGCGAGATCCTTGCGCTGCTCGTCCATGGAACCGGACACATCCATCAGACAGAACATCACCGCCTGACTGGACGGCGTGGGTTGCTTCACCCGGTTCACGTAGCGCAGATCGAACGGGTCGATAAACGGAATGCGCCAGATGCGCCCGCGCAAGTGGTGGATTTCCTCTTCGAGCAGTTTGATGTCTTCGCGACGGTCGTCCGGATCGGCCTTCATCACGTCGAGTTGCCGTTCCATCTCGTGCAACTGGTTGACGAGCGGCGCACCGAGCGCAATACGGCGGCCGAGCGCGCTGCGTAGCGAACGCACCACGTCGATATTGTTCGGCGTGCCTTCGGCCGCCCAGCCGGCGCGGATACTCTTCCACGTAGGCACGGCCATCAGATGGGTTTTGACGAGACGCGGGAGTTCGAGGTCGTCGAAGAAATACTGCATGAATTCTTCGCGGCTCAACTCGAACACGAAGTCGTCCTGACCGTCGCCCTCGTTGCTGGCCTGGCTGCCCCCGCCTCCTCCGCCGCCTTGCGGGCGCTGGATCTTGTCGCCGCGGATGTAGTCCGAGTTGCCCGGATGCACCATCTCCCGCTTGCCGCCGGGACCATGCCGGAACGACGGCTCCGCGATGTCCTTGCGCGGAATCGTGATGCTCTGGGTGTTCTGGATGTCTTTGATGCTGCGGTCGCGCACCGCCTCCGAAACCGCGCGACGAATATAGTTCTTAACGCGGCGCAAAAAGCGCTCGCGATTTGCAATGCTCTTGTTCTTACCAGCTAACCTGCGGTCGATGATTTGATGAAGCACGCCCGGTCTCCCGCTGTAATTTCGAGTGCGCGAGACGCACGTTGCATAGGCATGTCTGCAAACGCAACGCTATGTCCATGCAACTTGCGCCTCGCAAGGTGCCCGCGCGGTCGGACCGCGCGGGCGGCACGCAGTGCGTATCATGACGACTTGCGCACGCGCAGATACCAGTCACACAGCAAGCGCACCTGCTTTGGCGTATAGCCCTTCGTCACCATCCGGTTGACGAAGTCTTCGTGCTTGCGTTGCTCTTCCGCCGAGCCTTTGGCGTTGAACGAGATCACCGGCAACAGTTCTTCCGTGTTCGAGAACATCTTCTTTTCGATCACGACGCGCAGCTTCTCGTAGCTGATCCACGCGGGATTTTTCCCCGCATTCGCAGCACGCGCACGCAACACGAAGTTGACGATCTCGTTGCGGAAGTCCTTCGGGTTGCTGATACCCGCAGGTTTCTCGATCTTCTCCAGTTCGGCGTTCAGCGCCGCGCGGTCGAAACTCTCGCCGGTGTCGTGGTCGCGGAACTCCTGATCCTGAATCCAGAAGTCCGCATACGTCACGTAGCGATCGAAAATATTCTGACCGTACTCGGAATACGACTCCAGGTACGCGGTCTGAATCTCCTTGCCGATAAACTCGGCATAGCGCGATGCCAGCACGTCCTTGATGAACGACAGATACTTCTGCTCGGTTTCCGGTGGGAACTGCTCACGCTCGATCTGCTGTTCGAGCACATACATCAGGTGCACCGGATTTGCTGCAACTTCGGTCGAATCGAAGTTGAATACACGCGACAGAATCTTGAACGCGAAGCGGGTCGACACGCCGGTCATCCCTTCATCCACGCCCGCGAAGTCGCGGTACTCCTGATACGACTTGGCCTTCGGATCGGTGTCCTTGAGATTCTCGCCGTCGTACACTTGCATCTTCGAGAACAGACTGGAGTTTTCCGGCTCCTGCAAGCGCGTAAGCACCGACATCTGCGCCATCATCTTCAGCGTACCCGGCGCGCATATCGCACTGGCCAGCGACGAATTACGCAGCAGCTTCTCGTAGATCTTGACCTCTTCACCGTAGCGCAAGCAGTACGGCACCTTCACAACGAAGATCCGGTCGAGCAGTGCTTCGTTGTTGCGGTTATTGCGGAACGCCTTCCATTCCGACTCGTTTGAGTGGGCGAGGATGATGCCGTCGAACGGGATCGCGCCGAAGCCTTCCGTGCCCTTGAAGTTGCCTTCCTGAGTCGCGGTGAGCAGCGGGTGCAAGACCTTGATCGGCGCCTTGAACATTTCGACGAACTCGAGCAAGCCCTGATTCGCGAGGCACAGGCCACCGGAGTAGCTGTATGCGTCCGCATCATCTTGTGCGTACTGTTCGAGCTTGCGAATGTCGACCTTACCGACCAGCGACGAAATGTCCTGATTGTTTTCGTCGCCCGGTTCGGTCTTGGCGATACCGATCTGACGAAGGATCGACGGATAGCGGCGCACCACGCGAAACTTGCGGATGTCGCCGTTGTATTCGTGCAGGCGTTTCACCGCCCACGGGCTCAAAATGTTTTTCAGGTAGCGGCGTGGAATACCATATTGCTCTTCGAGGATCGGACCGTCCTCGTCGTAATCGAACAGACCGAGTGGCGACTCGTTGACGGGCGAGCCCTTGATCGCGTAGAACGGCACGCGTTCCATAAGTTGCTTCAGACGTTCCGCGATCGACGATTTGCCGCCGCCGACCGGCCCCAACAGATATAGAATCTGTTTCTTTTCTTCGAGCCCCTGGGCCGAGTGCCGGAAGTAGGCGACCACCTGCTCGATCACCTCTTCCATTCCGTAGAACTCACGGAATGCGGGGTATACCTTGATGACCTTGTTCGCGAAGATACGCGACAGGCGCGGATCGTTGCGAGTGTCGATCTGTTCTGGTTCACCGATTGCCGTCAACATGCGTTCGCCGGCCGTGGCGTACGCGGCGGGATTGTCTTTGCAGAGCGCGAGATACTCCTCGAGCGAGAGTTCATCTTCTCGCGTTTTCTCGAAGCGGGTCGCGAAACTGCTGTAGATATCCATGCTACCTCCTCGCCGAAGTCTAGACCGATGTCGTGCGCGGCGCGCTATTCGGAAACGACATCGCTCGAATTCATCCTAAACCCTTTTAAATTTTTTTTCACGAACTACGTTGCGAAAATCGCGCCGTACCCGCCTCCCAACATTCATCACTTGGAAACGCAGATTCGCTCACCTACAATCTTGCGCTCGCACACAGCGAATGCGCAGCGACTGCCGGTCCACGTTGCTAGCTCTCCAACGCCCCTGCTCGCCGTGCTGCTCAGCACAGTTCGCTATGCTCCGTTACACGAATCGTCTCGTTCATCGAACGATCTCACTGCTGCACCAGACAGCCTGTCTGCACGCGCACACTTTGTTGCATCGAACGCGGACGTCATGCGTTTTACTGCGCCCCGGTACTTTTTTTCATCAACGCGCGGCATCGCCGTTTGGTCTACAACGACAGGCGCTGTGTTACATGTTCATTCGCGATGCTGACCAGAAGCGCTGTTCAACGGCGCATCGTCTAACGGTTCGTCAACCCACGGGCGGTTTTGTTCCACGTCATTTCACATGGCGTGCGGTGGATCGCCACCCGGTGGATCGCCACCCGGTGGATCGCCTTGCGCTTGCCGCTCATGCCTCGCCCTCGTATTAACCGCGTCAGCGGCATGGTTAGCCGAACGCATAACTGGATCACGGCCGCACCATGGGTTGCTTCATAGGTATATATACGGCAAAGCGTCTAGTGCAGATGCGGCAAATGTAAAACGGCCACCCGCGGGCAGCCGTTTGCTTGATGTTTCGTAATGAGCGGTTACAAGCCGACGGTTACAAGCGGACCGTTACAAGTACACCGCGCCACGCTCAGCTCAGGTCAGTTCAATCTCCACTTCCCCGAGACCGTCGATGTGGCCGCGCACAATGCCCGGCTTGTCCACATTGTGCGCACCGACATACGAACCGGTGGTGAGCGTCCATTCCGGCTCGATGGTGATGCCCATGGCGGCGCAATGGTTGACGAACCACACCAGCAGTTCGCGCGGATCGCCAGCCGGATTGCCGGTGGCGTCCGGCACCAGCGAGTTGCCGTCGAAACTCAGCTCCAGTTCGGGCGATACGAAATCGAAGCCGCGCGCGAGGCCTGCATAGGCAACCGGATGACCGGTGATCAATGCGCCGTTGTTCTGTGCGTCGGCCAGTTGCGCGAGCGGCGCGACATTGGGCCACTCGGTAAAGCGGCTATCGACGATCTCGATGGTCGGCAGCACGACACCAACCTTCGAGAGCACCTCGTCACGCGCATAAGCCCGGCCGCGCGGCTCGATTGCCTCGGCGAAACGAAAGGCGATCTCCAGCTCCACCAGCACCCTGAAGAAGCCGGAATGGGCCACCCGCGCGGGGGACGGCAGCACCAGCGAAGCCGGAATCGGCGCGCCCGCGGCGGCCCCGCCCGGCGCTCTGGCGCCGACCTTCCACGCACCCGTCGAATCGCCGAGGCCTGCGATGACAGCCTGCTGGATCGCGTATGCGGTTGCCGCGTCAGGCGGCAGGCTGTCGGGTGGGGGCGCATCGATCGGGCGATGCTGCCGGCGGGCTTCGACGAGGCGGTTCGCGAGGTCGTATGGCGTCATGTCGGTCCTTTATGGCTGGCGCGTTGAGCGGTGGGCTGCCGCTGAGTCGCAGCAGTTGGGATAGCGGGCTCACGGTTCGCGCGCTGACAGCCTGAAGCGGCCATGTTGCCGATGCAAGCCGTAGTCGCGCCCGTCAATGTACCGGATCACGACGCTCACCAGGGCGCGGACAACGATTGTGAACGTTACTTAGTCCGCAGACCATGAAAAAAGACCGCGGTTGCATGCACAATCGCGGTCTTTATCGTCATGCGGCCGATCCGCATAAGCGTGGTTCCGTCCAATGCTTCATCGGGAACGAATGTTGCATCACCGTGGCCGATCAGAAGGTTTCCCAATCCTGATCGCTGCCGGCGCTCGCCACTGCCTTGGCCGGCGCCCTCGTCGGTGCGGCGGAAACCGGCGTTGCCGCGGGTGCGGCAGGTGCCTTGGCTGCCGTAACGGGCTGCGCACCCGCTTGTGATACCGGATGTGACGTGGGATGTGACACTTTGCGTGCCGCCGTCGAGCGAACCGGCGTGGCCGCGCGCTTCGGCGCCGCGCTCACCGGCGCCTTGTAGCCGCTTTCTTCGAGCTGGAACACCGCGACCGCGGTACGCAGCTTGCCGGCCTGATCTTCGAGCGAAGACGCTGCCGCAGCGGCTTCTTCGACCAGCGCGGCATTCTGCTGCGTCACCTCGTCCATCTGGGTGACCGCGCGCGCCACCTGGTCGATGCCGCTGCTTTGCTCTTCCGAGGCCGCTGCGATCTCCCCCATGATATCGGTCACGCGCTGCACCGCACCGATGATCTCGGTCATGGTGCGGCCCGCTTCGTCGACCAGCGCCGAGCCCGACTGCACGCGCTCCACCGAAGTGTCGATCAGCTCCTTGATTTCCCTGGCCGCCGCCGACGAACGCTGCGCGAGGCTGCGCACTTCGCCTGCCACCACCGCGAACCCGCGCCCTTCTTCGCCGGCCCGCGCCGCTTCCACGGCCGCATTCAGGGCCAGGATGTTGGTCTGGAACGCAATCCCTTCGATGATCGAAATGATGTCGGCAATCTTCGCCGAGCTCTGATTGATGTCGCCCATCGTGCCGACCACCTGGCCGACCACCGCGCTGCCCTTGTTGGCAATCTCGGACGCATTGGCCGCCAGCGAGCTCGCCTGGCGAGCGTTGTCGGCGTTCTGCTTGACCGTGCCGGTCAGCTCTTCCATGCTCGACGCGGTTTCCTGCAGCGCCGACGCCTGCTCTTCCGTACGCGAGGACAGGTCGATATTGCCGGCCGCGATCTGGCGCGTGGCGGTCGCGATCGATTCACTACCGCCGCGCACCGTGCGCACCGTTTCGGTGAGACTGCGCTGCATTTTGGCGATGCCTTCGAGCAACTGCCCCATTTCGTCACGCGAGGTGACGACGACCGGGCGGCGCAGATCGCCAGCGGAAATCGTTTCGAAATGACCGAGGGCTTCGCCGAGCGGGCGGGCAATCGCGCGGCTGAGCGTCACGTAGGACAGCACGGCGGCGAGCACGCCGACCAGCAGTGCGCCGGCGCTCACCATGCGGAACACTTCGAAGCTGTTTTGCGCGGAGTCGTAACCTTGCTTGGCGGAGCCGAACTGGAACTTGCTCAGCGCGTCGTCCGAGTTGGCGAGATCGTTGTACGCTACCTGCAAGCGCTTGGCAGCGTCGACGACCTTGCTCTGGTCGTTCGCCGTGATGATCGCCGCAAACGCGTCCAATTGCTGGTGCAGCGCGTCGCGTTTGGCGATGACGTCCTGCGCGAGACGGTCTTCCTCAGCGTTGCGCGGCAGGTCCATATACTTTTTCCACCACATGTCGGACGAAGCTCGCATCGAACGCGCACGCTCGATCGTCGGCGCCGCGTCCGGCGTGCCGATCATGAACGCCGCGCGGTCGAGCGCCAGCCGCTCGCGCGCCGCATACAGCTCGGCGTCGCCGATATCGACAGCGCTCGGCATTGCATTGGTGAAAGTGTCCTGATAAGCGTCGTTCGAACGGCTCATGCCGAACAAACCGAAAACGCCGATGGCGACCAGCAGCGCGGCGAGAAAAGCCATCGTGAGGCCAATCCGCGCCTTGATCGTGATGCCTTTGTTCAACATGCTTGTTCCTGTACTTAGCAAATGAGAGGCTGCGTGCGCAGCGCGGGGTAGCGGGTGGCGTCTGCTTGCATGGCGCTGATTTGGGGCCGCGCTCTAATGCCCACGTTTACGGCATTCCACTTGCATACTTGAAGGTTTTATATGGTACGAAGAAAGACGTTGTAAGCAATTGGAAGAAATTACAAACCACTGACAGGCCGCGCCTGTGCCGAGGTCAAGCGGCGTTTTTGACATTCAGGGAAGTGAATTCAGGCGGCTCGGAAGGCCGAACGCGGAGAGGCGAGGTGGGTTCAAACGGGGGGCAAGCAGGGGGCAAGCAGGGGCCAAGCGGGGTTCAATCAGGGTTCAAGCGGAACCCTCGACTTGGGGGCGCAATGGCGCGCCTAAGAACGGGCGCAAAGCTCTCGCGCCCGACGCAGTGCTCGACTCTTGCTCAGGATCAACAGAGCGCAAAAGCAGCGCGAAAGACCGGACGCGAAGCCTTTCAGCTCGCGCCCGGCAACGCAGTGCCCGCGCAGTGCCCGATATCAGGCCGCCAGATCGCGCCTGGCTACGCCGGCCCATGTCGCGGTCGATTCGCGCACGATCAGGCGCGGCGACACGACACGCCGGCGACCCAGCGCGCGCGGACTGCCAGACGACGTCCCGGCGATGCGTTCGATCAGCGTCTGCGCGGCCATATCGCCGAGCGCGCGGACCGACTGCCCCACGGTCGAGAGCGACGGATAGGTGAATCGTCCCAGTTCGATATCGTCGAAACCGATGATCGAGCAATCGCGCGGCACGCTGATATTGCGCTCCGCCGCGGCGCGCAGCGCGCCGATGCCCATCATGTCGTTGCCGGCAAAAATCGCCGATGGCTTCACGGTATCGAACAGCTGCCCAGCCGCGCGATGGCCGCCTGTCCCCGAAAAATCGCTTTCGACAATCGCCCCGGACGGAATCTCGATGCCGCGCTCGGTCATGGCGCGGATAAAGCCGTGCACCCGCATGGCGCTCACCGCCGTCTTCACGGGCCCGGTGATGCAGCCGATCCGCACGTGCCCCAGTTCGAGCAGATGACGCGTCGCGAGATAACCGCCCTTCTCGTGGTCGATCTGCACCAGATCCGCGTTCACACCTTCGATATTGCGGTCCACGACGACTAGCGGCTCATGGGCGTCGGCGAGCGTCTGCGCCAGCACCGCGTCATCACCCGCGGAGGCGACGATCAGTCCGTCGATGCGCTTTTCCTGCAGCACGCGCAGATAGTTACGCTGCTTGGCCGGATCGTCGTCGGAATTGCAGAAGAACAGGCAGTAGCCGTTGCGCGAGCAACCATCCTCGATACCGCGCGCCATCTCCGCGAAATACGGGTTCGTGCTGTTCGGCACCACCAGACCGATCGTCGCCGTCGCCCGCGCCTTGAGCGAGCGAGCCACCGCCGACGGCACATAGTGAAGCTGACGGATCGCGTGTTCGACCTTCGCGCGCACGTCGGCCGACACCGGCCGTGAGTTGTTCACCACGTGCGATACCGTCGTGAACGACACCCCTGCCACGGCCGCTACATCCTTGATCGTCGCCATAACCTGTTGCTCTCCTGCCTGTTGTTCCCGCCGGCCACGCCACCTGGCGACCCACCGGACGTCTTCATCGAAGACAGACCAAACCCATGAATACTTACGCTTTACCGCATTTCCAGCTTCGACTGCTCTTGATACGCCAAGGTGCCGCAACCGGCGCCACCGTCATGCGCGCTTACGGCGGCTGCGGTAGGTATCCAGCACGACCGCCACCACGATCACCGCGCCGGTGATCATCCGCTTGGTCGGCTCGTTTGCGCCGATCTGCGCCAAGCCGGCCGCCAGCACCGAAATGATCAACACGCCGAAAAACGTGCTGATGACCGAACCGCGTCCGCCCATCAGGCTCGTGCCGCCAATCACCACCGCCGCGATCACCTGCAGCTCCATGCCGACGCCGGCGTTCGGGTCGGCCGCTTCCAGACGCGAAATCTGGAACAGCGCGGCCAGCCCGGCAAGCGCGCCCATCAACGCAAACACGATGACTTTGTAAGGCCGCGGATTGACGCCCGCGAGCCGCACCGCTTCCTCGTTGGTGCCGATGCCGACCAGATAACGGCCGAACACCGTGCGCGTGAGCACCAGTTGCGCAATCACCATCACCGCCACCGCGATCAGAAATGCCGGCGAGATGCCTAGCGCGATCGGATTCGACAGAAAATCGAACGCGTCGCCGATATACGCGGTGCGCGAATTGGTCATCTGATACGCCATGCCGCGCGCCGCTTCGAGCACGCCAAGCGACACGATGAACGACGGAATCCGCCAACCCACCGTCACCGCGCCGGTGATGGTGCCGGTCAGCGCCGCCGCGGCGACCCCGAGCAGCGCTGACGGCAGCGGTCCCCAGCCCCACTTCAACGCCGCCACGCTCACCACCGAGGCGCCCAGCGCCAGCACCGAACCCACCGACAGATCGATCCCGGCGATGATCAGCACGAAGGTCATGCCCACCGACATCACCACCAGATCGGGGATCTGATTGGCGATTGTGCTGAACGTGTCGTACGTCAAAAAGTGCGAACTCAGCAGCGAGAACAGCACGATCATCGCCAGCAACGCACCGGCGAGGCCCAGGTAGTTCGAAAAGCCGAGCCGCGTGCCGGCCGGCTTGCCACTTACCAGCGGCACCAGTGGCACCAGCGGCGCGGACGGGTCGGCTGCCGGCGTGACCGTTGCCCCTGCCTGCGGCGCGCCCGGTGTGCCACTCGATCCTTCACGTACCGATTGATCGGTCATGACAGACTCCCTGCTTCATGGGTGCCGGGGGCATGCAGCAGCGCTTCGCGGCTGCGATAGCCGGCGAAAGCCGCGGCCAGCAACGCGTCCTGCGACCAGTTGTCGCGCTCGAACACACCCGTCATCCTTCCTGCGGACATGACGCCGATCCGGTCGCAGATCAACATCAGTTCACGCAGGTCGCTCGACACCACGACAAGCGCGCGCCCGTCACGAGCGAGCGCACCCATCAAACCATAAATATCGAACTTCGCGCCGACGTCGATGCCGCGCGTAGGTTCGTCGAACAACAGCACACGGCAATCGCGCGCCAGCCAGCGGCCGATCACGACCTTCTGCTGGTTGCCGCCCGACAGCTCGCCGACAATCTGCCCCGGTCCCGAACTGCGAATCCGCATCGCGTCGATCTGCTTTTGCGCGAGTGCGTATTCGCGCTTCGCATCGACGATGCCGTGCCGCGCCACGCGGCCGATATTGCCGAGCGACACGTTGGCCGCGATCGGTTGCGGCAGCAACAGGCCTTCGCCTTTACGGTCTTCGGTAATCAGCGCGAGGCCGGCCCGCACCGCATCCGACGGCGAAGCAATCTGCACCGGCGTGGGCGGCGCACCCGGCGTTTTGGCCAGCGACACCGTCCCACTGTCCTTCTGATCGGCGCCGTAAATCAGCCGCATCAGTTCCGTGCGGCCCGCGCCGATCAACCCGCTGATGCCGAAAATCTCGCCCGCGCGCACCTCGAACGACACGTCGCGCACCGCCTTGTTGCGCGTGAGCCCGTCCACTTTCAACAATGGCGCGCCGATGTTGCGCGCGCCCAGATCGATCCGCTCGCCCAGTTCCCGGCCGACCATCCACGTGACGATCTCATCGCTCGTCAGGTTCGCCATGGCGTCGACATGCACCAGCTTGCCGTCGCGCAGCACCGCGACCTGCTCGGCCACCCGCGCCAGCTCTTCGAGCCGGTGCGAGATATAGACCAGCGCGACACCGCGCGCCTTGAGCCTGTCGATCTGCTCGAACAGCAGGTCCACTTCGCGCGCGGTCAGCATCGCGGTCGGCTCGTCGAGGATCAGCACGCGGCAGTCGTCGATCAGATTGCGCGCGATCTCCACCATCTGCTGATGCCCGATGCCGAGTTCGCCGACCAGCGTATCCGGATCGATCGCCTCGAGCCCGACTTGCGCCATCGCGTGGCGCGCATCCTCGCGCAGCTTGCGGCGATCGATCCAGCCGAAGCGGAACGCGCCCGCCTGTGGCAGACGGTTCAGAAACAGGTTTTCGGCCACCGACAGCGTCGGCAGCAGATTCAACTCCTGCATCACCATGCGCACGCCGAGCGCTTCGGCTTCCGTGCGGCTCGCCGGCGCGTAGGGCGCCCCGCCAAGGCGCATCGTGCCGGTGGTCGGGTCGACAAGGCCGCCGATAATTTTGGACAGCGTACTCTTGCCCGCGCCGTTCTCGCCCGTGAGCGCCAATACCTCACCGGCGCGCAGCGACAGCGACACGTCGGCGAGCACCGGTTCGGCATAAGTCTTACCGATGCCGCTTACAGACAGCACGGCAGGCAAGGCATCGTGATCGGTTGAATCCATCGCAATCCTGGTTCCGGGGCTCCCGGGGCGGCTTCATGCGATTCGCTCGCATGAGGCCGCCAACGACAGCCACGTGTCATGCCGGCCCAATGCGCGGAATGCGCAGGCGCTTTCGACCACGCCCCCTCTCGCCGCGCAGCCACCGTCATGACGCTTACCTCTGGATTTAACGGCGGCGCAGCAGGTTTCTTGAGCGTTTATTGAATTGGCGCGGATTCGCGTATTTTTTCCATGCATTCAGCATGCAATGGCGTGAGCGCGAACCCGCGTGCCCGGGTTTGTTACGGTGCTTCCTGTCGTGCGTATTCCGGTACTGGCTACCCGACGCTTACTTCGTCACCAGGTCGCACGGCGTTTCCACCACGCCGGACAACTGCGACTGCTTCTTGTGCTCGCTGATCGCCTTCAGCGCGGTGTCGATACCGAATACGGCCTGCTTGGCAGCGTACTGGTCGGCGGTGGCGAGCACGCGGCCGTCCTTGAGCATCGGCTTGATCGCGTTGATGTTGTCATAGCCGACCACCAGCACCTTGCCCTGCTTGCCGGCCGCGCGTATGGCCGAGACCGCGCCGATCGCCATATTGTCTTTGCCGGCCAGAAGCGCCTTCAGGTTCGGATACTCATTGAGCATAGCCGACGCCACCGCGTTGCCCTTGTCGATTTCCCATTCGCCCGATTGCACCGACACGACCTTGGCGCCGACGGTCTGCATGGCGTCCTTGAAGCCCGCGGTGCGTTGTTGCGCGTTGGTGGTGGTAGACACACCTTCGATAATGCCGACTTCGTCGCCCGCCTTCAGCTTTTTGGCCAGGTAGTCGCCGACCTTCTGCGCGCCCTTGCGGTTATCCGGGCCGACGAACGGCACGTTCAGATCTTTCGACTTGAGCACGTCCGGATCGAGCCGGTTGTCGATGTTCACGACGATGATGCCCGCGTCGACGGCCTTCTTGACGACCGGTACCAACGCCTTCGAGTCAGCCGGAGCCAGCACGATCGCATCGACCTTCGAGACAATCATCTGTTCGACGATCCGGATCTGGTTCGCGGTATCGGTCTCGTCCTTGATGCCGTTGGTGATCAGATCGAACTGGGAGGAATTGTGTTTCTGGTAGTCCTTCGCACCGGTTTCCATGGTCAGGAAGAACTCGTTCGCGAGCGACTTCATGACCAGCGCGACCTTCGGCTTATGGGCAGGTGCGCTTTGTGCGTATGCGGACGAAAACGGCAAAGCGGCGGTGGCGGTGACGAGAACTGCGGCCGCCAGCATGCGGCGGCGAATGCGATGGCTCATGCTTATCTCCAGAGTTTGTCGGGCTCACGGTCGAGCCGTATTTTTTAGTTGCGCGCAAACCTTTGCGAGGCCCATTCTCAGCGTGCCCGGTTCGGACTGTCAACGATTCGCAGCGTTGCGATGCACCGGGACGCAGAAAGTGCGTCGATGCGGTGCGCTCGATGGGTTCGACCCGGCGCGGCGGGTAAGCGCACCGGTAGGCTGCGTTTTGGCAAGGGTTCCTCGCTTGGTCTATGCGTGGCGAATTTGCCGCTAGCTGCAAGCTCCGCAGCCGGCGGGCCGCCTATGCTGGACTTTTATTGCGCACGGTGCAAGCGGGAACAACGCGGGGCGGTGGGGGTGTGGCGCGAATGTCGCAGCGGTGCGGCTGTATTGGACGGCACCGGCTGCTCGGCGGCTATCGGTGTGTTAAAGCCAGCCGGCCTTGCGGAAGCGCCAGTACAAGATCAGATCCACGGTCAGCATCACGGCAAGACAGACTGGGTAACCAAACTCGTAATGCAACTCGGGGATGCTCTGGAAGTTCATCCCGTAGATGCCGGCGATCATGGTCGGCACCGCGAACAACGCGGCGAACGAGCCGAGCCGCTTGGTCACCTCGCTTTCGACCAGCGAGATCATCCCCAGATTGATCTGCACCGCGGTAACCACCATTTCGCGCCGGCCGTCGATGGTTTTGACGATCCGCTCGAGGTGGTCGTAGACGTCGCGGAAATAGGCTTGCATGCCTTCGCAGATGCTCGGAATGCGGCCGCCCGTCAGTTTGCCGATCGCTGCCTGCAGGGGTGTAATGTGATGCTGCAAGATCACGAGACGGCGTTTCAACGAGTACAGATCCTCGATGATCGCGCGCGATGCCGCCGAATTGTTGCGCTCGAAGATGCGGTCTTCGAGTGCTTCGATCTCGGTGTTCATCGCCTCGACGATCGGAAAATAACGATCGACGATGTCGTCCGCCAGTGCGTACAGCACGAATGCCGAGCCCTCCTTGAGCAATTGCGGCTCGCGCTCGCAACGGGCGCGAACGTTCTGGAAGCCGGTGCGCGCACCGCGGCGCACCGACAGCACATAGTTGTGCCCTACGAAGACGTCGACCTCGCCGATCAGCAGTTCGCCCTCGTCGTCCATTTCCACGGTATGCATGACGGCGAATAGCGACTCGCCGTACTCCTCGATTTTCGGACGCTGATGGCCGTTTTGCGCATCTTCGATCGCGAGTTCGTGCAGGCCGAACTCGTGTTTCATCACCGCCAGTTCGCCCGGCTCCGGGTCTTTCAGCGCGACCCAGACGAAGCACTCGGGCCGCGCCACGTAGTCGCTGATGCTATCGATATCGATGTCAGCCAGCTTCCGGCCGTCCTGATAGGCGGCGCAATTGATCAGCATGTTGGATTACCTTGAAAACGGAACAGACCGGCCGGCTTCGCACTGTGTGTAAGCCCTGTGGCGGATCTGCATGAACGAATACACGACAGCCGCCATGTTAAGGGCTATGCGCGAACGTCATGTAGCCAATTGTTAAAGCTTGCGTGCGGGTGCGGGTGCGGGCGCGGTGCGGTTCGGTACTGCCCGGCACGACCCGCCGCAATCCGGCGTTGTCAGGACCTGCCCTGCGCTATTGGGCAACCCTGCGCAAAGCGATCCGGTGATCCTCGCTGAAGGTGACAGACGCGCGGTTCGTATAGCGCGTATCGGCCGTGACCATAAAGCGCATCTCCACGACCGGATCGAATTGCGTGGAGACACCGATGCGATGCACGCCCGCACTTAGATAGAAGACTACGTGTTCACCGTTCATCAGATCGGTGACCTGCTCGCCGTCGATATACACCAAGGCATCGCGGAACCGGACGATAAGGTCGCGAGAACGTTCGCGCCGCACGTCCACGGCAACCAGTCCGGTGCCGGGCTGCGTGTAACCGGGCTGGACGATTCGCGCTTGCGGCACCTCCTTGAACGCGACCGGTTCGGCAGGTGTCGAGGCGCAACCGGCGAGCGACGCGATAGCCAGCGCAAGCAGCGCGGCTTTGCAGTGGAAGTGCTGGCGCATCGGCATGCTGGGTCTCCCGTGTTATTGGTAGTGTTGCTCTTGTTATAGGCGCATTGCGCGATGTTGTGCACCCTCGGCTCTTGCGCGCCGGTTGAACGATCAGTCGAACGGGTTGACTACCCGGATGCCGGGTACTGCAAAATCGGCGACATTGCGTGTCACCACTACGAGGTCGCACGTCAGCGCAGTGGCGGCGATCAGTTTGTCGACGGCAGGCTCCGATTGGGGCACGCGCAGCCTGCCCCATGCATGGGCAGCGGCCTCGTCAATGGCCAAAATGCTCCTGGCAAACCTAGTCAGCACGGCGTTCATCCATCGTTCAAGCACGATTGCTTGTGGCAGGTCTCCGCGTTGCCGCACCTGCTCAACGCCGCGTCGCAATTCTCCTACAGTGATGACAGAAAGATAGAGTTCGCGCTCTTCCTTCTCCGCTTGCGTGAAAAATCGCCGTACCCCCGGATTAGCACGCTCCCAACGTCTGATCTCGCTAATGACGTTGGTATCAATCAAATACAACCGGAGCCTCGCGCCTGTCGTTCACCCGCTCAAAGTCCGAGTCTTCCCCAACATTGGGGATGCTCATCAATGCCCTGACGAACTGCCGGTTGTACACCTTCTGCAACGCCTCCTCCAGAATCGCCCGCTGCTCTTCCTCCACCGAGCGCCCATTCGCTTCAGCTTCGCGAATGAGTGCGTCATACAACGTTTGGTCAACGCCACGAATCCATAGATTTGCCATCCTGATTTCTCCCGCTCACACACTGCCACGCATCATAGCAACGCGCGGCCGTTCTGCCATCCTGGCCAAACGGCCAACTGTCTACGCGCCCACTTGCGCGCTGCCGCGTTCTTCTTCATGATCGCTGCAAAGCGCTGCGCTGTGGGCGCCGCGCGCTGCGGATTTACCCTCAGATCCGCCGCGTGCTACCTTTGTCTGCCAGACATGTTTGCTTCTCTACCGGCTATGCGCAGCGCTTCATCGCCTGCCTCGACGGACATACGCTCAAGGAGTCTGCAATGTGGTATTTCACCTGGATTCTCGGCATCGGCGTGGCATTGGGCTTCGGCATCATCAATGTGATGTGGCTGGAAGCCAGCGGCAAGTTCGCGCGCGACCCGCAGCACGCCGCCATCCCGCCCGCCGCGCCTGAGGACACGTCTTCGTGACTCACCTGGTTTTCTTCTGCGGTCACGCAGGCACCGGTAAGACAACCCTGGCAAAGAAGCTGATCGGCCCGCTCATGCAGGCGAGCGGTTCGCCCTTCTGCCTGCTCGATAAAGATACGCTGTTCGGCGGCTACAGCGCGGCCGCCATGGCCATGCTGACCGGCGATCCGAACGACCGCGACAGCCCGCTTTTCCTCCAGCACCTGCGCGATCCCGAGTATCGCGGCCTGCTCGATACCGCCCGCGACAATCTCGAACTCGGCGTCAGTGCGCTGGTGGTCGGGCCGCTCTCGCGCGAAGTGCGCGAGCGGCGCCTCTTCGATCGCGCCTGGCTGGGCGTCGGCGCGGACGTGGTCCTGCGGGTGGTGTGGATCACCACATCGGAAGAGATGGCACATCAGCGTATCGTCGATCGCGGCAATCCGAACGATGCCTATAAACTTGCGCATTGGGACGAGTATCGGCAGCGCCGCTTCGTGCCGAGCGGTGAGATTTGCGAAGATCTGTTGATGTTCGACAACACCTCGCCAACCCACGCGGACTACGAAGCGTTGCTCGCACGCCTAGTAGGCGGGCCGCATACGTCGTCTGCGATGCTGCCGCCGCTACCTATGTAGTTGCCCGTGCAGCTGCCTGTGTAGCTGCCTGTGTAGCTGCCCGTGTAGCTGCCTGAGTAGTGCCAAGCGTAGTAGCCCCTGCAGCAGCCTATTCAGCACCGGCGTCTGAACCGCAAAACGCCCCGCAGTGCGGGGTGTTCCTGCGCTTTTCTAAGGCGGCCTTCTACGAGGCCTTCTTCGTTGCGCGCGGCAGTCATTGCCACGTCGTCGCACGGCCCTCGGTTTTGAGCCTCAACGCGACAGCCGCTTACACCGTTACCATCGCATCCAGCGACTGCCCTTCGTACAGCTGGCCAAAGCGGTTCGCGAGGAAGTCGCGCAGCGACACCTGCTCCTGACGAATGAAGCCGCTTTGCGGCAGCTTCTGCTCGCGGAACAGATCGAGCACCGCGCACATCGCGCCAGCGGTGGTGATCTGGATCGCGCTCATCGGCACGCCGCACACGGTCTTTGCGAAGATCTTGCGGGTGAACACTTCCTGCACCAGTTGACCATCACGCATGCCGCTCACGGTGATGAACACCAGCACGACGTCTTGCGCGGTCGAAGGCACCGAACGGCGCATGATGGTCTTGAGCGTATCGCGGTCGCTCGCAAGACGCAGGTCTTCCAGCAGGAACTGCATCAGGTTGCGGTGGCCCGGATAGCGCACCGACTTGTAGTCGAGCGATTCGACCCGACCCGACAGCGTTTCGCATAGCGTACCCAGGCCGCCGGACGTATTGAACGCTTCGTATTCGGTACCGTCGAGCGAGAAGTGTTCGAGGCCTTCGAGCGGCTGCACCCACTGCGTGCGGCTGTCGCGGATCGCTTCGCACGGCTGGCAGTACTCGTTGATCAGGCCATCGACGCTCCACGTCAGGTTGTACTTCAGCGCGTTGGTCGGGAACTCCGGCAGCGCGCCGACGCGCATCTTGACGTCGCGGATTTCAGTGAAACGGTTTGCCAGTTCATGCGCGGCGATACCGATGAAGCCCGGCGCCAGACCGCACTGGGGCATAAAGGCGTGATCGGCGGAGTCGGCGATCTCGCGAATCGCGTGGGTGGCGCGCACGTCTTCGGTCAGATCGAAGTAGTGAACACCCGCGCCCTTGGCGGCCGAGGCCACGTTCACCGCCAGGTAATACGGCAGCGCGTTGACGAGCGCGTCAAAGCCTTGAACGGCGGCGCGCAGCGCGGCAGCGTCAGCGGAATCGACGCGGCGGGTCGGAATGCCCTGGGCGGCGAGCTTATCGAGCGCGTTCTGGTCGCGGTCGAACGCGACGACGTCGTAGTCGCCGGTTTCGCGCAACATATGGGCGATGGTGTGACCGATCAAACCTGCGCCAACGATGGCTACTTTCATGCGCTTCTCCTTGTTCTGTGTCTGCTGTCTCCAGCTTGGGAAGTGCGCCGCGCTTAAGCGCGGCGCCCGGCGGGCTGAACCCTTGAGACACAGTTTAGGGAGAAGCAAAAACAGTTCATACGAGCAAAATGCTGCGCTATGACCATGAACTTCGACGTTATGACGACACTATCAGTCGATATGTCGAAAACATGTCAAAACGGCGTAAAAATTGGGCAGCGGGATCACACCATGCCGCGGTCGATCTTGCGCGCAAGAATGATCGACGTCGTGGTTCGCTCCACCCCTTCCAGGCCGCCGATCTCGTCGAGCAGATCGTTGAGGCGATCGGGCGAATCGGCGCGCAGCCAAGCAACATAGTCGAACTCGCCGCTCACCGCGCAGAGCAGTTGCACCTCGGGCATCTTGCCGAGACGTTTCTGCACGGCAGGCCCGTACTTCGGCGCGATGATGATGCCGACGTATGCCTGGATGCTCGAGTCGAGCACGTCCTGGCCGAGCCGCACGCTATAGCCGCCGATCACGTTGCTGCGCTCGAGCCGGGCGATCCGGGCGATCACGGTGGTGCGCGCCACGTCCAGTTGACGCGCGAGATTGGCAACGCTCTCACGAGCGTTGGCTTGCAGCAGCGCAACGAGGTTGCGGTCGAGGTTGTCGAGTTGGTCGAGGCGCGGAGGTCTCATCGGGGGTAAGAAGTTGGTCAGCAGTGGAGCGGATTATCGCGCGTCTTTAACATCGGGCGGCACGCAGAGGAACGCCGAAAGATCACACCCCGAACCGCTCGATCACGAAATCGATAAAGCTGGTGAGCTTCGGCGTGGCGCGGCGGTCGCGTGGGTAGACCAGATGGACGGGCGCGCCCTCGGGCAAATAGTCTTCCAGCACCGACACCAGTTCGCCGCTGGCGATCTCTCTCGCAAGCAGCGCCTCCGGCTGCAACACCAGCCCGAAGCCACGTAATGCGGCAACCTTGAGCGCCTGGCCGTTGTTCGCCCGGAACCGTCCGGCGCGCAGCTGGTTTTCGTCCGCGGTCTCGCCGCCTAGCCGCCACAAACCCTCGCGGCCCCAATGCAGAAAACCGAGGCATTCGTGTTGCATGAGATCGGCCGGCGTGCGCGGTGTGCCGGCCCGCTCCAGATAGGCCGGCGACGCGCATGCGCGCATCCGGTAAGGCTTCAACGGCCGCGCGACGAAACCGGAATCCGGCAAATGGCCGATTCGCACCGACGCATCGAAGCCCTCTTCCACCAGGTCGATCACGCGATTCGACAGATCCAGTTCGAGGCTCACGTCCGGCCAGGCGTTCAGGTAGTCGGTCATCGCCGGGGCAAAGACTTCGACGCCGTACGTCAGCGGCACCGTCACCTTCAGCACTCCACGCGGCGCGGCTGCCATTGCCTCGGCAAGAGACTCCGCCTCCTTGACGTCCGCCAGAATACGCCTGCAGTGCTCGTAATAGTGCCTGCCGATTTCAGTCAGGCTCTGACGGCGCGTGGTGCGCGTCAGCAGCCGCGTCGCGAGCCGCGTTTCAAGCGAGCGGATGTGCTTGCCCACCATCGCCGACGAAATGTCAAATCGCTCGGCCGCCGCCGTGAGACTGCCCGCTTCGACCACGGCGACGAAGATTTCCATGCTGACGAATTTGTCCACCCGCTATTTCCTGTTCGTTTCGGTTGTAAGCGTTTGTCGCACAAGAGCCGCATTGTAGGGATATCGTGATACTAATAGCGGCGACGGCGAAGTGGGCAGCCGGCCGCCTTGCGTCGCTATGCCGACGCGTGTTGGGCCGCTCGCCATGCTCGTCTTGTCCTAATTCGAATAGACATCAGGAGTTTCGATGAAAAAAGCACTCGTAATGCTGGCCACCGCAGTCGCCATGAGCGGCGCGTTCGCACAAACTTCCGCGCCGGCTTCGGCACCGATGGGCGCCTCGGCTTCGGCACCTGCCGCAAAAGTTGGCCACGAGCGCAATGTCGAAGACCGCATCGCCTACCTGCACACGCAGTTGAAGATCACGCCGGCGCAGGAATCGCAATGGAACGCGTTCGCCGATGTCATGCGCAACAATGGCCAGACGATGGGGCAGTTGTTCCAGCAGCGCAAGGCCGACACGAACCTGTCGGCGATCGACGACATGAAGCAATACGCGACGATCGCGCAAGCGCATGCGGACGGCATGAAGAAACTGGTCGATGCGTTCGATCCGCTGTATAGCAGCTTCTCGCCGGAACAGAAGAAGCTGGCCGACGTGACGTTCCATCAGGGCGGCCCTGAGGGCGGCCATCGTCACCATGGCAAGGGTGACGGCAAGAAGGCACCGGCGAGCGAATGATGCGACTGTGAAGCCGCAAGCGGCTAACTGCACGGTTGATTACGCGCAGCGCGAGTTTCTGCGCTGCGCGTCCGGTTCTTTTGCCTTTGGCGGCGGGATCTGTCCGCGTGCCTACGGCGCTGGTCTTCGCCCAATCAGCGTGCCACACGGCGCTTTCTGTCTACGAGCCCGCTTTACAGGCGAACGACCCAAGCCGTTCCGTCCGAGGCTGATGTTCTTGCCGTTCAGATCGGCGAGCGCCGGATCGAACCGGACCTGCTCGCCGCCTTCCCCGCCTATGGCAAAAGAAGCCGATCTTCAAATGCATCTGGCATGATTGCGAGTACGTGGCGTCGAGACACCAAGTTCCGGCGCGGCTGTCTATCTCTCTACACCCACTCGCTTCATGACCGAACTCAAAAATCTCGACCTGAGTAAAGATGCCAACGCCCAGCGCGTCGTCAAAAACGAAACCGTGAGCGTTGAATTCGCCGCCGCCGAGGGCGAGCTGATGAGCCTGGAAGGCCCGAACCGCTATGCCCGCGGCGACGCGCTGATCGCCGGCTCGACCGGCGACCGATGGGTCGTCTCGCGCGAACGTTTCGACGCCAAATACCTGCCGGAAGACCCCGCCCTCGCTCACGGCGAACCGGGCGCTTATCGCAACCGTCCGGCCGTCGTGCTGGCCAAACAGATGAACGAAGCGTTTTCACTGGCCCGCTCAGCGAGTGGCGGCGATGTGCTGCACGGCGCCGCCGGTGACTGGATCATGCAGTACGCCCCGGGCGACTACGGCGTGGTGCAGGCCGCACGCTTCGCGAAGGTCTATCGGCTTGCCGATTGACTTAAGCAAACTCGTCGCCGAGATCCACCGTCACATCGCGCGGCACCGCCTCGCCGTTCGCATACTGCTCTTCGAGCGAGCCGATGCTCGCCTCGACATACGCCCGCAGCACCGCGAAACTCCGGCCACGCAGCCGCGCCGGCAACGCGCGATAACGCGCCAACGCCGTCGGCGCAATCACCACGGTCATCACGATACGGCGCGCGGCCGCACCGAAACGCATTGCAACCCAATGTATCGCCAACGTCGGCGGCGTGGCGTCTTCGCCCGCACGCTGGATGAACTGCGTCTGCTCGGGAAACAGATCGCTGATGACGCGCGCCAATTCCTCGAACTCGAGATTCGCGCAGTCGTATTGGTAAGCTTCTTCCATGAGGTGTGCCGAAAGGATGAGCCTGAACGGTGTACCGAAAGGGTACGCCGAAAGTTAGAGAATCACGGATGGTCTGTGTAGCAAGCGGCTCACAAGTGGCTCAAAAGCGACTCACACGGCAACCGCCGGCCGACGGAACGCTCTGAACAGCAAACCCGCGACAATCACCGCCCCCAGCGCATACACGCCGTCCACCTCGGCGAGCGACACGAGTTGCGCCTGGAACAACGCGGCCGGCACGTCGACCAGCGCATGCAGCGCAATCGCGAGCGGCAGGATTCCACGCCACCCAGCCCGTACGCCGCGCCACATCAGCACCGACAAGCCGATCTGGAACACCAGCGCGGCCACCCGTTCGAGCGCGAAAATGCCGGCCGTCTGCGGCGTCAGGCTGGCTAGAATCAGGTGGATGCGCATCACGGAGTCAGTCGGCAGATTGCTCAGATAGCCGTCCAGTTCGCCGCGGTTTTCGAAGACGGCGAACAGGATCCATTGAAGCTGCACCAGCACACCGACCAGCCAGGCTTCAGCGCCGCCGTGGCCGAGGCCGTAGGTCAGCGCCATGCCGTCACCGGTGCTCGCAGCGGACCCGGACTTCGCTGCCGCGCGCTTGAGCAAAAGGCGCATGCCGATGAAACGCCCCACTTCCTCGCAGATACCCGCAACCAGTGCGCCGTACACCACGAAGGCCAGCGGATTGGACAGGAAGGTGGCGGTCGCTTCGTTCCGATGCAGCACGTAGTCATTCAGCGCGCGCTCGATCACCGTCGCGAACAGGGCGAACACGGCGATGCCGACGATTGCGTCGCGGGGGTTCAGCGCGAGCGGCCGGCGCAGACGGCGGTAGATCAGGAACGGTAAGGCGCCGACCAGCAGCGTCGCGACGGCGAGGCTCGAGAGGGTAAGCGGTGCAACAACCATGAGTTTCCTTGCGATGACCGGCGCGCACCCGCTGCGCGCCGCAGCCCGAATGATCGCAGATCAGCGCGAAGTTGACGCGCGGACGATCAGTTCGCCTGGCAGGAGGCAGTCGCGCGCGGTGGTTTGCACCCCTTCGATGCGCTCGTGGAGGAACTCGACCGCGCGGTAGCCGATCTCGTAGGTCGGCTGGCGAATCGTGGTAACGCCGGTCAATTCGGCCCATTCTGGATCGTCGATCGACAGCAGCGCGACGCGCGCCTGCCAATCCGCGCCATATCGCGCCTTCAGATGGAGGGCGAGGCACAGCGCGACCGGCGCGTTGGCCGCGAACAAGGCAATGCGTCTGGGTTTGCCGGTGGCGCTATCTATGGCGTTGCCTGTCGCGTTATCAGTGGCGCTGCGTGCGGCGCTGCGTCCGGCGTTTCCTGTCGCGTTGGCCACGGCCCCGCGAGGACCGCCAGCCGCATCAATTGCGCGGTCCAGTTCGGCGAGGGCACGCTCCACGGCTGCCGGCTCCGCAAGGTTCAGCACCAACGTATGTCCAAGCGCGCCGCCCTTGCTGCCCGTCCTGCTACCTTCGCCTTTGCCACCAAGTCCACCCTCACGGCCCTTGGCACCCGCGCCGCTCATCACCTCGCGAAACGCCGCCTCGCGCAGTTGCCGCGAACTGACTTGCTCGAAGGGCTGCACGACGAACCAGATATCGTCGAACCCATTGTCGAGCAGATGCCGCGTGCCGAGCTCAGCGGCCGCCCGGTTGTCCAGTCCGACCATGTCGGCGACGAGCCCTTCCACCGAACGGTCGACCAGCACCGCCGGGATCCCCCCGTCGCCCACCGGCCGCAGTGTTTCCTCGCGCACGCCGAGCGCGTTGACGATCACGCCCTCCACGCGATACGTGGTCAGCAGTTGCAGATAGCGCCGCTCCATTTCGACTTCGTTGGCCGCGTGGCAGATCAGCGGCATCAAGCCAAGCGCGTGGCAAGCGGCTTCCACGCCTTGCAGCACTTCGACGGAATACGGGTTGGTCAAATCGGCGACCAGCATGCCGATCAGGCGATTGCGGCCACGCTTGAGGCCGCGCGCCATCTGATTCGGCTGATAGTCGAGACGCTCGATCGCAGCCTCGATGCGCGCGCGCAATTCCGGCGACAGCACGCTCATCTCGCCATTCAGATAGCGCGAGATACTGGTCTTGCCCGTGCCTGCTTCGCGCGCGACGTCGGTGATCGTCGCGCGGCGGGTGGTGGCAAGCGGCGTCGTGCTCATTTCTTCAACACTTCGCGATTGACGATATTGATCGCGAGCGTACCCTCGAGCGCGGCGACGAGGTTTTCCGCCGCGTTGCGCGCCATCGCATGACGGGTCTCGTGCGTCGCCGAACCGATATGCGGCAGCGCTACCACGTTCGCCATTTTCAGCAGCGGCGAATCGGCCGGCAGCGGTTCGGTCTCGAACACGTCCAGACCCGCGCCGTGAATCGTGCCGTTTTGCAGGGCCTCGATCAGCGCCTGCTCATCGACCGTGGCGCCGCGCGATGCGTTGATCAGGATCGCGTTCTTCTTCATCGACTTGAGTTCCGCCGCGCCGATCATGTGCTTTGTCTCGGACGTGAGCGGCACCTGCAGACACACGAAATCAGAGGTGGCGAGCAGCTCCGCCAACTCGACGCGGCGTGCACCGTAGGTCTGTTCCGCCTGCGCGTTCGCGCTGCGATTCGTGTACAGCACCTTCATGTTGAAGCCGAGCGCCGCGCGCCGCGCGACCGCGCCGCCGATCCGTCCCAGCCCGACGATGCCGAGCGTCTTGCCCTGCACGTCGACACCGAAATGTGCGGGTCCGATGCTGTGCTTCCACTGGCCTGCCTTCACCCACTCCGCGAGTTCGACCACGCGCCGCGCCGACGCGAGGATCAGCGAGAACACCGTATCCGCGGTGGATTCAGTCAGTACGTCCGGCGTATGCGCGAGCAGAATGCCGCGGCGCGTGAGGTCGGCGACGTCGAACTGGTCGTAGCCCACCGAGATGGTCGACAGCGCCTTCAGACGGCTCGCGCCTTCGAGCATCGCCGACGAGATTTTCACGCTCGAACCGATGCCGCCGTCCGCGTCCTTCAACGCGGCGACGAATGTGCCGTGCTGCGCCGGGTGGACCTGCACGACTTCCGCATGCTGTTGCAGATACGCGAGCACATCCTCGGGCAGCGACTTCCAGGCGACGATCTTCTTCATCTGCTTATTTTCCTTGCAACGGTGTAGCGAGCGTGGCGGGCTTGCTCAGTGGCTGCGCTTGCGGCTGCGGTTTGACGATCAGCGTCAGAATCACCGCGGCGACCAGCGCGACGCTCATGAACGCATAGGATGCCGCGGGCGTTCCGGTCGCGCCATTCAGATAGCCGACCACGTACGAGCCGACGAACGAACCGAGCGCTCCCATGCTGTTGATCAGCGCCATCGCACCGCCCGCGACGTTCCTCGGCAGCAGCTCCGGCACGATCGCGAAGAACGGTCCGTACGGCGCATACATCGCACCGCCGGCAATCACCAGCAGCGCGTACGAAATCCAGAAGTGCGTGGAGCCGAGCGCATACGATGCGGCGAACGCAACCGCACCGACCAGCAGGAACGGCCACACGAACACTTTGCGGCGGTTGAGTTTATCCGATGCCCACGAAGCCGCAAGCATGGCGATCGTTGCAGCCAGATACGGCAGCGCCGAGAGCCAGCCGGTTTCGACCATGCCGAGCGTCGAACCGTTCTTCAGAATCGACGGCAGCCACAACACGAAACCGTACACGCCGATGCTCCAGCAAAAATACTGCGCGCACAGCTTGATGACCGCAGGCGTGCGGAACGCTTCGCTGTAATTGCGCACCGGCTTGATCGCGGCCTGCTCGGCGCGCAAGGTTTCGGCGAGGTCGTCCTTTTGCTGCTGCGTGAGCCACGACACCTGCTGCGGCTTGTCCCGCACGATGAACCACCAGCACACCGCCCAGAGGATCGCGGGCGCGCCTTCGGCGATGAACATGTGACGCCAGCCGAACGAGTGCACCAGATAGCCGGATACCACCGACATCCACAGCACCGTCACCGGATTGCCGAGAATCAGAAAGGTGTTGGCCCGCGAGCGCTCGCTCTTCGTGAACCAGTTGCTGATGAAAATCAGCATCGCCGGCATCACCGCGGCTTCGACGACGCCGAGCACGAAGCGGATCACCATCAGCGAGGGGATATTGCTGACCATGCCGGTCAGCGCCGCGCAACCGCCCCACAGGATCAGGCTCCAGAACACGAGCTTTTTCACGCTGCGGCGTTCCGCGTAAATCGCGCCGGGAATCTGGAAGAAGAAATAGCCGAGAAAGAACAACGCGCCGATCAACGACGACAGCCCTTTGCTGATGCCGAGGTCCTGGTTGATGCCGGCGGCCGATGCGAAACCATAGTTCGCACGGTCGAGATAAGCAAGGCTGTACGTGATGAATACGATCGGCATGATCGTCCACCAGCGGCGAATTGCAAGCGATGAGGTCATAGGAGTCTCCTTTGTCGACCACAGTTGGCGCTTTAGCGCTTACTCTGGTCCCATGCAAGATAGTTGCTAACGGCTTCCCGAGGCAATAAGGGGCGGTCATGGGGCGCTGTTCGAGCGCTCTTGCTGTTATCGAGCTAGCTAATGCTGGATGGCCGGATGGCTGAACGGCTGAATGCACTGGACGCGGCGTTGTGCGCGGCTCACCCGCGCTCAGGCCGCGGTTGCGACGCGCGGCACATCGGCACGTTCGAGCGCGTCGAGTTCGGCGCGGCTCGGCAGGCCTTCCGAATCGCCGATCACCTGGATCGCCAGTGCGCCGATGCGGTTGCCGCGCGCGACCGCTTGCGGCAGTGTCTTGCCTTCGAGCAGCGCGCTGACCACGCCGACAGCGAAGCCATCGCCCGCGCCAACCGTGTCCACCACCTTCGCCACCGGTTGACCGGCGATCACGGCGGCATCGTCGGCGGTGCGAAAGTACGCGCCTTCTGCGCCGAGCTTGATGATCACGCCGCGCGCGCCCTGGTCGAGATAAAACCTTGCGATGTCGTCCGGCTGCGTATAGCCGGTCAGGATCTCGCCTTCGCCGATGCCGGGCAGCACCCAGTCGGCCAAAGCGGCGAGCGCATTCAGCCCTTCGACCATCGCGGCGCGCGAGGGCCACAGCGTCGGGCGCAGATTCGGGTCGAACGAAATGGTCTTGCCTGTGGCACGCATTTCACGCGCCAGATGGAATGCGAGTTCGCACGAGCTCGCCGAGATTGCCGGCGCCACGCCCGTGAGATGGAGATGACGCGCGGGCAGCACGTAATCGGCCGCGTAGTCGGCCAACGACAGGTGGCTCGCCGCCGACCCCTTGCGGAAGTACTCGACGGCCGGATCGTTGCCGTCGTCGTTCTTCGACTTCAGCTGGAAACCGGTCGGGTAGCGCTCGTCGGTGGTGACGCAGCGTTGGTCGATGCCTTCTTTCTTCAGCGTGTCGCGCACGTACTGGCCGAACGAATCGTTGCCGACCCGGCTCATCCAACCCACCTTGAAACCCAGTCGCGACAGACCGATCGCCACATTCAGATCGGCACCCGCGACGCGCTTGGTGAATTGCCCGACGCCGGCGAGCGCGCCGGTGTCGGCGGCCACGAACATGGCCATCGCTTCGCCGTAAGTGATGACGTCGAGTGCTGCGGTTGTGTTGCTCATGCTTCGCTCCTGCGTATTTTTTTAAGGTCCTGCGCGCCGCTTACGCGGCGGCCAGCCACGCGACGTAGTGCGCCGCGTCCGCTTCGATACGGTTCGCATCGAACGGAAATTCAATGCCGCGCGGCACGTGGCGCGGCAGCTTGTCGAGCACTGCGGCGAACTGCGTGTCTCCAGCGGCCGGCGCGGCGGGAAAGCGTCGTGCGCCCTCGCCCACCGCCGTCTTGCAATGGATGTATTCGACGTGTGCAGCCAGCGGCCCGGCGGCATCGAGCGGCGCGACATCGCGCCATGCCCAGTTGCCGATGTCGAAGGTCATGCCGA
>NZ_WOEZ01000160.1 GCF_013177735.1 Paraburkholderia elongata | reverse complement strand
GGCCGACGAATTGCCCGAGCGAGCCGCCTTCGGCCAGTTGGCCGTTTTCGACAACGAGCCGCACGTTCGCGCCGCGCAGGTGGTCGGCAATCGCCGCGCCATTGGCCTCGGAGGCGAATCCACCGAGTTGCAGCTTCACGAAGCGCGCGCCGAACGCCGTCGCTTCGTCGAGCGCGAGACGCAGTGCGTCGGCGTCGAGGCGTCCGTCGGACGTGTACAGCGAAGCGGGGGTCGAATACACCGACCACAAGCCCAGTCCGGCGATCGACTTGCCGAGCGCGCTCAATGCCTGCGGCGCGGCATCGGCTTCGTCCGCGAACAGTTCGCGGCGCACTTCGAACGCCGCAGCACCAGCCTGTTTGCTCGCATCGGCCCACTTCAGATGACCGCCCTTACGGACCGCGTCCATCCCGAAGGCGCTTGCGACGATCACCACGTCCACTGCGTCAGTCATGTCGAATTTACTCAAACCTGCGTCATATCAGCATATGATCGGCGTTTGGAACCGGTTCCAAACACGTTTCGAAAAAAAGCGCCGAGGCGCTTGCGATGTCCGAATAGTGCATCGATCGCGGCGTCATGCACCATAGTGGAAATCCCCAGGCAAGCTTGATCAGGTTCCATCCGCAAGGCACAGCTCGAGGAACTGTTCAACCACGCGCGACGGCGCACTCGCGTGAGGCACCAGAATCGACAGCCGCCGCGTCAGCGGCTCGGGGCCCAACGAGAACAGGCACAGCGCGCCGTCCTCATGCCGCATCGACATCGCCGAGACGAAACCGATGCCCATGCCCGCCCGCACCGCCTCTTTGACGCCTTCGACCCCGGCAATCTCCAGTGCCACGCGCATCGGCACGGCCGCCCGGGCAAAGGCCCGCTCGACAATCTGCCGCACGCCCGACCCGGCTTCGCGCAGCACCAGCGGATGCGGGCCGAACGCCGCCAGCTCCGCCCGCCCGCCGTTGATACCCTGCCCGTCCTCCATACCCGCGCCGACCGCCTGCACCAACGGATGCGTGCGCGGCATGATCGCGACGATCTCGTCCTCGCGCCACGCATGCACCGCGGTGTCCGGCGGCAAATCCGCGCCGACCGGCCCTTCGATCATCGCGATATCCACCG
>NZ_WOEZ01000016.1 GCF_013177735.1 Paraburkholderia elongata | reverse complement strand
GCAGCGCCGCCGCGAGTGCACGGTCGGCGTCGTCGAGCGTCACCGCATGCTCCGGCAGATGCAACCACGGCCCGCGTCTGACAATCTCGCCGCGCGCCGCCGCATCGTCGACTAGCGCGCGCCACAATGCATCGTCGACGAGAGGCGCTGCGATCCGCCGTAAGCGCGATACATCCGGGCCGAGTTCATCCGGCGAGCGTTCGTGGTACTGCTTTAGTGCGGTAGTCACCCGCGCATTCAATGCCCGCCATGACGCATCGGCGATCAACAACGCGTCATTACCGCCGGGGAGTTGCACAACGCACGTGTCAGGTGGCAACACGAGCACGGCCGCCTGCATACCCGTCAGTCGTTCCAGCAACGAGCGGGACAACCCAAACGGAGCCCTTGCCAGAAGCGAATCCAGCGCCCCGGTGTCGAGCATGATCTGAATCGCATCCAGCCACGCGAGCCGCTCGGGTGAGCGACGCTTGCGCGAAGGCGCAAACGGATCGAGCACATGACCACCGCCAACCGTGCGATTAGCCTGGGCATTGCGCACGACAAAGCGGTCGCCAGGAAGCGCACACACCGGCCGTTCGAACACGAACTGCACGCGCGCCCGCTGACCTGCGTCGAGCGTTTCGCCATCGAGCAACGCGACATGCGCAACCTGATGCTGCGTGCCCAGATGTACATGCAGCGGCGCCCAATGCTCAAGCGTCAACGGTGCATCGGCGAGTAGCGTCAGCATGACGTCGATGCGTTCCGACGCTTGCGACAGCCGCGGATCGACGATCCAGTCGCCGCGATCGATTGCGCTCTTCTCGATGCCCGCCAGATTCAATGCACAGCGCTCACCTGCCCTTCCAGTCTCGGCCGGACGATTCTGCGCATGAATGCTACGTACGCGCACCGGCTGATTTTTCGGCGCAAGCAGCATCGTGTCACGCGCCGCGACGCGTCCCGACACCACGGTCCCGGTCACGATCGTGCCTTGACCGGCGAGCGTGAAGACCCGGTCGACCGCGAGACGAAACAGACCGTCGTCGCGCCTCATGCGCCACGCTACTGCCGCTGCCTGCAAATGCGCCTTCAGCGCGGCCACGCCAAAGTCATCTTCACGCGTCGCGCAGGTGTCGAACACGGGCGCGTCCTGCAGCACGCTGCCGCTCAGAAACGCTGTAACCTCGTCATGCACCTGCTGCAGCCGCTCAGCATCAACGCGATCTATCTTGGTCAGCGCTATCGCGCCGCGCTTGATGCCGAGCAGTTCCACAATCGCCAGATGTTCGCGCGTTTGCGGCATGACGCCATCATCGGCGGCGATCACGAGCAGCGCGAAATCGATTCCGCTGGCGCCCGCGGCCATCGTATGGACGAGCTTTTCGTGGCCCGGCACATCGATCAGACCGAGCACGTCGCCGTTCTCGAGCGGCACGTACGCATAGCCCAGTTCGATCGAAATGCCGCGCGCCTTTTCTTCCTTGAGACGATCCGTGTCGACGCCCGACAACGCTCTCACCAGACTCGTCTTGCCGTGGTCGATATGCCCGGCCGTACCTACGATCATGCCTGCATGTCCTTCAGTTGCTCGATCAACTGCGCTTCATCGGCGGCTTCGAGACAGCGCAGGTCGAGACGCAATGCATCGTCGGCGATACGGCCGATGACCGGCCGCGCCATCTCGCGCAAGCGCTTCTCGAGCGCGAGCAATTGACGGCCGCCGCGCTTGCCGTCGGCGGTCCTGACGACGAGGCCGTAGCTCGGCAGCACATCGACAGGCAATGCGCCGCTGCCGATCTGACTGAACATGGGCTCGGCCGTGACAACGTAGCGATCGCCGGCCACACGCTGCAACGCAGGCTGCACCCGCTCCGCGGTGAGCCGGATGTCGTCGCTCGGGCGCGTGAGCAAACGCAGCGTGGTCAGCCGCTCAGCGAGTTTTTCCGGCGCGCGATACATCTGCAGCACGGGCTCCAATGCCGCGAGCGTCAGTTTGCCGACCCGCAGCGCACGCTTGAGGGGATGCTTCTTGATCTTTGCGATCAGATCACGCCGGCCGACAATCAACCCCGCCTGCGGGCCGCCAAGCAGTTTGTCGCCGCTGAATGTGACGAGGTCGGCACCGGCTTCGATGGTTTCACGCACCGTCGTCTCACGCGGCAAGCCCCATTGCGTCAGATCGACCAGCGTGCCGCTGCCGAGGTCCACCGCAACGGCAAGGCCGCGCGCGTGGGCGAGCGGCGCGATGGCGTCGACCCCGACCTCTTTGGTGAATCCGCTGATCGCGTAATTGCTCGTGTGGACTTTCATCAGCAGCGCGGTTTGCGGACCGATGGCTTCGTCCTAGTCCTTCAGATGCGTGCAGTTGGTGGTGCCGACTTCGCGCAGCCTGGCGCCCGCGCGGCTCATGATGTCGGGAATGCGAAACGCGCCGCCGATTTCGACCAGCTCGCCCCGCGACACGATCACTTCTTTCTTCGACGCCAACGCGGACAACGTGAGCAACACTGCTGCGGCATTGTTGTTGACCACGGTCGCCGCTTCGGCCCCGGTCAGTTCGCAGATGAGTTCGTCGATCAGATCGTCGCGGTCACCGCGCTTGCCGGTGCCGAGATCGAACTCGAGGTTGGCCGGCTGCGTGAGCGCTTTCATGACGGCTTGCACTGCTTCGTCGGGCAGCAATGCGCGGCCGAGATTGGTATGCAGCACGGTGCCGGTCAGATTGAAGACGCTGCGCAAACGGGCCGCGTTGCGTCGGCGCAGCGTGGCCTCAACGGGGATCTGCAGTTGCGCGATATCGAGTGCGCTCACCGACGCATCGCCGGACTGCGCGCTGGCGCGCCAGGTGTCGAGTGCGTGACGCAGGGCGCCCAACACCTGCGTACGGCCGAACTCCGTCAGCAACGCCGCAAACTCGGCAGAGGCCATCACCTTTTCCACCGACGGCACGCGCGCCATCAGCGCCCGCAATTCAGAGCCGGTTACATCGCTCACGAAGCAATCCTCTTTCTCAGTCGGATTCGCCGGAAGAATCATCAGCCGCAGGATCGGCCTGTTCCGGCCAGAGCCACGGATGCGGCGACGCGCGCCGGTAACCTTCCGCTCCCATCAGCAGGTCCAGTGTGAGACTGGCGAGATCGTCCGCGAACGGTTCGAAATCGTAGTCCTTCGACTGAATGCCGATCTTCCGGTAAGTATGGCATTCGTCGCACGACTCCGCCTTCAAGGATGCATTCTTCGAATCGGCTTCTCGCGTGGCCTCATCGGCGTCCTGCGAGCCGACTGCGTGATAGGCAATGCCTTTGGTCGAATCGCAGTTAGAGCATTTCGCGCGGACCATGTGCCACTCCGTCGCACACAGGCCGCATTGCAGGTAACGGTAATTGTCATACGCACCGCCCACGCGCACCATGCTTGCCACCGGATGCGATCCGCAAACCGGACACAGGCCGAGCGTCTCGATGTACGGCACGTCGCGCTTGTCGATGTCGGCGGCGAGGTCGGTCCATACGACTTGCAGCGCGGCCATGATGAACGGCGCGCTCGCCGGATCGACTTCCTCGAAGCGCTGCGCGAAGATCGCGTCGGCCTGGGCTTCGAGCGTGACTTTATCGAGTATTCGCAGTCTGGCGAGGAGCGCTTCGAGCGGCGGTGTGAGTGGACCGGCAGCTTGCACCTTGTCGAGCAATTGAAGCAAAACGTCGTGCCACGCCGGATCGCGCACGCCGGAGAGCGCCGGAATCAGCGGCATGGAATGCTGCTGCGCACTCGCGATCAACTCGGCGCTGGGCGGCTTCGCCTTGAAGCCGGTGATCACGGCTTGCTGCGCGTCCGCCAGCACGGCCATCAGACGCAAATAGCCGGCGATCGGATTGCTGAGCGCCGCCAATTGACACAGCCGCGCGGCGCGCGCCGAAAAGACCGCCAGTCGTTCCGGTGTACGGATACGGGGAATCGCCGTGTGATCGAGCGATTCGATATCACCGGCCTCAAGAATGCGTTGAACCAAAGTATCAACCTCTGAAAACTGAAGAACCACCGCCGTTCATCGAACAAAGGCGGCGGCTCGGAGCGCGTGCACGGCAAGTTGCGCCGCGCTTTTCACCTATCCTTTACGGACCCTACTTGCCGATGACTTCCTTGAACCAGTTCGGATGATGCTTTCTCGCCCAGCCGTAGGTCACGGTCCCGCGCGTCATCGCGCCGATCGAGCCCTTGATCCACAGCGCCGCATAAATATGCACGACGATGCCGACGATCAGCACGAAAGCAGCAGCCGCATGCACCAATGCCGATACCCGGACTATCTCAATCGGGAAATAGAAGGAAAAATAGCGCCGCCAGATCACGACGCCGCTCACGAGCAACAGCGGTAAGCAGATCACCATCGTGAAAAATAGCAGTTTTTGACCGGCGTTGTACTTTCCGATCGCGGGGAGCTTTTCCTCGCGATTGTTGAGCACGTCGGCAATGTGCATCATCCACTGGATGTCGGCCCTGTCCAGAAAGTTGTGGTGCCAGAAGCGCAGCGCGAGGATCAGGAACGACAGGAACATCACGCAGCCGACAAACGGATGCAGAATTCGCGTCCATTGCCCGCCGCCGAAGATCGCGTACAGCCACGACATCGCCGGATGAAACATGGCGAGGCCGGACAGCGCCAGCAAAACGAACGTGATGGCGGTGATCCAGTGATTCGTCCGTTCATTCGGCGTGTAGCGCTGGATCAGGCTGTTGCCCTTCACGTCTTTCAGCACAACGTGCTCATGATTTTCAGCGTGCTTCATCGGATGCCTCCCGCGAACGGCGTGCTTCATTAGCTTCGTGCTGCGCTTCGGCTTCTTCCGCCTCCGTCACCTCGTTCGGACCGACACGGGTGTAGTGGAAGAACCCTGCCACCGCAGCAAACGCGATACCTGCCAGCGCCAGCGGCTTGGCGAGCCCTTTCCAGAGCGAAACCATCGCGCTGATCTTCGGATTCTGCGGCAAGCCGTGGTACAGATTGGCTTTGTCGGCGTGATGGAGCACGTACATCACGTGCGTGCCGCCCACGCCGGCAGGATCGTACAGACCGGCGCTCTGGAAGCCTCGTTCCTTCAAATCTTCGACGCGATCCGCCGCTTGCTGCTTCATGTCCTCCTTGGTGCCGAACATGATCGCGCCAGTCGGACAGGTCTTCACGCACGCCGGTTCCTGACCGACAGCCACACGGTCCGAACACAGCGTGCACTTGTACGCGCGGTTGTCCTTCTTCGAAATGCGCGGCACGTTGAACGGGCAACCGGTGATGCAATAGCCACAGCCGATGCAGTTTTCCTCGTGAAAATCCACGATGCCGTTCGTGTACTGCACGATCGCGCCCGGCGAAGGACACGCCTTCAGGCAGCCCGGATCCTCGCAGTGCATGCAGCCGTCCTTGCGGATCAGCCACTCGAGATCGCCCTCGGTATTCTCGTACTCCGAGAACCGCATGACAGTCCACGAATGCTCCGACAGATCGCGCGGGTTGTCGTAGATTCCCGCGTTCGTGCCAACCTCATCACGTAGGTCATTCCACTCCATACACGCTGTCTGGCATGCCTTGCAACCGATACACTTACTAACATCAATAAGTTTGGCGACTGTGCCAGTCACAGGCTCTCGGATCGACGTAGGTGTTACTGTCGTTGCCGAGAGTCGTTTGACATCAAGAGATTGAAACGCCATAAAGCCTCCTATGCCTTTTCCACACGTACGAGGAAAGACTTGAACTCAGGCGTCTGGGTATTACCGTCACCAACTGATGGAGTAAGCGTATTTGCAATAAATCCAGGTCTAGTAACGCCTTTGAATGCCCAATGTATGGGAATGCCTACGGTCTGAACTTTCCTTCCATCAATCATCAACGGTTTGATCCGCTTCGTAACGACCGCCACTGCAACAATGAAACCGCGCTTCGACGATACTTTGACCCGTTGCCCCGCGACCACACCGATTTCCCGAGCTAGATCCTCGCTGATCTCAACGAACTGCTCGGGCTGCACAATTGCGTTCAAACGAGCATGAGTTGTCCAGGAATGGAAATGCTCCGTTAGCCGATATGTCGTCGCTGCGTGCGGAAACTTGTCCGCCTTCCCGAAATTTTTAAAGTCTCCTGGAAACACGCGTGCGATTGGGTTATTCGTTGCAATTGGATGACCAGGGTGCAGTGGGTTATAGCCAATCGGAGTCTCGAACGGCTCATAGTGTTCGGGGAACGGACCTTCATTCATCGCACCACGCGCAAAAAACCGAGCCACGCCTTCCGGATTCATAATGAACGGCCCCATTCCCAGCGACGGCGCTTCGTCGACCTTATAGTCTGGAACGTCTGCTCCGCCCCAACTGCTCCCATTCCACGAAATTATCTCCCTTGTAGGATCAAAAGGCTTTCCGCTTGTGTCGCAGGACGCGCGATTGTAGAGAATCCGCCTGTTTGCCGGCCACGCCCACGCCCAGTTAGGTGTGTTGCCGATGCCGGTCGGATCGGAGTTGTCTCGCCGCGCCATCTGGTTGCCTGCCTCAGTCCACGCACCACAAAAAATCCAGCAACCGCTCGAGGTAGAGCCATCATCGCGCAACTGCGCAAACCCAGAAAGTTGTTGGCCGGCGCCGACAACCGTCTTGCTAGCATCTTTAGGGTCTTTGATCGCCACCAGCGCACGACCATTGTATTCCCGAGCCACTTCGTCTGGACGCGGACTTTCGGGGTCATCGTACCGCCAGTCAAGCTTAACGATAGGGTCTGGGTACACGCCTCCGTCTGACTCATACATCTTTCGCATTCGCAGAAAGATCGCCGACATAATTTCAAGGTCGCTGCGCGCTTCACCAGGCGGCTCGGCTCCCTTCCAGTGCCATTGAAGAACCCGCGAGGAGCTAACTACCGACCCGTGCTCTTCAGCAAAACAGTTGGTCGGAAGACGAAACACTTCAGTTTGGATAGAAGCCGTGTCTGCATTGTTGTACTCCCCATAGTTCTTCCAGAACTCAGAAGTGTCTGTGGCAAGAGGATCCATGACGACAAGCCACTTCAGTTTCGCAAGGCCCTCGTGAACCTTTGCCTTGTTCGGCGCAGATGCGATGACATTGAACCCCTGACAGATGTAGCCGTTCATCTTGCCTTCGACCATCAGTTCAATGGCCTGAAGCAAATCATATGATTTGTCAAGCTTCGGCAGATAGTCATAGCCCCAATTGTTCTCGGGACGGGCAGCATCACCCCACCATGCCTTCATGAGGCTAACAAAAAAGGCACGATAATTCTGGTAGTAACTCAACTGGTTAGGCCGAAGTGGCTTGAGCGCACGATGCTCGATGTACTGCTCATAATCTTGCTCAACCTCCATCGGAAGCGTCATGTAGCCTGGAAGCATGTTGCTCAGCAAGCCGAGATCGGTAAGACCTTGAATGTTTGAATGTCCACGGAGGGCGTTAACGCCGCCGCCAGACATCCCGATATTGCCCAGTAAAAGTTGCACCATCGCCCCTGCGCGAATGATCTGCGCACCAACCGAATGATGCGTCCAGCCTAAAGCGTAGAGCATCGTTGTCGTGCGGTTTTTTACGGCCGTCCCAGCAAGTACCTCACAGACATGGAGAAACTTCTCGCGGGATGTTCCGCAAATTTTTTCGACCATCTCAGGCGTATAGCGGGCGTAATGGTTCTTGAGCAAACGGTAGACGCATCTCGGGTGGCCGAGCGACGGGTCGGTCTTTACATAACCGTCGCTGCCTCGCTCGTACTCCCAGGTCGTTTTGTCGTAGATCCGCTTGTCTTCATCATAGCCAGAATACAAACCGTCCTTGAACGCAAAATCTTCGCGCACGATAAAACTGAAATCCGTGTAATTTAGGACATACTCGTGCTGAATTTTGTCGTTGGTTAGTAAGTAGTTGATCACGCCACCGAGGAACGCGATATCGGTCCCGGTGCGAATCGGTGCATAGTAATCAGCTACTGATGCGGTACGAGTGAATCGTGGGTCAACCACGATCAAGCGCGCTTTCCGGTGTGCTTTCGCCTCGGTTACCCATTTAAAACCGCATGGATGCGCCTCGGCTGCATTGCCGCCCATCACCAGAATCACATCCGCATTCTTGATGTCGACCCAATGGTTCGTCATCGCTCCACGGCCAAACGTCGGGGCAAGACCTGCCACCGTCGGACCATGTCAGACACGCGCCTGGTTATCGAAGGTCAACATCCCAAAGCTACGAACGATCTTTTGGGTAAGGTACCCAACCTCGTTGCTAGCAGCGGACGCAGCCAGCATCCCTGTCGTTACCCAACGATTAACCTTTTTACCATCGTGTGTGTTCTCAATGAAATTTGCATCGCGATCTTCTTTCATCAGCTTCGCGATCCGATTGAATGCATCGTCCCACGAAATGCGTTGCCACTTGTCCGATCCAGGTGCTCTATATTCGGGATACTTCAAGCGGCTCTCGCTATGAACGAAGTCCAGCAAGCTTGCTCCCTTCGGGCACAGCGTCCCCCGATTCACCGGATGGTCAGGGTCACCCTCAATGTGGATGATGCTCCCCTTCGCATTCTTAGCACCATCGCCCAAGCTATACATGAGCACACCGCACCCGACAGAGCAGTATGTACATGTATTACGCGTTTCTACGGTTCTAGACAGCTTGTATTGACGCACTTCGGCAAGAGCAGTCGCAGGTGAAAAACCCACAAGTGCCAAGCTCGAGCCTGCAAGGCTCGCTGCGGATATCTTAAGAAACTGTCGGCGTGTGACATTAGCCATAGGGGAAACCTTGATTCATAATTAGGCAGATCCGACTTGTCATTTGGGCAAACGGGATATGACGCAATCCGTGGTGCGAATCCTATTCATGGCAAAGAATTGAACGAAGAGCCTTGCAACTCGCCCAGCCTGGATTTTGATATGCGGGATAACGCCGCGCAGCGTTTAGAAACACAGCATCGCCAACGCGCGTCACGCACACCCGTGTTCATCTGTGTGATCGATTACAGCGTTCACTACCGCGTTGCACTGATAAGCCGGGCCAATCCGAACACGCATCTTCACCGGTTCACCTTGACCGTCGCTTCGCCATCAACGAGCTCTCCAATGACGGCCGCATCAGCGAAGCCATCGCCATGGAATAGCGAGACAACGTGATCTACTACACTCGGCTTACACGCTACGAGCAAGCCGCCAGACGTTTGAGGATCTGTGAGAAGATCTCGAGCGAAGCTGGGTAAATCATCAGCGAGCGTTACATCCGCTCCGTAAGATTTCCAGTTACGACCAGACGCACCCGTCACCACACCCCCTTCCGCCAGTTCGATAACACCTAGTATCCATCGCAAATTGGAGTACGCAAGCCTTGCCTCCAACCGAGCACCTCGGCATATTTCCAGCAGATGACCTAGAACACCGAATCCCGTAACATCCGTCATCGCATGCACGCCATCCACTGAGCCCAGAACAGTACCGGTTCGGTTTAACTGTGTCGTTACGTCGAGCATTGCCTTGTAACCCTGATCACTCAGACATCTTTTTTTCAAAGCGGCAGATAGGACACCCACTCCGAGAGGTTTGCCAAGCACAAGAACATCACCGGCACGAGCACAACTGTTTTTGACAATCCGCCGCGGATTTACCAGCCCAATCGCAGCTAGTCCATAGATCGGTTCCACTGAGTCGATCGAGTGTCCACCCGCAACGGGAATGCCGGCGCTCGCGCATACGGACTCCCCTCCTTCAAGAATTGAAGCTATCGTGTGTGGAGCGAGCTTATTGATCGGCATGCCAGTGATGGCCAGCGCCAACAGTGGCCGACCGCCCATTGCATAAACATCTGATAGCGCGTTCGTCGCAGCGATGCGCCCGAACTCAAACGGGTCATCGACTATGGGCATGAAGAAATCGGTCGTGGCGACAATCGCCTGCGTATCATTGATCCTGTAAACAGCTGCGTCATCGGACGTCTCCGTACCTACCAGGAGGTCTGGAAACTCGCAGAAGACCTCCGATCGACTCAGTAATTTTCGAAGCAGTTCTGGTGCTATCTTGCAACCACAGCCGCCTCCGTGTGCAAGTTCGGTTAAACGTGTATCGGAAGTAGTAGCAAGAGAACTGGAGTGCATAAATAGTGAATCCGGATAGCCAACGGAAGTTATACGGCTCGCGAAATTGGCCCATGAGGTGGATCGCACGAACGATTGGTTCCATCTAACACTGCACCCTATCGAAGAGGCGATGCTCCGTCCTCATGGTCGCTCACGGCAGAGTGGATTTTGGTCGCTTCAGAATTGTCTCGTTAGTGCAGCCCCAAACACAGGAGCAGATGGCGAATTAATCCGGGCAGCAGTTTCAAAGCAATCAACGTAGCCAACGGTTGAATTCAAAGTCCTCTCAACTCCTCAATAGCAAATCGAAGAGTACGCTGCCTCAACGCAACAGAAGGATCGACCGGATCCTATCAATCGAGCACCACGCGCTCTTCGGAGCAGCGGAACAGCGGCCTGCACCAATCGCCCGCGCGCAAGAATCTTCTATCCCTTGAGTTGTGCCTGTAACTGTACGATGCTGGGTGTAACAATTGGAATGAACATCGCTTCCCGCCGCCGGCGCGCAACTCCGGTAGCAGCTCCTCTGACATAAGCTCGCGCGCCAGTGGCCTGGAGATCGAGTCGAGTAGCGCTATCGACAACGTCAGCAAGTCTGATTCGAATCCTGAAAAGGCCTTGAGGTTCTAGCGCGAATTTTCCGTCCGAAATTCCATCAAATAGCTGCTGAGTAAGGTCCTTCAGTTCACCATCCAGCGCGAATGCATCGTTTCCCAGCGTGGCTTCGACGTGGGGCGACGCATGTGCGACAGCGCGCAGGCATCGGCGGGCCAAACCGATCGACAGTCCGCACTGGAGACCGAGGAATGCCGGTCTGACTTTTGCCAAGAATTTGGCCGCGTCAGTTGAAATCATTGACGATTCGTCAACAACGGCCCCATTGAACTCCAATGCTGCAGTATTGCTGGCCTGTAGGCCGATCAGATCAACCCTTTCGGCACGAATAAGCGCAGCGTCGCCACCGCGCACCGCGTAAATCGCAGGCTCCTCCCCCTCCACGCGCGCAGCAGCAATCGCAACAACGAATTCCGCCATCCGGATATTCGTAGCCCAAGGAAGCCTTCCCTGGAGAGCAAAATACCTCATCCCATCCCGTTCGCCATGTTCTGAGGCCGTAACCTGCAGGGGCTCCATCCTTGTGAGGAATCGCATTGCGTTCGAAAGTCCAACCGCCCCAGCCACCTCGCCTCTATATAGTCGGCCCAGCAGTTCCGAGCGTAGCCTATGACTTGTTCCATTCACTAGGCATTCGATGAATGCCCTCTGACTCCAAAAGACGAAGGCAGCAGTCATTGAGTACTCTGCTAGTGAGGCAACGACCTCAATTGCATCACAAATCGATCCGTCGGCCGGAGCTACTCCCACCCGCAGCAAACCCGTTTTCCCCAAGCGAGGCAAAATCTCATCCGCACAATCATCTGACGTGTCGAGATTCTCGGCCTGCTCCTCCAACCACCGAACCAGGTCCGGTTCCTGAACCGCTAACCAGTGGTCCCGGTATGGAGTGTGTAGTCGATTGTGGCGATACTCATCAAGAAGCGATGTACCTGACCGATGTTCCATATATTCAATTCTTGGAATACCCAAATTGGCATTGACCGAAGTCGATCTATAAATCTATCAACTTTATGCTACCAGGCGCACATAGAGGTAAGCAGATTACTGTCTCACACTGTTCACTCTGCGACGCGATACTGCCGTATCTTGGAGCCTCTCCGGATGCTCATCCGCTATTTCCAATTCCGCTTTCAACACTTCCTCCGCTTCGTGGACTAGATCCAGGATTTTCCACGCGTACCCGACAAGAATCTCACCAGTACGGGTTAACCGCACCGAGTTCTCTGACCTTGATCGCTCAAGCAAACGCTCGCCAACCATCTCCTCAAGCTTCCGAATCTGATGACTGACGGAAGGCTGCGTCCGATGCAAACAGTTGGCCGCCCTCGTAAAGCTGCCCTCTCGGGCCACACAGACCAAGGCACGCAGTGATCCAAAGTCGAGCATTGACATTAACGTGCCTCGTCCGTTAAATAGCAGTATCTAATCACAATTCACTTGTCCCGGCGATCAGCAGTTGACGCTTCTTTCGGCGATGCAGCTATTTGCCGACTTGGTCCATCCCACGGGCAAGAGGTGCGAGCGCCTGACCCAAGACCTCGCTGCGTCCGCCTCTACAGACCGCTCTTCATGCTGAACCGCCGAGACCCCCGGTCCTTCGGGGCGGGGAGGACGTCATATGGCCGACCACCATGTGGGTGCGTTTTCTTGAGATCCTTTCAGACGACCTTGTATCGATTGTCAAAGGACCTGAGTAATTCCTCCCGCCTTAATCGCGTCGCGCAGACTCATGCTCCATCCTGGGTCGTTGCAGAAACGATCACCAAGCAGTTTCGATCTGCTTGCATCCCTCTCTCGTCATCTGCTGCTTGTTTCGTACATGGCACACGTTATGATGTAGTCCAAGTGACTGAGATTGTTCACATGCATCGAGGGGCTTGCGTGCACAAGATGAATGTTATCTCGGTGAAGGTATCGACCTGTACCTAAAGCCCCTCTTGTCAGCGATATCTGCAGATATTCGCGTCTCCGCCCACTAGCAGGGCGATATTGCTAAGAATGGAACAGGAGTGGCGATTGTCGCTGACACAGGCCTTGGAGCTATTAGGGTAGCCAATTCGCTGCTTGCGCCATGCATCAAATACGACAGTGATGAGGGCTCTTACCGACTCAACATAAACCGGTACACTCAGGTGTACCTAAATATCGTCGCCGAAACATGCAAGAGGCTGGATGACTGGCAACATACAACTAACTTGGGGTTAAGGTGGTTACCGATCACATTGACAAGGTTACGTTATTAAATTTCACCGTACGTGTTGAACTCCATGGCGCGGCGCCAGGATCGTCAAAATACGATGAACTACATGAAGAGATGTCCGCGGAAGGCTTCGTACGCACTATCACGCTTGAGGGAGTTTCATTCGAACTGCCTCCTGCGGAATACAGCCGTGTGTCCGAAGAAACAAAATACGATATTTTGAAGAAGGCAAAAAAGGCAGCCAGAAAGGTTATGGGCATAGACGAAGCGTTTTCCTTATTGGTCACGGCCGCCGAAACGTCACGAGTACATCACAATTTGTCGAGAGCTGATTAGTTGTTGCTTGGCTGACCACGACGGATTTTCCTTGGTCGTAAAGTTGGCTGGCCTCCCCTCCTGCGGCCTCGTAGCATTGTTAATGCTATGAACGCCGCAGGCTTTTTCCTGCCCGTGCGTCACTTAGCCATACTGGATGGGCAGAACAACTTCGCTTTCAACATCGGTCGCCTGCGCTTTTGGTAGGGCTCTTTGAACATGCCAGTGTGACGCTCCTCCAATTGGCACTCGCCACTGCGCTAACGGACGACATCGGGCGAATGTTGCCACAACGGAATCGACTACCCTTCGCCGAACAAGGTCCAATCGCACCGCAGTTGACTTGGCGTCCTGCGACCAACCACCACCCGACAGACAAAAATTTTCTCTCATACAATGACGAAGGTTTCACGCCTTGCGTCGAGGCACCGATACCGGTCCAGACTTTGCTCGGCTTCGATCACCGGAGGAGTGTATGATAGTGAAGGACATCACATACAAGCCAACAATACTTCTACAGATGGCTAGCGAATGGATCGGCGAGCAATTACGGGAAGGCAATGTTTCGCCCGCGGTCGTACAAGCGACTGAAGTATGAATGTGAAAGATCTGCGACGCTATCGGTGGGTGCGAACGTATCGCCGCTACTCCGATTCCGTTCACCTATTCGGTGATAATTCATAGAACGATATTCCTTTATTGCCTGCTGCTTCCATTCGGCCTCGTTTACTCGATCGGCCTCATGGCACCCATCATCGCCACATTCTTTTCCTACATATTCTTTGCGCTGGAAAAGCTCAGAATAGAACTTGAGGATCCGTTTGGCCTTGAGCCCAATGATCTCCCTTTCACCGCGTTGAGAGTGGGCATCGAGGCGACCTTGAGAGAGGCACTTGGTGGGGAGAACATCACATGCCCAATATCGAATGGATGCATACAGACCTAGCCATGAACACGTCATCCGACTCCGGCCGCAGTACGTCCCTGGTGCCCGTATAGTTCATGCACAGGACGCTGCGTCGCACGCTTCAATGCAGCTTGGGCGTCATCAAAGGGCGGTAGATTGCTCAGGTACCTTCCGGTCCGGACCGTTGAGAGGCCTACGGATTTGGGATTGAAGGCCTTGTGCGCCAGCATCACGATAGCGGGCTAGCTTTGGATAGCGTAGGCCTCGAGATAAATGCATACCCAATGCAAGTGTGGGGAAATTTCACCATCCATCGCTGCATTCTAGTTGAAACGATGTGTGCGAATCACACAAATCAGATTACAAAATCACGGAATCCAAGGTTACTATGACGCAGCATCTCGAGAAATATCGACATGCAGCAAATACGATTTTAATCAGCAACAGACAATTTCCGAGATTTTTGAAGGCGAGTCTTACATTCCGCACGTCGAGGACACAATTTGGCGCGAATTTCGTCGCTAGTCTGGCGGGCGAAAAGCGCCTTCAGGGACGCCGAGTAGCCCGAGAAGTTGCCGCTGCAAATCAGTGAGAGGAAC
>NZ_WOEZ01000159.1 GCF_013177735.1 Paraburkholderia elongata | reverse complement strand
GCCCAGCGCGCCGACGATTTCCGTCGTGTTGCCATTGGCGGTATGCAGCGTTACCTCGGGATAGCGGCGATGAAAGTCGGCGATCAGGTACGGCAGCAGATAGCTCGCCGGCGTGGTGCTGGCGCCGATGCGCAAGGTGCCCTGCTCGAGGCCGCGCAACGCGTCGCGATACGCATGCGCCTGCCGCCACGTATCGCGCAGCCGGGTGGCATAGCTGGCGAGTTGCTCGCCGGCGGGCGTCAGGCGCACGCCGCGCCCGTCGCGCAGGTAAAGCGGCTCGCCGAATTCGTCCTGTAACTGCCGCAATTGTCCGGACACGGCCGGCTGCGATAAATGCAGCGCCACAGCCGCCCGGCTGATGTTGCGATGTTCGGCAACGGCGGCAAACGTTATAAGTTGGTCCGGGGTCATGGGGGTCAAAGTATCCGTGTAACTGATACTTTACATTCTAAATCATGATTTTTCATATCGATATATCTAATTTAGGATTAGGGCTATCGAATCAAGACAGTCATAGAAAGGCACTACGCCATGTCCACCGCTCATCTCACCGCTTCTGCCACACCCGCCGGGTCTTCATCCACCCGCGGCCAGCTCAACGGTATCCTCTTCGTTGCACTATTTGCGGCTGCCGTGACCCGCATCGCTTCGATCCCGGCCATCGCCGGCCTGGGTTTGAGCCCGCTGATTGTCGGCATCGTGGCGGGCGCCATTTACGGTAACGCGCTGCGCGACGGCATGCCCGAAAGCTGGGCGGCCGGCGTCAACTTTTCGGCGCGCAAGCTCCTGCGCATCGCCGTGGCGTTTTTCGGGCTGCGCGTCAGCCTGCAGGAAATTGCTCAGGTCGGCTTGCCCGGTCTCGCTGAATCAGTGCTGATCGTCGTGAGCACACTGGTGATCGGCACGTGGGCCGGTATGAAGATCATGAAACTCGACCGCGACACCGCACTCCTCACGGCTGCTGGCAGCGCAATCTGCGGTGCGGCTGCCGTGCTCGCGTTCGAGTCGACGCTGCAATCGAAGCCGCACAAGAGCGCCATGGCAGTGGGCAGCGTGGTGCTGTTCGGCACCCTCTCGATGTTCCTCTACCCGGTGCTGTTCAAGGCGGGCTGGCTGCATCTCGACACCGTTGGCGCGGGTCTGTTCTTCGGGGGCACCATTCATGAAGTAGCGCAGGTGGTCGGCGCGGCCAGCAACGTGAGCCCGGAAGCGACCCACATCGCGACCATCGTCAAGATGACCCGCGTGATGCTGCTGGTGCCGGTGCTGCTGGTCGTCGGCTTGTGGGTGAACCGCTCGGCACGCAGCGTGGCCACGGCAGCAACGGCCGAAGACGGCAAGCACCACGCTCCGCGCAAGCTGGCGATTCCCTGGTTTGCGCTCGGCTTCCTTGCCTTCGTCGTGATCAACTCGCTGCACGTCCTGCCCGAAAGCGCGACCAGCACGCTGAACATGCTCGACACCTTCGCGCTCACGATGGCCATGACCGCGCTCGGTATCGAAACCCGCATCGCGCAGATCCGTCAGGCCGGACCCCGCGCATTGACCACCGGCTTCATCCTGTATGTGTGGTTGATTGCCGGCGGACTGGGTATCACATGGACTGTCCAGCATCTGCTCGGCTAAACCTCCCTCGCCTCCCCGCCAACCCCGCCGCGTGCGGGGTTTTGTGCGTTCAGGAGAACCATCCGGCACGCTCGCGCGGCATACTGGCTGCTGACGTTACCCATTCACGCAAAACCGTTCATGCAACCGGAATGAGGACCGATCGATGAGCCTGGAACTTTACTATTGGGACGGCCTGCAAGGCCGAGGCGAATTCGTGCGGCTGGCACTGGAAGAAGCCGGCGCGGACTACGTGGAAGTGGCGCGCGGCGAGCCGTCGGATGGCTTGGGCACGAACGCGATGATGGCGATCATGAAGAGCCGCGACGAGCCTTATCCGCCGTTCGCGCCGCCGTTTCTGAAAGACGGCGATCTGGTGATCGCGCAGACGGCCAACATCCTGTTCTATCTCGGCCCGAAGCTCAATCTCGCGCCATCGGTTGAAAGCCTGCGCTACGTCGCCAACGGATTGCAACTGACGATCGCCGACATGGTGACCGAAGCGCACGACACGCATCATCCGCTCGCCAGTGCGTTTTATTACGAAGACCAGAAAGACGCCGCCAAAGTGCGCGCACACGACTTCATCGACCACCGCATTCCGAAGTTCATGAAGTACTTCGAGCGCGTGCTGAAACAGAACCCGGCCGGCGACACGTTCATGGTGGGCGACTCACTCACTTACGTCGACTTGTCGATGTTCCAGCTGATCGACGGTCTGCTGTACGCGTTTCCACGCGCGCTCAAGCGTTTCGGCGAACACTATCCGCGCCTCGCGGCCTTGCACGACGCGGTGATCGAGCGGCCGAACATCGCGGCTTATCTCCAGTCCGACCGGCGCATCGCGCATAACGAAGCCTGCATCTTCCGGCACTACCCGGAACTCGACAAGGCGGCGACTTGATCCACGCCGCCTCCCTTCGCGGACCCTCCGCATCGCGCCCGCTTCCGCCAGCGGGCGCGATGCTGTTACCGTACGCGCATTCCATCCACCCATCACGCCCTCTCCTGCCGACGTGCTTTCATTCCTGCTGAAGCTGCGCACCCGCGCCCAAACCCTGTTCCGTCTGTCCGACGCCCATACGATGCTGGTCTGGTCGGTGGTGGTCGGCGTCGCAGGCGCGTTCGCGACGATTGCCTTTCGCGAAGGCATCGCGTTGCTGCAACTGGCGGTTGTCGGCAAGTCCGGCAGTTTCGTCGAAATGGCGCGCGGCTTGCCGTGGACGGTGCGCGTGTGGCTGCCCGCCGCGGGCGGCCTGATCGCCGGCTTCTTTCTGCTGATCGCGCAGCGCCACGTCGACAAGTGCAATCACATCGACTACATGGAAGCCGTCGCCATCGGCGACGGCGTGGTGCCGGTCAAGCTGAGCTTCTGGCGCAGTGTGTCGTCGCTATTCACGATTTCGAGCGGCGGCTCGATCGGCCGCGAAGGTCCGATGGTGCAACTGGCGGCGCTGGCCGCGTCGCTGATCGGCCGCTGGGTGCATTTCGATCCGCCGCGTCTGCGCCTGCTCGTAGCGTGCGGCGCGGCGGCCGGGATTACCTCCGCGTACAGTGCGCCGATTGCCGGCGCGTTTTTTGTCACTGAAATCGTGCTCGGCTCGATCGTGATGGAAAGCTTCGGCCCCGTGGTGGTCTCCGCGGTGGTCGCCAACATCACGATGCGCGAGTTCACCAGCTACAAGCCGCCGTACGAAATGCCGGTGTTTCCACCGGTGGCGGGTGCCGAAGTCCTGTTGTTCGTCGCGCTTGGGCTGCTGTGCGGTGCGGCCGCGCCGCAGTTTCTGCGGCTGATGGACTTCTCGAAAGCCAACTTTCGCAAGCTGCCCGTGCCGCTGCCCTTCCGGCTGGCGCTGGGCGGTCTCGTCGTCGGCATTCTGTCAGTGTGGACGCCCGAGGTGTGGGGCAACGGCTACAGTGTGGTCAATTCCATTCTGCATTCACCGTGGACGTGGACCGCGCTCGTCCTCGTGCTGGTGTTCAAGATCGTCGCGACCTCGGCGACCGTGGGTTCAGGCGCGATCGGCGGGGTGTTCACGCCGACGCTCTTCGTCGGCGCGGTGGTCGGCTCGCTGTTCGGCCTCGGCATGCACGCGTTGTGGCCGCACGGCACCTCGGCGCCGTTCGCTTATGCGATGGTCGGCATGGGCGCGTTTCTGGCCGGCGCCACGCAGGCGCCGCTGATGGCGATCCTGATGATCTTCGAAATGACGCTCAGCTATCAAGTGGTGCTGCCGCTGATGCTGTCGTGCGTGGTGGCGTATTTCGTGTCGCGCGCGATCGGCAAGACATCGATGTACGAAATCACACTGCGCCGCAATCAGGAGGAACAGGAGCGCACCCGTCTGCGCGCCACGCAGATGCGCGAGCTGATCCGTCCCGCCGAAACCGTCGTGCCACCGAACGCGACCGTGCACGACATGACGCGCGTGTTCCTCGAATATCCGGTGAAGTATCTGTACGTCGCCAACGAGTCTGGCGCGTTTCTCGGCGTAGTCGCGCTCAAGGACATCACCTCCGATCTGCTCGACAAGCGCGACACCGCCACGAAAACCGCCGCGGATTATCTGCAGCCGCATTTCGATGTGCTCACGCCCGATATGCCCCTCGGCGTTGCGTTGCAGCACTTCATGGCGTTTCAAGGCGAGCGGCTGCCGGTCGTCGAAAGCGCCGCGGATCCGAAGCTTGCCGGCGTGGTCTACAAGACATCGCTGCTCGATGCGTATTTCCGCATGAATCCGACGCGCTAGGTCCCGCGCGCCAGGTCCCGTGCAAAGCGCGGAAGATTCTCTACAATGGGGAGACCGCTGCAGCGATTGCGAGCAGCGCGCGTTACGCCAAGACGGGCGCACCGAGACGCCCGCCCTTCGACCGGAGCGAAGATGAGCGAACCGTCCCTCGATGCCGTGCGCCGTGACCAGGCGGGCTGGATTTTCCTGCATATCGAAGGCGAGCCGTACGATCGCGGCGAGCAGCATGGCCAGTTGCTTGCCACTGAAATCCAGAACGCGATCCGCACCGCCCGCTACCTTGCGAAATGGGACACCGGCGAAGACTTCGATACCTTCGTCGACGCCGCCGTATCCCAGTTCGCCAACAAACTCGACACTGAATTCGCCGACGAAATCCAGGGCATCGCCGACGGCGCGAAGCTGCCGTTCGCCGAAGTGCTGGCCTGGAACGGTTACATGGATCTGCTGCAAAGCTGGTGGCCGAGCCACGCGGCGGCCCAGCAACCGCAACTCGGCGTGAAACCGTGGCGCGGGCGCCGCGGCCATCACTGCAGCGCGTTCATCGCCACCGGCAATGCCACCCGCGACGGCCGCATCGTGATGGCGCACAACTCGTGGGACCGCTACGCCGCGGGCGATGCGTTCAACGTCGTGTTCGACATCGTGCCGGATCGCGGCAACCGCATCCTGATGCAGGGCTTGCCGGGATGCATCTCCAGCCTTACCGATTTCTGGGTCACCGAAGCCGGCCTGATGGTCACGGAAACCACCATCTCCAACTTTGCCGGCTACAACGCAGCGGGTGCGCCGGAGTTCTACCGCTCGCGGCGCGCGTCGCAGTACGCCAACAACATCGGCGAATGGTGCGAGATGTTCGCGGTCGCCAATAACGGCGGCTATGCGAACAGCTGGCTGCTCGGCGATACCAAGACCGGTGAGATCGCTCGCTACGAACTCGGGCTGCACTATTCCGGTTTCGAAAGTACGAAAAACGGCTTCTATAGCGGTTACAACACCGCGACCGATCTGAAGATCCGCAACCAGGAATGCATCGGCGAAGGCGAAGACTATACGGACGTGCGCAAGAACGGCGCGCGCCGCTTGCGCTTCATGCAGCTCGAAGAAATGCATCACGGCAAGATCGACGTCGAACTTGCGAAAGAGATGATCGCCGACCATCACGACGTCTATCTCGACCGTAACGACAACCCGTGCTCGCGGACCATCTGTGGGCATCTGGAACTGGACGACGCGCGCTTCGGCGGCACCGATCACGGGCCGTTCAATCCGTGGGGCGCCAACGACGGCAAGGTGGTCGACAGCGAGATGGCGCGCGCCATGGCCTTCTCCGCGCGCTGGGGACACCCGTGCGGCCGGCCGTTCGACGCCCAGGCGTTCATGAAGCGCCATCCGCAGTGGAACTGGCTCAACGGCTATATGCGCGACCGGCCGTCATGGCCGTGGACGCGGTTCGAAGTGCTGCGCTAGACGACGAGGTTATTGCAGCGCAGCACAAACGCTGTACGACCGTTCGCGACTGCATTGCCTTTTTCCTGCCATCATGTGAAACCTACAATGAGGTTTTGTCTCTTTTGCGCGCGCGGCGCAGCGGTTTGCCATCTAAGATGGTAATTGCACGCTGCCCGCGTAGTGAAACGCGGCGTGTAGGTTGCGCCCTCCTTTCGACGCGGGGACGGCACAGCGTTTGCTCAACCCGTTAGCGCCGCATGAGCTTAGGAGGTCGGGCGATGAAAACCTCGACACTGTTGACCATGGTGACGCTGTCAGCCTCGTGTTTTGCCGCGCCGGTTCATACCGCGTCGGACGGCACTCCCGCCAATAGCCTTGCCGAACGCGCCAACGCCGCACCGGTCGCCCCCGCGGCGCCGGACGTCGCGGTCACGGACGACAACCGTCCGCAACAATGGCAACACATCGCGCTACCCAAGTCGCGGCATCTGGAGCGAAGCTTCACGGGCCAGAACGAGCACTTGCAGACCTGAAAACAGCCCCCTGGGAGCACTTGCATGACCGCATCGGCTATTCCCGACGAATCGATTGATCTGCAGATCGCGGACATTCTTCGGGAAGTCAGTTTCCCGACGTATAAAGACGCGCTAGTCGATGCCGCGCGCGAAGCCGGCGCGAGCAACGAAGTGTTGTCGATGCTCGACGGCTTGCCGGAGCAGGATTACGCCGACGTGACGTCGGTCACGCGCCTGATCGGCGGCAATTACGGGCCGGGTCTGGGGGCATGAGCGGAAAGCAGGTCTTCGCACTCGGCTCGCTTTCGTCCAATCAGAAGCCGGCTGCCGACTGGATCTACCGCTCGCCGCATTCGGGCGGCACGAGCGGCGTCGAGCGAATCGAAGCATTCTTTCATCATGCCGGCTATGCCATGCACCGGCACGATACCTATGCGATAGGCCGCACGCTGGCAGGCGTGCAGAGCTTTCGCTACCGTGGCAGCACATGTAACAGCCTGCCGGGCGGCACGATGGTGCTGCATCCCGATGAACCGCATGACGGCCAGGCCGGCACCCGCGACGGCTTTCACTACCGGATGATCTATGTCGACCCGGCGCTGTTCCAGCAGGCGCTCGGCGGCAAACCTCTGCCGTTCGTCGAAGGCGGCTTGTCGAACGACCCGCGCCTGTTTGCTGCGACCGAGAGCCTCTTGCGCGCCATGGATTGCGCAATCGATTCGCTCGAACAGGACGATGCGCTCTACGATCTGGCTATCGCACTCGACAGCGTCGCAGGTGCGGCGGCAACGCGCCGTCCGGTGGATTACCTCGCGGCGGAGCGGGCGCGCGAGTATATGCTTGGCTCGCTCGATAGCGCAGTGACGCTCGATGAACTGGCGGCAGCCGCTGGCCGCGACCGCTGGAGCCTGTCGCGGGATTTTCGTGCGCTGTTCGGCACGAGTCCGCACCGTTATCTGACCATGCGTCGCCTCGATCTCGTACGCCGCCTCGCGGTTCAGGGCGTGTCGCTCGCCGACGCATCGGCGGCGGCCGGCTTTACCGACCAGAGCCATATGACGCGGCACTTCAAGCGCGCGTGGGGCGTTGCGCCGGCGCATTGGCTCCAGATGCTGGGGCCTTCGGTGCGCGGCAAGCGTTAAGCGACAACTCGACGGATCCCCCCGCCTGGCAGCCGCGCGCACAAACGTACAAGACCCGATAGCGCCTTCCGTCCTACGCTCGTGCCTGACTGACACCTACCACTCAGGAGGAGCACCCCGATGTCCGATCATCAAACGATTCAACGGCCTCACCGCGCGATCAACTTCGCTGAAAAGCTGCAGCTCATCAACGACCAATGGCAACCGCGCGTCGTCGCGGAAATGAACGACTACCAGTTCAAGCTGGTGCGTATCGAAGGCGACTTTGTCTGGCACGAGCACGCCGATACGGACGAAACGTTTATCGTGCTCGACGGGCAGTTGCGCATCGACATGCGCGATGGATCCGTGCTGCTCTCGGCGGGCGAAATGTTCGTGGTGCCCAAAGGCACGGAGCACAAACCGTATGCCGAACGCGAGGTTAAGCTGCTGCTGATCGAACCGCGCGGCGTGAAGAACACCGGCGAAGAAAGCAACGAACGCACGGCGGCGAACGACGTGTGGATCTAGGCCGGGCGGCGGCTCGCTTCGGGTTTCGAAGGCGTGCTTCAGGCGCCTGTGTACCGCACGCTCGTCAAATCGGCGACGACGCCACGATTCCCGAGCGCGAAGCCCGGTGCTTTGGCCGGGACGTGTCGCCCGGCAAGGCAGACGCCGGCAAGTCATCGGCATACGCCGGCGAGACGGCAACGGCACGCCGCGGCATCGTGGCGCGTGGATCGCGCATGTGCTCGTCAGTCTGCTGGAAATGCGCGACAAGGTGGTCGATAAAGGTGCGCACTTTCGCAGGCAAATGAAGGCGGCTTGGATAAGCAATCGTGATTTCGATCTGCGGCAGGCGGTAATCGCCGAGCAACGGCACAAGGCGCCCGGCCGCCAGATCCCGGCCGATCAGATAGCTCGGCAAAATCGCCACGCCCATACCCAGCAGGGCGAACTGCCTCAGCATCTCGGTGTTGTTCGCCGCAATCGCGTTGGTGGGCCTGACCCGCACTTCGCCGTGCGGTCCGGTGAATACCTTCTCGTCGCCGCCCTGCTCAGCAGGCCGGCTCAAACACGGATGCGTCAACAAATCTTCAGGGCGGGTCGGTGTGCCGTGCTGCTCAAGATAAGCAGGCGTCGCGCAAACCGTCATATAACCGGTGGTCAGACGCCGCGTGACGATGCTCGCGCTGCGCATCTGCCGCGCCACCATGATCCCGACATCGAAACCCTCTTCCACCAGATCGACATGGCGATCCGCCAGCGTGACGTCAGGCATCACATCCGGATAGCGCGCGGCGTACGTCTGCACCACCGGAGCCAGGCTATGCAGCCCAAACACCACTGGCGCGACGATGCGTAAGGTCCCGACCGGTTCGTGATTGCGCGCCACCACCATCTGCTCGACGCCTTCCAGGTCGTCGAGAATGTGGCGCACACGTTCCAGATAGGTCGTGCCGGATTCGGTCAAAGAAAGACGGCGCGTCGTGCGATTGAGCAGCCGCGTGCCGAGACGCGCTTCGAGATCCGCGACGTGACGCGTGACGACGGCAGTGGAAAGATCCAGCACGCCAGCCGCGCGAACGAAACTGCCAAGGTCGGCCACCTTGACGAATACGCGCATCGACTGCAATTGATTCATGGGACGACTCCTGCCTCGGTAAAGCCGGGCCGGCGCAACGCTGCAGCCTGTGTCGACCCGCACGACAAGGCGCGCGCGGATTTGCCCAACGATTCGATTGTATCGATCCGATCCTGTCCCAACCCTGACTCGAACATGACAATCCGGTCAGGTTTCTGAGGCGCTCGCGACACTATTGCGAGGCTTATTGCGAATATTAGATAGGTATTAACCCTTATATGCTGGTAACATAGCGCCCGAAAGGAACACATCGCTATGCCACATCGTTTTCAGCTTTTCGAAAAAATCGCGTTTTCACTGGTTTGCTGGTCCGCCGCGGCCTGTTCGGCCTTCATCGCTTACGAGCGGTGCCCGGACATCAAGGTCGTCCTGCACGCCGGTGAAGAAGTCCTGCGCTACAGCGGGCAGTATTCGTTCGTCTGCGCCACGCCGGTCGCGGACGCCTGCGCGCAGTTGCCGGCGAGCTGATTCGTCGGCATTCGTCATATTATCTGATCGGGTATCCAGCCCGATTACGCGTCGCGCCCGAACACCACGCGCGCAAAAAATCCCGCCAGCACCGTTTCAGCCATCTCCGCCGACACATTCTGCGGGTCGACCGTGTAGAAGAACTGCACGCCGTCGCACAAGCCCATCAAACCCATCGCCAGCGTTTCCGCCGGCAGCGGCAGCGGCGTGCCGACCCGCGTCGAAAACTCGCGAATGTACGCGCTCAACTGTTCGAGCTTCTCGTGCATGAACGCGTTAAAGCGTATCCGGAAGCGGCCGTCACGCACGGCGAGCAGCTTCGCCTCCACCCACAGCAGGAAGCACTTGTTCTCACGATGCAGACTGCTGTAGTAGCGCAGCACGCGCTCTTCCATCTCCTCTCGCGAGGGCGCGTTTTCGAAGATGGCCTGCAACCCCGCCTGCATGGTCTCGTGGTCGCGCCGCAGCAGTTCGAGAAACAACTCGTTCTTGCTGCGGAAGTTCGAATAGAACGCGCCGCGTGTATAACCCGCCGCCCCGGCGATGTCTTCGACACTCGCCGCGACAAAGCCTTTCTTCATAAAAATCGCTTGCCCAGCGTCGAGCAGACGCTGGCGCGTCTGGTCTTTGCTCTGCTCGCGTGTAAGTCGTTGCCGTTTCATGGGCGCAAGTCTAGCACTGAAAAGAATTTCAATTCACTCCGACATTCAAATACATGTGTGTATTAGAATGCACTCATCCATTTGAAGTCAGATGCGTATGCCAAATGCATGTTTCGCATGTTTCGGCCCACGCGTCCTCGCTGGCGGGCCGCTGCGGCTTGCCGTGTTCGTTCGCTGTCTCCAGTTGGGGTAATTGTGAAGCGTCCCGGTCCTCCCGCATCGTCTGCGATGCGCCAGCAGTCCCATCGGGATGCCCGTGCCGCGCGCCTGCGCCGCGCAGCATTCGCCCTCGCTCTCGCCGGTATCGTCACCCTAGCCGCGTGCTCGAAGAAAGAAGCGGCTGCGCCCGCGCCGCGTCCGGTAGTCGCCGTCGCCGTGCATACGGACGGCAGCGCGATGGCGGCGGCATCGTTGCCTGGCGAAGTGCAGGCGCGCTATTCCACGCCGCTATCGTTTCGCGTCGGCGGCAAAATCATCGAACGGCGCGTACGTTTGGGCGACGTGGTGAAGAATGGGCAGGTAGTCGCCCGGCTCGATCCGGCGGATGCACAGAAGAACGCCGCCAGCGCCCAGGCTCAACTGGAAGCCGCGCAACACAGTCTCGTGTATGCGAAGCAGCAACTCGATCGCGACCAGGCACAGGCGAAAGAAAACCTGATCGCGCCCGCGCAGCTCGAACAGACCACCAACGCCTACGCATCAGCCGCCGCGCAGCGCGACCAGGCCGCGCAACAGGCGGCGTTGTCGAAAGACCAGTTGCAGTACACCACGCTCATGGCCGATCACGCCGGCGTGATCACCGCCGAACAGGCCGACACAGGCCAGAATGTGTCCGCGGGCCAAGCCGTCTACAACCTCGCATGGAGCGGCGATATCGACGTGGTCTGCGACGTGCCGGAAAGCGCGCTAGCCGCGCTCTCGATCGGGCAGACCGCGAAGGTCACGCTGGCCGCGCTGCCGGGCCGCAGCTTTACCGCGCGCGTGCGCGAACTGTCGCCCGCCGCCGATCCGCAAAGCCGCACGTACCGCGCCAAGCTCACGCTCGACAATGCCGGCCCGGACGTGCGCCTCGGCATGACCGCCGATGTCGCGCTCTCCGCAGCTTCGCCGTCGGACTCATCGGTCAACTCAGTTGCCAACTCATCGGCCAAATCGGCTGCAACCGAGAGCGGCTCCTTCACCGTGCCTGCCTCCGCCCTGTTCCACGACGGCACGCAGCCGGCTGTGTGGGTCGTGCGTCCTGCGGATAGCGCGCCGGGCGTCGGTACGCCGGGCGTCGATACGCTTGAACTGCGCCGCGTGACGGTCACGCGCTATAACGAGCGCACGATCGTGATCGGCCAGGGGCTCAAGGACGGTGAACGCGTCGTACTGCAAGGCGTGCATACCGTGACCGCCGGCGAAAAAGTCCACGTGATTCCGCCGCTGCATCCCGAGGACTTCGCTTCATGAGCACCACGCCTGAAGAAGGACGCTTCAATCTGTCCGCATGGGCGCTGCGCCATCAGGCGCTGGTCGTCTTCCTGATCGCGCTCGCTACCGCGTTCGGCGTTCTCGCCTATACCCGTCTCGCCCAATCGGAAGACCCGCCCTTCACGTTCCGCGTCATGGTGATCCGCACCTTCTGGCCCGGCGCGACCGCGCGCCAGGTACAGGAACAGGTCACCGACCGCATTGGCCGGAAATTGCAGGAAACGCCCGCCATCGATTTCGTGCGCAGTTACTCGCGCCCCGGCGAATCGCTGATGTTCTTCTCGATGAAAGACTCGGCGCCGGTCAAGGACGTGCCCGAAACCTGGTATCAGGTGCGCAAGAAAGTCGGCGATATCGCGGCAACCTTGCCGCCAGGCATTCAAGGCCCGTTCTTCAACGACGAATTCGGCGACGTCTACACCAACATCTGGACGCTCGAGGGCGACGGCTTTTCCGCCGCGCAACTGCACGATTACGCGGACCAGTTGCGCACGGTGCTGCTGCGTGTGCCCGGCGTCGGCAAGGTCGATTATTTCGGCGATCCGGATCAGCACATCTACATCGAGATCGCCAACACGCAACTCACGCGCCTCGGCATCTCCCCACAGCAACTCGGCCAGGCGATCAATTCGCAGAACAGCATCTCGCCGGCGGGCACGCTAACCACCACCGACGACCGCGTGTTCGTGCGCCCCACCGGTCAGTTCAAGGACGTCAATGCGCTCGCCGACACGCTGATCCGCATCAACAACCGCTCGTTCCGTCTCGGCGACATCGCGACCATCAAGCGCGGTTACGACGATCCGGTCGCCACGCAAATGCGCTCGGGCGGCAACGCGGTGCTCGGCATCGGCGTCACGATGCAGCCGGGCGGCGACGTGATCCGTCTGGGCAAAGCGCTCGATCAGGAGATGGTCATGCTGCGGGCCCACTTGCCCGCCGGCTTGCACCTGGCCGAAGTGTCGAGCATGCCGAACGCAGTCGCACGTTCTGTCGACGATTTTCTCGAAGCTGTCGCCGAGGCGATTGCGATCGTGCTGGTGGTCAGCCTGCTGTCCTTGGGCGTGCGCACCGGCATGGTGGTCGTGATCTCGATACCTGTCGTGCTCGCCGTCACGGCGCTGTGCATGTATCTATTCGACATCGGCCTGCACAAGGTGTCGTTGGGCACGCTGGTGCTAGCTTTGGGGCTATTGGTGGACGACGCGATCATCGCGGTCGAAATGATGTCGGTGAAGCTCGAGCAAGGCTGGAGCCGCACGCGCGCCGCGGCCTTTGCGTACACCAGTACCGCCTTTCCGATGCTGACCGGCACGCTCGTGACCGTGTCCGGCTTCCTGCCGATTGCTTTGGCGAAGTCGAGCACTGGCGAATACACGCGCTCGATCTTCGAAGTGTCGGCGATCGCGCTGATCGCGTCGTGGCTCGCGGCCGTGGTGCTGATTCCGCTGCTCGGCTATCACATGCTGCCGGAGCGTAAACGTCAGGCACACGAAGCGGACGATCACGAACACGACATCTACGACACGCGCTTCTATGCGCGACTGCGTGGCTGGATCAGTTCGTGCATCGAGCGCCGTTTCGTCGTGCTGGCAATCACCGTCGTGCTGTTCATTCTGGCCATGGCAGGGTTCACGCTGGTGCCGCAGCAATTCTTCCCGAGTTCGGACCGTCCTGAGTTGCTGGTGGATGTGCGCTTGCCCGAAGGCGCTTCGTTCGAAGCGACGTTGCGGCAAGCAGAGCGGTTGGAGAAAGCGCTGGTGGGCCGTCCGGAAATCGATCATACGGTGGACTTCGTCGGCACCGGTGCGCCGCGTTTCTATCTGCCGCTCGATCAGCAGTTGCCACAGCCGAATTTCGCGCAGTTCGTCATCACGGCGAAGTCGGTGAAGGATCGCGAGAAGCTCGCGCAGTGGCTCGAACCGGAATTGCGCAACAACTTTCCGGCGATCCGAACACGCCTGTCGCGTCTCGAGAATGGGCCACCGGTCGGCTATCCGGTGCAGTTCCGCGTGAGCGGCGACGATATCGCCACCGTGCGCTCGATCGCCGAGCGCGTCGCCGCGACCATGCGCGCCGACCGCGGCACCAGCAACGTCCATTTCGACTGGGACGAGCCCGCCGAGCGCTCGGTGCGCTTCGAAGTCGACCAGACGAAAGCACGCGAACTCGGCGTGACCTCGGAAGACATTTCGAGTTTTCTCGCGATGACGCTCTCCGGTTACACCGTCACGCAGTACCGCGAGCGCGACAAGCTGATCAGCGTCGATCTGCGCGCGCCCAAAGCGGAACGCGTCGACCCGGCGAAGCTCGTCACGCTGGCGATGCCGACGCCGAACGGCCCGGTGCCGCTCGGCACGCTCTGTCATCTGCGCAACGACCTCGAATACGGTGTGATCTGGGAACGCGACCGGCAACCGACGATCACCGTGCAGTCCGACGTAGCCCCGGGCGCTCAAGGGATCGACGTTACGCATGCCGTCGACAAGGCACTGAGCCAGATTCGCGGCACGCTGCCGGTCGGCTACCGGATCGAAATCGGCGGATCGGTCGAGGAAAGCGGCAAGGGGCAAACGTCGATCAATGCGCAGATGCCGATCATGATCATCGCAGTGCTGGTGCTCCTGATGGTCCAGTTGCAGAGTTTCGCGCGCGTGCTGATGGTGGTGATGACCGCGCCGCTCGGCCTGATCGGCGTGGTCATCACGCTGCTGCTGTTCGGTAAGCCGTTCGGCTTCGTCGCGATGCTCGGCGTGATCGCCATGTTCGGCATCATCATGCGCAACTCAGTGATTCTGGTCGATCAGATCGAGCAGGACATTGCTGCGGGACATAAGCGCTTCGACGCGATTGTCGGCGCGACGGTGCGGCGCTTCCGGCCGATCACGCTAACCGCGGCAGCCGCCGTGCTCGCGCTGATTCCGCTGTTGCGCTCGAACTTCTTCGGCCCGATGGCAACCGCGTTGATGGGCGGCATTACGAGCGCGACCATCCTCACGCTGTTCTATCTGCCGGCTCTTTACGCCACGTCGTTCAGAGTGCGCGGCGACGAGCGCGAGCCGCCGGCGCCGTCTGGCACGACGCATACGGGGAACTGAGATCATGACTACCTTTCCATTCCCTCGACACCTGCGCCTCACGCTTCTCAGCGGCGCCGCGCTGGCGCTGGCCGCCTGCTCGTTCGGCCCGAACGGCGAGCCGCCCGCCATGCCGCAACCGGCTCACTACGGCGCCGAAGCGCAGCCGACGCAAACCGTGCCCGCACAAGGCATCACCCAACAATTTGTGGTTGGCGCGAAGCCCGTGCCCGAATGGTGGAAGCTGTATCAATCGGAAGCGCTGAACGCACTGGTCGACGAAGGCTTGCGCAACAGCCCGACGCTTGCCGCGACCGACAAGAGCCTGGCCGCCGCGCGCGAGCAACTGCGCGCGCAGATCGGCAGTTCGCTGCTGCCGACCATCGACGCGGGTGGCCAGGCCACCCGCAATCGTGCGCTGGCAATCCCCGAGGCCGGTCCGAACACATTCCTGTACAACGTCTTCGTCGGTCAATTGCAGGCGCACTATACGTTCGATCTGTTCGGCGCCGCGCGTCTCGCCGATGCTGCGCTCGCTGCTCGCGTGAACGTGCAGGCCTATCAATTCGATGCTGCGCGCCGCGCGCTGGCCGCCAACATCGTGACGGCGGCGATCACGAGTGCGGCGTTGCATGCGCAGATCGACACGACCGAGCGGCTCGTGACGATTGCCAACGATCAGGCGCGTGACACGCAACGGCGCTATGCCTTGGGCGCGGTCTCGCACGCCGATCAGTTGAGTGCGCAACAAAGTGCGGCGAGTCTGTCCGCGAGTTTGCCGGGTTTGAAGCAGCAATGGCTAACTACACGCCATGCCCTAGCGGTGCTGCTTGGCCGCACGCCCGACGCGGCCCCGGACGACCTCGATCTTGCGCAACTGCATGTGCCTGAGCAGGTGCCGGTCGTGGTGCCATCCGAGCTGCTGCGCACCCGGCCCGACATTCAGGCTGCGGACGCCGCCCTGAAGGCCGCGGCGGCCGATGTCGGCGTCGCGACGGCGCAGATGTTCCCGAGTCTCTCGCTGAGTGCATCGATGGGACAAGGCGGCTTTAGCTGGCCGGTGGCGCTATCCGGCGCGGGGGCGATCTGGAGTATTGGCGCGTCATTGTCACAACCGCTGTTTCACGGTGGCGCCCTGTTCGCGCAGCGCCGCGCGGCGGTCGACACCTATGACGCTACGGTTTCGCAATACAAGCAGACCGTGCTGGCCGCATTCCAGAACGTCGCCGATACGCTCGCAGCGCTGCAGCACGACGCACAAGCGCTCGACGCGGCGAACATTGCCGCGCGCTCGGCGCAGGGAATTTTCGACGAGACGTCGGGACGCTACCGGCTGGGCGCGTTACCGATTGCGTCGACGCGGTCGAGCGAACAGCAGTTTCGCAACGCGCAACTTGATGAGATCCGCTATACGAGCGCGCGGCTGACCGACACCGCGGCCTTGTTCCAGGCGATGGGGAATCCGCCGTTGGAGTCGCAGCCATCTGTGGCGGCGGCGGTGCCGGCGGTTCCTGCGACAGTGCCGCAGACGGCAGCGGCGGTACCGGCGGTTAATGCGGCGAACGTGGGCGCTTCCAACTAAACCTGGGATTCCGTACTGACGGCAGCGGACTTATCCCCAGTTTATGTTGATGAGGCTGTTGAAAACTATCTGACAAGCGGGCTAACGCATTGAACGCGCGGGGTTTTCTGGCTGCGGTGCGGAATGAACCACGGGGTGCTGAATGTGCCTTTTGTTTCCGGCGGAAGCCATTGGGAGGCCTCAACATAACTCAACGTTATCCCCAGTTTATGTTGACAGGGTTGTTGATAACTATGGGGCTACGCGCTTAAGTGCTTGATGCAGATCGGTTTGTTGCACGCGGTGCGGGTGGATGCAGGGGTGATCGACTGCGCTGCGCGCGGCTGTGGGTGTATCGCGGCGGAGCGGTTTATCCACAGATTTTGTTGAAAGGCCTGTTGATAACGCCTGGACATCCGGGGTAAGTGCTTGAGAATGCGGAGGGTTTGACGCGTGGCGCTTGTTCGTCTGCATGCCTGCGGCGTTGGCCTTTCCTTGATCTGGTTGCCTGCGCGGCGCTTGTTCGTCTGTATGCCTGCGGCGTTGGCCTTTCCTTGTTTTCTTATTGGTTTATTAGCGTCGCCCCTGTGCGGGGCAGGCACTTACTTTCTTTGCCGCCGCAAAGAAAGATAAGCAAAGAAAGCGGCTCGCCCCCCTGCTAAGCGGGTCCCCCGCGCAGTAGCGGTGGTGGAACATCTGGAATCCGTGCCCTCGCACACTCCGCGTTAGTGGCAAAGGGCTCATCAGCTCCCACTCCGCACTGCGTGCGTCGCGGATGGGTCTGCCAGGGAAACCCGCGGCTTCGTTTTGGGGCGGTGGGGGCCATCGGCTTCGCCTCGGCGACGACCTGTCAGATCAAGTCCAGGCTAATACAAATGAAATGTCGGTGTGTCGCGGTGACAGTTGCAGTTGCGAGCCACGGTACCGATCAAAAGCGCGTACGAAAACGTAGTGGTCGGTTTTATGAAATGCGCTTCGGCGCGCGCAGCGCCGCCGGAAGTATGACGGCTTTGTCACTCACGCCGAAGGTGCGAGGACACAGATTCCAGATGCTCCACTACCCCCTCCAAGCCAGGGGACCCGCTTAAGAATTAGCGGTGTGAAGCCGCTTTCTTTGCTTACTTTCTTTGCGGCGGCAAAGAAAGTAAGTGCCTGCCCCGCACAGGGGCGACGCTAATAAACCAATAAGAAATCAAGGAAAGGCCAAAACCGTCGACAAACAGACGAACAAGCGCCGCGCAGGCAAAAACCTCAATCAGGCGCTACGCGCAAAAAACACATCAATAAACCCCAGCCTCCCCCACAGGCCGATTCTTAAACCTCTTATGCACCCAATAATATTGATCAGGAATCCGACGCACTTGCGTCTCAAGAAACTCGGTAATCCGCCGCGCATCAACAGCAACATCATCCGAAGGAAAATCGCTTAACGCATCAAAAATAGTCAGCTTATAACCACGATAATCCGGCAAAACCTCAGTCACAAACGGCACCACCCGCGCATTCCCAGCCTTCGCCATCCGCGAAACAGAAGTCAGCGTGCAAGCCGGCACGCCAAAAAACGGCACAAACACCGAATCCCGCAGCCCAAAATCCATATCGGCTGCCAGCATGACCGGCTTACCCTCACGCAGCACGCGCAACGCGCGCCGCACACTATCGCTACGCGGAATCATCTCCGTACCGAAGCGCCCGCGCTGCCGCTTAGCCATAGCATCGAGCAAAAGGTTCGACATCGGCGTATACAGCGACGCAACCGGGTGCCGCGTCGAATACATCATGCAGCCCGCCTCGATACCGACAAAATGGAAACCGACAAAAATCGTCGGCTTGCCTTGCATGTCGGTGAGGTCGATCGCGCTCTCCACTTCGACAAGGCGTGCCAACGCCTGCGCATTGCCGAACCATTGCGGGCCACGCTCGACATAACTGCGGATCACATGACAGAAATGCGCGCGCGCGAGGCGTTCACGCGCCTCGTCGCTCATGTCGGGGAAACACAGTTTCAGATTGGTATGCACGACGCGCCGACGCGCGCTCGGAATCCGGTACAGCAACGCACCGATGCCCGTACCGATACGCGCGACAACGCCATATGGCAGGAAAGCAAACGCACGCAGCAGACCTGTCATCAGACAGATGAGAATTCGACTTTTCAAGAGGCAACGGCCCGGTGGATGCTGGGTGACAAACACGCCGGCCGCAGCAACCTGACAGTTGCCCACGGGCGAAGTGGCATGCGCGCGCGTCAAACGGGTCTCGCGCTGCGCGGCTTTCGAAGATGGACGCCTCGCTCGCGGCGAGACACAGCGGTGCTGGAGGCCGAAACCTCTTAGGAATCAAGCGTCCGTATTGGACCCAATATAAAAGCACCGCAGGCGTGATTAAAACACACTGCGCAGAACAGGCACAAAATCTGCTGGCGGGGCCCGCCCGAATAGCGCCACGAAACCCGCGCCGGGCGGCGACTTCCCTGCCCTTCAATAACTTGCGTGGGCGGCCCAGGCAGACCGCGCACGCTCACTTCATCAAGGCTTGTTCGACTCGAACAGATCCATGATCTGCTTCTTTTCATTCGACGAGACGCTCGGTGGCGGCACCACCGGTGGCGTCATACCCGCCGGCCCCACGCCGCCAACCGCGTCGCTCACACCAGCGGTCGGATTCGCCGAATCGAGACCGATGCTGGCCACGAAACCATTGCCCGGCGTCATGTCCGTGTAGAACAGTTCGCCGTCGACCGCGGTCACGCCGTCCGGCTGCTCCGGCTCGCCTTGCGGCACGCCGCGCAGCGCACGCTGCATGTACTCGACCCAGATCGGCAGCGCGAGCTGTGCACCGAACTCGCGGCTGCCGAGGCTCTTCGGCTGGTCGTAACCCATCCACGCCACCGCCACCAGCGATTGCTGATAACCGGCGAACCAGCCGTCCTTCGCGTCGTTGGTCGTACCCGTCTTGCCCTGCAGGTCCGAACGATGCAGCACGTTGGTGCCCGCGCCCGTGCCGGCCGTGGCCACCGAATGCAGCAGGCTGTTCATGATGTACGCGTTACGCGGCTCGAGCGTGCGCGGCGCATCGCGGCCGGCGGTCAGCGGCTGCGCTTTCGAGAGCGGCTCGCCGCGTGCATCCGTCACCTCGTTGATCAGATACGGATTGATGCGGTAGCCGCCGTTCGCGAACACCGAGTATGCGCCCGCCGATTGCAGCGGCGTGACGAGGCCGGCGCCGAGCGCCAACGGCAGATACGGCGGGGTCTTGTCAGCGTCGAAACCAAAACGCTGCGTGACAAAATCTTGTGCGTACTTGGTGCCGATGAACGACAGGATGCGGATCGACACCAGGTTCTTCGACTTCTGCAACGCGAGGCGCATCGGCATCGGACCGTCCGGCTGGTCGTCGTCCTTCGGCTCCCATGCGTCGCCGCCCGGCGTGCTCGGCGGGAAGTACAGCGGCGCGTCATTGATGATCGTGGCCGGTCCGAGCCCTTTGTCGAGCGCCGCCGAATAGATGAACGGCTTGAAGCTCGAACCCGGCTGACGCCACGCCTGCGTGACGTGGTTGAACTTGTTCTTGTTGAAGTCGAAGCCGCCCACCAGCGCGCGAATCGCGCCGTCCTGCGGTGTAAGCGAAACCAGTGCGCCTTCCACTTGCGGAAGCTGGGTGATCTGCCAGTTGCCGTTGTCGTCGGCGACGAGGCGCACGATCGAGCCCGGCTTGATCTTCGTGGCGGCCGCCGCGCGCGCACTCAGCGCGCCGGCTGCAAAGCGCAGGCCGTCGCCGCTGATCGTCACTTCGGTGCCGTCAACCAGTTGCGCCTTCACCTGTTTCGGATTCGCGTCCGTCACCACGGCGGCGATGATTTCGCCATTGTCGGGGTGATCGGTGAGTGCGTCGTCGATAGTCTGATCGCGGTCGTCGCCCGGGGCGGGCAGTTGCACGAAGCCTTCCGGTCCGCGATAGCCGTGGCGCCGTTCGTAGTCCATCACGCCCTTGCGCACCGCGCGATAGGCGGCGTCCTGGTCGGCGGAATCGATCGTGGTGGTGACGTTCAGGCCGCGCGTATAGGTTTCGTCCTTGTACTGCGCGTACATCATCTGGCGAACCATTTCGGCGATGTACTCAGCATGCACGCTGTATTCGTTGCCCGGATTTTTGGTGTGAATCTCTTCCTTGACAGCCTGGTCGTACTGGTCCTGGCTGATGTATTTCAGCTCGAGCATGCGCTTCAGAATGTATTCCTGACGGATCTTCGCGCGCTTCGGATTGACGACCGGGTTATACGCGGACGGCGCCTTCGGCAAGCCCGCCAGCATCGCGGCTTCAGCCAGCGTGATGTCTTTCAGATCCTTGCCGAAATACACGCGTGCGGCCGCGGCAAAACCGTACGAGCGCTCACCCAGATAAATCTGGTTCATGTAGACCTCGAGGATCTGATCCTTGGTCAGCGCGCGCTCGATCTTGTACGCCAGCATCATTTCGTAAATCTTGCGCGTGTAGGTCTTCTCGCTCGAGAGGAAGAAGTTGCGCGCGACCTGCATCGTGATCGTGCTCGCCCCTTGGGAGGCGCCGCCGTGCGTGATGTCGGAAATGCCCGCACGCAGAATGCCGACGAAGTCGACGCCGCCGTGCTCGTAGAAGCGATAGTCTTCGATCGCGAGCACCGCCTTCTTCATCTGATCCGGAATGTCCTGGAAGCGCACGATGCTGCGCCGCTCTTCACCGAACTCGCCGATCAGCACGTGATCCGCGGTATACACCCGCAACGGCACTTTCGGACGATAGTCGGTCAGCGCGTCGAGCGACGGCAGTTGCGGCCCCATCACCACGAGCGCGTAACCGACGATCAGCGCACCCACTACGGCGATAGTGGCCAGCACACTGACAAACCAGATGGTGATGCTCGCGCCGATCGAACGGCGGCCGGCCTCGGCGTCGCGCGAAGCAGCGTTGCGTCCTGGAGTGCGGTGGTAGGAGTCCCGGTCGTCACCAGCCGGAGAATTTGAAGAATGCGGTCGTTTGATGATTGGCATGACTGGAATAGTGGGCGCGCAACTGAACGCATCAGGCGCAAAACGCCGCGCGGCCCTACGCCCCCCGGACGGCCGCACGGCACGCCTCGGGCATCGTCCGGCGCAACGTAACAGCGCATTTTAAAGAAATCAAGCGTCGTCCAAGATAGTTTTTTTGTAAGAATTCCCTTCGCGCGGCGTCACAACGGTAGATAGCGGCAGTCAGACCAGCACCCGACGCCGCCCGCCAGCGGGTTATCAACAGAAAATGTTGAAAGGCCTGTGGACAAGCCCGCCGGAAACGCTACAACTCATTGATGTCGCGGGATTTTCATGTCGCGCCCGTTCCGCATCGGTGCAACTCGTCATATGATGGACTCGGCGCGCGAGTCGTCACCGACGCGCGCGCCGGCGTACGCAAAATACACGCCTTGACCCGCCAATGCCAACAAACAAGTGTGCGAGCCGACCATGAACAAGCCCAGCGAACGCATCGTCGTATTTGTCACGACCGCGCAGAAACGCGCGATCGCCGCCACCGCCGAAAACTTGGGTATTAGCGTCAGCGAACTGATGCGGCGCGCGGTGTTGAGCTTCGGCGCGACCAGCGAGCAGGTGAAAGCGGCTAGCATCGTCGACCGGCTGCATGCGCCGCGCGCGCCGGATGCGCTCGACGCGGCGCTGCAGCGTGTCGCGCGCGGCACGCGCCACGCGCGGGCAGCGCTCCCGCCGGCCTTGCAAACCCACGGTGACAAAGAATCCCCTGCGCCGGCGGAAAGCGCAGCCACAGCGCATGCCGATGAATTGTTGGGCACGCCTGCGGGTGCAAGCCCAGAGCCGTTGCTGCCGGCCGGTGTACTGGCCGCCCTCACCGCCACCGCCGAGGAAATAGAAGCCGCGGCGGCAGCCGAAGCCGTGGCGCGCGTCGCGGCTGCCAAAGCGGCGTCCATTGCGGACTCGGCGCAGAAACCGGACGACGTAGAAGCGCCGTTGCGCAACGTGCTCAAGCGCCCACGCCTCGGCGCCGCACGGGACGAAGACGATCCGCAAAGCGATCCGAGCACGGAAGGCGGCCGCTTCGCCTGAATCGAAAGTTGCGCGGCCAAACGGCCCGGCCCACCGCGCATCGATGCATGGCGGCTAAAGCGCAAGCACGCCGCACACACGCCACGCCTGTTCACATCCGCGACACCCGCCGCGCGGACACTCGCCGTGCGGATGCCCGCCGCGCGGATACCCGCCGTGCGCAAAGTTGGCGATTGTGTCATCGCGCCCTTTAAGGCGGTTTTAAGAGAATGCGTGGTGTAATATCCGCGAGCGGCTGAATGGTCAGCCGCGCGTTTTAACCGCTGAGGCTGTTTGCAATTCAGTTTCAAAAACGTAAATTTACGGCGCCGCTATTGCAATTGACGAGTGCGCCCCGAACTCCGGTCCGAACGTTGCGCAGGTTCTTGCGCGGCGGCGTAAAGTAGCATTTGAAAGCAGTTAAAGCGCGTGGGAATTATTCAGCGCCGATTTCATTCTTTGGAGGTTTTCATGTCGCTTTTTGACAGCATTTCGCGCACGCTTAAAGGTCTCCTGAACGACGCAGCCGATTCCGTGCAAGACCCGTCGCGCGATTCGCGCCAGATCGTGCGCGAACTCGACGAGAGCATCGCTAAAGCCGAGAACTCGCTGATCGAGATTCAGGCGCAAGTCGCCACGCAGCAAAGCAAGCGCGATGTTGCCGCCGACAAGGCGAAGAAGTACGAAGACGGCGCGAAGCGCGCGCTGCAATCCGGCGACGAAGCGCTCGCGCGCGAAGCCCTCGGCGCACAAGCCACGGCCGAAGCCGAGCGCGATGCGCTGGCTAAGGAACTGACCACGCTGGAGCCTTCGGTTGCGCAGTTGAAGAGCCAGATCGACGACATGCGTGGCCGTCGTAACGACCTGAACGCTCGCTCGAACATTCTGCAAGCCAAGCAGCAGATCGCTCAGGCCAAAGATGTTGCAGCCACAGCGTTGGGCGGTATCGGCGGCAAGAATCTGTCCGAAGATTTCCAGAAGCTGGAAGACAAGGTTGCGTTGTCGAATGCCCGTTCCGACGCGCGCCTGAATTCGGCCGACGTGTCGAGCGGCAAGGCGCTCGACGACAAGCTCGCGGATCTGAACCGCGGCCCGTCCGTCGAAGACCGTCTCGAAGCGTTGAAGAAGCAGATCAACACGCCGGCCCAGTAATTGCGTCAGCAGTAAATACCGGCTGCCATGACGAGCGCAGCCGGTATGCCGGCCACCGGAACACCGGCCGCCGGAATCGACTGATGGAGACGGGTGCATCGCACCCGGTCCGTAAATGAAAAAATTTCTCGCAAGCGCATTCGCCTCACTGCTGTTCGTGTCGGCCGCGGCATTCGCTGTGCCGACGGTCCAGCAGATCGAATCCGCCATGTCGCAAGGCAACTGGCAGCAGGCCGATGCCGGTTTGAGCGAAGTGCTGCAAGCGCATCCGAACAATGCCCGCGCGCACTACCTGTACAGCCAGGTGCTCGATCGCGAAGGCCGTTATGCCGACGCCCTCGCCCAGGTGCAGCAGGCCAAGACGCTCGATCCGCAAATCCGCTTCACCGACCCGACCCGTTTCGCGCAAACCGAAGCGCGTATCCGCAAGGACGCGGAACGTGCCGGTGGCAACACCACGAGCCGCGCGGCCAACCCGTTCGTGCAGCAGAATTCGCCGGCCGTGCAGCAGCAGTCGGCGATGGTGTCGCAAGCGCCGCAACGGCATGGTCCTGGCATCGGCATGTGGGTCGGCATCATTCTCCTGATCGGCGTGATCGCGCTGGTATTGCGCTGGACATTGCGCCGCGCCCGCTCGCAAGACGATTCGCGCGCCGACGACGATCGTCGCGTGCAGCTCAAGCGCGCGACCGAGATGCTCAACGCCGTGCGCTCGTTGAAGCTCGACGTGAAGCTCTCCACCGCGCAAGGTCATGAAGCACTGGAGAAGGAAGTCGAATCGACTGAAGACCAGTTGCGCGGCCTCGTCGAAACGCTGTCGAATGGCAAGAATCCGGTGCCGCCATATCAGCTCGACGAACTGGAACAACGCATCGGCAGCCTGCGTGCCCGCGCCGAAGGGCGGCCCGATCCGTATGCCGCGCCGGCCGCCGGCACGCAGCAGTCGCCGTACGCGCAGGAAGCCGAGCGTTTCGGCAACCCGCCGCAGCCGTATCCGCAGCAAGGACCGTATCAACAGCAACCGCAGGTCATCGTGCAACAAGGTGGTGGCGGTTTCGGCGGCGGCATGGGTGGTCTGCTGACCGGCGTGCTGCTCGGCGAGGCGCTGAATTCCGGGCGTGATCGCGTTGTGGAGCGCGACGTGATTGTCGATGACGAAACGCGTCGCCGAGGCGGCGGTGACAGCGGCAATGGCGGCGGCCTCGACTTCGGCCAGGGCTCGAACGACTGGAGCGACAACAACGGCGGTGGCGTCGACATGGGCAGTAACGACGATTCCGGCGGCTGGAGCGATACCTGAGAAACACAGCGCTGCTTGAGATGCAGTCAATCAAACGCTGATCAATCAAGCTGCAATGAAAACAGGCTCCTGCACGGAGCCTGTTTTTTTATGTCGATTCCCTTGATTCCCTGCATTCCCTTTACGTCCTCCCTGACGCGAGCGCCTTAACCGGCTCATGTTGCGCCAGCAGCACCGAGCCCGCGAACAATCGGACGATGAAACGCTCCGAATACGCGACCAGCGCTTCCTGACGCGCGGCATCCCCGTTGATGTACTCCGCCGACAGATGAAACAGCTGCAGCACGATCTGCGTGCAGACTTCGTCGACGGTGGCGCGAGCGAGCGTCGGCATCAGCTCCAACTGCACGACGTCGTCCGCCATTTCCGCCGACACCTCGTGGAGGTTCGCCCGCACCGCTTCACGCAGCGCCCGCGAGGTGCCGTGATACTCGGCCAGCGCGCTCAGAAATGCCTCGCGATTCTCCAGCGCAAACGCAAAGAACGCCACACACGCGCGACGCGGCACGCTTTGCGGCTCGTCGTGCGCGGCCAGCCAGCGCTCGCGCCGCAGCATCGGCCGCAAGCGGCGGCTCACCGATTCGACCGCCTCGCGCGCCAGGTCGTCGAGCGTGTCGAAATGACGGTAGAACGTATTGGGATTCAACCCTGCCTCGCGCGCCAGTTCGCGCAGGCCCAGGCTTGCAAAGTTGCGCCCGCCCGCGGTCAGACGCAACGCGGCCTCGATCAGTTTGCGCTTGCCGGGCGCAAGGTCCTGCCCGGCAACAGCGCCATGGTCGGCGGTGGGCGCCGCTTCAGGTACAGGGTTCATGAGCTTTCAGTCAGAGCGCGGCTCGTGCGTTTAATAGTCGTACTCTAAACGATCTTGACGCGAAGTGTACAGTTGTCTACCCTGCGCGTTATGCGGTGTAGACATATGTAGACACCCGAATTTTGCCTACCCCGGAGACCCGCCGTGACGCCTGCCTCAACTGCCCAACCCGCCGCGCCACGCATCGCCATTGTCGGCAGCGGGTTTGCGGGCATCGGCATGGCGATCCGCCTTCTGCAGATGGGCATCACGTCATTCACCGTGTACGAGGCCGCCGGCGATATTGGCGGCACGTGGCGCGACAACACCTATCCCGGCGCGGCCTGCGATGTGCCGTCGCATCTGTATTCGTTTTCGTTCGAACCGAATCCGGCGTGGTCACGTGCGTTCGGCGGCCAGGCGGAGATCTTCGCTTACCTCAAGCATTGCGCGCGCAAATACGGCGTCGACCGCTATGTGCGTTGCAATGCGAGCGTGGCCTCGGCTCGTTTCGACGAAGCGCGGCAAACGTGGCAAGTCGAGATCGACTCGAACGGCACGCGCGAAAGCATGGAGGCCGATGTGGTGATCGCGGCGAGCGGTCCGCTATCGCGGCCGGCTATGCCGCAGATCGCGGGGCTCGAACGTTTTGAAGGCAAGCTGTTTCATTCGGCGCGCTGGGACCACAAGTATCCGCTCGAAGGCAAGCGCGTCGCGGTGATCGGCACTGGCGCCAGCGCGATCCAGTTCGTGCCGCAGATCCAGCCGCGCGTCGCGCAACTCGAACTGTTCCAGCGCACTGCCCCATGGATCATGCCGAAGCCAAACAAGCCGATCGGTCCACGCGCGCATTGGCTGTTCCGGCATCTGCCGTTCACGCAGCACTTCGTGCGCAGCGCGATCTACTGGCAGCTCGAATCGCGCGCGATTGCGTTCGTCGTCAATCCGAAGCTGATGAAATTGCCGATGAAGTTCGGTCTGAGCTACCTGGAACGGCGCGTCAAGGACCCCGCGCTACGCGCCAAGGTGACGCCGAACTACCGGCTCGGTTGCAAGCGCGTGCTGTTGTCGAGCGATTACTATCCGGCACTTGGCCAACCGAACGTCGACGTGGTGACGACCGGCATCCGCGAAATCGTCTCCGACGGCATTGTCACTGACGACGGCGCGCATCACCAGGCCGACGCGATCATCTGCGGCACGGGCTTTCAGGTCAACGACGTGGGCGCGCCATTCGATGTGACCGGCCTCGACGGCGCCGATCTCGGCGCAATGTGGCTGCGCGATGGGCCGGAAGCCTACCTCGGCACCAGCGTCGCCAACTTCCCGAACTTCTTCATGATCGTCGGTCCGAACACCGGGCTCGGGCACAACTCGATGATCTACATGATCGAGTCGCAAGTGCGGTACATCGCCGATTGCCTGCGCATATTGCGCCGACGCAAGGCTCGCACGATGACCCTGCGCCCGGACGTCCAGCGCGATTTCAATGAGCGTCTGCAAAAGCAGATGCAGCACTCCGTGTGGGTCAGCGGCTGCCATAGCTGGTATCAGACGAAGAGCGGCAAGGTTACAGCGCTGTGGCCGGGCTTCACGTTTAGCTTTCGCAAACGCACGCGGCGTGTGCGGCCGCACGATTATCGCTTCGCGCCTTAAGGCCGCGTGCAGCGGCTGAGGGGCTGCTCGCGAGGCGGAGGCGGAGGCAGATGCTGTCGCTGCCACTAAGGCAGACGCTGCCGCTAAGGCTAAGGCTAGGGCTAAGGCTGCCGCTGAGGCTCAGGCTCAGGCAGACGCGATCTAACTCGAACTAAAGGGAGACAACAACCATGGCAAGCATCGAATCCGCAACGCCCGCATCAACAGCGCCACTGGCGCCCCGCTCGCTCGCCGCGCGCCTCGGCATCACCAGCGTGCCGCGCGCCGAACTGCAGCGGCGCTATACACAAAGCGGTTCGAAGTTCGTCAAAGTCATGGGCGCCGACGTGCACTATGTCGATGAAGGCAGCGGCGACACGATCGTAATGATTCACGGTTTCGCATCTTCGTTGCATACGTGGAATCGCGTCGCAGACGAACTCAAGCGCGAGCATCGCGTGATCCGCCTCGATCTGCCGCCGTTCGGCGTGACCGGACCACTGCGCTCGAGCGCCGGCGAAATCGAAACGATGAACCTGCCAACCTACCGGCGTTTCATCGACACGTTCATGCAGGCACTCGGCATCACGCGCGCGACGCTGATCGGCAACTCGCTCGGCGGCCTGATTTCGTGGGACTACGCGGTGCGCCATCGCGAGGCCGTCGAACGGCTCGTATTGATCGACTCGGCCGGTTTTCCGATGAAGCTGCCGATTTACATCGGCCTCTTCAATAGCGCGCTGGTGCGGGTCAGTTCGCCGTGGTGGCTGCCCGAAGTCATTATCAAGAGCGCGGTACGCAACGTGTATGGCGATCCGCGCAAGCTCGATGCGGCGACGCTGCGGAGTTACATCGAATTCTTCCATGGCGAAGGCACCCGCACGGCGATCGGCAAGATGGTGCCGACGCTCGACTTCAAGGACGTCGATACCGACGTGCTGAAGACGCTGAAGGTGCCGTCGCTGGTCCTGTGGGGAGCAAAGGATCGCTGGATCCCACCTGCGCACGCGGCCGAATTTGCGAGCCGCATTCCAGGCGCGAAATCGGTGATGTACCCGGGACTCGGTCACATTCCGATGGAAGAAGCGCCCGAGCGCGTAATGACCGATCTGCGCGCGTTTCTCGACACGAGCGCCGCGGCTGCTCCGGTAACGGCAGGCGCAGTGCGCGTCTCCAGCTGATTTATGCAGACCCATCGGGCGATGCCGTGTGGCACCACAAGCCAACGGCTATCCCCCCGCGCCGCCTGGTATCGCGGTATTGAACGCCAATGAGAGCATGCCCACCAGGATGAGGCTCGATGCCCAGACTGCGTCCAGATTGAACCAGCTCCGTGACACGAACTTCAGCCCCAGGTAGCGGTAGACCAACCAGGCGAGGAGTCCGCCGACCGCGATCATGGCGGTGGCATGGACGCCGGAGACAAGCAGCGCCATGCCCAGATTCGCGTCGATCAGGGCCCGCGCGGCCCGATGCCCTTGATCCATGTCGTAGGACCGGCAAAGGCCGAGGTAGATCGGCACAAGCATCAGTCCTGCGCCGTGCGCGATGGCAACGGCGAAGGACCAGAGCGCGAGCCGCGACGGTGGGATCCGCGCGAGTACACGAGGATGGCGCCGCCAGATCAGAAGGAAGACGCCAAATCCGATGACCAGCACACTCGCGCCGATCTGGATCTCGCGCTGCCAGGCGAGCAGGATCGCAAGCATGGCGAAGGGCACCATCACCACGAACATGGCCAACACGTGCCCCGCCGCGAGATATAAGAGCGCGGAGAACAGCGCCCGTGCACGTCTGTCCATCAGCCCGCTCGAAACGGCGAGCGGCCATCCCATTGCCGGGTTGAGCCCGTGATAGAGACCACTCGCCGCAACGGCTAACCAAAGGCCGGTCTGCGGCCAGCCGCCCGCAATCAAGTCCCCACCGACGGGTAGCAGAACGAATCTGTCGAACAGTCTCCGCCTTCGAGCCGGATCTGGTGAGCTCGGTATCCGTCGGGAAAGGCTACCCAGTAGTCGTCGGCCAGCGCAAGGCCGCCACCAGGTTCAGCCCGGGCCATGACCTGTGCCGCGGGCACACCGTCCGGATAGAACTCGTTGTCCCACGTCGAGTAGAGCGAGTTAGTCCAGTAGACCCGCTTCCCGTCGCGGCTGATCTCGACCATCTGCGGACCACCCGCAAAGGTTTTACCGTTCGGGTGAGGCGTGCGCCGTACGATCCCGCCGATGTGGACCGATCCCGTGAGCTTCGGCTTGCGGGGTTCCGTCACGTCGTACTGGCGCATCTCGCCGGTTCCCCAACAGGCGACGTACAGGAATTTGTCGTCGATAGAGAGATCGATATCGGTGACGAGTGGTGGCACCGCGCCGAATCCCTGAAGGAGCGGTGGAAGCAGTTCCGTGGCTGCGGCCTCAGGCGAAATGGTCGCGGTCTTCTCGATGTGGAACTTCCCCCCTTCCCGCCACCAGGTCCAGATCGACCCTTCAAGGTTCGTCGTGTCGACCACCACGCCGATGAAGCCGTACTCCCGGCTGGGATCGTGCGCAGGCCGCACTTCGAGCGCCATCTGGTGGTTCGCGCCGAGGTCGATCGTCTGCACGTTGCGCCTCGCCCGCAGATCCCAGAAGTGGATGCGGTGCCCATACTTGTTCGACAGAAGATCTTCGGGGACGATCCCGTTCTCGAATTGCGGCGGCAACGCCCACTCGCTCGACACCATGTAGTCGCGCGGCAGGTTCCACCAGAAATCGTAATGTTTCTCCTGCGACCCGCGGTCGATCTCCCAGCGGCCGAGGACATCGAAAGTCTGGCAGTCCATGATGAAGATGCCCGGGGGGCCGTCTGTGCCATCCTTCCCACCGCCACCGAGCGTGCTGACGTAGATTCCTTCAGGCCCGCAATGGACCGTGTGCGGACGCGAGTAGCCTGTCTTGCGGAAGATTTCCTCGGGTTCGATGATCTTGTGGATTCGCGCCTGGGTCGGATGGGGCTTGGTGTCCACGATGTAGATGCGCGAGGAGCGCATCCCCGGAATGATCAGATAGCGCCGTTCGAGGAACGCGTGACCGGTCAGCGGCGACAGTGACGATGAGCAGGCATTCCATCCGAAGTGGTGAAATTCGTCCCCCTTGTTGGGTACCGGCACCGTGTGAACCACCTGACTGTAGGTCGGTGATCCGGGCTTCACGTCGATGACGGCGAGAGCGTCGGGCTGCGAGAAATCGGGGCTGAGCAGTAACGTGTAGGCGAAGTCTTCTGCTGGCGCATCCATCGCGAGTTTCGGCGATGCGTGGAACGTAGGATCTGGGCGCATTCCCATGACGGGACTCTCCTTGGCTATGTGGTTCGGAGCGCAGGACATCCGAGTGTTCATTAACCTTATCGGGCACTGTTTTCAGCTTAGGAATTCTCGTCAGTTTGTCAACGTTGCAAGTGAGGAGCGCGATTCACGGCGATATTCAAGCGCCGCCGAGCAAACGCAGCAGGGCCCAGAGAAATTTGCAGAGCGTCACGATCAGCTCCCACAGGTGAGCGAGTTGCTGCCAGCCTGAAACGCGCGCGAAGGAGTCGATCATGGTCCGCTGGTGAGAGGAAGGGCTGCGAGAAATGGCTGGCACAGCCACTTGCAAGGCCGTGCCCGTCTCGGGGCGGGTCGTTGCACGGGTGCCGCGCACCTTGCCGCGTCAGCGCCCTGCCGGATCCCACATCATAACGACCACGGGATACCCCGGATCAAGTTGTTTGAAAGTTTGCCGTCAATACTTCGAGAAGACGTGGCATCCGCACTAGGTGACCGCGCTAATTGACTGCACCAACCGCGCCATCAAGGAGACCAGCATGACGCGTTTCAGCTTTCGCCGGGCCGGCCGTTCACAAACGGTCGTCGGCGATATTGCCGCGCAAGCCGGCAAACTGGGAATTGAAATCTGCGACGTATCGGGCCACGTCGAAGAGGTTGCCGCACGTGTGCAGCACTAGGCGCAGGTATGTCGTGCACTGCGCGAATCCGCCGCGCAGACGCTCGCGGGCAACCATCGCATTGCCACTGCCGCACGCGAAATGCGCAGCGTATCGGCTGAAGCCGCAACCGGCGTTCAGGCGTCGCAGCAGACGCTGGACGCGTCGCTCGCCGACATCCACGGGCTGGTGGAAGGCGTGACGGTGATCGAGAGTCAGATTGGCGCGCTGCGCAGCGCGTTGGCGCATGTGAGCCGTGTCTCCGAGGAGATTTCGCTGATCGCCCGCCAGACGCATTTGCTGGCGCTGAACGCCGCGATCGAAGCCGCGCGCGCCGGCGACTCCGGCAAGAGTTTCGCGGTAGTGGCAGCCGAGGTGAAGAACCTGTCCGCGAAGACCGCGCAGGCGACCGGCCAGATCGAGACGACGCTGGCGCAGCTCACTCAGCAGACCGAGCAGTTGATCAACGAGGGCTCGGTGAACACGGCGCGCGCGCACCGGGTACGCGAAGGCACCCGCAAGATCGGCGACGTCGTGCATGCGACGGGCGATGCGATTACGCAGCTCAACGACGAGGCTGGACAGATCGCCGCATTGACCGGCGAGATCGAAACGCAGTGCAACGGGCTTGAGGCGCAGGTGCTGGAGATGGCGAGCGGCGTCGAAGATTCGAGCGAGAACTTCGTCCAGGCGAAGGACCGCCTGGGGAATTTGCTCGGCGTGTCCGAGACGTTGATCGAGTTGACCGCTGCAACGGGGGTAGAGACGACGGATACGCGGTTTATCGAAGCCGTGCAGCGGGCCGCGGCCGCGGTGAGCAAGGTGTTCGAGACGGCCGTTGCTCGGGGCGAAGTGTCGATTGAGGATCTGTTCGATCAACACTATGTACCCGTTGCAGGGAGCAATCCGGCTCAGTTCGTTACCCGGTTTACCGCTTTTACCGATCGGGTTTTGCCCGCGATTCAGGAGCCGTTATTCGGGCTTGATCCACGCGTTGCGTTTTGTGCTGCTGTCGATGTGCGCGGTTATCTGCCTACGCATAATCTGAAGTTTTCTTTGCCGCAGCGCGAGGATGTTGTGTGGAATATGGCGAATTGCCGGAATCGGCGGATGTTCGATGATCGTACTGGGATTGCGGCTGCTTCGCATGTTAAGAAATTTTTGTTGCAGACGTATCGGCGCGATATGGGCGGCGCGCAGTTTGTTTTGATGAAGGATGCGTCGGCGCCCGTGTTTGTTGCCGGGCGGCATTGGGGTGGGGTTCGGATTGGGTATAAGGTTTGAGGGGTTTTTTGCCTGCGCGGCGCTTTTTTCTGTGCGCTTACGGTTTTGGCCTTTCCTTGAATTGATATTGGTTTATTAGCGTCGCCCCTGTGCGGGGCAGGCACCTACTTTTCTTTGCCTGCCGCAAAGAAAAGTAGGCAAAAGAAAGCGGCTAAAAGCCCCTGCTAAGCGGGTCCCCCGCGCAGTTGCGGTAGTGGTGCATCTGGAATCCGGGCTCTCGCACATTCGGCGTGAGTGACAAGGCAGTCATTCTTCCGGCGGCGCTGAGCGCGCCGAAGCGCACTTCATAAAACCGACCACTACGTTTTCGTACGCGCTTTTGATCAGTTCCGTGGCTCGCAACTGCAACTGCGGCACACCGACATTTCATTCGAAGTGGGGGCACCCATAGAGCAGTGGGTGCCGCCGAGGCGAAGCCGATGGCCCCCACCGTGCGCAAACGAAGCCCCTGGTTTCCCATGCAGACCCATCCGCGACGCACGCAGTGCGGAGTGGGAGCTGATGAGTGCTTTGTCACTAACGCGGAGTGTGCAGGGGCACGGATTCCAGATGCACCACTGCCTCCTCCAAGCCAGGGGACCCGCTTAAGAATTAGCGGTTGGAGCCGCTTTCTTTTGCCTACTTTTCTTTGCGGCGGCAAAGAAAAGTAGGTGCCCGCCCCGCACAGGGGCGACGCTAATAATCCAATATCAATTCAAGGAAAGGCCAAAACCGTAAGCGCGCAGAAAAAAGCGCCGCGAGGGCAAACAAATCAAGAAAAGCCCAACGCCGCAGGCAAACAGACAATAAGCGCCGCGCAGGCAAAAAAAATCTACACCGCCATCACAGCCCTCTTCCTCTCCGCCCGCTGCATAAAATAGTTAGCCAAAACAACCCCAACGGTCACAACAGCAATAAACAAAGTAGCCAATGCATTCATCTCCGGATTCAACCCAAGCCGAACGCGGGAGAAAACAACCAGCGGCAGCGTCGTCGACCCAGGCCCCGACAAAAACGCCGACAAAACCAGATCGTCGATAGACAAAGTAAACGACAACAACCACCCAGAAACCAGAGCCTGCGAAATCAACGGCAACGTAATGAAGAAAAACACCTTAAGCGGAGTCGCCCCAAGATCAAGCGCAGCCTCCTCAAGAGAAGGATTCAACTCCTTCACCCGTGACTGCACGATAATGGCCACATAAGAAATACACAACATCACATGCCCGATCCAGATCGTGAAAATGCCACGCCCGGCGGGCCATCCCAACCACTTGGCCATTTCGATGAACAGCAGCAGCAGCGAGATCCCCTGAATCACCTCGGGAATCACCAGCGGCGCATTGATCATCCCGGTATAAAGGGTAAAACCACGGAACCGCCCCATACGGGCCAAAACAAACCCGGCCCACGTACCGATAATCACCGAAGCAAACGCCGTCAGCAGCGCCACGCGCAACGACAACCACGCAGCCGCGATCAACTCGTCGTCCTGCAATAACGCCGCATACCAGCGCGTGGAAAACCGCGTCCACACCGTGACCAGTTGCGATTCGTTGAACGAATACACAATCAGACTCACGATCGGAATGTAGAGAAACAGAAACCCAATCCCCAAGGCAATGAACTGCAAAATCCGGTTCGGCTTCATCAGCGCCTTTCCTCCATCGCCTTCGCCTGCGCGTACTGGAAAAACGCCATCGGCACCAATAACAACAACACCATCGCGCACGTCACGGCAGACGCCATCGGCCAATCGGCATTGTCGAAGAACTCATTCCACATCACGCGGCCAATCATCAGCGTGTTCGCGCCGCCCAGCAATTCCGGAATCACGTACTCGCCTACCGCCGGAATGAACACCAGCAAACAACCGGCAAGAATGCCGTTCTTCGACAGCGGCAAGGTGATCTGCCAGAACGCCCGCCACGGCTTCGCGCCGAGATCGTAGGCGGCTTCCAGCAACGTCATGTCCATCTTCACCAGATGCGCATACAGCGGCATGACGAGGAACGGCAGGTACGAATACACCATGCCGATATAAACCGCGGTGTTCGTGTGATACAGCTCGATCGGCGTATGGATCAGCCCGACCGACATCAGGAAGTTGTTCAGCAAGCCATTGTTCTTCAGGATTCCGATCCATGCATACACGCGAATCAGAAACGACGTCCAGAACGGCAGCATCACCGCCATCATCAGCAGATTGCGGCTCGCCGGATTCGATCGCGCAATGTAGTACGCCATCGGATAACCGATCAGCAAACACAGCAACGTGGATATCGCCGCAACCACCACCGAATTCACATAGGTCGCGAAATACAGGCTGTCGGTCAGCAGAAACGCATAGTGCGACAGGTCCAGCGCGACGTGAACCACACCCTCAGTGTACGTGGTGAGTTCCGTATAGGGCGGAATGCCAAGCTGCAAATCGGCAAAGCTGATCTTCACGACCAACAGGAACGGCACGAGGAAAAACAGCAGCAGCCAGATAAACGGACCGGCCACCACCGCGGTGCGGCCGGTCAGGTTGAAACGGCGCACCGGCCACGACGCGAGAGAACTGATCGAGCGTTTCATGACGTCAGCACCACGCCGGCCGACGCGCTCCAGCGCACATACACTTCGTCGCCCCAGGTGGGCGGATCGATCTCCGTCAATGCAAGGCTCGTCACGTTGGCGATCACCGTTTTGCCGGCGTCGAGCTTCACGTGGTACAGCGAATAGCCCCCCATGTACGCGACATTCGTTACGACGCCCTTGCCCCAGTTGTACGCGCCTTCGGGCGGCTTGCGCGTGAGCGCGATGCGCTCGGGCCGCACCGAGATCGTCACCGGCATGCCGAGCGGCCCGGTGATGCCGTGGCTCACGTAGAGACGGACCGGCAGGTCGGGGGTTTCGATGAACACATGATCGGGTTCGTCTTCGACGACGTTGCCGTCGAACAGATTGGTCGAGCCGATGAACTCGGCCGAAAAACGGCTATTCGGAAATTCGTACACTTCGTGCGGCGTGCCGAGCTGGACGATCTCGCCTTCACTCATCACGGCAAGACGGTCCGCCATCGTCATCGCCTCTTCCTGGTCGTGCGTCACCATCATGCAGGTCACGCCGACCTTGTCGAGAATGTTGACCAGTTCGATTTGCGTGCGCTGACGGATCTGTTTGTCGAGCGCGGACATCGGCTCGTCGAGCAACAACAGCTTCGGCCGCTTGACGAGCGAGCGCGCGAGCGCCACACGCTGCTGCTGACCGCCGGAGAGCTGATGCGGCTTGCGCTTCGCAAAGCGGCCCATCTGCACGAGATCGAGCGTGCTCTGCACGCGGTCTTTCAGTTCAGACTTCGGCACGCCTTCCTGCTTCAGGCCAAAGGCGACGTTGGCCTCGACCGTCATGTGCGGAAACAGTGCGTACGACTGGAACATCATGTTGACCGGCCGGCGATAAGGCGGCAATTGCGCAAGGTCTTCGCCGTCGATCAGGATCTTGCCCGACGTGATCGATTCGAGGCCGGCCAGCATGCGCAACAAGGTCGATTTGCCACAGCCGGAACTGCCGAGCAGCGCGAATAGCTCGCCCTTTTTCACCGACAGGTTGACCCCTTTGACCGCCGCGGTCTCGCCGAACTTCTTCACGATGTCAACGATCTGGACGAAGTTCTCCGCGGCGTCGCCCGCTTCTGCGTTCAGGCCTGGGAACGGCGCGGTGGCCCCTGCCAGCGCGCCCGACTGGTCGCTACTCATCACAATGCTTTACTCCGGCGTTTGACGAACAAAGCCCCCGGTGGACACCGAGGGCTTCATGATGATACTTACCCGTTCACTCTGGCCGCGGATCAGCGGCCGGACTTGAATTCAGTCCACAGCCGCGTTTGCAGCCGCTGGATTTCCGGCGGCAGCGGCTTCAGCAGGAACAGTGTCTTGATGACTTCAGGCGACGGGTACACGGCCGGGTCGTTCGCCACGTCCTTGTCAACGTACTTGCGCGCTTCGAGGTTGGCGCTCGGATAGTAGACGGCGTTGGTGATCGCGGCGTGAACCTGCGGCGTTTCGATGTAGTTGATCCACTCGAGCGCGGCATCCTTGTTCTTCGCATCTTTCGGAATCGCCATCACGTCGAACCACACCGGGGCGCCGCCCTTCGGAATGTAGTACTCGATCTTGTAGGCCTTCTTCGCCTCGACCGCACGATGCTTGGCGATCACGACATCGCCCGACCAGCCGTACGCGAAGCACACGTCGCCGCCGACCAGATCATTGATGTAGCCCGACGAGTTGAACTGCGTGATGTACGGGCGGATCTTCTTCATCATCTCGAGCGCGGCGCGGTAGTCGGCCGGATTCGTGCTCATCGGATCCTTGCCGATGTAGTGCAGCGCAGCGGCGAACATCTGGTCCGGCGCGTCGAGCACGGACACGCCGCATGCTTTCAGCTTCGAGATGTTTTCCGGCTTGAAGAGAACGTCCCAGCTATCGAGCGGCACATTCTTGCCGAGGATCTGCTGCGCCTTTGTGACGTTGTAGCCGAGGCCGGTCGTGCCGTATGCCCAGGGCACCGTGAACTTGTTGCCCGGATCGGCGCCGGCCACGAGGGCCATCAGCGACGGGTCGAGGTATTTGAGGTTCGGCAGCTTCGATTTGTCGAGCGGCGCGAAGATGCCGGCGGTGATCTGCTTGCCGGCGTAATTGCTGGTCGGCACGACGATGTCGTAGCCCGAATTGCCAGTGAGGAGCTTGGCTTGCAGCGTGTCGTCACTGTCGTAGTTGTCGTATTTGACCTGGACGGCAGTCTGCTTGGTGAAGTTCGGAATGGTGTCCTTGGCGATGTAATCGGACCAGTTATACACGTTGAGCTGCGTATCTTTCGCAGCGGCCGTCAACCAAGGCGTCGCGCACAAGACCAGTGCCGCCACCTGCACCACTACCCGTCTTTTCATTCCGTTCTCCGATCCTGACCGGCCTGAGCCGACCTCGTCCTCATTCACGCCGCGAACCAGCACGCGCGGCTCCCCTGAAAAACCCGAAAACTACCATTAATTATTGCGCGCTTCAAAAAAAATGCCAGGCTGTCGCGCAAACGGTACAGCGTAAGCCGCGCCGCTACAAAATGGGCGCAATTTTAGCGGGTTATGGGCGCGTGTCTACCCGTAAAAAACACCAGTGGCAGCCTCGGTGTCATCTCGTTGTCAAGTTGCGGCGGCTTCGTCGTGGCAGGTTCGCATTGAGGTGGCAGCCAGAGGCCGCTTTCCGCGAAGTTTATGCCGTACGGCTAACCTCGATGCAAGCGTAAGCCACCCGCCGCGCCACCGTGTTCAATAGCGCTGAGAGACTTTAAGACAGCGCCGCGCGGCGCGACTCACGCGGACGTGCCTTGGCCTCACTGCGAAGTGATTTTGTAAGCTTTCTCCAGGCATTTCACCGTGACCTGCGCGCCGCTGCCCGCAGCGGCGTCACGCCGGCCATTGCGCGCTGAGGGGCGGGAGTCGAATCGGGGCGAACGCGGCAGTGGATACTGCCAACCGTGCGTGCGTGTGTGCCACGGCGAGCACGACGCCCGGGCGCGTTCGCCGCATCGGTTAACATAGCGGAACTTCGCTTCTTCGCCCCAAGGTTTCCGATGGCTTCGAATCTCCACGATCTTCCCGACAGCCCGTGCATCGGCGTCTGTTCCACGCTTTTCGACGAAGTCTGCAAAGGCTGCGGCCGCACCGCCACCGAAGTGTCCAACTGGGTGTTCCTGAGCGACGAGGAAAAGCGCGCCGTGTGGGTACGCATCGAGCAGGACGGCACTGCAATGCGTTTCAAGAACGACAAGCTGTAGCCTCCTCGCGCCGCGGCCGCCCGCGTCGGCCCGCCTGCCGGCGAATTCGTCTCTCGATTGGGACTGAGATAGCAATAAAAAAACGCCGGAAATTCCGGCGTTTTTGCATGACGAGCGCGGCTTCTCAAGCGCGGCAATCAGAACCGCATACCGACACCCAAACCAACCACCACCGGATCGATATTCAGCCGGCCGAGCGACTGGCCACCAAGCGAAGCGTCGGTGTGCATCCAGATCTTCTTGATGTCCGCGTTGACGAACAGCGACTTGGTCACCTGCACGTCCACACCTGCCTGCAATGCGGGCCCAAAGCTGTGGTTGGTGATCGAGATCGGCTGACCGCCAGCGTTCAGGCCGTTGTTGTAGAACAACGTGTAATTCAGACCCGCACCGACGTACGGACGGATACTCCCCGCGTGGTTGAAGTGATATTGCAGCAGCAGCGTGGGCGGTAACACGTTCACGCCGCCGAGATTGCCGAGGCTCGACGTCAACTGATGGCGCGACGTACCGAGAATCAGCTCGACGCCCAGGTAATCGCGGATCATGTAGGTCAGATCCAGCTCCGGCACGATGGCGTTGTTGACGCCCACGTTGAGCGCCGACAGTGACTGATTGGTCTCCACGTTCGGCACGATGCTGATTGCGCGCAGACGCACCAATACGTCGCCGGCGTGTATGCCGCTAATCGGGTCGTCGCCGGCGGCCTGCGCCTGCGGAGCCAGCGCGCCCGCGCCTAGCAGGCACGACGCGACGGCGGCGGTCTTGATTCTGTTCCTGAGCGAGTGCTTCATGTGCTTCCCCGAGTGTTTGTTTGCGTGCGGGAATTGTCGAAGGTCTCGTCAGGCTTCACGTTGACCCGCATCAACCCAGCGAGAACGCCCATCGCCCTGCGACAGCGGGTCGCGTCGCACCGGTCAGCAGCAGTTCGATCAGGTCGTGAACGCTGCGAATGGCCGTGCCGAACGGCAAGGCTTCGCGGCCGCGAAAGAACAGACCATTGGCCACGTCGCCGCGCAATGCCGCGGCGAGTCGCGTGTCGATGCAGAAGTGGCCGAACTTCTCGACACCGTCGCGCCAGCCACAGACGCTGAGGCATTCGAGCGCGGTCGGACAGACGTGTTTGAGCGCACCGACCTTCTCGCGGATTTTCGTTTCGTGACGGAGATAGCGCGTCAGCCACGGCGTTTTCACGGCCCGCGCGGGCAGCCCCGTTACGCTGACGAATTCGACGATGTCGTCGGGCGTCGCTTCGGCCAGCACACGCTTGAAGTTCGGATGCGCGTCGCCTTCCTGGGTAACGGCGAACGGCGTGCCGAGCTGCACGCCGCTGGCACCCGCGGTCAGTAGCTCGCGCACTGCTTCGTGACTATCGATGCCGCCCGCGACGATCAAGGGCACGTCCTGGCGACTCAAGCCGAGCGACGTGAATACCGCATCGAGTTCCTCGAGTACACGCAAGAAATCGAAGCGCGGGTCGTGCAGGTCGGCGAGGTTGGTCACGCCGAGATGGCCGCCTGCGTGGGCCGGATGTTCGATCACAACGGCGTCGGGCAAACGGCCCTTTTTCATCCACTTCTTCAGCACCAGTGCGACGCCGCGGCTATCCGACAGGATCGGGATCAGCGCGATATCTTGGCCCTGGGTCATGTCCGGCAAATCGAGCGGCAGGCCCGCGCCCATGACAATCGCGTCGGCGCCGTTTTCGCAGGCAACGCGCACGTAGTCTGCTTGCGCGTTGACTGCTTTCATCACGTTGACGGCGATCATGCCGCGGCCGTTGGCGAGCGCTTTGGCGGCGTGGATTTCACGGGCCAGTGCGGCGAGGTTCGCCAGTTCGAGCGTAGCCCGATCAGGGGATTGCCGGCAGAGTTCGATCAGATCGCGATGATGATGACGCAGGTCGATGCTCGCGATGGTGCCGAGTGCGCCCTCGCGGGCAACGCTGCCTGCCAGACGGTGAGCTGAGATGCCGACGCCCATGCCGCCTTGTACGATCGGAAGCAGCGAGCGGCCACGGATAACAAGCGGTGGGAAAGAGTGAGAGGTGAGCATTGACGACCCGATGGATGGACTATCGAAACGGTGATAATCGGTCGTCGGGCGCGGCTTGCGTTGCTTTGGGTCAATGAGGCTGCTTGCTGGCCTGGTTTTGAGTCCGTTTGGTTGATGTTGGTCACTTCACGGTGAGATTTATGGTTCTCTCCATGAACCATAGGATAGGTCCTTGATTTGATTGAGGGCGCCTGGTTGAAGCAAGGTTTCAAGCGGGCTGAGCGATAGGCACGAGCTGCTGGCCGAGTTCCTTGGCCAGGCGCTTGAGCGCACGCTGCTTGCTCTGCAAGACTTGGGCGTCGTAATTGGCCAGTCCTTGCTCGACATAGTCATCGCCTTTGACCATGACGCGCCAGAACCAGGCAGCCAGTTTGCGCGCCAGCGCCATGGTGGCCACCAGTCCGCCACGGCGTGCACACATGCGCCGATAGAAGCCACCGAGGGCGATATCCTTGGAGCGCACCAGGCCTTGGGCCATCATGCAAAACAGGCGGCCCGCGCGATTGCGGCCGCGTTTGGCGCGCCCCTTGCGCTTGCCGCTGTCATGGTTGCCAGGCGCCAGCCCGGTCCACGCGGTGAAGTGTTTCTCGGTGGGCCACTTGCTCAGGTCGGTGCCGACTTCGCCGATCAGTTGCAGCACGCCGTAGTGTGTGTGCGCGGGCAGTTGCGTGAGGTCGCGCCCGCCACACATCTGCGCCAGAATCTCGCGCAGCCTGGGGATGTCGGGCGAGTTGACGCCGGCGCGCCTGGCGGTTTTGGGGCGCGGCAGGGCGGGCTGTTCGGGATCGAGCGGGGGCAGCACGGCCTGGATTTGCCGGTCGCACTCGGCGATCTGCTGCTGGTAGTGGTCCCAGCTTTGCAGCGCTTGGCTCAGCGCGAAGATGTGCTCGGTATCCCAGGTGCCGCGCAGCGACTCCTTGACCTGTTCGGCCTTGGCGCGGCGGATCTGCTGGTCGCATAGGGCCAACAGGGTTTCGGGCGAGCGCTCGCCGGCCACGATGGCGCGCACCACCGCCAGGCCGCTTGTGCCGGCCAGCGAGCTGATCACGTTGTGCAGTTTGATGTTCATGCGTTCGAGCGCCTTTTGCATGTGCTGCACATGGCCGGCGGCGCTGGCCACATGGTCGGCCCGCAGTCGCAGGTAGTCCTGCAGACGGCGGATGTCGGCCGGCGGCACGAAGCCCGCAGCAGGCCGTGCATGTGCAGCGTGGCGCCCCACTGGCAGTCCTGCATGTCGGTCTTGCGTCCGGGCAGGTTGCGAGTCTGGCGACCGTTGACCATGTGTACCTCGAAGCCTGCGGCTTCGAGCACACCATACAGCGGCAACCAGTACACGCCGGTGGCCTCCATGGCCGCGGACCGCACGCCTTGAGATTTTACCCAGTCGCGCAGCGCGTGCAATTGCGACGTCACGGCGCCAAACACCGCCGGCTCGTCGCCGGCCACCGATACATGCATGTGCTCACTGCCCACGTCGACAAACGCAGCGCGTGGATCCCGCACAGTCAGGGTCTTCATGGCATACCTCTGGATCAAGTTGCACCCATCACGCAGCGACGCCGGCCCGGTCGCGTCACGGGGAATGCAAATCTCTCCAACGGGAAGCAATGCTCACCAAAATGTGCGGCTGATCGCGACCAGAGCCAGTCTTCCATACAGGCAATCGAGCTTGACGCTCGACGCACCAAAGGGTCAGTCAGCCACGCTGCCGGCGGCCACCACGTGAATTGCTACAGTACCCGGTTCAAGGTCCGTGTGTGGTTCCGCTCGGAACTCGAAACTTCCATCGTGACGCTTGCGGGTCCGCGGATCTGTGGGCCTGTCGCGTATAGACAAACTGGAACCGGTGCACAAGACGCGCACCATGAAAAAAGCCCGCTTCGAAGAAGCGGGCTTGGCTTTACGCTACACCGTGCAACGAAGGGCGTTTACTGCACGCCCTGGCTCAACAGGAAGTCTTCATAGTTTCCGCCGAAGTCGTTCAACGTGCCGTCGGTCTTCACTTCGATGATCCGGTTCGCCAGACCGCTCACGAACTCGCGGTCGTGCGACACGAAAATCAGCGTGCCTTCGTACTTGTCGAGCGCGATCTGCAGCGATTCGATCGACTCCATGTCCATGTGGTTGGTCGGCTCGTCCATCAGCATCACGTTGTGGCGGCCCAGCATCAGCTTGCCCCAGATCATGCGGCCCTTCTCGCCACCGGAGAGCACCTTGACCGACTTGCGGATGTCGTCGGCATTGAACAGCAGACGGCCGAGCGTGCCACGCACCATCTGCTCGTCGTCGCCTTCCTGGCGGTAGCCGTCGATCCAGTCCATCAGCGTGACGTCGTCCGGAAATTCTTCGTACGTATCTTGCGGCATGTAACCGACGTTCGCGTTTTCAGCCCACTTCACCGCGCCGTGATCCAGCGTGAGCCTGCCGAGCAGCGAGCGCAGCAGCGTGGTCTTACCCGCGCCGTTCTCGCCGATGATCGCGATACGCTCGCCCGGCTGCACGCTAATGCTGAAATCGTTGAAGATCTGGCGCTCATACTTCTTCGAGATCTTCTCGGCCACCACCGCGATGTTGTGCAGCTTCTTCTCGTACTCGAAGCGGATGAACGGATTCTGCCGCGACGACGGCTTGAATTCCTCGATCTTGATCTTGTCGATCATCTTCAGACGGCTGGTAGCCTGACGCGCCTTCGACTTGTTCGCCGAGAAGCGGCGCACGAAGTCCTGCAGGTCGGCGACGCGCTCCTTCGCCTTGGCGTTGGCGTTCTGCTGACGCTCGCGCGCCTGCGTGCTGGCCAGCATGTAGTCGTCGTAGTTGCCCGGATAGACTTTCAGCGTGCCGAAGTCCATGTCGGCCATGTGCGTGCAGACCTGATTCAGGAAGTGGCGATCGTGCGAGATGATGATCATCGTCGAGTTGTACTGGTTGAGCACGTCTTCCAGCCAACGGATCGAGTTGATGTCCAGGTTGTTGGTCGGCTCGTCCAGCAGCAGCACGTCCGGCTTCGAGAACAGCGCCTGCGCGAGCAGCACGCGCAGTTTCCAGCCCGGTGCGACGTTGCTCATCGGGCCGTTGTGGTCTTCGATCGCGATGCCGATGCCGAGCAGCAACTCGCCCGCGCGCGCTTCGGCCGTGTAGCCGTCGTACTCGGCGAACTTCGCTTCGAGTTCGGCGGCGTGCATGTAGTCGTCGTCAGTTGCATCCGGGTTCGCGTAGATCGCGTCGCGCTCGGTCATCGCGGCCCACATTTCGGCGTGCCCCATCATCACGACGTCGAGCACGCGCACGTCTTCGTACGCGAACTGGTCCTGGCGCAGCTTGCCGAGGCGCACATTCGGTTCGAGCATCACGTTGCCGGAGCTCGGTTCCAGATCGCTGCCCAGGATCTTCATGAAGGTGGACTTGCCGCAGCCGTTGGCACCAATCAGGCCATAGCGGTTCCCTCCCCCGAATTTGACCGAGATGTTCTCGAAGAGGGGCTTTGGCCCGAATTGCATGGTGATATTGGCGGTAGACAGCACGGCGCGTCCTTAAATGTGATATCGGCGAACAACCCAATATTTTAGCAGGTTATCGCGAATTCGACCCACGCGAGCGCCGTGCTCGCGTGTTTTGACGCCGCTTTGACGCTGTGTTCGCGCTACCTTCGCGCCTCCCGCGTGCCGTCTAGCCGCCGCGCGGCGTCTGCAAAACGTCGATGAAGGCCGACAGATCGGCCTCCCCAAGCCCCATCGCCGCTCCGAGTCGCAACAGTTGCTGGACCGTCGACGAAACCGGCATCGGCGTGCCAGTCTCGTACGCCGTGGCGGCGACCGTGTCGATGTCCTTCTGGAACGTGCGGAATGCGCCGATCGGCGCGAGACCGCTTTGCGTCATGCGTGGCACGAAAATCTGCAGCAGCACCGAATCGGCCCAGCCGCCGGCGAGGCCTTCAGTCAGTTTGGAGGCGTCGATGCCGCTACGCTGCGCAAGGCTCACCGCCTCGGCGATCGCCGCCAGGGTCGCGGTGACGATGGTCTGATTGCAAAGCTTGGTGGTTTGCCCCGCGCCGACGTCGCCCATGTGCGTAACGCGGGCTGAATACGCGCCAAGGAGCGGCGTAACCGCCTCGACGTCCGCTGCGGCGCCGCCCGCCATGATCGCCAGCGTGCCCGCAGTCGCGCCCGCTACGCCGCCGGATACGGGCGCGTCGATCCAGCCGACGCCTGTGGCGCACTCACCCCCAGGCTCCTGTCCAGCCTTGACCGTGGCCGCGGCCGTGTCTGCTGCCGTCACGCCGGCAACCGTCGCCGCACGCCGCGCGAACGCTCTCGTCGCGGCCGGCGGAATGCTCGAGTGATCGACGATCCAGCGCACGCGTCTCGGCGCAGCGGCATCCACGCTCAGCAGACCCTCTGCACCGAACACCGTTTCTTCAATCGCCGCCGCATCCGCGACGCACAGCAGCACCGCCTCACATCGCGAAGCCAATTCGCGTGGCCTATCGACCACCTTGGCCCCGTCCGCCAGCAACGCTTCCGCCTTGGCCCGCGTGCGATTCCAGACATGCACGGTATGCCCCGCGCGCAGCAGATGCCGGATCATCGGCGCGCCCATCAAACCGGGACCGCAAAAACCAATTTCCACGTTCAAGCCTCGTCAGGTTTCAGATTGAGTTGCGCGGACATCATAGCGGCCGCGCCGCGCCGCGGCATATCGGGCACCCGATGTGTGAGATGACTCGCACATATGAAGGACGCTGGCCGCGATCCATTGCCTATACTTTTTGCACACCAACGAAGATCAAAGGAGGAAGTTCATGTCAGAACACGTCTACAAACAAATCGAACTGACCGGCTCATCGACCAAATCGATCGACGACGCAATCAGTACCGCGATTACAAAAGCGTCGAAGACGCTGCGCAATTTGCACTGGTTCGAGGTAACGGAAACGCGGGGCCAGATCGAAAACGACAAGGTCGCCTACTGGCAGGTGACCATCAAGGTCGGCCTGCGCATCGACTAGCGCGTCGCCTGAAACATCTTTGACACATAATCCGAAGCAAAAAAAAGCTGCGTCCGTACTGGACGCAGCACCTTAAAGCAGCGGTTGCTGAAACCGCCGCCTGGTCGATGGTACCCCTGTCGATCGCGACCCGGTCGATGGCGACGGTCGATCATCACTCGCTCGACCGCGTCCCGGCCGATCACGACCCGCTCCCCATGACCGCGAAAGCCGGATCAGATTACTTCGGCAGCGAGCCGTCCACGCCTTCCACGTACCAGTTCAGGCGTTGCAGTTCCGGATCGGCCAGCGTCTTGCCTGCCGGCACCTTCACCGCGCTGGACTGATCCTTGATCGGGCCGGTGAACACGTCCCACTTGCCGCCGGCCAGTTCATCGCGCTTGGCCGCGACCTGCTTCTGCGCATCAGCCGAAATCGCCGACGTGTTCAGGTCTTCAAGATTGACGGCCTTCTGCGGAATGCCCCACCACACCGGATCGTTCTTCCACTTGCCGTCCAGCACCTGCTGAATAGCCGCGTTGTAATACACGCCCCAGTGCGCGACCACCGAACCGAGGTGCGCCTCAGGACCGAACTTCTTCATGTCCGAGTCCCAGCCGAACGCATGCACGTGCTTTTCCGATGCAGTCGCGAGCGTCGCGCTCGAATCGGTGTTTTGCAGCAGCACGTCGGCGCCCTGGCCGATCAGCGTTTCGGCGGCCTGCTTTTCCTTGCCCGGATCGAACCAGCTGTTGATCCAGATGACCTTGGTGTGAATCTTCGGATTCACCGAACGTGCACCGAGCGTGTACGCGTTGATGTTGCGGATCACTTCAGGAATCGGCACCGATGCGACAAAGCCGAGCGTGTTGGTCTTCGTCACATAGCCCGCGGCGACGCCCGCCAGGTACGCGCCCTGGTACATGCGCACGTCATAGGTGCCGAAGTTCGGCGCCTTCTTGTAGCCGGTTGCGTGCAGGAACACCGTATCGGGGAAGTCCTTCGCGACCTTCAGCTCGAAGTCCTGATAGCCGAAGCTCGAACCGATGATGATCTTGTTGCCCTTGTTCGCCAGATCGCGGAACACACGTTCCGAGTCGGCCGATTCGGGCACGTTCTCGATGCGGGTGATCTTGATCTTGTTGCCGAACTTCGCTTCGGCTTCCTTCGAGCCCTGATCGTGCGCGAAGGTCCAGCCGGCGTCGCCAGGATTGCCGAGGTAGACGAACGCAACGCCCGGTGCGTCGGCCGCCTGCGCGGATTGCGCGAGCGGCGCGGCAAGCGCCAAAGAGGCAGCGCCCCAAGCGAAAGCGGTCAGCAGATTTCTTCTCTTCATGTTTTCTCCTGTCGTGTTTGTCGATTGATTTGAAACGTGTGGCCGGTCATATGAAACGACAACCGTGTCAGCCCGCCGAGAAAAACGGCTTGCCGAGCGACGCGGGTGCATTCAGACGAATCGTGTTCGGGTTACGCGAAATCAGCACGAGCACGACGACGGTCGCGACGTACGGCAGCATCGCGAGAAACTGCGTCGGCACCGGCACGCCGATGGCCTGCGCGTAGAACTGCAGGCCGGTCACGGCGCCGAACAGCAGCGCGCCGATCAAGAGACGCCCCGGGCGCCATGTCGCGAACACCACCAGCGCGAGCGCGATCCAACCGCGGCCCGACGTAAGCTGCTCCTGCCACAAGTGCAGGTTGACGATCGAGTAATAACCGCCTGCGAGCCCCGCCATGCCGCCGCCGAAGGCCACTGCGCCGTAACGCACGCCGACCACCGGAAAGCCGACCGAGTGCGCCACTTGCGGCGATTCGCCGACCGAGCGCAGCACGAGGCCCGCACGCGTGCGGTACAGGAACCACCAGATCACCGCGAACATCAGGAACGCGAGGTAATCGAGCGGCGTGAGACTGAAGAGCGCGGGTCCGAGCACCGGAATCTTCGAGAGACCCGGAATGGTCCACGTGTCGATCGTGGCGCGCACGGCTGCCGACGTGTACGGCTTGCCGACATAGGCCGACAAGCCAATGCCGAAGATGGTCAGCGACAAGCCGGTGGCAACCTGGTTGGCAAGCATGGTGAGCGTAAGGAACGCGAACAGCAGCGACATTGCGAGACCCGCGCCGATCGCGGCAACCACGCCGAGCCACGGGTTGCCGGTAATGGCGGTGACCGCGTAGCCGCTGACCGCGCCCATCAGCATCATGCCTTCGACGCCGAGGTTGAGAACGCCCGACTTCTCGGCGACGAGTTCGCCTGCGCCCGCGAACATCAGCGGGATCGCGGCGGTGACGGCGCTCGAGGTGAGCGCGCTGGCTTGTTGAATATCCATGGAGATCCGGCGGAAAAATCAGTGGGCTTGCGCGGCAACGGAGCGCCGGCGCACGCGATAGTTCACGAACAGGTCAGCACCCAGCAGGCAGAACAGCAGCAGCCCCTGGAACACACCGGAGAGCGCCTGCGGCAACTGCATCGAGGTCTGCACCGCTTCGCCGCCGAGGTACAACAGCGCCATCAGCAAGCTCGCGAGCACGATACCGACCGGATGCAGCCGTCCGACGAACACGACGATGATCGCGGTGAAGCCATAGCCCGGCGACCATGTCGCCTGCAACTGGCCGATCGGACCCGCGATCTCGCCCATGCCGGCGAGGCCCGCCAGACCGCCGCTGATCAGGAGCGACGTCCAGATGGTTTTCTTGTCGGAGAAACCGGCGTAACGCGCGGCAAGCGGCGCGAGACCGCCGACGTTCATCCGGTAGCCCGCGAAGCTCTTGCGCATGAAGAGCCACACGCATGGAATCGCGATCAGCGTGATGAACACGGACGCGTTCAGCCGCGTGCCGCGCAGCCATTTCCAGTGCCAGTCGCCGGAAAATGTCGGGTACAGCGCGTCGCCGCTGAACATCTCCGAGAGCGGGAAGTTCATGCCCTGCGGATCGCGCCACGGGCCGCTCACCAGATAGATCAGCAACTGCGTGGCCACATACGTGAGCATCAGGCTCACGAGAATCTCGTTGGTGTTGAAGCGGCTTTTCAGCAGCGCGGGAATCGCGGCCCACGCCATGCCGCCGAGCACGCCGGCGATCATCATGGTCGGCAGAATCCACCAGCCGGTCGCCTGATCGAAATAGATCGCGACGCCACTGGCGGCGATGCCGCCGAGCAGCATCTGCCCTTCAGCGCCGATATTCCAGACGTTGGCGCGATAGCCGATCGCAAGGCCGAGGCCGATCAGGCACAGCGGCGAAGCCTTCAGCAGCAGTTCGGACCAGCCGTTCACGCTGGAGAGCGGTTCGATGAAAAACGCGTGCATGGCTTCGAGCGGATCACGGCCGACCAGGCTGAAGATCAGGAAGCCGATCACGAGCGTGAGCAACGCGGCAATCAGCGGCACGGCGATCTGCATCGTGCGCGAGGGCGTCGTGCGTGCTTCGAGTCGATACGGAAGAATCATGGGAGCGTGTGCTTATGTCTGGTTCTGGTTTTAACGTCGATCAGCTATCCGATCGCGCAGCTATCTGATCAGGCATGCGCCGGCTGTTCCGCCGACGGCGCCGAGCCCTCGCGGTCGCCGAACAGGCCCGCCATCCAGCGGCCGATTTCCTCGGCGTTGGTCGCCCCCGTGGCGCGCACCGGCGAGAGTCTGCCGCCTGCCAGCACCGCGATGCGATCGCAGATGTCGAACAACTCTTCCAGTTCTTCGGAGATCACCAGAATCGCCACGCCGCGGGCGGACAGGTCGAGCAACTGCTGACGAATAAACGCCGACGCGCCGACGTCGACACCCCAGGTCGGCTGCGCGACCACTAGCAC
>NZ_WOEZ01000158.1 GCF_013177735.1 Paraburkholderia elongata | reverse complement strand
AAGCCGCGGCAAGCGCAATCCCCGCGGCGTGAAGCGAAAGATGTCGAATTTCCGGATCCGGCGACGATGGGAGCCGCTGAATCAGCGAATAGCGCCCAAAGTGGTTATCAAGTGAACAGTATTGTGCTTAAGCCAGCCTGCGCGGCCAGTTCGCCAATGGCGAGATCGACGGCGAGATTGGCGCGAATGTAATCGGTTACACGGCGGATGCGGCGCGGCACCAATCGCTCGGGTTGCCGCGGCAGGCCGGCCTCGGCGTGACGGCCGCGCGAGTAATGTTGCAACAGGTGAGCGGCGAGCGCGTGGGCCAGCGCGTCGACATACAGCCGCGAGTCGGTGGGGTCGCCCGCGGCGCGATGCAATGCGCCGAGCATCGCGGCGATCAGTGGATCGTGAAACTGCATCGCGTCGCCAAGCGACAGCTCGCGTGAGCCGCCCAGCTCATCTGGTCGGCGACGCTGTCGATCAGGCTGCGCTCCAGGTGCAAATGAACGGTCGACAGCGGCTCATCGCTGATCGAACGCCAGCGCCACGAGATCGGCGCGGGCGGCACGAACCAGACGTCGCCCACGCGCAGGTCGGCGCTCTCCCAGCGCCCATTCAGGTTGCGCTCGAGGTGTTCGGCGCCGCTGCCGAGCGTCATCAGCGTGACGTCTTGCAGACCGGGCGCCTCCAGCAGTTCCTGCTCGGCCGGTTCGAGATACGAGCGCAGCACCAGGTGACGCCACGGGCGATCCACGCTCGACACCAGTTTCTGGCCCGCCATATAGCGGTCGTAGGCAAGCGTCGTTGTCAGCTTTGGAATTTTTGCCATCAAGTCTCTTCTGGGAGGTTCCGTATGCACATGAGCAAACCCTGCCACACCCGCGTCGCCGGTTAGAGGTCAGCGCAAGATCTCGAAAATGATAGCAAGGAACCGGCTACCGTAATATTTGGAAATAGTTAATCATCCAGGTTGTCGTCCATCACGCGTTTCGAACGCCGGAGCTACCGTTTCATGGAACACGAATGCGATACGCTGCCTCATTGGCTGACCGGCTCGCCGCAAGGCGAAGCCAGCCACGTGTCGGCGGCTTACAACTCTGCGGTTACCGCACAACCGGCTTACCCGGCCGGCACGCGGCAACCCGAGGAATCAGCCCACGCGGCTGAAGCATCCAGGGCATCCATCCGCACCGCATCAGGCATGGCGCCCACAGGTTTTCTCACGCTCTTCACCGAGGAGGAGATTGGCACGCCCGCGCCCGCCGCGCGGCGGGCCGCACCGATAATCAGCCCGCTGGTGCGATTTGGCAGCGCGCAGGACCGCATCGAATTCGTGCGGCGGCGCATCAGGCAACTTGGCTTCGACTCGTTCAGCTATACAGCCACGCGCACCACCGCGCATCACAAGACGATGTTCGTGCTGACCAGTTACGAGTCGCAGACATGGCTCACGCGCTATTTCCGCGAGCGTTATTTCGAGCTCGATCCGCGCGTCGCGCTGGCGTCGCCGACCGGCATGCCGTTCCTCTGGAACACCGCCGACATGCGCGCCGACCTGCCGCGCGCGCAGATGCGCAGCGAGCGGCTCGGCGGGCTGATCGACATGCTGGAGGCCACCGGCCGCAAAAGCGGGATTCTCACGCAGATGCCGCTGCCCGAGCCGGAACTGAGCGCGAGCCTGTGCTTCAACTCGGAGATCGGCAATCCGCGCTGGATGACGGAATCGATCGTGGCCGAAACGCTGATGTTCGCGCACACGATTCACGAATTCATCTGGACGCACGCGAAGAGCGTGATCGGCATCGCGCCCGCGCAGCAGCAGCGCGTCACGCTGAGCGACTTGCAGCATGCGGTGCTGAAGGCGGTCGTGCAGGGGCAGCGCGACAAGGAAATTGCCTACTTCCTCGGGCTGTCGCCGCATAACGTCGACTACCACTTGCGGCGCCTGCGGCAGTTGTTCAACGTGCGCAATCGCGTGCAGTTGATCAATGTGGCGCAGGGGTATGTGACGTAGGAGAACTCAAACGCTGCGCATGGTGCGCAGGCAATCCGCCGCGAGTTGCTGGTAAAGCCGGGTTCCGGACGATTTCGCCACGATCTCGTCATCGCTCAGGGTGCGCACCACGCGCCCTGGCACCCCGGCCACCAGCACGCCCGCAGGCACCCGCCAGTCCTTCTTGACGAACGTGCAAGCGGCCACGATGCTCGCCGCGCCGAGCACGACGCCGTCCATCACGACCGCATGCATGCCGACCATCGTGTTCGGTTCCAACGTCGCTCCGTGAATGATCGCGCTGTGCCCGACATGACTGTCGACGCCGAGCCGGCAAGCATTCGCCACACCGGTGTGCAGCACACAACTATCCTGCACGTTGCTGCCACGCTCCACCACCACCGCGCCGAAATCCCCACGCAGGCTCGCATGCGGCCCGATGTAACAGCTGGCGGCCACCGTTACGTCGCCGATCAGCACGGCGCTTGGATGAACGTACGCTGACGGATCGACGCGCGGCCGCTTTCCGTTGAACTCGTAGAGCGCCATCGTGCCGCCGTCCCGGTTCAGCTCGCGTCTGCGAGCACGTGATAGTCGTCCGCGCCCCAGTACGCACGCATGCGCAGAATCTTGCCGGCGGCGTCGAAGTCCATCACGTCGGTCACGTCGATGTGCGCGGGCCGGCCGTTCTGCGCCGTGATATGCACGCGAAAGCTGATCGACGCGCTATTGCCGTGCGAGCCGCGCGGCGGCGCCGTCAGTTCGAGCCGGGCGCCAACCGAGGTCGCGTACGTATAGAACGTTTCGATCTCGCTTTTGCCCTCCTTCAAGGGCGTGCCGACCGGGTCTTCGACGCTCGCGTTATCGGCGAACAGCGCAACGACGCGCGAAGCGTCGGCCGCATTGAACGCCTCGATATAGTCGACGAGGCGGGCCTTCATGTTTTCACTGGTATTCATCCGTCCTCCTAACGTGCGGTGTAGCCGCCGTCGATCACCAGCTCCGCGCCGGTCACATAGCGGCCGGCCGGCGACACCAGATACAGAATGCCCGCCGCGATATCCTGCGGGTCGCCGATCTTCGCAAGCGGCACGAGCGTTTTCATATGCGCGAAAATCTGCTCCGGGTCACCGAGCTTTGCGAACGCCTCTTCCAGCAGCGGCGTGCGGATAAAGCCAGGATGCACGGAATTCGCGCGGATATTCTGCGTGGCGTACAGCATCGCGTCGGTCTTCGCCATCAAACGCACCGCACCCTTCGATGCGTGATACGCCGGCACGTCCGGCCCACCGACCAGCCCATACATCGACGACAGATTCACGATCGAGCCACCGCCCGCCGCCAGCATGTGCGGAATCGCGTATTTGGTGCAGAGGAACACTCCCGTCACATTGACGTCGATGACTTTCTGCCATTGCTGCAGCGTCATTTCGTGTGTGGGCAGATTCGCGCCTTCTATACCGGCGTTGTTCACCAGCGCGTCGAGCCGTCCAAAGCGCGTGACGATTTCGCCGAACACGCGCTGCACGTTGTCTTCCTGCGTGACGTCCATTTTCCAGAACGCCGCGCGGCCGCCCGACTCATTGATCTCGGCGACCAGTTGCTCGCCCGGTTCCGTCAGCACGTCGAGCACTGCGATCGCCGAACCGGCCGCCGCCAGCGTGCGCGCTGTCTGCGCACCGATGCCGCGCGCACCGCCAGTGATGGCGGTCACTTTGCCGCTCATTTCGAACAGTTGATGGGGAAATGTCATACCGTCTCCGTCATGTTGTAGTTGGGGTTTCTGCGGCGCCTGGCCTTGGGTCGGTCGCGCGGGTCGCACCGGGCACACCGGCCACGCCATTCACGCCATTCACGCCGCATTCGAAGCATGCCTCAAGCGGTGCGCCGCTCCGCGAGAAATTCCAGACATTCGCGATTGAAATACCGCCGATGCTCGACCATCACCCAATGCCCGCAGCGATTCATCAGAACAAAGCGCGCGTCGGCGCAATGTTCGAGAAAACGCATCGCGCCGCTGGCCGGATTGAAGCGGTCGTCCGTGCCCCAGAAACCCAGCACCGGACATTTGAGTTCGCCGAGCCTTTCAGTCAGGTTGGGCACGCGCATCGTCGACAGCACTTCCGGCGGCTGCTGCTCGCACACGCGCAGACGCTCTTCGACCAGCGCATCGGTGACGAGGCTGTGATCGAACACCAGCAGTTCGAGCAATTGCCGCATCGTCAGGCGGTTCATCTGGCGGTTTGTGAAGAGCGACACCATCTTCTGGATGCCCTCCATTTTGAAGTAGGTCTCGCGCTCCTCGACACCGCCCGGCGCCATCATGATCAGGCTGTCGACGTAGTCGGGATAGTCGAGCGCGTATTGCAACGCGATCGCGCCGCCGAGCGAATTGCCGAGCAAGGTCGCCCGGCCAATGCCGTTCGCCGTGAGTTGCGCGCGCAACGCGTCGACGAAGAAATCGAGCGTGTAGTTCACATCCGCGGGCTTCGACGAGGCGCCATAGCCCGGCAGATCGACCACGATAGCCCGGAGACCTGCCGCGGCGAACTGCGGGTAGTTGTGCTTGAAGTTGCTGAAGCCGCTCGCGCCAGGGCCGCTGCCATGGATGAACACAACGGGCGCGCCGCTGCCGGCTTCGAAGTGATGCAGTGTCAGGCCGCCGGGGATCTCCGTGAAAATCCCCCTGGGTGCCTGCAGGGTTGGCGGCGCGCTGCCGGACTTATCTTGCGCATTACCGTGCGCGTCGGCGTGTTGGGACTCGGTGGGCGTTGCGTTCATGCGCGCTTGTCTCCAGTCTCGCGCCGCGCTCTTCGGCGCGGCAGATTGTATGAGGGTCGCCAGCGAAAACATCATCTCTGCGAATCCACACCGGAGCATCGTCTTTTCAGACTACGAGGCAGCGCTGCATTTCTCCTACCATCGGCCCCACATGAACAACGGGAGACAGCGGCAATGACAGGGTTCGATTTCAGCGGCAAGGTGGTGCTGGTGACGGGTGGCACCAAAGGGATCGGGGCGGCCATCGCGCAAGCTTTCGGAGACGCGGGCGCAACGGTGTACGTATGCGGACGCACGCCGCCAGCGAACGCGGTTGCAGGCTCGCAAGTGGGCTTGCAGGCGGGTTTCCACGAACGTCCGCATGCCGGTCCGCGCGAGGATTCGCACAAGGGTCCGCACGAGAGTCTGCATGCGCGTTCTCCTGAGAACGCCCCGCGCTTCATCGCCGCGGACGTGCGCGACATCGACACAATCGACGCCATGCTCGCGCAGATCGAACGCGAAACCGGCCGGCTCGACGTACTCGTCAGCAACGCGGGCGGAGCGCCGTTCGCACTTGCCGCGCAGGCCTCACCGCGCTTCACCGAAGCCGTCATCCGTCTGAACCTGCTGGCGCCGCTGCAAATCGCGCAACGTGCGAATGCGCTGATGCAACAGCAACCGGAAGGCGGCGTCTTGCTATTCATCGGTAGCGTGAGCGGTTTGCGGGCGTCGCCGGGAACAGCGGCCTATGGCGCAGCGAAAGCCGGCTTGCTCAATGCGGTACGCTCGCTCGCCGTGGAATGGGCCCCCAAGGTTCGCGTGTGCGCGGTGAGCCCGAGCCTCGTCGAAACCGAAGCCGCCACAAGCGGGCACACGGGGACCTCTGCGGCAGACGGCAAGGCCGCGCTCGACAACATCACCGCGACGATTCCCGCAGGCCGGCTCGCGAAACCCGGCGATATTGCGTCCGCGTGCCTGTTCCTCGCTTCGCCGCACGCCGCCTATGCATCGGGCAGCAACCTGATTCTCGAAGGCGGCGGCGAAGTGCCCGCCTTTCTCGCCGCCACCGACCTGCACAAGGCGTTCGCCACGAAACCATAGATGCATTAACACGCGCACACCTCGCATCCCTGGGGCAAGCGTCTAGTCCGTTTTGACGATTCTCGCTCCGCACGTGCCCCCTAACCTCTGATCACAACAAATTTCAGATGTGACCACAGAGGAGACAGGATGCAGATCAACGGAACACAAGAGCGCGCACCGGCAATGCGCGCGGTGTGCGCGGCATGCAGACTCGCCGTGCTGGCAGCGGCGTCGGCAGCGACGATGACGACGTTCGCCACATCGGCTTACGCGGGCGACACGGTGAATCTCGGCACGGACACCACGCTCGATTACACCTTCACGCTCGGCTACGGTCTGGGCATGCGCACGCGCGCGCCGAGCGGCAATCTGCTGACGCCGGAGAACATCAATGGCGACGACGGCGACCGCAACTTCGCGAAGAACAAGCTGATCGAAAATCAGGTGAGCCTGCTCGGCGAGGTGAACCTTAAGCACGACGACTGGGGGGTCTTCGTGCGGGCCAACGTGTTCTACGATCAGGCATACCAGCACCCGAACAACAACAACGCCCCCTTCACCGTCAACCATAGCGGCGCGTACAACCAGTTCACCAGCGATGCGAGCTACTTTGCCGGCGGATACCCGCAGTTGCTTGCAGCCTACGCGTACGACACGATCCACCTGGGCGGCACGAGTCTGAACGTCAAGGTGGGGGAACAGGTGGTCGCGTGGGGCGAAAGCGTGTTCTTTCCGAACATCGCGGGCGCCCAGGGGCCAGCCAATGCGACCGCCAGCTATGTGGCCGGAGCGGAGGTCAAGGACATCCTGCTGCCCGTGCCGCAAATTTCGACGCAGTGGCAACTCGCGCCTAACTTCAGCCTGCTCGGCTATTACCAGTTCGCGTTCACGCCTAACCGACTCGTACCGGCCGGCGCTTACTGGAGCTACTCGGATCTCGTCGGCCCCGGCTCGCAATACATCATCGGGCCAGGCGGCATCCATATCCCGCGAGGCAACGACATCCGGCCGAACGGCGACGACCAGTGGGGCCTGGGCGCGCGCTGGCGCGTCTTCGGCGACACCGAAATTGGTGCGTACTACCTGCACTACAACGACATGAACCCGAGTGTCGTGACGACCTACTTCCCCACGCTGCAGTATCAGCAGAAGTACTTCGACCACATCAAACTCAGCGGCCTGAGCTTCTCGACCGATCTGAACGGCGTGAACGTCGCCGGTGAAACGTCGTACCGGCAAGGCGCCGCGGTGCTCGTGAACACCCCGTTGGGTCCGCAATCGACACGCGGCGACGTTTGGCAGTCGAATCTCTCGGCGATCTATTCGATCGGACCGACCTTCCTTGCCGCATCGCAAACGCTGGTGGGTGAAGTTTCGTATGTACACGCCGGCAACGTCACACCGATTATGGGCTCGACGACGCTCACCAATACGCGCAATTCCGCCGCCTTCGACGTGGCATGGACGCTCAGCTACAAGAACGTCTTCAACGGCTGGGACGTCGACGTGCCGATCACCTATGCCGACGACTTCACCGGCAAATCGGCGCTAGCCGGTGGGCTTGGCTCATTGACCGGCGTGGGCGACCACCGCGTGACAGTCGGTGTGAACTTCACGCGCCTGAGCAACCTGAAGCTCGGAATCGTCTACGCGAAATTCCTCGGCCGGCCGGATCCGAACAATCGTCCGCTCGCCGATCGCGATTATGTGCTCGCCACCGCAACTTACTCGTTCTGATGCTGCGCGTCGAGTTGACTGAGCGCCTTGAATTTCAGGCGCGTTGCAGCATGCATCACCCTTTGAATCAGCCGTCTTTTTACTGCAAGAGGATTTCGTCATGAGTCGAATTTTCAATCCCGCATTGCGTGTCTGCGTGTTCGCGGCAGGCGCCGCGCTCGCTGCCGCACTGGGCGCCCCATCGTTCGCCAAAACCAGCCCGGAAGATCTCGCCAAACTCGAAGGCCCGCTCACGCCGATGGGCGCCGAGCGCGCGGGCAACGCCGACGGCACGATCCCCGCGTGGAGCGGCAAATGGTTCGGCACGCCGCCGGGCGTCGACTACAAGCCGGGACAGCGTTTCCCCGATCCGTACGCAAGCGAGAAGCCGCTCGTCGTGATCACCGCGCAGAACATGCAGCAATACGAAGCGCACCTCACCGACGGCGAGAAAGCGCTGCTCAAGAAGTATCCGGATACCTTCAAGATTCCTGTCTATCCGAGCCATCGCGATTTCAGTTATGGCGACGCCGTGTACAAGGACATCCGCCTGTTCGCGCCCACCACCACGATGACGAAAGACCAGAACGGCCTGAAGGATTTCCCGCCGGTCACGCCGTTCCCAGTGCCGAAGAACGGGGTCGAGGCGATGTGGAATCTGCGCTTCGCATCCGCGATCGAAGGCGAAACCGCGACCTACGACCAGGCCGTGGTCTACCCGGACGGCAACATCGCATGGGGCAAGGTGCAGTACGCGATTTACGGGCCGCGCAGCGCGGACCATTTCGATCCGAAGAACGCGTTGAACACAAAGAGCTTCTTCCGTCAAACCACCATGCTGCCGTTGTCCGATCGCGGCACGATCATCACCGGCTTCGAAATGTGGGATCAGGAAGGCACCGACACCCGCAGAACGTGGTCATATAACCCGGGCACGCGGCGCGTGCGTCAGGCGCCTGAGTTCGGCTTCGATCAACCCGAAGGTCCTGGCGGCTTTCGCACCGTCGACGACGACCGCCTCTTCAACGGCTCGGGCGAGCGTTACGACTGGAAGATCCTCGGCAAGCGCGAAGTGTATGTGCCGTACGACAACTACAAGCTGATGGACCCGTCGATCAAATACACCGATCTGCTAACCAAGGGTCACGAGAACACGCAGTACATGCGCTTCGAACTGCATCGCGTGTGGGTGTTGCAAGCCACGCTCAAGTCCGGTTATCGCCATCAATACGCGAAACGGGTGCTGTATCTCGACGAGGACACATGGAACGCAGTCACCGCCGACAACTACGACGCCCGCGACACGCTGTGGCGCACCAACCTCGCCCCGACGCTCTACGCGTTCGACGCCAAATCGTTCTACTCGACCGCCGTGTTCTATCACGACCTGATCTCGGGCGCCTATTACGCGGATCGTCTGGCGAATCAGGAACCGATGCCGGTGCTCACACGTGGCTCGCAACTGACCGAAGCGTACTTCTCGCCCGATGCGATTCGCGGCGCGGGCAATTGATTTCGTTGCGCCTCTATTGAAGCCACGGCCGGGGACGGATTCAGGTTCTGCCCCGGCGCTTTTCCCTTTCTATTTGCGGTCGCCATGACTTCGACACTTCACGCCACACTCGGCGACGAGCTTTACCACGCATGGCGCGAGCGCGCGCCGATTGCACCGTTCTCGGCGCGCGCCGGTGGTTTGTCGCTCGCCGACGCTTACCGCGTGCAGCAGCACTTCGTCGCGCGTCGCATCGGAGCCGGTGAAACCGTCGTCGGCAAGAAAATCGGCGTGACGAGCCAGGTCGTGCAAGACATGCTCGACGTACGCCAGCCGGATTTCGGCGTGCTGCTTTCCGGCATGCACTACGTCGCCGGCGAGGACATCCCAATTGAGAAGCTGATCGCACCGCGCGCGGAAGGCGAAATCGCGTTCTATCTGAAAGACGATTTGCGCGGCCCGGGCATCACGCGAGAGGCTGTGCTTGCCGCGACCGAAGCGGTCGGCGCGTGCTTCGAAATCGTCGATTCGCGCATCCGCGATTGGGCGATCCGTATCGGCGACACGGTGGCCGACAACGCGTCATGCGGCGTCTACGTGCTCGGCGATGAACGCGTCGCGCCGCACGCGCTCGATCTCGCCGCGTGCCGCATGACGCTCGATAAGAACGGCGCGCGTGCCGCAGAAGGAATCGGCGCTGCCGCGCTGGGCCATCCGGCCGATGCAGTTGCATGGCTCGCGAACACGCTCGGCGAACTCGGCGTGCCGCTGCTCGCCGGAGAAGTCGTGCTGTCGGGTTCGCTGGCGGCATTGATTCCCGTCGCTTGCGGCGACCAGTTGCACATGCGGATTGAAGGCATCGGCAGTTGTTCCGTGCGCTTCATCTGACCGTTTGACCGTCTTTTCCTTGAGGATGCATTGAATGAGCAAGATCAAATGCGCGTTGATCGGGCCCGGCAATATCGGCATCGATCTGCTGTACAAACTGCGCCGCAGCGCGGTGCTCGAACCCGTGTGGATGGTGGGCGTCGACCCGGACTCCGACGGCCTCGCACGTGCCCGCGAGATGGGACTGAAGACGACTGCAGACGGCATTGATGGCCTGCTACCGCATCTGGCCGCCGACGATATCCGCATCGCCTTCGACGCCACCTCCGCGTACGTGCACCGCGAGCATTCCGACAAGCTGACCGCGCGCGGCGTGCGCGTGATCGACTTGACGCCCGCTGCGATCGGCCCGTTCTGCGTGCCGCCGGTCAACCTCGCCGCGCAGATCGACCAGCAGGCCATGAACGTCAACATGGTCACGTGCGGCGGTCAGGCGACGATACCGATGGTGCATGCGGTTTCGCGCGTACAGCGCGTGGTCTACGGCGAGATCGTGGCGACCGTTTCGTCGCGCTCCGTCGGCCCCGGCACGCGCAAGAACATCGACGAGTTCACCCGCACCACCTCGCTCGCGATTGAACAGATCGGCGAGGCTGCGGTGGGCAAGGCGATCATCGTGATCAATCCGGCCGAGCCGCCGCTGATCATGCGCGACACGATCCATTGCCTGACTGAAACCGATCCGGACGTCGAAGCGATTACGGCCTCCGTGCACGCCATGATCGACGAAGTACGTCAATACGTACCGGGCTATACGTTGAAAAACGGCCCCGTGTTCGATGGCCGCCGCGTGTCCGTGTTCATGGAAGTTGAAGGCCTCGGCGACTATCTGCCGAAATATGCAGGCAATCTCGACATCATGACCGCGGCCGCCGCGCGTACCGCCGAAGTATTTGCCCAACAGATGCTCGCCGCATCCCCTGCCACTGCGTAAGGAGCCCACCATGTCATTAGCAGGAACCCGCATCACCGTCCACGACATGACGTTGCGCGACGGCATGCACCCCAAGCGTCATCAGATTTCACTCGACCAGATGCGTTCGATCGCACGCGGCCTCGACGCCGCCGGCGTGCCGCTCATCGAAGTCACGCACGGCGACGGCCTGGGTGGCGCGTCGGTCAATTACGGCTTTCCGGCGCATACCGACGAGGCTTATCTGAGCGCGGTGATCGCCGAACTGAAACAGGCCAAGGTGTCTGCTCTGCTGCTGCCGGGTATCGGCACGGTTGAACATCTGCGCATGGCGCACGGGCTCGGCGTGCACACGATCCGTGTCGCGACGCACTGCACGGAAGCGGATGTGTCCGAGCAGCACATCGGTCTTGCGCGCAAGCTGGAGATGGATACGGTTGGCTTTCTGATGATGGCGCATATGTCGCCGCCCGAGCAGCTAGCAAGCCAAGCGAAGCTGATGGAATCGTATGGTGCGAACTGCATTTATATCACCGACTCGGCCGGTTACATGCTGCCTGACGATGTGACTGCGCGCATTGGTCTTGTTCGTGCTGCGTTGAAGCCTGAAACGGAGTTGGGCTTTCACGGGCATCACAATCTTGCGATGGGCGTCGCCAATTCGATTGCGGCTATCGCTGCGGGGGCCAATCGGATCGATGCCGCTGCGGCTGGTCTCGGGGCTGGCGCCGGTAATACGCCGAT
>NZ_WOEZ01000157.1 GCF_013177735.1 Paraburkholderia elongata | reverse complement strand
CCGCCGGGTGTATGACCGACCGCCGGGGACCTGCCCCTGCTGCGCAGTCGAGTCCGGCATCAACTGGTCGCCGCTGAAAGCGGCTACCAGTTCATCTCCGTTACACGGGTGCACCGTGGCGTCGGCATCCCCGTGGAACACAATCGACGGAATCTTCGTCGTCGGCGCCGCATGCACCGGTCGGCTGCGTCGCCTGCCTCGCCCAGCGGTGCCACCCTTCATTACCGCGAGTGCCGATGGTAGATTGTGCGCGGCACCCAGCGGGAGGCCGGAGTGCACGCCTACCGCCGCGTACAGTTCGGGATACGTGTCTGCCATCACTGCGGCCATGGCGCCACCCGCCGAGAGGCCCGCGACATAGACCCGCCGCGTGTCGACCTTGTACGTCTCGATCACTTGATTGGTGATGCCAGCGATGATCGACGGCTCGCCTTGTCCGCGTCGTTGGTGGCCCGGCTTGAACCAGTTCCAGCATTTCGAAACGTTCGCGCTCTGGCTTTGCGTCGGGTAGACAACGAAGCACGGCTGAGACTCAGCAAGCGCGTTCATCCTGGTCCCGGCGGCGAAGTCGCCGGCGTTCTGTGTGCAACCATGGAGCATCACTACCAACGGTAATGGCTGACCGTGGTAACCGCTGGACACATAGAGCTTGTACTCGCGGGTTCCGGCCGGGCCAGAAAACAAACGCGAGAGAACGTGCCCGCGGTCCTCGACGTCAACCGACGGTGCAGCTGGACCGGGCTCCGGATTTCGCCTCGCTTTGAAGATCGGGAAAGCGTCCGGCTGAATCAGCGGCGCACCGGCCAGGGCGTCAAGGACAGCGGCATAGTCTTCAGGCGCTCGCGCCTGCTGCTGCACCGTGGGCATCGCCCCACCCAACGCACGCTGGATCGCAGCGGTGGCTTCCAGAGGGCCCGCAGTCTGTAACAGGCGAGTCGCTTCGTACATCGCGGCAAGAAAATCTTCGTTCATCTTCATCATGAAGTCCGGTTGGGGCAATCTAATGGATTCGCCCGGCTAACGCAGCCTTGACTGCAGGGCTTGCGTGAAATGCGCCCAGCACGGTGATCGATTCGATCGTCGCGAGCGCGAGCTCAGCGGAGACGTCGTTGGCGATGCTGGCAAGTCCCAGCACCTGGATGATGAGTCTTTCGCCACGCGCCTTTGCCGCCTCAAGGTCCTGGAGCGAAAAGTGCTGAAGGCCTAACACCAGGGCGCGGCGCGATACGTTTTCGTGAAGGACCTGAGCGTGCAGCGATAACTGGTTACGAATCGCCGTACGGATCAGATCGGCCCGATTCGAGTAGAACCCTTCCTCGACCAGCAGGTCGATTTGGCCGAGGTCCACGGGGCCGAGATTGATCGTGATTTTCTCGGTTTCGCCGCCCCTGGGGCGAGGGTCACCGGTTCGGCCAGCGCGTATGTCAGTCACATTTGCCATCCAATTAACCTCCCACTGCCATCTGAGAGCCATCCCATGAGATGGTTATAGGCCGGCTTGCTCGACCGGTCAACCTCTTTTTGGGGTAATCGGGCGGGATTACGTGCCGAAGCGAACCGGCTCGCAACATCCGGATGGCGGTCCAACGTGCGTGTGCGGTCGTCTGAACGGTGTACCCGATGCCTCTGCTTTACCTGGAAAACCCGGCCGGCGGCAGTCGTGGCCCACTCGCACACGATGGAGAGTTTTTGATGTTGCCAATCCGTGTTCACGCGCCCGAGCCGCCCACGCCGCCCACGCCGCCCACGCCGCCGACCGATGATCCGATCATCCCATCGCCGTCACCCCCTTTGATCCGGAGCCCCGCATCCCTCCGGACCGTGACCCGGCTCGTCCCGAGTCACCAGCGACCGATCCGGATCCAGGCGAACCGCCGGACCGCGATCCGGACCCTCACGCCCCTCCCGACGGCGAGCCGGATGTTCCTCTTATTAGCGACCCGTCGACTCCCGCCCAGCCAATGGCCATGGGTGGGAGGCGGGCCGTTCAGTGATAGATCCAGGGCCGCCGACCCGACGGGCTCGCGGCATGCTCAGCGCAACGCCGACCGTTTTCCGTACCGCCACGCCCCAACCGGTGGTGTCGACCGTACCCGCCCAGACACCAACATTCCCGTCTCTGCTGTGGCCGGCGGCTGAGCTACGGTTTTCGAACAAACGGAGTGAATGCAGGTCCTGCGGAACGGGACCGAGGAGGAAATTGATGGCCAGCTTGACCCTCGCTGCGCTGACCCGCAGGCGTTGTCGTGATCGCCTCTTTAAAGGGCTTGAGTTTCATCGCCGCCGCCTGGACCGTGTCTCTTCGCGGATTCGATCGATACAAGCGTTCGATACGGGGGCCCGAACCCGATCTGCCGCAGCCCACCAGTTGCATCCGTTCCCGTCGTCGCGAAGGAAACACGCGACGTCCTCCGCTATCGACAAGCTGAGGCGGTCAGCTGGCAAACCGTCGCGTCGCCCTCTGCAGCGCAGACCGCTGCGTGTCTCGTTTCGTTGTCGCGGATGAACTCCCTGATGATCGGATAGATCTGAGTTCGCCAGCGTCGGCCCGCGAACACGCCGTAGCGGCCGACCCCGGTCTGCAGGTAATGGGCCTTCATACAAGACGGCACACTGCTGCACATGTCTTGCGCCGCTTCGGTCTGCCCGACCGCGCAAACGAACGCGTCTGCCACGCTGGCTGCCATCCGAAGCAAAGCCACCGTGTCGGCATAGGCTTGATAAGCTTGATAAAGCATGCGGCCATCGCAACAATAACGCTGTCAGTCACGCACCAGGTATCGCCGGTACAATCGAAGGACCTATCGCTTTGACCTCAGAACATGACTGCACGCCCATGCGTACAAGACGACTTTCTGCAGACGCTCGTAAAGGACAAGACCACCGTAAACGTGTTCCTCGTGAACGGCATCAGACTGAGTGGTCAACTGGCCGGCTTTGACCAGTTTGCAGTTCTGCTAGAGTCTGGTCCAGGCGTGCAGCTTGTTTTCAAACATGCCATTTCGACCGTGATGCCGGTCAATGGCAGGGGGCCCGGCACGCGACCCGACCAACGCGCCGATGAGTAGCGACAAGCCGAACCACTTGCGAGCTCGCGTCCGATGAGAACTGCCATGACATGCTGTGGCCTACGCTTCATCTGCGCATAGCCACGCGAGGTCCACGTGGAGAAGTTCAGAAAGGCGCTCACAATCCGTACTCTTCGGAACGGTAACTCCCGCGCGCCAAAGGGTCACGTCGCGTTCCGGTACGCCGAGCGACCTGGCCACCCGGCTGGAAGTAACCTTCGCGCGCTTGATGGTCATGTCCAGCCGTGCTGCGAAGGCCCGCCTGGAACTGTTGTTTTCGAGAGTGCTTTCCAGCTGTGCATCCAAATTCAGACGACGATTCATGGCGTGCAATGCTCCATGTGACTCCATCCCGACCAGACCTATGTGTTTCAATCTACGAAGGTATGACGCGGCACCCCCGCTCCGGTTTGGCATCACCCGCTTTTGTCGCCAGCGGGTCGAGGAAGTTCCACTGGCGGAATACGGGCTTGCCTGGAAACAGAGGGCCGTACTGTTCCGCGACTTCGTCACACATCGCGATGATGACCGCCGTGCGAAAACGCCATCACAACGAGGGGCGCAGTCGAATCCGGTGGGTCGCTGCGAGGAAAAGCACTTCTTCCAAAAGTGCCCCGTGATAGGCCGATTCAATTGGCATCCCAACCGACACCGTCCTGTAATGGAATCTTCGACGTTTTGCAGCCCCTACATCTGTCGACGCCCGGAGAGCACCATCGCGCAGCCCGACGCTGAGGAAGTTGGACAGGCAATCGCTGCTGAGACCAATACGACTGCGGAGGCAGGTTCGAAAATGTACGCCGAGACGGTGACTTCCAGACGACGCGCTTCATCACTTGGTCACCGTTGCCGAACATGCTGAGTGTTGGACAGACGTCTTCAGGAGACGAACATGACTGATTTTCAGGGGCAAGTTGCTGTAGCCCAACAAGCAAATCTTGGCTTCTTCTTTGGCTTGGCCGGCAAAATGCTGGAAGGCGGGGAAAAGCTCGTCAGACTGAATCTGGATATGGCGAAAACGACGTTCGCCGATTGGTACCAACGCATGCAAGACGGGCTGACGAAAAAGGAGGGACAGGAAGTTACTGGCTTGCAAAACGCGCTGGCGCTGCCCTCGGCGGAGAAGGTCCTGACGTACGAACGTCAGGTTGCCGAGATTGCGTCGACCACGCAAACGCAGCTGGCAGAGGTCGTCAATGCCCAGTACCAAGAGGTCAACCGCCAGGTTCAATGGTTCGTCGAGAATGTCGCGCAAAACGCCCCGGTCGGCTCCGAAGCCGCAATCGCGTTTCTGAAACAAGGTTTTTCGCTCGCCAACACCGCCTACGAAAACGTGCAAAAAGCCACGAAGCAGGCAGTCGATGTCGCGCAAAGGAGCCTGAGCGCCGCAACGGGAGCCGCATCGGAGGCGACCGAAGCGGCTGACCAGGCAGTCGAGAAAGCGGCAAAAGCGGCGAAGGCGGCGAAGCAATAATGTGGAGAGCCCCTGAACGTTGAGCCCGCGTGGTCGCACGGCATCGCGAACTTATGCGTTTAGCCACGCTGTGACTTGGCCGTTAGCGTGCGCGGTACGAGATGAGCTTGCTGGAGTTCCAGCACGCCGAACGCACAACCAGTGCCGTTCGTGTTAGGTCACCCCTCCCGCCGTCATTTTCATGGTCGTGGTGCCAGTCGCCTCCCGGGCCGCCGCCGTCATGGTCGTGGCCCCCATCACCTCGAAGCCCACCGCGATAGTCTCGCGCGTCATGCCATTCCCGTTCACCCCGGTGGCGCTCTTCCCACTCCCGATGTTCCCAATAACGGCGCCCGTCATAGTACCTGTCGCCATACCAGCCCGGACTAATGACAACAGCAGTGGGAGGTTCGACGTACACCGGTGGCGGCGGAGCATAAACCGGCTCGGGCGCATACACAGCCCCCGGGGATGCCAATGTTGACTCCAACATCGACATGCGCGAGGGCGACGGACGATACGCGCACGCCGAGGCCGGCTACCAATTATGAGATTACAGACATCGGGCTGTTTGCAGCGATTCGTGCCGTGTAAACGAGTTTTGACGCTCCGGCCCTGTATGTTGTGCCGACCCGCGATTCTCGCTCATACGCTGTGCTACTCTCCCGGCATTTCCGCGCTATGAGCTGGAAAAGTCAAACGAGATCACTGCCATTGAGGCTTTGCTGCCAGTCCTGTCGCTCAAGGGCAGCCTGGTAACCATAGACGCCATCGGCACTCAGGTGGCCATCGCCCAGGAGATCACTGAGCGCGGCGGCGACTATCTGCTGGTCGCCAAGGATAATCAACCCGGTCTGGCTCAAGCCGTTGAAGACTATATGCGAACCGGCAAAGCCCACGATTGGGCGCACATAAATCCATCGATCTCCGAGACACTGGATAAAGGACATGGTCGCCTTGAAGCCCGCCACTGCGTCGCAGTGGCGGCGCCGGACTATCTCAGCGAACTGCATCGCTGGCCCAAGCTTAAGAGCCTGGTGCGCATTGAGCGCACGCGCGACATCGCTGGCCAGGTCAGTTCACAGACGCAGTACCTGATCAGTTCCGCCGCACCCGACGCCAGATACTTGCTTGAGGCGAGCCGCATGCACTGGGCCATCGAGAATGGATTGCATCATTGCCTTGACGTGACTTTCCGCGAGGACGCCAGCACCGTGCGCCTGCGCAACGCGACGGCCAATCTTGCCACCTTGCGCCGCATCACTTTGAATTTGCTGCGCATGCGGCCCGAATCCGGCAAGAAAAAGCGCAGCATGGCCGCACGTCGCAAGGTCGCGGGCTGGAATCCCGACTACTTATTCGAGTTACTCGAGCTCACGCCACTGCCGAGAATTTGATGCTCCGGCCCTGGTCACGCACCATCGACAGCGCAAACTAATATGGTTTGCATATCTAACTTGCGTTTCCGATAACCACGCAGGGCATCGTGCTCGCGCAGGCCGCCACCGACGAACTTCGGCGTCAGCATGTGCTGTTGCCGCCGGTCGCAGCGCTCGAAAAGCTGTGTGCGGCTGTCGCCACGCGCGCACAGCGCGAGGTGCACCGGCTGCTGACCGCGCCGTTGACGGCCGAGCAGCGCATGTCGCTCGATCAGCTTCTGTCGTTGCTGACCGATTGGCCCATTAGCAAGCTGGCCTGGTTGCGACAATCGCCGGGCGAGCCCAGCGCAATGCCGTGCTGGCTCATATCGAGCGCTTGCAGACCATTCGCGCGCTCGGCCTGTCTCCGGACATTGGCCGCAATATTCATCAGAACCGGCTGTTGCGTCTGGCGCGTGAGGGCCGACAAGCCGCTGTCTACCAACTCGAAGGGCATCCCATTCGCGATGGAGATTGGATTCGCGGGTGAATAATGACCGCGCCGTAGCTATTCCCCGCCCCCCGTCGAAGACAGGATCGCTGAATGCTCATCGCCATCGAGCAACGGCTGCAGTGCGGGCGCCAGCGACTTCAGCAGCTGCACCGACAATGCACTCGTGAAAGCGTAGCGCGCCGCATAGGGCTCGTGCGCATAGGCGGTCAGCGTGCCAAAGAAGCGATCGCCGATCACGAAGACGAACGTCGCGCTCCGGTTGACCTTGCGCGACTCGATCAGGCGTGCGCCGCGGGCGAACACATTGAAGCGCTGGTCGCCCGTTCCGGTCTTGCCATACACGTCGAGCGTCTGTCCGTCAGGGAACGTCATGCCGGCCGCAAGACGCCTCGCCGTGCCGCCGAGCACCACGTCGCGCAACAGGCCATGCACCACATCGACAATCTCCGGCGACAACGCCGTGCGCGGCGTCGTCGCCGCCCGCGTGAAATGCGTCTCATAGGGCGTGCCCTTCGCGAACTCGAGTTCGGCAAAGGTCTGCGTCGGCAGCATCTTGCCGCCGTTCGCAATCGTGCCGACGAGCTGTGCGAGCGCGACCGGCCGGTCGCCCGACGCACCGATCGCCGCTGCGTACGACGGCGTGAGCGTCGCGAACGGGTAGCCCAGCGCGCGCCACGATTTGCCGATTTCGGCGAAAGCCTGCAAATCCACCATACGTTTGATGCGCCGATCCTGCGTCGCGTGGTAGCGGGTCTTGAAGAGCCACGAATATGCGGTGAAACGCACGGCGCGGCTCGCCTCCTGCAACTGGCTCCCGGTCGCGAGCGGATAATCCCGCAGGTAGTTGACCGTCCACAGTTCGAGCGGATGAACGCTCGCGATATAGCCGCGATCGTTCAAATTGAATCTGTCGACGCCGTACTTCGTGTAGAGCTTCGCGAGATCGTCCGACGACAGCGTTGCCACGGGCGTGCGCTTCAGCGCGGCGCCCATCTGCGCGTCGAACCACGCCTGCGGCTCATCCGGCGCCACGCTGCGCAATACGGTCGCGACCTTCGGCGGCGACTTGCGCACGTCAGACAGCAGGACGGCGAGCGCTGCGTCGGCTGTCTTGCCGCGATACTTCGTGTAGAACCGATGCATATACACGCGGCTTTCCTGATCGGCAAAACGCGTGAGATAAGCACGGCGTGTGGCCGGATCGTCGAGCCATTGCAACGTCGGTCCTGCGGTCTGGACCATCTCGTAGTGCACGATGTCGCGCATCAGCCGCACAAACACCAGATTCACCGAATGCTGAAACGCGTGGTGCACGGTGAGGATGCGGCCGTTGTCGCTCGCTTCGAAGTTATTGAACGTCTGTGCGCCGCCGCCCGTGTAGAAGGTCTCGCCGGGACTCGCCGAATACTTGCGCTCGACCGCCGCATCGAGCATCGCGCTCAGCGAGCGATCCGAGGTGTGCGACAGGTAATCGAGCGCCCAGCGCGTCAACATATCCTGCCTGTCGGGCTTCACATCGTGCAGTTGCGCCACGCTCATCGACGCATAACGCGCATGCAGCGCGGAGACGATCTGCAGGTATGTGATCAGCGTGCGCAGCTTGGCGGTCGAGCCGAGGTTCAGGCGTGCGCCCTGATTGATGTCGAACGGCTGGTTCACGCTGTCGGTCTGGACCCGCACGAGGTTCGCCCCGTCGCGGCGCTCGAACAGCGTGAAGCTGTAGGCGATCTTCGATGGATCGTCCTGCGTGCGCAGCATTTCGAAGCCGTACAGGCCGGCCGCCTGCGCGCCCTCGCGCGTGGCGGCGCTCGCGAGCCTTTCGCTGACCGCCTGCTGGACCCGGTTGTCGAGTGTGGCGGTCGCCGTCAGATCGAGCCGGTCGAGGTCGTAGAAGCCCGATACGCCGAGCGTGGTGAGCAGATGCGCACGCAGCGCGGTGACGGCCTTGCGCGTCACGAACGACACCGGCGGGCGTACAGTGGGTGCGCGTTCCAGTTCGAGCGGCACCGCCAGCGCGGCGTCGCGCAGCGATATCGAAATGACCCCGTTGGCGGCCAGGAGGCGCAGATAGCTGTCCGTCAGGCGATCGAGTTCCATGCTCCCGGAACGCAGGAAACGCGACGGCGCGCGCTGCGCGATCATCAGCGACAACGCCTGCTTGAACGCGAGCGCCTGCGCGCCGAGCGATTCGGCAGAAGCCGGCGCGTTCAGGATGCGGTTGACCTCGTCGAAGTCGCGTCCGTACCATGCCGCGAGACCATCGCCCATGCCGCTGATTTCGCCGACGCCGGGCTTCGCGGCGAGCGGCACCGAGTTGAGATAGCGCACGACGATCTGCCGGCGCGCGGGTAGCGTCTGCGGTCCGCCGAGATAGGCGCGCACGGACGCCGAGGCGATTTGCCGCAGCTTCTCCGGCGGCGTCGCGGTGCGGCCGCCCGGCGAGTGGCGGAATTTTTCGATCTGCGTGGCGAGCGTGCTGCCGCCCGGCGTCGGCTGATGCCGGTCGATCACGTGCATGCCCTGATCGAACAGCGCACGGCTGAAACGGCCCCAGTCGATGGCCGGATTGCGGTTCGGCTGCTCCGGGTCGAGCAGGTAGCGGTCTTCGATGAAGAGCAGCGCGTTGACGACGAGCGGCGGAATCGCGTCGAAGCGGTCGTAGACGCGGTCCGGATACCGCGCGCTGAACAGCAGTGTGCCGCTCGCGTCGCGCAGCAGCAGTCCGGCCTGATCCTTTTCGTCGTACGGCAGGAACAGGCCGTCGTCTGCCAGTGACGCCATCCTGGCGGAATCGCGCGCCTGCGAGGCGACCGCAAAACCGCGCGCGGTGAGGCGTTGTTCGAAGGACGGCAGCGACGCGTAGCCGAGACGCACGTCGTACGGACCGCTCGCGGGAAACCGGATGCTGTTGCTCGCGCCGTCGTCGACGGTAAAAGCGATATCGCGCCCCAGTTCGGACAGATAGCGTGCCTGCAGCCGGGAAGTCCCGATTTCAATCTGCACGAGGCGCGCCGCGATCACCAGCGCAACCGAAAAGCGGCCAGCAACAGCCACTTGAGCCATCGCCAGACCGGCACGACGCCGATCGCACGAAGGGGAAATCGAACTGGCGGCCGATTCATGGCGGCGTCTCCCCGACAGCTGCCAAACTGCAAAAAATGCACCCGCCAGTAGTCTAGCGTGGAACACGGCGACTGAGCGTTCGGGCGTACCCGACAGTGCTGGTTTTGGGGTGCCGTCAGGGGATTCGGAGATTTCCGTCCGCCAGAGGTCCGGAAAGCCCAGTCCCATAAGGCTCGGCACTATCTCGGCTTCCGGACGTTCAGCCGGGAATTGTCGCCCAATGCCAAGTCATGGATGCTGTTGATTGTGCGGTGCGGCTAACGTACGTGTCCGTCCGAATCCTGTGTCCACCCTTTTTATGCCCAACCCCACATACAGCGGCTGGAGGCGAACCGGTGCACGCGACAGCTGGGCACAATCTTCCGGGGTGTACACGATTCTCTCACGCCGGATTGGCCACGCCGCCTCGGTCGGCACGGCCGGAAGCGGCTGAAACTGCGTGGCGGCGAGCGGCCATCCGGCGGGCTTTGGCTCAGTCGCGATCGGCAGCATCGGGATGGTTCTCGCCTGGCAATTCGGCGCCGTGCGCACGGATCGCGGCGATCAATTCGGCCGGCGTGATCTCATAGCGCACCTCGCGGTGGATGCCAGGTTTGCGCGAATCGACGTCGATCAGCAGCAGGCTCTTGCCATCGGGCGTGGCTTCGAGCCGCACGGTGCGCCGCACGCTCGCGGTGAGCGCGTCGCTGTCGGTCAACAGATGGACGGTGCCGTCCACGCGCCGTTGTGAGAGGGTGTCATCGGGCAAAGCTCCTGAAAAGGCTCACCGGCGGCGCCTGCAAAAGCTCACCGTTCGAGTGGCCACGTTACCCTGTAGCCGGATAGGGGATTGCGGCGGACGTGCGCTCATCCTTGAGGCAAAAGGGAGTCGCAATTATCCTTGTTCAAGCGCGTCACCGCCACGAGTCCTGGTTTTTGGGTAGCGCCCCCGACGGATCGAACACCTCGATGACATCATCGGCATCGAACCGATCCACGTACAGGACCAGGTTCACACCGGGCGCCGCGATTGTCGACGGGAACAGGATTCCCTTTGCTCCCGCGGCAATGGCCTCGTCACCCAGCACCCAGCTCGGCGGCTCGATGCGCTCGTTGAACCAGAGTTGGCGCCAATCGCAGAAGAACTCTTCCCACAGGGGCGCCCAGACAGCGCTACGAAAGCCTTGCCTGAAATCGACGACTGGCGCGACAGTCACCTGGTAGCTTACCAGTGTGCCAGGCGGCAGTCGCGTCGACGTCCCGATCCGGCGACACACGAAAGTCAAAGCCGAGGCGAATCCATTCGATCCAGCTTGGGAAAGCTACTTCGAAGAACGTCACGGTTTTAAAATGCCCAACAACCTTGCCGCGTCATGCGTGGCTGCTGGGAGCGGGGATGCGGCCCCAGCCACGCTCGACCATGCCGTCGCACAGCGGCTTCGTCATGTTGAACACCGAGTCGAGGTTGTTCCGGATCACCGCGTCCCAGTCGACCTTGTCCAGCTTCCTGAAGCTCGCGTCGCGCGTAATGCCCGCATTGTTCTGTCGACCGGGCCGACCTCGTTCATGACTTTCTACGCACAGTGCTGGCAGGAGTCGTAGTCAGCCACATCGACCGCATAGGCGTGGAATGGACGATAAGCAGCGGCCACCCGCGCGAGCCAGCGCTCGACGCACGCATTGTTCGGCGAATGGGTGACCACCACCGTGAACCCGCATCATGGAGCTTGACGCTGATGGCTTCGCCCAGTCCGCCTATTCCGCCCCTCACCAAAGCCAGCGTTTCGACATGGTTCGATCTCCTCCCGAGGGGTTAATGGTCAACGATGTTCGGTGACGGCCCCGTCACCTGTCGATTGCAGGTGGGGCAGTCCTTCGGGTGCGAAAACAGGATGGCCCATACGTGAACTGGCGATGGAAGGCGAGCAGTTTTCGGCACGTCGTGTCGTTGAGGACTGGCCCAACGTCGACGGATCGGATTTCGAGACGGCTGACCGCGTGACCCGTGATGGACGGGCTCGCCTGACATGCTAAATGCTGCTCAGTTTCAATGTAAATTGATACCACGCCAAATGGCCTAGCACGTGACATGCAGGATGGCATTGGCCTGGTCAGGGTGCTCCTTCAGATTGGCGATGGCCTCTGCTGTCGGCAGGATGACCAGTTTGACTTGCCGACGCTCGGCCTCGTGCTTCACCTCTTCCATTACCGGTAACGCCCCGGTGCCGGTGCCAATCACCAGCCGCCGGCATTTCCAGGGTATGTCCTCCGCCACTGACAGCGGTGTGTGCCCAAAGGTCTCGCGGAACGCCTTGGATGGATTCTTCTTGCGTTTGCGAACCTGCCCGTGGTCGATCACCACGTCATGCTGGTAGGTGACGCCATCAATACGGATGGAACCAAAGGAAAATGCTTCGAAGCGCATGCCCATCTCCGCCGCTTTTGTGCTGGTAGCCACTCATTGCGCCAAGACCCAACAGAGTGGTCGTGCAACACAATCATTATAGGTTGGAGGCAGCGTTGCGCGAATGTGTCCCGTCGGCGGTCACCAGGGGTAAGCAAGCGCTTCGTGAAGCGCCGACAGATGGCTCGGCTTCCGGTTGTCATTCCCGAAAACTCGTCGTTGCTGATGCTGTTGCTCGTTTTTGGCAGTCTGTCGTCGACACGCAGGTGCCGGGCAGGTGCGACGTGCGGCCGAACTGTCCGGCGATCACGGGGTCTTCCGGCAGCGGCTGCCCTGTATCGAGCCAGCCGAACTCCTTGGCAACGCGCCTCACAGAGGTGAGCTTCTTGCGACCTGTCAGCCGGGCGCGTGCGATGTCTGAGTTGGATTCGCCTTGCCGCATGCAGACAAGTACCTGGCGGTACTCAAACAATTCGAACCCCTGGTTGGGCATGGGCGCTCCGCTCAACAGAGCGAAGCGTACCCAGTTCGGAAAGTCCGAACCGCGTTCTGCCACACGTCGCAGGTGACGCCTATACGCCGATCCTGTGCTGGCGCCTATGCGCCGCCGATCATCAAGTGGCTCCTTCTTCCATACGGCGATCCGCGACAACTGTGCTCTGGCGGCTAGTTCGCCAAAACGGCCCCAAATGACTCGAACTCGTTCTGACATGCCTTCCTCCGCTCGTGGTTGAGAGCGAATACGAATATGCGCCTTCAGCTTGACGTCGCAACGCGTAGACCAGCTACGCAGAGCGCATTCGGCCGACGTCAAGCCGAGGGCGTGGCGAAAAGTCAGTTATCGTCTGATCGGACTGGCGGACGCTCATGCGGTACCGGCTCGTCTTTATCTGCGTCCAGTGCAGATGATTCGGTCTGCGGCGCCGCGCCTGGGAGCGGCTTGTCTCGCGTCGCAGGCTCATCACGGAGTTCGGGCGCATCAATGACAAGGTGGCGTGGTTCATACACATGAAATTCCCGGCCTTCGGGCCAAGCCATGTTAACCACCGGCACCACAGTCCAGCGGCCGAGTCGTCCGGCACGCCATCAGATGGACGGATCTTCATCAATGGGCCGCGATAGTCGCGGCTGCTGACCTCCAAGGCTCCGCAACGAACAGGAAATGGTGGCTCGGCAGGTTTTGTGGCGGGGTCTGACGGCATCGCGTTCTCCCGATGACTGGGGAAAATCCCCACCACTACACTGAACATCCGGCGTGGCTTGCGCGCGGAACCGCAGGACCACCAGCCGCGCATGGGTGGCAGATGCCACGATGGCTGAAAATCGCTGCGGAGGTTTCAATGCAAAGCCCCGCTCTGTTCCACGTGCTTCTCGACCACCTCGAAGCGAACGGCACCCAGCCTATCGACATTCAGCGGTTCGTCGACCGGTGGCACCGACTTCGATCGCACGACGCGTTTCCGTGCCCGGTCTGCTACCTCGCCGGCGAGGAGCAGCCGCTCGCAGCATTGCCGGCGCAAGGTAACGTCGAGCCATTCAAATGCCCAGGTTGCCGGACGCAGTTCGACGTGCCAATCGACGGGTAACACCACGCGTTCCGAAATGAAAGGGACAACGCAAAACGCCGGTTTCCACGAGCGCATCGCCTAAAATGCAAGCATGCTGGCGACCTGGCAAGGAGGCTGCCATGGCCGGGTCGATGACGGGGGTGCTGTTTGGGATGATCACGCTGATCATGGCTGCGATATCGGTAGCAGAGCACTACAGACACGCACACCCCAGGAATCAGCAATTCCGCTGGCTGGACACGCATCCCATGCGGGACTGGCTGCACCATAAGCGTTGATGGCGCAGCCAGAGTTGAAAGCCCCGCTGAAGGCGGGGCGACCTGGCCAGACTGCATCACTCGCGGCGGGTTTCTCAATGGTGATGCACCTTCACCTCGTCGCATACCCGATGATGATCATCGTGGTCGTCTGCTTATGCCGGTGCAATAGCGCCGAGGGTAACGGCGGCGGCTACGGGGGCGAGAAGGACTTTCGTCATGGCATTTCCGGTTCGTTGCGGCGCCTTGGAGGTCAGCAGCCGCGACTATCGCGGCCCCTTGATGAAGATCCCTGCTCATCACGGAGTTCGGCGGCATCAATGACAAGGTGGCGTGGTTCATACACATGAAATTCCCGGCCTTCGGGCCAAGCCATGTTAACCACCGGCACCATAGTCCGGCGGCCGTGTCGTCCAGCACGCCATCAGATGGACGCTCCTTTCGAGCCGAAAACGCGACGCCGTGTCTCTTGCGGCAGGTCAACATTTTCGCGGCGTGCTGATCGTCGTCAACCGCGTTTCGTTCCCGTTTCTCCGATGACCCTCCGGCCTCGACGGGGGACGGAACGGGACGCACGCAGGAGACAGCATGTGGTATGCGTGGCTTGAAGCGCAGCGTGGCCTGATGCAGTCGCTCAGCAACTGGGCGATGCGCGGATGCGATGCCTGGACATCGCCAGCGATGCCTTGCATGCCCGTCGCCGCTGCCGGCTATGACTGGCTGTACCGGCTGGTTCGACCGACCCCCGCGCCACCGCCGTTCGGCATCGCGGCGGTGACGGTCGGCGACCGGTCGGTACCCGTGGTCGAACAGGTGGTCGACAGCACGCCGTTTTGCGCGCTGCGGCAATTCACGCGCGCGCCGGCGCCCGTTGCACCCAGGCGCGGTCAAAGCCGCACGGCGCCACCGGACATCTTCCTCTGCGCGCCGCTCGCGGGACACCACGCGGTCATGCTGCGCGAGACCGTCGAAACACTGCTGCAGGACGGCGATGTGTACGTCACCGACTGGGCCAACGCCCGTGACGTGCCGCTTGCCGCAGGCCGCTTCGGACTCGACGACTATGTGCTCGCGGTCGAACGCTTTCTGCGAAAGCTGGGCGGTGCGCACACGCACGTTATCGCCGTCTGCCAGGCCACCGCGCCGACCCTTGCGGCTGCGGCATTGCTGGCGAGGGCTGGCGAAGTCCCGCCGCTCAGCCTGACGCTGGTGGGCGGGCCGATCGACACGCGCCTCAACCCGACCGCCGTCGACCGCCTGGCGCAAAGCCACCGCCTCGACTGGTTTCGCGACACGGTGATCGATACCGTTCCGCCCCGCTATGCCGGTTCAGGCCGCCGGGTCTGTCCGGGCTTCATCCAGCACGCGGCGATCGTCGCCGCGCATCCGCACCGCCAGTTGGCACTCGAATCGCGCTACTGGTCGAGCCGCCTCTCAGCCGATGCGACGGCGATCGCGAACAGCCTGCGTGCACTGAACGAATACGCCGCGATCCTCGACATGGCCGAAGACTATCTGCTCGACACGATCCGCGTGATCTTTCAGGAACAGCACCTCGCCCATGGGGAATGGCGCGTCGGTGGACGCCGTGTGCAGCCGCCGGATCTCGCATCCACGGCGCTTTGCACCGTTGAGGGCGACCGCGACGACATTACCGGCGCGGGCCAGACGCATGCCGCTCACACGCTGTGCAGTGCGATCCCGGTACAGAAGCGCTGCCGTTGGACGATACCGGATTGCGACCACTACGACCTGTTCACCGGCCCGAGGTGGCACGAGGTGATTCACCCCGCCGTGGTCCGGTTCTGGGCGTCGGTGCGCTGACCGGGGTGCCCTTCCTTGTAGGTAAGTCAATCTCTGCCCTCGTCGCAAGCGAACCGCAAGGATTGCAGAGGGAAATGGGGGTAGCGGTAATCGTACTTTTCATCCGAAATCTAGCGGTTTGCAAGCTACTGATTTCACGGAAACCTCCCCGCCGCAGCGTACGGCCCAAATCGCGTAGTCGGAGAGCCTTACTGGAGGAGGCTTCTCACGCGATGACCGCCAGATTTCGCATGAAAAGTACGATCACCCGTATTTCCGCACACTGAAGTCGTCCGCGGTCAGCACTATCCGCTCGCCGACGCGCGCAAGCATCTTCTCCGCCGGGTAGCGCGAGTAACCCACACGTCCGTTTGCCGGTCCTGCGCAAGTGCATCGCTGATACAGCGGCCGTCAGAGTGTCAGCAATGCTGACTTCATCCAGTCGTGAACTGTGCTGCCCAATTCCTGTTGCGACGTGTCTTGGGATGAGAATGCGGGACCAACGATTACCTCGATGTGCCCCGTCAGGCCATCCCTTCGCTGGCCAGACTTTTCCGGCGTTGTGAACAACAGGGACAACCGGTACGCCAGTCGCGCAGGCCAGACGAATGCCGCCCGACGTCAGTCTAAACGGCGCGCCGTGTGACACCCGGGCGCCTTCCGGGAATATGACTACGACCTCACCCTTTGCCAGCCGCTCGGCAAATTGCCGTGTCACTGCCCGGTAGACCTGGCGCGGCGAGCCACGATTCAGTCTGACCACGTCGAGGCCACGCAGCACCCATCCGAAGATGGGAATCCGCAAGAGGTCATCCTTGAACACAAAGCTGATGCGTCGTGGAAACAACGCGAGGAATGCAAGTGTCTCCCATGTGGATTCGTGACGGCACAAGATTATTGAAGGCCCTTCCGGAAAGTACTCGAGGCCTTCCACCGAGCATGTGATGCCGGGTAGCCAGCGCATCACGACAGCCGTTGCGCGGCACCACTGCACTGCAAGCCAATAGCGGCCGGACCTTCCGACGAAGGTGAATAACACCAGTATCACTATCGAGTACAACGTCCCGCTGCCGAGCAGGTAGGCAATGAATAGCCATTTGATGAAGGTGGAGCGCATGTTGAACCGGGAGAAATGGGTGTGGACCCGGCGATATGGAGCCGTATAGGGTCGCCAAAAATCTGGTCAGTCTGCGCGTTGCGTTACCAGCGGCCTATTTCACACCCGATGAACGGCTTCGTTGAACGATGGTTGCACATATTCAAACGAACTAGCCGCTGCGCTGAACGGTTCATGACGTTCGCTCGACGTGAACCTCATGTGAACGCCTTGTTCTCAACAACGAACGTTGCCGATGGAAGGCGCGCCTCGTTCTTCGAAGTACATGGCGTCAAGAGGCAGTTCTATTCCGAAAGTCGAAGCTTGCCGCCGACCTCCGGCTCCCCAGAACTCAACCTTTCCGGACTGGCCGACGACAATGACTTCGGTTGCGCCGCCCTCCAGATAGCTTGTTATCCGGCGGTCGATGTCGTGCGCCCTGTCGCTATCGAGCAGCACCTCAACGCAAAGGTCCGGGACGAACGGCACCGGGTCGTCGCGGTCGAAACTTTCCCACCTGTCGCACGGCATCCAGACGACGTCTGGGACCCTGATGCCAAATGACGGGGTCGTAATGGGCATCGACATGGCGGCAAGGTGACCAATCTGCTCGGTCAGGTGACAGTAGACATCCGTGAGCACTATCTGGCGCCTGGCTGACGGGGAAGGATTCAGTATCGCTTCGCCGAGTTCGTCTAGCTCATATCGGTGGCGCCCGGCAGGTTCTACCTCCGGAATGAGGCGATGCCACGCGGCGAGCAGTTCGTAGCGGTCCAGAAGAGCAGGCGTGCCCATAGTCGTCTCGCGGGGAAGTCACCCGAGCGTAAACCCTCGCCTAGCGGCTTGACAATTACTATATATTTGTGCGCCGCACAAATTGCAACTGTGCTAATCAGCATCCGGCAACCAATTGTTGCGCATCGGCGGCCTCACCCGATGCGCTCCATCCCCTACCGTGCAGGCAATCGCGGTCTAATGCTCACGTGGTTTCTCAGATTTATTGTGCAGTGCGGTCGCAGTACAACATGAGGACCGCAATTCGGCCTCACAATCAGATGCTTTATGATGTCAGGCAAACCATTGACTGCAAGGTGCGCCCCCGGGCCGCACCACGAATGCCTTGCGCCCGCCAAAGGTTGCGTTGGGCCCCGAACACACGGACGCTGGCGGCGCCCAACTGGCCAATCCGTAACCCTTTTGGGCGTGCGAGCCGCGAACCTTGGAATACGAGCGCTGGCTCTACCCAGACCTGCCCGACCTGCCCGGATGTTATGCGTCCCTCATAGGCAGAGACATCAAAAGTTCCTTGCGGCCCGGCCAGCAGGTTCGACGGGCGAGACAGGCCAGGCGTAGCCAAAGCCTTGGCGCAGGTCCGTTCAGCATGCGCTCTACCGGCTGACGAGAGGAGGTCCAACATGAAACTTGACGACGCCACTTTCCGACGATTGCGCCGTCTCGCTCCGGTTCTCGATGACGTACTCAACGCAGGTGAGGTCGAGCACGCAGACCAGGCCGTGGACCTGGCTTCACTTGCTCAGTCATGCTCACAGTTGTTCGACGCGTACCACGACCAGCACCCGGGCGAGATTGCGCAAGCGCGACTCGACGCCCTCGAGTCGCAGTAACACACTCCCTCGGGACTGGCGGCGGCTTCAGGTATCGCCGGTACAATCGAAGGACTTATCGCTTTGACCTCAGAGCATGACCACACGCCCATGCGTACAAGACGACTTTCTGCAGACGCTCGTAAACGACAAGACCACCGTAAACGTGTTCCTCGTGAACGGCATCAGACTGAGTGGTCAATTGGCCGGCTTTGACCAGTTTGCAGTTCTGCTGGAATCTGGTCCAGGCGTGCAACTTGTTTTCAAACATGCCATTTCGACCGTGATGCCGGCCAATGGCACGGGCCCGGCACGGAACCCGACCGAGGTGCCTATGAGTCGAGACAAGCCGAACCACTTGCGAGCTCGCGGCCGATGAGAACTGCCATGACATGCTGTGGCCTACGCTTGACCTGCGCATAGCCACGCGACGTCCACGTCGAGAAGTGCAGAAAGGCGCTCACAATCCGTACTCTTCGGAACGGTGACCCCGGCGCGCCAAAGGGTCACGTCGCGTTCCGGTACGCCGAGCGACCTGGCCACCCGACTGGAAGTAACCTTTGCGCGTTTGATGGTCATGTCCAGGCGTGCCGCGAAGGCCCGCCTGGAACTGTTGTTTTCGAGAGTGCTTTCCAGCTGTGCATCCAAATTCAGACGACGATTCATGGCGTGCAATGCTCCATGTGACTTCATCCCGACCAGACCTATGTGTTTCAATCGACGAAGGTATGACGCGGCACCAAAGCCGATGCTTGCAGTCGAATGCTAGCGCCCGGACAGGCGTGTCGTTCGCGTGAGCTTCACTGCATCGAAACGCCCCTTGCTGCACGTCGTCTCCGCTCCGCAATGAGCCAACGTTCAGTCGGTGGCAATCGACAAGGATGCCGTTTCCGCTAGCGCGTTCACGGCCAGAAGTCACTCCCCGCTTTCTTCGAGTGAAGTGGGAACGCAATAAAAACGCTCGCGCGACGAAGAATCCGTCGGAAAACTCGCTCGAAGGCCCGCTCCTGTCCGGCGTCACCCGTTTTTGTCGCCAGCGGGTCGAGGAAGTTCCACTGGCAGAATGCAGATTTGCCTGGCAACAGAGGGACTTACTGTTCCGCGAGTTCGTCACGCATCGCGATGATGACCGCCGGACGGAAGCGCCATCGCAATGAAAGGCGCAGACGAATCCAGTAGGCCGCGGCGAGGAAAAACGCTTCTTCACAAAGTGCCCGGTGATAGGCCGATTCAATTGGCATCCCAACCGTCACCGTCCTGTAATGGAATCTTCGTCGTTTGCAGCTCCTACATCTGTCGAAGCTCGGAGAGCAGCGTCGCGCAGCCCAACGCTGCGGAAGTTGTACAGGCAATCGCTGCTGCGACCAATACGCCTGCGGAGACAGCTTCGAAAATGTACGTCGACACGGTGGCTTCCAGACGACGCGCTTCATCACCTGGTCACCGTTGCCGAACATGCTGAGCGTTGGACATATGTCTTCAGGAGACGAACATGACTGATTTTCAGGGGCAAGTTGCTGTAGCCCAACAAGCAAATCTTGACTTCTTCTTTGGCCTGGCCGGCAAAATGCTGGAAGGCGAGGAAAAGCTCGTCAGACTGAATCTGGATATGGCGAAAACGACGTTTGCCGATTGGTACCAACGCATGCAAGACGGGCTGACGAAAAAGGAAGGACAGGAAGTTACTGGCTTGCAAAACGCGCTGGCGCTGCCCTCGGCGGAGAAGGTCCTGACGTACGAACGTCAGGTTGCCGAGATTGCGTCGACCATGCAAACGCAGCTGGCAGAGGTTGTCGATGCCCGGTACCAGGAGGTCAACCGCCAGGTTCAAAGGTTCGTCGAGAATGTCGCGCAAAACGCCCCGGTCGGCTCCGAAGCCGTAATCGCATTTCTGAAACAAGTCATTACGCTCGCCAACACCGCCCAAGAAAGCGTGCACAAAGCCGCGAAGCAGACAGCCGATTTCGCGCAAAGCAGCCTGGACGCCGCAACGAAAGCCGCATCGGAGGTGACCGAAGCGGCTGACCAGGCAGTCGAGAAAGCGGCGAAGGCGGCGAAGCATTAAATTGGAGAAACGCTGTAAGTGATCCATCAAACCCAGGCTGTTCAGGGCGTCATCTCACTGGCTAAATCCTGGCGATGGAGACTCCACGGCAACAACGCTTCGATGGCCTCGACGGACTGAGCCGCCGGCAATTCGCGCAGGACCCGGCGCAGCCAGGTGTACGGCTCGAGGCCGTTGGCGCGAGCCGTCTCGATGCGCGAGTAGATCACGGCGCTCGCGTGTGCGCCGGCCGGTGTATCGCAGAACATCCAGCGGCGCCTCCCCACGGCGAAGGGACGAATGCTGTTTTCGGCACTGTCAAGTTGACGAGCGTAGGCTACGTGTCTGGCTAAAGAGTAGTTATCCTTATCAGATAACTCGATTGGCTGCGGTTGAGACAGTCCATTCTTGCCATGTGGCGAGGCGTTCTTTTAGTATGGCGCGATGACATGCCGCGTTCATCTGATGTCTGGGCAACGCGAAGTGCTGCCGGATCGGGCCGAAGCATGAGAGAAACGCCTGCGTGCGACGCGCGTCGCGAAAGCCGCACATCTGGCGTTCGCGCCTGCGGGTTGGCTGGTGGCTATTCTCGGCGCGGTTGTTCACGCGAGCAGCCGCTTTGACAAAGACGTGCTTTACCTGAGCGAGTTCAGGAATATCAACCTTCGCCGCCGGATAACTGCGCAGTTGATCGGTAACGGCGCGGCACCGGGTTTGATCGCAGCACCCGCCGGAAGAATCGCTTGGCCGCGGCCTTGTCGCGTCGCTTCTGCACCAGCACGTCGAGTTCAGCACCATGCTCATCGATCGCTCGCCACAATAGATGCGGCTCACCGCGCAGCGTCACGAACATTTCGTCCAGATGCACATGTGCTGGCCGGCTTGCGCCGCGCCGTCGCGCACTGAGCGAATTTGGTGCCGAACTTGTCGCACCAGCAACGGATCGTTTCGTACGTGACCATGACACCACGCTCAAGCAACAACTCCTCGATGTCGCGCAGGCTCAGGCTGAACCGGAAATACCAGCGAACCGCGCAGCTGATGACGACGGCGGTGAAGCGGTGGCCGTGATAAAGGGAATTTCTCTTCTTCATCACTTCATTCTACCGCCGCCTGTCCACCAACCTGACACTGCCTTCTCGAGGGATCCTGGCATGAAGGAACGCCCTATTCTTTCCAGTGGCGCGTTAGTGCATGCGCTGCCCGACGGTCAAGCGACGGACTATCGAAGATGTGCCGCAGGATCAGGATGTGCGTCCAGCACTAACCTGGCGGTCAATTGCTGTCCTCATACGATCAAACGACGCATCGAATGCATTTTCCAGACTGCGGAAGCGGCCTGCGGCGATGCCGTCAATCGGCACGTTGATCCGGTTTGCCGGCGTGGTCTCCCTGATCCATTGCATGGCGACGTAGAACCCGTTGGTCGAGTCCCCGCTGACACCGGAAGTCATCTCGAAACCCATGTACTCGTAGCTGCGCTTATCTTCCGTGAACTCGACTCCTATTGTCCCGGAGAAGTCCCAGCATGAGGGAACGCCCAATCATTTTCAGCGGAGCCATGGTGCGCGCAGTGTCACCCATTAACGTCACCGCCCGATATCTACAGGGCCGGGCTGGCACTTAGTCCTGGCCCCATAGCGGCAGGCTCATGGTCGTGTCGTAAGCGGTGAACATGACATTGAAACTAACGCTGATGCGCGAGCGGGCGTTCGTGTTCACTGACACCGAATGTGGCAGCCAGGCGGTAAACACGAGCAAGGTGCCGTCGCTCACCGTCACCACCGCCTGGTCGGTGTTGTACGCCGTCAATTCGGTGACCGGCGGACGAATGATGGCAGTCTGAGGGCGCGGATCGTGGAAATTGATCGTGTCTGTTCCTGCCTGCGTTTGCAGATAGTAGACGCCGCTCAGGAAATTGTTGGGATGGCTGTGCGTGGCGTGTGCCGCACCTGGACCCAGCACGTTGACCCAGCACCCCGTGATGCGGAACGGGGCATCGGCTATCTTGATAAACGCGACCACGTTGTGCACGGCTGCATCGATGCGAGTGATCAGCGCAGCAAATTCGGGCATCTGATGTTGTTTGTGCCCGGATTGCCAAGTGGCACCTGTGCGTGTTCCGCTACCAGCGCGCATCAAGGTTTCGACATACGCCAGCGGATCCCGGTTAAGTGGTTCATAGCACGCTGGTTCGAGGCGGCTCTGGCACACGAAGGTTGGGAACAGGCGTACGACGTCCGGAGTTGGGGGCTGCACGACCGTTTGCGCGATGCGTTGACAAGGGAACACAGATCTGTACTATAGCCGCGAAGTCAGCATGCTGCAGACGGCCGGACGCCTCATAACAGGTGGGCATGGTTCAAACGAGGGTTACACACGAAGCGCGGGATGACGCTGCCCAAACGGATCCCGGTCGCCTGCGTGTGACCCAAAAACGGCGGGTTTCGAACCGCGCCGGCAGGCGCTGAATTCGACCGATGAACGTTCCGCCGTTTAATTCCGGGACGGCACGTCTGCCACCTCAAGCTCGACCTCGGCATAGTGGTCGAACTCCATGGAATACAGCCCGCGGCCCTGGGTGACCGAGCGCAATTCAGTAACGTAGCCGAACATTTCGGCGAGAGGCACTTGGCCGGCAATCGCTTCCACACCGCCCGGGCGCGGCGCCACCGCTTCAATCTCGGCGCGGCGGGCGCCGAGCTGCGCCAGCGCGGCCCCGGTGTACTCAGTCGGGACCAGCACCTCGATGCGGAACATCGGTTCAAGCAGCACCATCCGCCCCTTGCCGAACGCCGCGCGGCATGCCTGGATGGCCGCGGCGCGGTAAGCGAATTCGCTCGAATCGACGGAATGGCTGGAACCGCCTTCGAGACGCACCTCGAGGTCGGTGACGGGATAGCCTGCCAGCGCTCCGATTTCGGCGGCATCGCGCACACCCTGCTCCACCGCCGGGATGAACTGGCGCGGCACAGCCCCGCCGGTGATTGCGTTTTCGAAGCGCATGCCCGAGCCGCGCGCGCCGGGGTGCAGCGAAAGAATCACATGGCCGTATTGGCCATGCCCGCCAGTCTGGTGGACGAAACGCCCCTCCTCAGCCGCCACTTCGCGCGTGATGGTTTCCTTGTAGGCCACGCGCGGCCGCCCCATTTTCGCTGCTACACCGTATTCGCGCTCCAACCTGTCCAGCAAGATTTCGAGGTGGAGTTCGCCCATGGCGGCAATCAGCAACTGGCCGCTGTCTTCATCGAGGCTCAGTTGCAGGGTCGGATCCTCGTCGGTCAACTGGCGTAACGCCTCGGCCATGCGGCCATGCTCGGCGAGCGTTTTCGGTTCTACCGTGGCCCGCAGGACCGGCTCCGGGAAAGTGATCGTTTCCAGCGTTACCGGGTGTTCCGCGTGGCACAGCGTATCGCCCGTATAGGTCTGATTCAGGCCGAGAAACGCACCGATTTCCCCGGCATGCAACGCCTCGACGTTTTCGCGGTGATTGGCATACATGCGCAACAGGCGCCCGGCCCGCTCCTTGCGGTTACGGGTGGCATTGTGCAACGTCATGCCGGCGCTGACCATGCCCGAATAGATGCGCGCATAGGCCAGGTGGCCGACGTAGGGATCGTTGACGATCTTGAAGACCAGCGCCGCGAGCGGTTCTTCGTCGCGCGGCGCGAGGCAGATCGTGAGGCCGCTGTCGGGATCGGTCCCCTGTACCTCGCCGATATCGAGCGGTGACGGCAGAAAATCGACCACGCAGTCCAGCAGCGGTTGCACGCCGATGTCCCGTAACGCGGCGCCACAGCAAACCGGAAACAGGCGATTGGCGAGCGTGGCACGGCGCAGCGCCGCGCGCAACGGCTCCGTCCCGATGTCGCCGCCGGTCACGTAAAGCGAGAGCAGTTCATCGTCAGCCTCGGCGACGGACTCGATCAGGCGCTGCCGCGCGGCCTCGGCCGCCGCACGATATTCAGCCGGTATGGGACCGCATTCCGGCTTGCCCTCCTGCGCAGCCCCCCAGCGCAGCGCCTGCATCGACAGCAGATCGACCTCGCCTTCGAACGCCGCTTCGTGGCCGACAGGCATTTGCAGGCACGCCACCGGCGCACCGAGGCGCTCACGCACGCTGGCCACCGCGCGCTCGAAGTCGGCCCCGATGCGATCCATTTTGTTGATGAAGCACAGCCGCGGCACCCGGTAGCGATCGGCCTGCCGCCATACCGTCTCGCTTTGCGGCTGTACGCCGTGCACGGCATCGAATACCACCACGGCGCCATCCAGCACCCGTAGCGAGCGCTGCACTTCGGCGGTGAAATCGATATGGCCCGGGGTATCGATCAGGTTGATCATGCAGTCGCGCCACCGCGCGCTGATGGCCGCCGCCACGATCGTGATCCCCCGTTCGCGCTCCTGGGCCATCCAGTCGGTCACCGTCGTGCCGCTGTCGACCGAACCCAGGCGATGGGTGCGTCCCGTGTGAAAGAGAATCCGGTCGGTAATGGTGGTCTTGCCAGCGTCGATGTGAGCAATGACGCCGATGTTGCGGATGCCGGCGATCGGCGCGGGGGTTGCAGCCACAGGTCATCTCCTAGTACGACTGTGTTAACAAATGTTCGTCTCGTCGACCGCAGCATGGGCACCTTTCGAAGCAAGCCAGCAGGGCTACGGCGAGTTCCAATCGCAACGTGGCGATGGAATCTGCTACATGACGCTGCTTATGCAGGGGCGCCCCGGGGCCGGAAGCAGCGCAAAAATCCCGCGGGATACCAACGAACGCCGCAACGCGGCCCGTCTCGCCCCACCCGATGGATGCTGAACTGGCCGACAGAATCCGGCAGGCAGCGATCAAACTCTACGCCAGCCTCGAGCGACAGGTGAGGGTTTCCAGGAGCCACATCGGACGCGCAGCTAACCTGAGTCACGTCGTATGTGCACGATCGGCATACCCGCGCTGCAACGGGGTGCGCGACGAGTTGGCCGAAACGCAATGGCATTTCTGCGCGCGCCGGTATGTGTGGACGCGCATGCAGTGTCAGGACACCTCGTCCGGATCGAAATTCTGGCTCCGTTCCGGCATCGGCTACTACCAGTTCGTCGAATTGCACGCCTGGTTCAAGGCAAAGGCGCCGGCGCAGTTGCCGCACATGCGCGAAGGCCAGATCGTGGCCTTGCTGCAAAAGCACGGGGTCAATCTGAAATGGAAAGGGCGTCTCCCGACAGGGCGTCGATCAAAGCCGGACGCTCCTACGTGAAGAGAGTCCGTGATGATGAAGGCCACCAGCCAAGCTCGCAACCACAACAGCCCAATAAGCGTCCGGCCACAACACTGCCCACGCACGAACATCAAGCGAGGAGGCGCGCGTGACACATCCCCGATCCGATGTTGCAAATATGTTTGTCCTCAACCGATGCCTTCGGCTCCCACGTCCGCCGTACCAGTTCCCGCAAGAGCGGATGCAGGACTAACATATTTGTAAGAGCAATCGATTGACGGTCTGAAACGAGCGGTCACGATAAGGAGAGCTGTCAAGCGCGGCCACCAACCGTCCTCAGGACTACCCGTGATTTCGCGGCCGATCGCGGTGCCGATCAGATCCCGACGGCATTGTCACGTTGCCTGGGCGGTCGCGTAAGATAGGGCGATGAAGAATGCAAAATCGCTTTATCACGGTCATCGCTTTCCGGCTGCAGTTATCAGCTGCTCGTCAAGCATGTCTTTGTCAAGGCCAGTGCCCGCCTAAACAATCGTGCCGAAAATAGCCATCAGCCTACGCGTGAACGCGAGCGCCGCATGCGTGGCTTCCGCGATCCCAACCGTACGCAGGCGTTCCTGTCG
>NZ_WOEZ01000156.1 GCF_013177735.1 Paraburkholderia elongata | reverse complement strand
CGTGGGCGCAAACCTGCTCACAGCCGATGATGAAGCTGCCCTTTCTCTCATACGCGGGCGCCAGGGCGAAAACGTGTGTGAACGGTAACGTGGAGACCGGAGCGGCATGCCACGATACGTTCACCCCGTATCACGGCCAGCGCAACCGATTGCCTTCCCGTCTTCCTGACTAGCCGACTAACGGGCAACTGGCACGATTGCGATGACAACTCGTTCGTGAGCGTCCGCTCTGCGGCAAGGTGACGGACCGGAATGTGTCGATACCGCCAGTTCGCTGTACTCGGATCCGTTGCAGGCATCGATCACCGGCACGCGTCGTCACGACGCCCCAGCCCCCTCATGGATCGCGACGCCCCGCATCAAGCGCCGGGCGATGTCCGCCGTCTGCAGCGCCCCGCGTTCGGTCGGTGAATGGGCGGCGAGATAGCGGGCGACCGCAATGAGGACGTGCCGGCCCTCGCCAGTATTACCCCACGCGGTAAACTGCCGGACTCCGGCCTCCAGCATCTGATAGGCATGGAAGCCAGCATCTTCGCGCAGCACAGCAAGCGCAAGCGTGGCGATCAGCGCCTGTGGCGAATGGCCGAGCGTGAGATGTCGCGCCACCAGCCTTGCGGCAAGATCAACCTGTCGCTGTCTGTCGAAGGCATCGAGCAACGCGGCGCGGATCGTCTCAACATCGGCAGGGAGGTCGTCGAGTTGCTCGCTGTCCTCACCTGGGATGCGGGCCGGCGGCACATTCAGATAGCGGGCAAGGTAGAGCGCCATGGCTCCGTGCATTATGGCGCGCACGGCCGTGACGTAACCGTCGATGTCGGCAGTCCCGATCCGCCTGAGCATCTGGTGGACCGCGTTAGCGTAGGTAAAGACGTGGTGCGCCGTATCCCAGTCGGCGTGCTCGTTGGCATTGCCGAAGCGGGCCACCCGCAGCACCGCTCCGTAAGCGAGCGATCGTCCCAGGTCAGCAGGAGTTGCGCCTGAGCGGATCGCCTCCTTCAGCGCATCAATTATCTTCGCTGGATCGTCTCCGAGCAGCTCTCGGGCGAGCGCCGCGTGGTGCGACCATCCACACAAGGTGCGCGCGGCAGCGAACAGTTCCGGCATCTGGCTGGCTGATTCCTCACATAGCGCAACAAGATCAACGGGCTGGCGCCAGGCGGTCGATTCCTCCGCGCCACGGGCGGCCACCATCTGGCCGACGATAGTAGGCAGCAAAGCTGGCGCGTGGTCCCAACCGATCAGGTCGAGGCACTCGAGGTCTTTGTTGATGAAGTCGAGCGAGTGACCGGTGTCGGCAAATGCCCTTTCGGTCGCGGCCGAGAGCAGGGCATCGGCAAGCACAGCTGGCGAGACACCGGCCGCAATCGCCGTCAGCAGGGTGCGCTCGCCCGCTTCGCGATGGCGCACACTTGTCCAAAGACGCAGCCAGCGCTTGAGTGCGGCCGGCTCCGGCCGGCTTCCAAGCGGCGCACGTTCCCGCCGCGGCGCCTCGCCGGCGCAGTCCGCCGCCACGCGGCGCGCACCATGAAACAGGGCAAGATAGGCTTCGTCCTTTGGCAAGAAGGGGAAGAGATTGGCCAGCGCCGTCAGTATCGTGAGACCGACGCCCCAGCCGTCGCGGTTCTGCGCCCCAAACAGCGCCACCTGCCGCACAGTCTCGGCCATCGGCACATTGGCCGCGAGCTGACCATGCACGGCCTTGGCGATGACGAGGTCGAGGTCATGTGCGAGGCCGTCCGCAAGCCGCTGACGCCAGTGCGCCGCGGGATCGGGATGACCGAACGTGGTCGTTACCCAAACGTCGCCATTGCGTACCTCGACCGCGCAGATGGGTATATCGTCCGCCCATAGGTCGAAGGTGCAGCCGCTTTCAAGATCGAAGCGGGCGTGGTGCCAATGACAGGTCAAGATGCCGTCCTCGAGGCTGCCGCGCTCGAGCGGGAAGCCCATGTGCGGGCAACGATTGTCGAGGGCGAAGACGCGCCCGCGGTCGTAGATGACGAGGATCGGACGATGACCACCTTGCACAACCCGCCGCCCCTCCGCCTTCAGCTCTTCAAGGTTGCCCACGAGCATGAATTCCTTGTTCGGTGCATCCATCCGCACACCTCCTGCACGCGTCCCGTCAGGGACATAGTAGATGCCGGCGATCTCCTGTCAACTCTCGGGTAAAACACGATATGCCACCGTGGTTTGGCTGAGCGGGTCAGTTTATGTCTCACGCAGAGACGCCACAAAGACCCGGACAAACCTGGACCGATACCGCAGTTCCGGGACTGTCACCCCCGCCAGCTTTCTCATGTCCGCCCTCGTCTTTTTCTAGTTCAAGAGACGCGAAGGAGGCGTCCCGCTTTTCTTTGGCCGCGTCGCCGGCTTGTCCTTCCGCCAGCTCAGGAAGTTAGCCACTGCAGCCACAATGAACGTGACGATAGTGGAGGCCGACGACGCAATGAGTGTCTTTTCCTCAGTATCTAGCGAAGGCGTTGTCGGTTGGTATTGGGAAGCGGATGAGAATGGGACTGCCGGGGCGCTTCCCGACAAGGCTTGTGATGCGCTTTTCAACTGCACGACGGTTACTTGCGGCAGCTGGTTCGCCGACATGTAACGCACGAAAAGGGCGGCTGTTATGCAAAAAAGCCCACAAAGAGACCAAGGCATAACCGACAAAACAGCTCGAGCCTGGTGGAGTTTGCCACGCCTGCCTCCGTCTTCGTCGACGGTTGCCGCACCCTTATATTGCGCCAGAATCTCGCGGAATTGACATCCCAGGCGTTGAAAGACTGGAGGGCGGATGACGCTCGGGTCAGGGGAGAGCGTGCAAAAGTTGGGGAGGTCGATTTCGTCAGGCCGCCCTGGCTTGCGGCATGGTTTCACGGTCTGTTCTGTTCGTTGGTCGGTGCCGGCCTGGCGATGCCGCCCCGATGCATTTTCCGTGACGCGAGGCGGCTATCGCGAGCGCCGAGATGCGGCGGGGCGAGAATTCCCCGTTCGAAACCGCGACCCTGACCTGCGCCACACAGTGCGCCCCTTCGTCAGTCCAACGCATCTGTCGCTTCTTGGCCATGCGGTGGCTGACGACCTGGTTCACCGCGGACTCGGCGATGCTGCTGCTGATCGGCAGGCCCTTGCGATGCCGGGCGCCGTAGTTGACCAACGTGTGCGCGTTGTTCCTCAGGTACCCCGAGACAGTGTGCCGCGCCCAGATGCTCGAGCGGCCCTCCCTAGGAGCCTCCCCCAACTTTTGCACGCGCTCATCTGGATTGACCACAAAGATGCAACCCGGAGCCCGGCCGTTCCTTGACTGGCGCTGGCTTGCGGCCCGTCAGGGGGGCCATGTTTAGTTCGATTGACAGATACGCTACCCGTGGCGGGAAAGCGTGCAAAACTTGGGGAGGCTGCCGTGGAGGAAAACTCGATCATTTTCGTGTTCCGCGCGGCGATTCGCCACCAGTTTTGTCAGATGATCGGCCGTGCTCGGATTGAGCATCAGAAACGCAATTGTGGGACGTATCCGATCCCACTTGCGCTACAGGCAGTACCTGTATTGCCTGTAGTTGCTGATACTGGCACCGCGCTGCATCGGCAGTTCCGTGTTGTCGCTCAGATGTTGCATACTGGAGGAGCCCCAAAGCCATGAAGGAGCCGGTGATGGACGGTTTTATCACGCATCAGATTGAGGGCGTGTCGGTAGACATTGAAGTGGTTCCGATGGCGCCGCACGGCTTCACCGCCAGGTTCAGGATTTTCGGTGACCAGCACGATGAGCCCGGGTGGCATGCTGTCCACCTCACGGAGGGCGTGTTCGCCACGGAGGGGGAAGCAGAAGAAGCCGCAAAATCCCTCGCGGTCGACCACATCCGCGCGCAGCAGTCTCGCCAGCATTTGCCTGATTAACCGCATCGCGCGCCCCCGACCCTTGAGGCCTACGGCCTTGCATTCCAACCGAAGACGCGCGATGTCCGAGTTATCCGGCCGACGGTGCCCACGGCGGTGAGCGGGTTTCATTGTGTCGATTTCTTCCCCAGTGGCGAGCTGTCAAACGACACAAAGTCGTCCGAAAAGTGTACTAAAGTCGTCCATTTTTCGGTTTTCGCGACGCTGCGGCAAAGAATTCTTTGAGAATCAATGCTTTATAAAAAATTGACGTAAAGTCGTCCTGTTTGGTTGATAGCTGGGCTGCGAATTTCGCGAGGTTGGCTGAACGTTTTGCAATCCGAACATAGAGTTACGTGGTCACCGATGAATCGCGCGATACGCACCACACGCGCTAAGGCTCGGTTCCTAACGTGCCATCGAGGTGCCGCGGGCTTATTGCACCAGGAGCAACGGCGTCTCTGACAAGAGCGTGCGGAGCAGGCGTGAGCGCGCTTGGGACGTCGGGAGCCAAGCATTCAAAGAAGGTATTTTGCAATGCGAACAATCATCGATTGAAGTGTATCGATCCATCTCGAGGGTCAGGCCGCTCGCGATAGGTCGCGGCAGCGAGAGTCGGCGCCCAGCATGAAGGTGAGCGGCACCCGATAGGGAGAAGTCAACACCACTGGACGTAGGAGATGCAGGAGACCGTGCGTGTGCGGCCGCGACATCGCTAAATTTCCGGTTCGCTTCTCGCGCCAATCCCGTCCAGCAAGACTTGTCAACTTTAAGTGATTTCATGACGGGGTCCGTTGTGCGAATAGATGGGGGCTCGACGCCGACCGTCTAGTACCATATCTATCGGTTTCCTTGACATCATCGTGGGAGGCAAGCGTCGATTAAAGACCTCTTAGGGTTCGCGCAAACCTCCCTCGATGTGCTGCACGACGTGTTTCGAGAATCTCCGCTGATGTGGTTGCGTGTTTTTCGGCGTACGGCCTTGACTGGGGATATCACACTTTCGCGCCACCTGCCGAAGTGGTTTGCAAAAAAAAAGGCGCCGCGAACAGGACCCCGGAAAACATTGGCGCTCGCCTTCGAATCTGGCAAACGCCGACTTCTGTAGGCGGTAGCGCAGAAAGTATCTCCGGGAACCGGCAAACGGATGATGCTTTCGGCTGCTGATTCCTATCGGTGGGCCGGTGCACGAGATGTAGTGGCACCTCTGCACTCGGTGCGCAACGTGCCCGGACCTTGGCGCCCGCCATGCTGGAAGACAGTTGTTGCTCGATCGCTACTTGTTGCGACCGACGGCAGGCTATCCTGAGGAGACGTTCAATTTTCCCGAAAGCGGCCATTACATCTGGCGAACGACATGCCGCGTCCCGTGTTCACGTGACCGAATGGCCGCAGAGGGCGGCGAGAGCCGCGCGGGCGACGGGATCCGAATCTGGTGTAATGAAGGCTCGTGGGAATGACGGGCACAAGGGTGATAACGGATGAGTGGGAAATTCGTGGCCAAAGCAGATTGAGCTCGTGGATCAGCGCAAATCGAGCCACAGCGGCTGATGATCGGACGAGCGGCTATTCTGGTCCACGTCGCAACCTGCGATGCGCGGCTTCAGATCCTCGGTGACAAAAATAAAATCGCATGCGAACGGCCCGTCAGGCCATTGCAAGTGATCGTACAGGCCGACTGTCGCGGCGCGCGCGGCGCCCGGGTGCGCGCAGCAGGTCCACGCGTCGGCGAAGGCGGGCGCGCCGGCAATCGGCTCGAGCATTCGGCAATAAGCAGAATCCCCGAACGCGCTGTTGAAATCGCCGCATACGATGGCGCTCATCGGGCGCGCGGTGTCGGCGAACGGACTGTTCAGCTTTTCCGCTTTGGCCGGACGGCGGGCATGGTCGCACGCTTCCTTGTGCAATTCGTGCAGCCTCGTCACTTGCGCCAGCCGTTGTGCTTCAGAGTAGAACTCAAGATGCGTGCTGATGACACGCAACGGACCGACATCGGTTTCGATCACCGCTTCGAGCGCGACACGCAGCATCGACGGCTTGGCGGGGTCGGCCAGCCACGGCAGCGAATGACGCAGCACCTGCCTGACAGGCAACCTGCTCACGATGGCATTGCCGAACTGACGCCGATCTCGCGCGGCCCCGACAGGCGGAAGATCGGAGCCGATCGCATCGATCACGCTCGCTTGCGGCAGCAACGCGGCGAGCTCGGCGAACTGATCGGCTGACGGGCCGCCTGCCAGTCCGCCCCGCGTCGGTCCCGCATGAAAACCGCGCGTGACTTCCTGAAGACAAAGAATGTCGAAATCGCATAGCGCCCGTGCTTCGCGCGCGATGCGAGCGAGGTCGACGCGGCCATCCACACCGCGTCCCCACTGAATGTTCCAGTTGACGAGACGCATGACATTCTCCCTTTTTAAAGCTATGTTCCCAGTTTAGCGCCGCGGCGTCGGGCCGATAAGCCTGCGCATACCGAAGAAAGGGGGGCCTCAAGAACGGACTTTTTTGTACGTTAAGGGGAAATGCCGGGACTAATACGCTGGCGCTTCCCGCTATGCATCGATGGGAGGCATTTCACCGTGGCCGCGCAGCCATGCATGGTCGGCAAGCGCGAGCATTTCCCGGTCACCTTGACTATCGCCATAGGCATAGAGCACACGAGGCTGATCGCCGCGGAACCATTGTTGCAGTCTCCGCACTTTTTCCGGTCCCCAGCAATTCGGGGAAGCCAGGTGACCAGAAAAACGGTCGTCATGAAATTCGAGCTCGGTTGCCAGTACCGCGTCGAATCCCGCAGCCGTAGCCCAACCCTTCAGGTAGAGCGCAGGCGACGCGCTGACCAGCACGAGTTGATGGCCACGGCGCTTATGCTCCTGGACTCGCGCGGCCATTTCAGGCCGAATGAGCTTCGGCAATCTCTGAGCCACGTATTGCTGCGCCGCGTCTTCCAGTTTGCGCCGGGTCATGGCGCCGATCGTCGCGGCAAGAAAATGCGCTTTCGCGGTGCCTCGGTCGCACGTGTCGATCAGCATGCCAGCCATCCAAGGCGCCGCGCAAATCGCGCCATAGATCAATCGCGGACTGCCGACCGTGTAATGCACAAAATCACGGAGGCTGTCGGACGTGGTGATGGTGCCGTCGAAATCAAAGGCGGCAACGACCCGATCGCGCGACAGTGTTCGATCGGGGTCTGAGCGCGATGGAATCTGCAGTGAAGGCAACGGCGTACCGCTTTGGCCTCCTTGCGAGAGGGCTCTTGCACGACGTCGCGAGTCGCCGGCTAACGCATATTCCCGGTGTGGTCCCGCGAATAACGCCCGGGCTGCGGCCAGACTGTGAGTCCGTGCGGCTCCATCCCAACCGGAATGGACTTGACCGCGCCGGTCGTCGTGTCGATCGCGTAGACCACGTCGTCGAACCGGCCGGACAGCCACAACGTCTTGCCATCCGCGCTGACGTTGGCTATAACGGGGCTGCCCGCCACCCTGCTGCAAAAGCGCCGAGACAAGGTCGCCCGCCAGGCGCTTCGCGACAAGGCGTTCTGGCGACCTGTGGCGTTTCAGTCGGGCTGTCGGCCAAACGATGAGAGCCACCCGGGGCGCACTGAAGCGACTCCACTTTCCGCTCGAGGCGATCCTCATCAGCGGGCGCTGGTGCGTCGCGTACGTGAACTGGCGATGGAAGGCGAGCAGCATACGGCGCTTCTTGCTGTTGAGGACTGGCCCAACGTCGACGGATCGGATTTCGAGACGGCTGACCGCGTGACCCGTGATGGACGGGCTCGCCTGACATGCTAAATGCTGCTCAGTTTCAATGTAAATTCACACCGCGCCAAATGACCTAGCACGTGACATGCAGAATCGCGTTGGTCTCGTCGGCATGCTCCTTCAGTCTGGCGATGGCTTCTGCCGTCGGCAGGATAACCAGTTCGACTTGCCGACGCTCGGCCTCGTGCTTCACCTCTTCCATCACCGGTAACGCTCCCGTGCCGGTGCCAATTACCAGCCGCCGGCATTTCCAGGGGATGTCCTCCGCCACTGACAGCGGTGTGTGCCCAAAGGTCTCGCGGAACGCCTTGGATGGCTTCTTCTTGCGTTTGCGAACCTGCCCGTGGTCGATCACCACGTCATGCTGGTAGGTGACGCCATCAATACGGATGCAACCAAAGGAAAATGCTTCGAAGCGCATGCCCATCTCCGCCGCTTTCGTGCGGGTAGCCACTCATTGCATCAAGACCCAACAGAGTGGTCGTCCAACACAATCATTATAGGTTGGACGCAGCGCTGCGCGGAATGTGTCCCGTTGGCGTCACCAGGGGTAAGCAAGCGCGTCGTGAAGCGCCGACAGATGGCTTGGCTTCCGGTTGTCAATCCCGAAAACTCGTCGTTGGTGATGCTGTTGCTCGTTTTTGGCAGTCCGTCGTCCACACGCAGGCGCTGGGCAGGCGCGGCGTGCGGCCGAACTCTCGGGCGATCACGGGGTCTTCCGGCAGCGGCTGCGCTGGATCGAGCCAGCCGAGCCGAACTCCTGGGCAACGCGCCTCACAGCGGTGCGCTTCCTGCGGCCCATCAGCCGGAAGCGCGATGTCGCGGTCGGAATCGCCTTGCTGCATGTGGACAAGGACCTGGCGGTCCTCAAACAATTTGAACCTCCGGTTGGCCCTGGGCGCTCCGCTCAAAAGAGCGAAGCGTACCCAGCGCGGAAAGTTCGAACCGCGTCCTGCTACAAGGCGCAGGTGACGCCTATACGCCGATCATCGGGTGGCGCCATTACGGCGATCATCGACTGGCTCATTACGCCGTTCCTGTGCTGGCACCTATGCGCCGATCATCAAGTGGCTCCTTCTTCCATACGGCGATCCGTGACAACTGTGCGTTGGCGGCTAGTTTGTCAAAACGGCCCCAAATGACTCGAACCTGTTCTGACATGCCTTCCTCGATTCGTGGTTGAGAGCGAATACGAATATGCGCCTTCAGCTTCACGTCGCAACGCGCAGTTCTGCTACGCAGCGCGCATCCGGGCGACGTCAAGCCGCGGGCGCGGTGAAAAGTCAGTTATC
>NZ_WOEZ01000155.1 GCF_013177735.1 Paraburkholderia elongata | reverse complement strand
AATCGACGACGTGGTCCACGCGCCAATCGTTAGTCAACGCATATGATGCCGCTGCAATTGCGACAAGGAAGCACAACAAATCGGGACGTGCACTATCCGGCTCAATGAATTCGGGTTTCGCCATGCTTATCTGCCTGCCTACGGTCGATGCTCAGCTCCAGCAGATGTGGGCGCCGCCACGAGAATCAACGCAAGTGCAAATTTGAAATTTCTCGTCGACGAACCGTTGACCGTGGTTCGACCCCATCTATTGCAAGCCATTGGTGCATTGTATGAGAGAGTCTAGGACTACTCACGCGTGCGCCGGTTCAACACTTCGCGCGTCCCCGGCAACATCCACGAACGGGCTTCGCACTGCGCGCCTCCGGTTTGAAAGCAAAACGGGAGTTGGTTGCAGTGCAATGGACAACGGCTCGGCGAGTGTCGGGCCTCGTCGCTTCACGATTTCGACAATCAGGCCATCGGATGCCGTCGCAGCAGTGCAGGCGACAAATCTAGCGCTGCAGCCAGCAGCCTTACCATGACGAACAGGGTTTCGGACGACCGCGCGGCAAGATGCAAACGGCGCAGCGAGGAAGCCTGAACATGCTGCGTCCAATAAATCAGCGCCCCGCAACTGCCTGCTCGCAGGATTTGTTCGGCTGACCATAAAGAGTCGGCAGTCTTCTGCGCCTTTACCTGCATGACGTGCTTCAGTGACAGCCCGATGTGGCCCAGCCCCAAACCGTCCGGCATATGTGGCGGCTGCAATAACGCGACGGGCCGCTTGCCAACCGCGCCAAGCGCGGGCCGAGGGAGCCTGACCTCCCCTACGCCGGCTTGCTGCACTAGCAGCTCGACCAATGCTCCGACGGGCCATCCGCCTCCGGGCAGTTCTGCGGACAAAGTCGGATACCCGAGCGGATGAGGACGACCCAAGAAGCGGCGGCCTCCAGGCGCGGCGAATCGTCAGGCAGACCTTGCCTTAGAGTGCGCAAGACGCCATGATTGGCGAGACCTCAGAATTTGCATATCTGGGCGGTAATCGTGCCCCGAAAAAAGCGTGTATTGCACCGTCGAGGAAATCGTGGACTGGAAGTTCTGGAACAAGACAAGCTCGCCGGCTCCCGGTGCGTCCGAACGGCCAACCGACACCTATGAGGCGTTGCGGCATCTGCTTGGTATGCTGATGCAAGCAGACACGCGACTCCGATTGAACAACGCAGCTTCGTACAAAGTGGCCAGATGGTGACGCTGCCAATGGAGTTTTTTCTGGCAACAGGCTTCCTGCTTCAGTCCCCCGACTCGCCTTATTATGGTCGCTCGGGTGTCGACTTCGAGGGCAACGACATCAAGCTGGCGGGTTGCCTTCGCAGTGCCACTGAGGAAGCACTGCCGCTTTTCAAACCGATGGTACAGGCTATCCAGGGCTTTGACGCCCGCACCCTGCCTCGGTGGAAATGGAGCGCGGCGCAGGGAGCCATGGAGCGGCATCTGCAGCGGCGCTATAACAATCCCCTGTTTCCCCTACATCGCCAGGTTGTCACCTCAAGCGACGTCTATGCAGCGCGTGTTGCGGACTATGAGGCGCTGGCTAATATTCGCAACGAACTCGCTGAACTCGCCCGGGAGTTTTACGGACTTACAGAGCTGCCCGCCGACTGGCACCCACTTCTGAACGGGCTGAGAGAGCGGTTGGACAAGCTTGAAGACCATCGTCTGATGGCGGGGGGCGAAAACGAGTCGCTCGGAGGCGCAATTGCAGAACTGCGGGGCAAGGTCATGGACGTTTGGCGCTCGGCGCTTCACAACAATGCCCGCCATCTCGCCGCGCTCGAGAAAGCCGAGACCGTTCAGCGGGAACGCCATGCTGCACTATATGCAACCGACTGGATGCGCCAGCTACGCAGTCACGCTTCGCCGATACCGCCGCAAGAAGTCGTCGCAGCGCTTTTGAGTGACTCGCCGACAGAAATTGAAAGAGCGGTTGCCGCACTGCAGGCCGAGCCACAACTGCACAGCACGCTCGAAAACTGCCGCTCGTATGCACACAGGCTGGTGGCAGAAGTCCGCGCGGGGGCCCATGCCCTTCCCGACATTGACGAAAAATTGCGCATCCTCGACGGAGAATATTCCTGAGGCGGTTGAGTCCCCGCTGACTCAGCATCCGACGCAGCCTGAGTCTATGAGGTGCCGTCGCTCCGTCAGGGCGCCTCGCTTTCACAACCAGAGCCATACCCATCTAACGCATCACGATTATTCTTGCGCTTCTCTCAGTCACGCGCGCGACACCGGGCGAGAAGCCGCCGTCCGGCCGTGCGGCGATAGGAACGTTCAACCTCTTTTCCACCTCGGATTGTGACTTCAGCACCCCGATGACGCCGCGCGACCAGGACAGCCAGCGCCGCATCTACAAAATGTAAATGCGGGATATCTCTCCCGTGCCGTCGGTGAGCTCAAACACATCCAGGCGACCAGCTCTGACGTGAAGCAGAAGCCGCTCGACGTCGTCAATAGCGATCGCAAGAGGCGGGTTGAATTCAACTTCGGATGTGAGTTCCCGCCTTCTCTCGAGAAGTCGTTCAATGGCGCTAGTCCGGGAAACAAAGAGTTGCTCCATCGACAACCGCCAATCAGCTAGAACCTGTACCGGCTAACGCTGCGCCGGCAGGCCAATCACGTTGGGGCGCGAATTACCTCACCGCTCAGTCCGGCAGTGCCTTTCCCAGTGCAGAGGTTGTGGTCGCGGGCAACGCCAGGCGCGCCGCCTTTCGTATTGTAGGACAAACACAATCCGTTCGCCGCCCCACGGCGGCGAACGTCCCAACAAGCGCCCTGGGTACGAAGGTGCAGCGTTTGATGACCTTTCCGTGAACCAGGACACGTCAACGTCACGGGAAAGTATCCCGTCGTCGGCGTGACCTTCGTCGCCTGCCTCGACAGCGAGGTCAAGTTTGCGGATGTCGACGAGTGGCCCGAAGAGACGGCATGCCTTGCCTGCAACACCCTGACCGCCGCATAGCTTGAGCGCATCACGCTTGGGCTGGCTTGCGCGACCGGCTCACAGAATCGCGACCCGCGTGTTAGACGCGTGAC
>NZ_WOEZ01000154.1 GCF_013177735.1 Paraburkholderia elongata | reverse complement strand
AATTCCCTCTCCCCCCAAAATTCAGCATCGAGGAGCCGTCTGCGGTCTTCCTCGGAGAAAGCGTCTGCCCCTGTTGCATTACCTAGTGGACGCGACGAGGATGCAGTTCGCGGTCCGTCTTCACGGTATGGGATGCAGCACTGCTCCAGATATGCCTTCACATCGGCCAGACGGATGCAACCTTCATCGAGGATGGTTGTCTCAATGCCGGCCGGAGTAACCAGCGACAGCTTTCTGTCGCGTACCCACTGCGCAATTTGCTCGCGGTGTCGTAAATGGATTTCGTTGTGCGCGTTCTGCGCCTTTACCATCGCGTCGCTGTATCAGAACGCCGGATAAAGCTACCACGCAGGCCGACTCTCCGCCGCGTCGAATTTTGCACAATACGATTGAAAGTCCGCGCGCGAGCACGGGGCTGGCGGAGTTCCCCCGCAGATTTCTCTGATGAGCCACCAGTCATCGCCAGTCAGCGATTCGATATGCGACTCTCCGGTGCCGACAGGAACCTCTTTCCTTACCGTCTTTAGTATTTCGTCATCGGGTATTTCAATCAAAGCAAACGCGATTGCCCGCGCCAGCCAGTCAGGCCTCAAGAGCGGCTGATTGGGGAGTCCAACCGGACGTGGCTGGAAGTTCATGATAGTTCGCATTGGTGTTACGGCCTCAGCAAGCTGGACGCCGCCGTCGACGGTCCGCAGCCACGATGTGTCGATACCTTTGGACTTGCACCATTTGATGAAGTCGAGCGGGCGAGTTCTGTCGGGCGGATTAACCTGGCTGCGCAAGATGCCCAGCACGCTCTTTGCCTGGTGAAACGGGTCATGGCTGCCTACGATGAAACAGTTATCGAGCCCCATCGCGCCTTTTTCGGGAATATCCGTGCATAGCTGGCCGTCAACGATGGGGGCCTGCAGGCCACAAACGAGCATGGCGGGAGCTTCCGGCGTCCAGGTATCGAAGTGCAGATACTTGCTCAGGGTAGTTAGCTTCAGAGCTTCTTCACTGAACCCCGGCCCATCAAACAAGCGGGTGGGTTGGCGGCGTTCCCAGAGCGTTGCCTGCTCCTGTATCAGTGCTGCCGTGGCGGGAGACAAATAGGAATCTGGATGCGCGTCATATCGAAGTCGGCCGGCGGTCACGTCAATCTTTGTGTACGTCAGCGTGTCATACAGGTTGAGTTCGCCGTCGTAGACCGCGCACAGTAGCTGGCGGTCGTAGCACATCATCACGAGGTCACGCAGCCAGGAGACCGGATTGGACGGCTCGGCGTTATCGTGTGCCGCCATGAGCTGCACTTTTGCGTCGTTCGGGTCCATGTCCTCGGGAACCAGATTCGACGCAATCGTGTTGGACAGGTTTTCGTGCTACACGTAATGACGATTCAGGTCGTCCTGCATTCCGTCGCGTGAAAGCAATTTCTGAAACGCGATAGGCACCTTGTTCAGCGTGACCCATGAGTCCAGTTAGGCGACATTGAACATTGCGCCGTTGGCAAACTGGATTACTGCGCGATAGCGGTTCTTATATTTCTCAGCGTCCATTTGCGCCCTTCATGCGGAAACCTTCATTCGGGGGAGCCCTGCCAGGCCGTAAGGTATCCGGCTTTTCCGCCCGTCGACCGTATGCAGAGGGAAGATAGTATGGCGACTATTCCAGCCTCTGACCACAAGCAAATTGAGAACGTGGGGCCCCTGAGCGTCGCGTAACTGACGCCCTACGCGAAGCCGGCCGGCAGCAGCACCAGTTGCTCGCGACGGCGCGCCGCATCGAGTTCGACACCCGTCAACAGTTTTGGCTTGAGCCGCTCGACATCCGCGGCGAGCGCAGCCCGCATCGCGGGGTCGTCGTTCAGGAGGTCCCTGAACTGCGCGTGGCGCTTCCAGATATGCTCGCCGTCGTCGCCCTTCGGAGGCAGGGATTCGTACCAGCGCGAGAACAGCGCTGGCTCCGCCAGCTCCCGGGCGCGGGATTCGAGCGACGGCACATACGGTTCCAGCTCGGACCACGGGCACGACAGGTCCATCGATTCGCCGTCGTAGCGGAACTCGATACCCTCCCCCGACTGGCCATCGAGCGCCTGCTGCCAGGCCGCCCGACGTTGCGACCACTCCTGCGGCGAAACCGCATCGTCCGGGGCGCCACTCGCCCAGAACGCGTACCCGGTCGCAATGCCCACTTCCTTAAGCAGTCCCATGATTTCCTGACCGAACGCTCCCGCCACGTAGCCGATGACACGGTCAAGCAGCTGCGAATGCCAGCACCTGAGGACCACACCGATGTCCACGACCGGGTCGCGCTCGCGGGTGGCGCGGGCGCGGGCCTGCCGCCTGAGAATTGCTTCCCGCGCCACCGAGCCAGGCTTCGCCATCACCATGCCCCGTGAGTGCCCGGCCTCCCGTGCAAGCTGCGTCCGGTCGAGTATCGAAACGAGGATGCTCGCGTAGGCAGCGAGATAGCGTCTGCGTTGCAGCTGTTCGATGCCGCTTTTGACCGCCTCCATCATCATGGCGATGGGGTGCATCTGATGCGTCACAAACCTGAACCCCGTATCGACCTTCGTGCTCATGGCTGACTCCGAGAAGGCGGCGCCTTCCTTGCCCGTGAAGAGGCGAACCCGCAGGAAAAACTGTACGGCGAGGCCGGCAGGTTCAATAGCGGGATTAGCGGGTGAAAGGCGCGCCATTCCGCGCGATGGCCGGCACCCCGGGACATCCGCCGGCAAGTTTTGCCGGTCAACGGCCAAAACGAAGCCTCCCGTGACGGGAGGCGGTGGTGGAGGTGCGGTGCAGGTCAGTGCGAGCACCGGACGATGGGTCAGGCCCGCTTCCTCGATAATCTGCTCGTAACTTTCCACGCCGACGACGTCGCGGTACTCCTGCATCAGCTTGGACGGTTGCGTTGCTTCAGTGGCTCGATGACGGCCGGCATGTCGCCGGGTACTTCTGGCAGGATTCGCTGTTTGCCGATTGGCACCCGTGTGCTCCTGCCGTCTCCCAGCACCGAACACATACGGCAAAGGGCCGCGTCGTGTCGTAAGACTGCAGTAGGTACGGTGAGAATAACCGTGCGGCGTACAGGAAAAAATCGAGCTGCCGGGATTAGAGTCCGGAAGGCAACGTCGACATGGCTTCCGGCGATACAACGGAGCGTTGACCGCAAATCGCTCTCCAGCACCGTGCGAATTTTCCACTGCCCACTAAACTGGCACCAAAATCCCAGGACCAGCGCGAATGTCCCATTTGCCAAAACTCGGTCTTGACCTTAAAGAGATTTGCATTCACACGGCCAGTTTTCGCCTCCAGGACCAACCAACCGGAGCGCTGCGCTACATCGTTGTCGACGAATTACATGCGTTTATTGGGTCTGAGCGCGGAAAGCAACTCCAGTCGTTGATGCATCGTGTCGAACGTATATGTGGGCGGCGGGTGCCGCGCGTGGGGCTTTCGGCCACTCTCGGCGACATGCAACTTGCAGCGCGATTTTTCCGGGCAGGTGGCGAGGGTGCAGTCGGAATAATTGACTCGAAGAGTGGTGGGCAAGAACTGAAGGTCCTGATAAAGGGATTTGTCCTTCGGCCGCCAAGAATTGAAGTTGAGCCTGATTTGGAAAACCCGGTTCTCGAGGATGCAGTTGCCGGGTAGTACCGTTGATGTGGCCAACCCCGGGTGGAAGAGCAAGGTTGGTGTGGGCACTACCGTGCGCTGGCCGCGTGGCATAGGCGGCAGAGGTAACGAAGGTGTGGCCACTTTCGTTCAACATCTGCCAGGCGCCATCGGCTATGTCGCATGGGACTTCACGAAGCGGAACCACATGGCGTTCACGGCCATGAAGAATGCATCAGGAACCCTGGTCCAGCCTGGCGCCGAAACATTCAAGGCGGCCGCCGCGGACGCTGACTGGTCCAGCTCGCTCCATCCAATCCTGACCAACGAACCGGGTAAGGACGCGTGGCCGGTCGTTGGCGCTACCTTTGTTCTGCTGCACACATTGCAGGACAAACCGGACTACGGTCAGGAAACGCTGAAGTTCTTCGACTGGGCATTCGCGAACGGCAATCGCGCTGCAGAGGACCTGGACTACATTCCACTACCGGAATCGGCCGTGACCGAAATCCGCTCGGAATGGCGCGCCAAGGTGAAAGACGCTTTGGGCAGGCCGGTCGCCGGGCCGTAACTCGTCGCGTGCGAAGGCGCGGTCGCGGAGGTCGAGGCCCCCCGGTTTCAAGCACAGACCGGCCACGACAATGTCTTGCTCTGAATGGTCACCAATGTGACATCAAGCGGGTCTAGCTTCGGGCAAGCGTCCCTACAAACCTTTCGGTGAGGCCCTCATGAAACCCGCATTGATTGCAATCGCCAGTTTGAGCGGTGTGCTTTTCGGCCCCACTGTCCTAGCCGCAGACATCACGGGTGCCGGTAGTACTTTCGCCGCACCTATCTATACCAAATGGGCCGACGCTTACCAGAAGACCGGTGGGGGCAGGGTCAACTATCAGGGCATCGGGTCGTCGGGTGGTATCAAACAGGTCAACGCCAAAACGGTTGATTTTGCAGGCTCCGATGCGCCACTGAAGGACGACGAACTCGCGAAGGGCGGCTTGTTCCAGTTTCCTACGGTCGTGGGTGGCGTGGTGCCGGTCGCCAATATCGCGGGCGTGAAGCCAGGCGAATTGACCTTGTCAGGTCCAGTGCTTGGCGACATCTATCTCGGCAAAATCAAGAAGTGGAACGACCCGGCCATCGGGGCTTTGAATCCAGGCGCCAAACTTCCCGACACGGATATCGCAGTGGTTCGTCGCGCTGATGGGTCGGGAACCAGTTTCATCTGGACACACTATCTCGCGCAAGTGAATCCGGAATGGAAAAGCAAGGTTGGCGAAGGCTCGACAGTGAACTGGCCGACCGGAACCGGCGGCAAAGGTAACGATGGGGTCGCGGCTTTTGTCCAGCGATTGCCCGGCGCCATCGGCTACGTCGAATGGGCCTATGCAAAGCAAAACAAGATGGCATACACCGCCATAAAAAATGCTTCGGGCGCTATCGTTCAGCCGAAAACAGAGACGTTCAAGGCTGCAGCCGCCGGTGCCGACTGGTCAAAGACGTTCTACCAGATTCTCACAAACGAACCCGGCAAAGACGCGTGGCCCATTGTCGGTGCAACATTTGTGCTGCTTCACACAACGCAGGACAAGCCTGACCACGGCAAGGAAACGCTGAAGTTCTTCGATTGGGCCTTCAAAAACGGCAATCAGGCTGCACAGGACCTTGACTACATCACACTCCCCGATTCCGTAACAACGGAGATTCGCACGCAATGGCGCTCGAAAGTGAAAGATGCGTCTGGCAAGCCAGTGGCTGAATAAATACTGACGAACAAGGAACCAGGAGACACGTTCCAGTCACAGGGGTCATGCTTTGCCCTGGATAGTCGCGGCAAAACGCAAAAATCCTTCTGTGCTGAAGCACCCGTGCTGCCGTGACGCGTCTCATAGGTGAGCGCCGGTCCGAAATTTCAAGGCCGACGCTCTCCGAGTAGATTTCTCGCGACATGGGGTCCTATGCAACGTATAGCTCAATACTGGCGCACACCACGTCGCTCAAAGTAACGACGCAATCTTGTCCAATGTCACAGAGGGCACAAAATCCTTGTCCTGATAGACCTTGGCCAATTCCGTTTCCGATATTTCGCGGGCTCCCGTTGGCAGTGATGTATCTACTTTTGCGAATGCGGCCTCCCACATCGCCGCAAGGTACCGGGCGCCGGCTCCCATCAGCTTTGCGGCATCACTTCCGAAGGCGTCCCACAGACCATCGACCACGCTCGCGGAGGCGAGATTGCGCGCCTAGTGGCTTCGCGAAAGCATCGCCCCGGGACCGCGGTCTCAGAGCCGCGTTCGCCGGCAAGTGCGGTGCCGGCCTGCGCGCAGGGTCGTCGAGTTGTCCACACAATCTGTTTGCAAGGCTGTGGACAACTCACAAGCAAGCGGGACAAGTCGCTGAAACGATTGGATTTGTGCAGTGCGCGCCCGGCGTGTGCATTTGGCTGGTCGTCAGCGCCGGGCACGAAGCTGTGGAGTAAGCACATCACTGGCTTGCGACACGACAGAATCTGTGCAGACAAAACGAAGGCGACTAACCTGCCTCAACGATAGGCCGATTCAATTTGCATGCTCGTCAGCAACGGCATCTAATTGGCCTTCCGCAGGTACCGTTCCCATTTCGTTCAACGCTAGGAGCGCATCATGGCCCAGCCCAACGTTGAAGATGTCGTCAAGGCAATCGCAGCTGACACCAACACGCCTGCTGAGACTGTGTCGAAAATGTATGCGGACACGTGGGCCGAATACAGCGACGGTGCGCGAGTCCTGGACTACCTGACCGTCCTGGTCACCAAACGCGTTCGTGAAAATCTGCGCGGTGTTCCGCGAGACAAGCACTAGACGACCGCCGCAAAGTTCATCAAATCGCCTCACGATGCCGAGCATCAATGTCGTGTGCTGGCAATCTGCGCAGGCTTGCGGCATTCCCGGGCCTGCCTGTCGTTGACGCAGACAATCCGGTTCGGTACCTTTTGTTAAATCAGGGTTACCGAAGAGCAGCGATTGATGGCCGACAGCTATGAAACAACCCGAGAAATTGAAATCAAACTGAATGGTTCGCGTTACCGCGGCCGGTATCGGGTGATGGGCGGCACTGTCATTGTCTACTATGAAAATGAAATCAAGTTTGCCGACTGCGGCATGACCGGGCCCGAGCTCGTAGCAAAGTGGCTGCTAACCGACCTGTCGCGCCGCGTCGAAGCAAAAAAACGAAAATCTGGCAGCGGCTAGTACCTCACCCGCAGAACAAGCATCTCTGCCGCGCGTAACCTCTACTTCAGTCCCGCGAGGTACGGTCCGGCAACCACGCTGGTCGCCGGACCGCCGATGCAAAGCCCTACACCGTTCTCAGCGGAGGCAGGCGCCTAGGCCGGAGTAAATACCACCGCTCCAACATCGGCGATGTGCGTGAAGCTCCGAAAAAACCGATACGTCTGGTCGCCTACGCTTATCCGGTTTGCGCCGGCCCGCGTCAATTCAAGCATCTCGTCGGCCACTGCCGCCGCAATGGTCCCGTGACCAGTCAACTCGTTGACTTCTGCTTTGGGGTAGCCGGCAAGGTGCGCGAGGCTGAGGAGAAGCTAACCAGGCTGAATCTGGACGCGGCAGAAGCCATGTTCGCCGATTTGCACCAACGCATGCAGGATGGGCTGACGAAAACGGATGGCGATAACGCTTCTGGCTTACAGGCTGCGCTGGCGCTGCCTTCGACGGAACGGGTCCTGACGTACCAACGTCAGCTTGTGGAAATCGCGTCCACTATGCAAACGCAGCTGGGAGAAGTTATCGATACCCAGTACCAGGAAGCTAGTCGCCAGTTTCAACGGTTCGTCGAGAGTGCCGGGCAAAACGCCCCCGTCAGTTCCGAGGCAGCAATTGCATTTCTGAAGCAGATTATTGCGTTCGCCAATACCGCCCACGACAGCGTGCGCAAAGCCGCGAAGCAGACAGTTGATTTTGCGCAAAGTAGCGTGAGCGCTGCGACGGAAACGGCTTTGGATACTGCTCAACCGGCGGCGGAGAGCGCCGCGAAAGCGGCGAAGCATTGAATTTGGCAAGCGACGGGAGAAGAACGAGAATTGAACCTCGGCGATTGTCACGCAGGCCCGCTAATTTGCTCAGTCGTGCTCTCGCCTTGCGCGTCTTCGACCCGTTGGCTGCCGGACAACAGCGTACCGACAACGCAATTCCGGCCCATGGCTTTCGCGGCGTATAGCGCGGCATCTGCTCGTCCCATCATGTTCGCCAACGTGTCGCCTTCACAGTACTCATCGACGCCGGCACTGAAGGTGTAGGCGACTTCGCCTGTTGGAATAGTCAGACGCGATGCCGCTACACGGATGCGAAGCTGGTCCATCAGACGAACGGTGTCGGCCTGCCCGGTGGACAGAGACAGGACAGCGAATTCCTCGCCGCCAAGGCGGCCGAAGATGTCACCGCTTCGCAAGCCGCTCGATATTGTGAAGGCGAAATGCGCAAGCACCTGGTCGCCGCCCGCATGCCCATGTTCGTCATTGATTGCCTTGAACTTGTCGAGGTCCAGAATTGCAATGGACAGCCGCCACTTCGAATTCCTGGCCTCATGCAGCAATGACTCTGCCCGGACAAGGAAAGCACGGCGCACAAGCGCACCGGTCAGCCCGTCGACGTTTGCGAGGCGTTCCATACGCTCGGCCATCCGGTCGTGAGCAAGCATGACCACGCCAATCGAGAGACATGGCAGCGCCAATATGCCGAGACCGAGGAATGCGATGTTTAGAGGCGTCGGCTCCAGAAAGGCGGCCTGATGCTCCCAGCCCACTACACAGGCAATACTGCGTGATGCGTGGACAGCCGCTCCGAGGAATGCCGCGCCCGACATAAACTGGTAGCAATATTTCGGTCTGCCCGGCGGCCGTAACCTGAACGCAATCCAGCCGATGACCAGACGGACATACGCAAGAAACGCCGATAGCAGAGCAATTCTGGCATTGGCGTTTGGCGATATGTATCCCCAATAGACAATCCCAAGCAGCAAGGCGCCGTACGCCACGTACTCCAGCGAACGCGAAGGCCGAAGACCAAAGAACTCCCGACAGCCCTGCAGCATCATGAGCGCTGCAGCCCCGAGCAATGCGCTCGCGACAACGATACCCACTTGTGCCGGCGCGGGCGCTTGCAGCGCGAGAAGGACGAGCGCTACGGCTATCACGGCGTTTGCGCCAATCCAGCGAGGCAACCCTGGTATCCCGGCGTGCAGCAGCGAACCAAATACCGCCATGCTCATCACGCTGGACATAATTGCGACAACGAGGAGGGTGACGGGGCTGAACATACCTATTAACGCGAAGTCGAAACTCACAGGGATATGGATTAGATGGCATCGGAGAACACGGGCTCTCGTATGCGTTAACGGCAGGCGGCTGGCATTCTTGAATCATGGACGCAGGCTTGGGACGACTCCGAGCCTGGCGTGGTACCAGTGTGGCCCGAGAAGGCTCATGTGCCATCAGCATCGGCAGCCTCCACATCGTCCGCCGCCTCCAGCGGTTCCGCCACTTCCGCCGCTTTCACCGCCGCCGCATCAATAATCGTTTGTCGGGGGCGTTCGATGCGCGGGCGCACTATCGCTTCGGCTACTTATAAGGAACCGGATGTCGTGGAACACTCTGAATTCCTCACAGCCATTCGACAACTGGATGCAGCCGCCAAGATTCTAGTCAAGGCCTGTCCCCAAGACTGGCAGTTCGACGCATTTCAATTGCTCGCGTTCTTTCGCCGATAGGACTAATCCTGGTCCTGGTTTGAAGGCGGTCGCAACGTCCGACGACGAGCTATTCGCGTGTACTGCACAGGCCGCGCTCACTATAGCGGGGCGTAACGAGTTTGCCGAGTCGCACGCGCTTCTAGAGCAGGCCCGCCGCACTGACGGCGGGATTCTTGCTGCAGGGCGAACCTATTCATATGGCGATGCTGCCGGAGGATACATTCGGGCGCCTAGACCTACCGAACAAGGTCAAGCGAACCCGGCTTTGCCCCGGCGATAGAACCTTGCATGCACGCTCGATAACCGCAGCCGTGCCTCTCATTCAATTCGTCAGCCGACGATAAGCACTCAGATGGCGCACCAGGCCTTGCTTGTCGCCACGCGTCTCAAGAAGTATCGCCAAGTTGTGGTGTGCGTCAGCGTAGGCGGGATTGAGTTCGAGACACCGTTCGTAGCTGCGCTCGGCTTCGTCGATTCGACCAAGCCCCTCAAGCGCGACTGCTCGGTTAAAGTGCAGCACCGCGTCCTCTGGAAAATGGGATAGCGCGTCGTCGAACACACGCAGCGCGTCATCGCAACGCTTCTCGTCCTCACACAGTAAAGCACCCAGGTCAACGTAGGCGGCGTAGAACGGCGAGGGCGAGAACTCTATTGCTTGTCTGTATGCCCGCTCCGCGCCTTTCACGTCGGACTTCCTCAACTGCTCTCCAAGGTCGTACCATTCCTCAGCTTGGGTAGCGGCATCCTTCCGCCACGGTGATGTGTCGAGGACAGCGACATCTCCCTTGATTTCCGCAACCTCAAAGTCAAGCAGGAACTGCCCCGTGGCGGCGTCCCACTGCGACGGACCGGTCTTCACGACGACGTCGTTCCCGACAGCTGTGACGCGAATACCTGAGAGTGGCAATTCGTCCGGCAACTTGTCCCGGAGTCGCGAGAGGGCCTGGACTATCTTGCGCGGAGGTATTTGCGCCGAGCGTAGCTGCAATGCGGTTCGCAGCAGAACGACATCCTGGAAGGTGAATCGGAGTTCATTGCGCGGCCCGCGAGAAGGCGTCACGAACCCCGCCGCGACCAGACCGGAGACAACGCGCCGGGACACGCCCAACATTGCCTGCAGCTTGGTTAGCGTAATTTCGTGCGCGGTGCTTTGTGGCGTCACTTGCGAGCTCGGACCTTTGCTGTGGTCTCGGTGGACGCTTTGGGAGCACGAGCCGCAGGTTTCCGAACTTTCGGCGCTGCAGAAATTTCCGCGACCGGCTCCGCGCTCGCACGCTTGGGCGCTGCCGTGGCCTTAGCCTTCGCGCCTCCCTTAAGACTGGCGCGTAATGCTTCCATGAGGTCGATAACTTCGCCGCTAGATGCCGCCTCTTCCGACTCGGCCGAGATGACTTCCTTGCCTTCAATCTTTCTGTCGATGGCCGCAAGGATGCGCTTCTTCTCTTCGTCCTCGTAGGCCGACGGGTCGTAGCTAGCCTCAGCACCCTGCTCGATGATTTGCAACGCCAGCTTTAGCTCAGCATCCGACACTTGAACGTGTTCGATGTTCAAGTCCTTCAGCGACCGCACCTCGTCCGCAAAGAGCAACTGCTGAAAAACCAGTCCGTCTTCGTCCGGCCGCACCTGAACGATTCGGGTCTTGCCCTTGAAGGCCCACTTGGCCAATGCGCATCGACCGCTCTCGGCCAGCGCCTGCTGGAGCAAGCCGTATGGCTTTCCGCCTCGTTTGTCGGGTGTGATGTAATACGCCTTGTCGTAGTAGACCGGGTCAATCGCTTTCTCCGGTATGAATGCCAGTATCTCGACGACGTGACTAGCGGCTTCCTCCAGCGCCTTGAGTTCGTCACCGGTGAATACGACGTATTTGTCCTTCTCAAACTCATAGCCCTTTTTCATCGAAGAGCGCTCGACAACCGCGCCTGTCGACTCCGAGACGTACTGCTGTTTCACGCGGGAGCCATCGGGAGCAAGCAGGTTGAATTTGACATCGGAGGCACTTTCCGTCGCAGGATAAAGCTTGACTGGGATAGAAACGAGCCCAAAGGACAGGGATAACGAGGCGATGGAACGAGCGGGCATGGACTTCTCCTCGCGGAAGGCCGGTTTCAGCTAGCCGGCCAATCAATGCGTGGGCCTCACGGGGTATCCGGGTTTCCAGGTGGCGTTCGGAACGTCCCTCGCTACTACGCTGGCCACTTCATCGAATTATTGTAGTCGCTTCATAGCTGATGCCAACGACTGCCTTGATGACCAGTAATCGGCCCACGGGTCTTGGGTCTGGAAGCTCAGGTACTCGCGCGCCGTCAGCACTGTCCACTGCGCGCCACTCTTCATGGCGGAAAGCTGCTCCCACGACACCGGCATCGAGACCCCCATGCCCGGCCGAGCCCGGGCGGAAAAGGCCGCGACAGTCGTCTGGCCCATTCCATTGCGCAGGTAGTCGACAAATACCTTGCCGACGCGATGGGAAGGCCCCGGTGTTGCCGAAAATCGCTCGGGAATGGTCTTGGCGAGATGTCGTACAAACGCGCGCGAGAACCCCTTCACGGCGTCGTAGTCTTGCTTGGGCATCAGGGGCACAGCGATGTGCAACCCTTTGCCGCCGCTCGTCTTGAGCCACGCCTTGAGCCCCAATTCGGTCAAGAGGGTGTGGACAAGCAGCGCTGCTTCCTGCATCTGCCCCCACTTCTGCCCTTCGCCGGGGTCAAGGTCGAAGATGACTCTGTCAGGCGTATCGAGCTTTCGCACCGTTGAATTCCACGTGTGAAACTCGACAACATTCATCTGTGCCGCCGACATGAGTGCATCGAGCGTATCGACTGTCAGCAAGGGCCGGTGCCCAGGCCACAGATTCGGGTCGTGTTCCTTCAGACCTGGCATCCTCGTCGTCGCCGCATGCTTCTGGAAGAACATTTCCTCGTTGATGCCGGCGGGCGCGCGCAGCATCGCCAGCGGACGGTCCTTCAGGTGGGGCAACAGCCACTGCGCGACACTCTCGTAATAGCGGACCAGGTCAAGCTTGGTGATGCCGGTCGTTGGGTCAATCACTCTGTCGGGGTGGGTGACCTTGACTTGTGGCACAGGCATGGACGCTACCGTCGTGGCGGCTTCGCGGGTGATGTCGCCAGGAGGCTTGTCGAAGCGCAACCCTTTGAAGGAAGCCTGTCGCACATGACCGTCAGGGGTCCACTCGGCGAAGGCAACCTCCACGACCAGCACCGGCTGCACCCAGCGCTCACTGCCGGCGGCGCGCCTGGACCACCGCCGCGGTTTGGGCAAGCTGACATCAAACGGCGTAGAGGGCACTTCAAGCGGGGTCAAGCGGGTCCACAAGTCTCGGGCAGTCCTGGTATCCCATCCGGTGCCTACGCTGCCGGCATCGCACAGCCTGCCTGCATCGTAGTATCCCAGCAGCAGGCTACCGACCTCCCCGGACGCACCGCTTCGATTCGTGAAACCGCAAATCACGAACTCCTGGCGAAGCGTGCATTTGGCTTTTAGCCAGGTCTGCGTTCTTCCGGAGACGTACGGCGCGTCGCGCCGCTTGAACACAAGACCTTCAAGCCCCAATTCTCCGGCAGCTTTGAATAGCTCCGCCGGCGGCGCGTCAAAATCCTCGCTATAGCGTAGTCGCAAGCCCGCATCTTCGACGAGCTGCGCGAGCCGCCCGCGCCGGGACCACAACGGCACCTTGCGCAGGTCCTGCCCGTCCAGGTACATCAGGTCGAACACAAAGTAGACGAGGCTTTCGCCGACACTTCCGTCAATAGCACTCTGCAACGCATTGAAGTCAGGGATTCCGTCCTTGAGCACAACGATTTCGCCGTCGAGCCACGCACTCGCGAGGTCGAGTTTTTCAACCTCCGCAGCGAGATTCTTCAGTTTTTTCGTCCAGTCATGTCCGCCACTGGTGAAAAGTCGCACGCGCCCCTTGTCGAAACGCGCGACTATTCGGTAGCCGTCAAACTTGGTCTCGACTATCCAATCGCCCTCTGTCGGCAGGGACGTAGCCAAAGTGGCGAGTTGCGGCTTGATTTGCTCCGGGATGGGGGCCGCCGTGGCGTATGTGAGGTCGATTTTCGAATCAGCGACCCGCGACAGTTGGGAGGTTTTGGGTTCGCGCTCCTCCGCGAGTCCCAAGGGTTTCGCGATGACGCTGTCAGGGAGCGCCTTGATTACATCGTACTTTGCAAGCGGTTGCGCCCACGCGTCACGCTTCTTAAAGAGCAGCCACTGGTCCTGCCTGTCCTCCGGCTTTGCAATGCGCACGAGCTCCCACATGCCGGCGAGCTTTTCGCCGTGGAGTTGGAAAACAAGTTTTCCGTCTTTGACGCCCTCGCGCGGGTCGCCGACCGGCTCCCACGTTCCACGGTCCCACACGAGCACGGTGCCGGCGCCGTACTGCTTGGGCGGAATCGTGCCTTCGAAGCTCGCATACTCAAGCGGGTGGTCCTCGACGTGAATCGCAATCCTTTTTTCCTTCGGGTCGTAGCTGGGCCCTTTCGGCACGGCCCAGGACATCAACACGCCGTCAAGTTCAAGTCGAAAGTCGTAGTGCAGTCGGCCAGACCAATGCTTTTGTACAACAAAGACCAGGCGCTCGCCCTCAACTGATGGGGTTTCAGCCGATGCCGCCGGCTCAGGCGTGACATCGAAGTCCCGCTTCTTTCGGTAGCGGGCCAGCGGCGGACGTGTCGGGTCGGAAATGGCGGCCATGGCTTCAGTGTAGAGCCTCACGTGCTGCGCTGTCCCCGACGTACTCTCGGACGATGCCTTTCGTCAACCGCCACAAATTGCAGTCGTCCACCGTCGCGCTATCCTATGAATAGGACCCGCTGGAGAATACGGGGAGGCGCCAAATGGCAACGTATCACGAACTCAAGGCACAATTGGCCGACCTCGCCCGTCAAGTGGAGGAAGCGAAGGCGCTCGAAATTCAGGCCGTCATTGACGACATTCGCGCGAAAGTCGCCGAATACGGACTTACGGAAAAGGACATTTTCGGGCGCCGGAGCCATGCTCAGGCAAAGAGAGCCTTCATCAGCATACCAAAGTATCGCGACCCGAAGACGGGCGCCGAATGGACCGGTCATGGCCGGGCGCCCGCCTGGATTAAGGCTGTGAAGGACCGCACCGCGTTCTTGATAGCAGGTCCAGCCGGCGCAGCGCCGGTAAAGCACACGAGCAGGAAGACTGCCGGCAAGGGCGCGGCTTCAGAGAAAACTACGGGCAGCAAGGTTGCGGAGACGAAATCGGTGCGTCGCGTCAAACGCGGGTCAGCCGGGAAAGAGACGGCGCAGGCGACGGAATAGCCTGCAGGGCGGAGGTAACTTAACCGCCGTGCGTGCCTGTGCGCCGCACGCGCAGTTGCGCCGTGTCAGCCACGGGCGGAAAGACGTTCCAGTAACCGTCGTCGTGTTGGAAGAAGAACAGCGCGTGCGAACCCGTCGGTAGCCAAGACTCCACGCACACGTAGCGGGCTCTGCCTGAGCGGGTACGACCGAACGCGGTCACGTGCACTGGCGTGGCAGGGGTGAGCCATTTTTCCACTTGGTATCGCAGTGACTGCACCTTTACGTCTTTCATCTGCTGCTCCCGTACACCGGTACTTTCGCAACCCATTCGCCAGATACAGCGAAAATGCCAACCAGGAACCGGGTGCCTCGATGTTCGACGCCATTTTCCCGCGCCGCATCGAGAGCTTCAACAACCACTTTAACCATAGCGCCAAAAGCAAGCAACGGCGTATGCTTCAGCAAGATAGCAACAAAAAAAGAGTAGCCCAAAAGCGCATGTTCGGCGGCTCTGGACGACGATTGTTGGTGCGCTGCACCACACAGTTGTTTGGCCTTAGTTGGCCAGCCTGGATTGTTCCCCGACAGACGGACATACGCCTCTCACGGAGAACACGAAGGCCTGCGCTCCGACACGTAAAGGCATCAAACGAGTGCGAGGCAAGCATGGGACAAGTCGACTTCGGCACATTCGAGCACCAAGGCTGGGAGAGGGTCGCTCAGCCCTATCACACGTATTTCGGTGATTTGACCACCCAGTCGAACCCCGCGATGCTCGAGGCGCTTGGCATTGGTCGTGGCACGCGTTTTCTCGACGTTGCATCCGGGCCTGGCTACCTCGCTGCTGCAGCCGCGCGCCTCGGCGCGGACGTCGCTGGTGTGGATTTCTCGGTCGCGATGGTGGAAAAGGCACGACGCGTCTTTCCGGGACTCGAGTTCCGTGTAGGTGACGCGGAGGATTTGCCCTTTCCCGGCGAAAGCTTCGGCGCAGTGGGTATCAGTTTCGGGATGTCGCATTTTCAGCACCCTGAGCGTGCGCTCGCGGAGGCGTTTCGCGTGCTGCAACCTGGCGGCAGAATTGCCTTTACGGTCTGCGCGACGCCGGACAAGGCAGTTGGCTTCGCTATGGTGTTAAGGGCAATCGAGGAGCACGGGACGACCGATGTGCCAGTGCCGCCGGGACCACCCTTCTTTCGCTTCAGCGACTGGCAGGAGTCGAGGCGCGCGTTGCTGGACGCCGGGTTCGTCCAACCGGACGTACGCGAAGTGGACCAGACCCTGGTGCTTCGTGCGCCGGATACACCGTTTCACGCGCTCATGCGCGGTGGCGTCCGAGTTGCCGCGATGCTAAACGCCCAGACGCCGGCCGCGCTGGCGTTGATTGAACGGGCCGTCGCACACGACGCCGAGGCGTTTCGAAACCGTGTCGGGGAACTACGGGTTCCCATGCCCTGCGTCTTGGCTTCCGCACTCAAGGCCTGCTAGGGCTAGCTGGCTTATGCGAGCGGGTCAGCACGTCCGCGTGGGAGTTTCGCTCAGCGGTAAAACATGAACTCGGTATTCGAACGCGCTTGAGGTCGCGCTGACAAGATGAACACCCGATTTGGGTGCGCGTCGAATCCCGTCCGCGAGCATTCAGTCGCTATCGGGCGCAGCCATCGGTGAATCAGTCGTCATCGTCACCATGATGATGGTGTTCCCATCCACGGTGGCGACCGTGGTCATGCCACCTGCGCTCGTCGCCGTAATCCCCTTCATATCGATATCCATAGCCATAGACCGGAGCTGGTGCATAGACCACCGGCGGTGGGGCCTCGTACACGACCGGGGGAGGTGCGACATAGACGGGGCCGGGCACGCCCAGAAAAACTCCGATATCCGCATGGGCGAGAGCCGCGCTGGACGCGCACGTAGCGGAAAGGCCCACTGCCAGAAAAAGGGTAGCGTGTTTCATGCAGTTCTCCTGCCCGGCTCGTTACTGGCGGGTGCCAGACAATGGTGGACGACGCGGATTTTAGGGGTGGGGCGCGAAAGCAGGTGCGGCTGAAATGTCAAATCTGTAACCTTCAGTAACCCGCTGCGAGGCACTGAGGGTTCTGACCATTTTGACGCGCATTCCGGCGACCCGGTCAGGTCGGAATGCGAGTCATCGGTCTTGCCAGGCATGTTGTCGCCAATGCCAGGTTGACCCGTAAGCCGGCATCAGACTGACCAGCCTGCCAATCAAGAAACGACGCTGTCATCAACGACTTGCGGCCCAATCTGGCGGGTCAGCCGATTTTCGGCATGAGGGCCAATATTATGTCGGTGTGAACAGTCAGGATAAAAAAAACCCGCCAAGCGGCGGGTTGAATCCATATCAGGAGGAGACATGGAGGAGACGAACTAAGTATAAACCCTATGTTTGTCGCCTGCAACCCGCTAAAATATTTTTTGCTACTGCACTTCGTTTACCGGGGTAGGACGCCCCAAGCCCGACAAGACTTTGCGAACCGCCCCTCTTTAAAAATGCCTCAAAATCAGTCTGAACCAATGCCGCGCGATTGTTGGGGGCTTTTAGCGGTTGCCTAATTCGGCCTCCACTGCCCCGACCCAGCGTTCGGCGTCCCGGGCCGCGTGGCAGCCCATTCCGCCGCTCGATGGTATAAATCGACGGCGCCCACCGACACACTTGCTTGGCAATAGACGGGCTCGACCGACAGCGTTATAGCGAACGTGGACGCTTGGCGTCGGCCCTCTGCTCCCCAAAATTCAATCGCCCCATCCTGTCTGACCACAATTACCTCCTTGGCGCCGCCTTTCAGGTAGGACGCGACTCTATGGCCCATTTCGCGCGGCAGGTTGCTATCGAGGAGCACTTCAACACAGAGGTCGGGGACAAACGGCACCAGGTTGTCGCGGTCGAGACCCTCCCACTTATCGGGCGGCATCCACACGACGTCCGGGACCCGGATGCCATATGACGGCGTCACAACAGGCACTGACATGGCGGCCAGATGACCCATTTGGTCGGCCAGCTGACAGTAAATGTCCGTGAAGGCCAACTGGCGCGTGCCCGACGGACAACCATTCACCACCACCTCACCGAACGCGTTCAACTCGTACCGCTCGCGCATGACACCCTCCGCTGTCGGGACGAGACGATGCCATGCAGCAAGCAATTCGTTGCGGTCCAGCACGACGGGTGTATCCATAGTCGCCTCACAGGGAATTTATCTAAGCGTATACCCTCTCATTGTGACTTAACAACATGTAACACTCGTTCCTCGCTGTGCAGTGCACAATTGGAGCGGCGTTTTACGGCGGCTCGCATCCATTGTCGAGTGTTGATGACGTCCATGCATGCGTTCAGGTCCTTGCGCTGTGAGGCTTTTCTGCCTAATGTTCAAGTAGTTTCTTAGGTTCAGTGTGCACCGCGACAGGAGTAAAGTGATGAGAGCCAGAACACGAGGTCTCGGAAGGACATTGGGCGGCGTCAATCGCACCCGTGACTGCGGGGTGTCGAGGGCGGTCGCGACCCGGAATGCAATGCGCTTGGCAGCAGAGGAAGCCGCTATGGAGGCGGCTGTACCAAAGGACGTCCAGCGCGTCGAGTCGCGTGCGCCGTCGGTGGAGATTCGTCTCCTGTGGAGGCCGAAGCGGGCGCTCGACTGAGCTAGGGGGAGACGCCCGCAAGCTGGCGGGAGCCCACCCAGCAACAGGACTCCTGGACTGAGCCCGCGACAACCCTGAATGTCGGTGCTGGCCTGCCATCGTGTCAGCCCGGCGTGTTGTGCGCCCTTCCCGCCGGGACACATCAGAAATTCGTTGCAACTTGCTCGGCGAAACAGGCCCGGGCAACGCCTTGGGGCGGGTCGGGTGCACTCTGCCCGCTGACCACAGGAGTTCCGATATGAAACTCGACGACGCCACTTTCCGGCAACTGCGCCGTCTCGCCCCGGTCCTCGACGACTTGCTGAACGCAGAAGAAGTCGAGCACGCAGACCAGGCCGTAGACCTGTCTTCACTTGCTCAGTTGTGCTCACAATTATTCGACGCGTACCGCGACCAGCGTCCGGGCGAGATTGCGCAAGCGCGCCTCGACGCCCTCGAGTCGCAGTAACACACTTCCTCTGGACTGACTGGCGGCTTCAGGTATCGCCGGTACAATGGGAGGACCTATCGCATTGACCTCAGAACGTGACTACACACCCGTGCGTACAAGACGACTTTCTGCAGACGCTCGTAAAGGACAAGACCACCGTAAACGTGTTCCTCGTGAACGGCATCAGACTGAGTGGTCAACTGGCCGGCTTTGACCAGTTTGCAGTTCTGTTGGAGTCTGGTCCAGGCGTGCAACTTGTTTTCAAACATGCCATTTCGACCGTGATGCCGGTCAACGGCAGGGGGCCCGGCACGCGACCCGACCGACGCGCCGATGAGTAGCGACAAACCGAACCACTTGCGAACTCGCGTCCGATGAGAACTACCATGACATGCTGTGGCCTACGCTTCATCTGCGCATAGCCACGCGAGGTTCACGTGTAGAAGTTCAGACAGGCGCTCACAATCCGTACTCTTCGGAACGGTGACTCCGGCGCGCCAAAGGGCCACGTCGCGTTCTGGTACACCGAGCGACCTGGCCACCCGAGCGGATGTAACCTTCGCGCGCTTGATGGTCATGTCCAGCCGTGCTGCGAAGGCCCGCCTCGAATTGTTGTTTTTGCGAGTGTTCTCCAGATGTGCATCCAAATTCATACGACGATTCATGGCGTGCAATGCTCCATGTGACTTCATCCCGACTACGAATGTATGACGCGGCGCCCAAGCTGATGCTTGCGGTCGAGCGCTAGCGCCCGGACAGGCGTGTCGTTCGCGTAAGCTTCGGTGCATCGAAACGCCCGTTGCTGCACGTCGTCTCCGCGCCGCCCACTCCTGATTGTCATCACCCGCTTTTGTCGCCGGCTGGTCCAGGAAGTTCCACCGGCAGCATACGGGTTTGCCTGGAAACAGAGGGACCGTCATCGCTCAGACGGGTCAACCTTGCTTCGAGGCAGCCTGTCATTTTTCCTTCCGGGTCGACGGTGTTTTACCGCTTCACGGCCTGAACCTGGGTGGGGAGCACGCATAGACCGACTGCCGGAGTCGTCACAACAGGGGCTGATGCCCACAGCACAACACCCGATATCCGTGGCAGGCAGTTTCACACCTCGGGCATGTTATGCCGGCGCAGCGACGACGACGCCATAGACGTATATTCCTTGTTTATTTCGACGGCGACGTAGCGGGAAACGTCGCTTCCATTTTCACCCTCCGGGACCTCGAGCAGTTGCGCTCACCGTATGGGAATCGACCTTTGAGCGCTCACGTGAGCGGCGCGGCTTCGTGGCGGGTTGGGGAAGGGATGGCACGGAGCCAAACGCGTCGACATACCGCACCACGGATGCCGCAGCGGATTTTTGGCGCTCGCCCAGGCGGACCGCCAGCAATTTCAGGAAAACGGACAACTCGTACTTCCCGTGCCGCTGAACGAAGTCATCCACAACTTCTGTGACCGCTGCGTTGAGTGTGGCAGCGGTCAACGTACTGGCGATGTGCGAACTGCCCCGTGCGAGCTCAAGGTCGTAATGGGCGACGCATTGCGCCATGCTCGCGTCACGGCGCGTCCCCCGCGTGTTGGTCATTGGTCTTCTCTCAGTTGTATTTTTCAAGGCCGGCTATGTCCCTGCCGGCTTGCGCTCTCGGTCTATACAGGCCCCCGTCGCCGATGCTTCGCAAGCGCACAGCGTACTGCTCTTAACGATGCATGTGAGCACCTGAAATCAAAAAGAAAGGTTTCCGCACGCGCAAACCTTAAAGCGAGGAAGCTGTTCTGAAACATCATGGTCCCGTGACACACACCAGCCAAAACGATTCTCAAAATGATAGGTAAGGCGGATGACGAGCTTCTGGAGGTACCACAAGCACAAGAGACACCTTGGGGTGCCTTGTTCAATGGGATACAGATGTTCTGGAAGTAGATGAAGGCCTTGTTACCTCGTTACCGCTAGCGGACAGCAAAGGTACCCTCCCGCTGCGATTTAACAATCAAGTACGTGTGCATTGCACCATCAACGATGGCTTCCCGGTCATCGCCGGTAGCAGTCTGTTCTACCCATTCAGGCTGCGCGAACTGACTCCGTCGGCCGGACCCGCACCGACGGTGTGGTTGCACGCAAAGGCAGGTCACCTGAACCGAAAAAATGAGCAGTGAATCCGGGATTCGCGAGCACGACGCGTTTTAACAAGCAAGCACACGTTTACGCGCATCAAGAAAATAGCTGCTTCCTCCGTAAACACAGGGAACAGCCGTCGCGCAAAGCGGCCCGAAGGTAACCCTGACAGTGCGGCCACACCATGTCACGCAGGACGTTCCTACTCGATTCGATACTTGTAACACCCGCGTCCGGTAACAATCTCGTTACGGCCTCCATTCGCTCGTCACTGCTTTCGACGCTGTTCGAAAACATACGGCCGCTGCTCATGTCGGGCGTCTCCAGTTCATTCGTTGCGCTCGTCGCCCTCGTCCGCCTGCATCAGATGTGGGCCGCGCTATGGCTCGTGGCTGATATCGGTCTCCTGGCCGCGCGACTCGGAATCGCCCACGCTTACGTCGCGCGCAACCGGATGAATGCGGTGCATCCCGCCCCCTGGGCAACCCGGTATGCGCCGGTTTCGCTGCTGGCCTGTTTCCTGTTCGGCATCGGTACGATGGCATGTGTCATGTCCGGGGACGCCGAACTGACGTCGCTGGCGCTGATGGTAACGGCCGGGATTCTTGGCTGGATAGCGTCGAGAAATGCGGCGTTGCCCCGTCTGGCCATCGCGCAGATTTGCCTCGGCACGTTTCCCATCGCACTGGGCGCAATGCTCACGCCGCGCGGCGGGTCGTGGATTCTCGTGCCGCCGCTCCTCCTGTACATCGGCGCGATGGCTTCGGTTGTCCGGCGCCACTACACAGTGCTCGTGGCCCTGATGACGGCAGAACAAAAGCATGCAGAACTTGCGGCGCGGTTCGATGCAGCGTTGGACCATATGCCTCACGGGCTATGCACGATTGACGGGGCAGGAAAGGTGAATATTGCCAACCGGCGAACGGCCGAACTGTTCGGCGCAACGGTCGAGATGCTCAGACTCAACGTTCCCCTGCCGGAGTTCATTGGTCACGTGGGACTGGCGAAGTTTGGAGAAACGCTCAGAAGGCAACTCGTCGAGCGCTGTACCGAGTGGCTCGCCACGAAACGCGGCCCCCTGGACCTCGAACTCAATGACGGCCGCCAGCTCGAGATGACCCGGAACCCGGTACCCGATGGTAGCGCCGTAATCATTATCGAGGACGTGACGGAACGCCGGGAGTCCGAAGCGAAAATTCTCCATCTCGCGCGTCACGACCCGCTCACCGGTCTCCTCAACCGCCGCGAACTACGCGACAAGGTTGAGCGGATTCTCTGCCGTTGCATGACAAACCGCGAACCAGCCGTGGCGGTGATGTGTCTCGACCTAGACGGTTTCAAACAGGTCAACGACAGGTTCGGTCATCATGCCGGAGATGAGGTACTGGTAACCGTTGCGGACCGACTGAGAGAGTTGCTTCGACATGAGGAGTTGGTGGTGCGACTCGGCGGCGACGAGTTCGCGATTGTCGGCGAGAACGCAACCTATTCTGGCGCCGTCGCACTCGCTCAACGCGTTATTCGCCAGATAGCCAGGCCGTATAGGCTATCAACAGGCGAGGCAGTAAGCATTGGCACCAGTATCGGCATTGCGTTCGCGGTGAGCGGTGAGTCCTTCGAACGATTGATGAAGCGAGCCGACGCGGCGTTGTACGACGCAAAGGAAGCCGGCAAAGGTACATATTGTGTTGACGCCGATACAATTTCGACCCACACGCCGACATCGGACATGACCATGTCTGGCAATTAGAAAAAGGTTTCCGTAGCAACGATTCGCGACCCACTCTGGTGGTCCAGCCGAATTTTGTTATCCGGGTCAAACTGGCGTCGGCGGCAACAGAAATTGACGTCGCCAATCGTACAAACGCGTCTACCACGGTGCACTCCGACGACCACGAGCTGAGCAGGTGTCCGGCTCGCAGCGCATGACCAAGAATATCTGCGACTGACGACACACTCATGTCACGAAACGTGATTATTACTCGAAGGTGCCGTAGGGAAAACCCGCCCTGCGCCCTAATCAAACCAGCTCGATGGACTATGAGGGCAGATTGTGCCGCGCGTTCGATTTCACGTCGCCCCACTGAGAGACTCCTGGAGCCCACAA
>NZ_WOEZ01000153.1 GCF_013177735.1 Paraburkholderia elongata | reverse complement strand
CGTCAGGCGTTTGGCCCATACGCGAAAAGAACGTCGTCGGCGGCAACTGCTTCGGGTCTCCAACAACAATAAGCTGCGTGCCGCGCGCAATAGCTCCAATCGCTTCCTCCGGTTTCAGCTGGGAGGCCTCGTCCATCACGATGAGGTCAAAACTGATGGTGCCAGGTTTTAGAAACTGCGCGACGGCCTGCGGTCCCATCATGAAGCAGGGCTTCAACGCCTGAATGGCACGGCCGGCCTTCTGGAGCATCTTTCGAACCGGAACTCGCGGGCGGCTTTGGGGTATCAGGTAGCGCAGGAGCTCCATCTCGGTCTTGTCATCCACCCGCGCGCCTGCGTTACCCGCTGGCGGAGCCGAATGCGTCCGGCAGCGTGCTGCCACCTGTTGTCCTCGCAAGCGGATAAGCTCCCGGTCCAGGTCACCGAATTCCTTGCGAACCGTCGAATGACGGGTACCACTGAAGCGACTGAGCTCGGGATACTCACGAAACAGCGCGTGTGCGATAGAGGCGTAGAACCGGTATCCGAATACATGCGAAAGATGAGCAGGCGGAACTCGCGAAGCCTCCATGAGCTCGACGAACGGAGTCAGGTCTTTCGCCTTGATGTCTGCACGCAGCTTGAAGTACTGGACCCAAGGCAGCAGCTCGTCGAACGCTTCCAGAGCACGCGTTGCTCGCGCGGATAGTTCCGTCGCGTACTGCAGGGGGGTAACCGCCTCCAAGCCTGCCCACTCGACCAGATTGAAAGCCCCGAGGGCAGCCATTTGCTCAGAAAAAATATCCAGCGCAGTCCACCCCGCTTGGATTGCGCGAGTGAGGCCGGACAGCCGGACGTAGTTCTCCGCGCTTGCGGCTGCAAGCAGCACAGACTCAACGCTCTCAGGCAGGCGCGCCTGCTTGACGAGGCGACCGTAGGTAAGCGCGCCAAACAGCGGCTCAAGGTCGGTGTAAGCGCCACGCAGATGCTCTGCCAGAAGGTCGCGCGCGTGCTCATCGCGTGAAAGCGCCTGACGCAGACCTTCCAGCTTGTGAGCGGCCCGGACCGAGGCTACCGCGTTTTCCATCGCGATATCGGGAGAAAGCTTCCCCCCGAAAAACGTACCGACCTTTTCCATGTCAGCCGCGATGACCGAGCCGAGGGAGATTCGCTCGGCGGCAAACGAGGATTGCTGGAACTGCATCAATGACAGCGACGTATATGGCAGCACCGTGCCCATCAGTTCGTCGAGGCTCGCGATGTCCTTCAGAGCCGTACTAGCCTTGTCTTTGACGACCCGAAGCGCCGCAATCTGGGAGACGTCGATAGTAAGGGCGTCGAACAGCCGTGGCTCCACATCGGCAAGCTTGAGGGTTCGCTGCGCGTCAATCAGCCATTCGGAGGTCAGCGCCAGCTCTTCGAAGGGCGTGTTGGTGGCCAGATAGAATGGGCCCGCCAGTCGCGTGACAACTTCGTTGGTTGACCAGGCGGCCTGTTGGTTCTGGTACTTGCGCAGCGCTTCAAGTTCGGCAAGCCGTGTCTCGCTGGTGAGCTTCTGCTTTTTGGCTCTGCAAAGGCGCTCATGCACTGCGAGAGCCTTTCGCCAGGGACTCTGTGCCCACCGATACCAGGTCGGCCCCTCTCGAAGCGTATCGATAGCCTGTTTCAGGGTGGCATCATCAGGAACCGTATCAAGGTACAGCTTCGCATCGAGTGCCGCGCGCGCCGCCTCAAGCTCAGCGAACGTGACGGCAGCCGCCCGCAATGTCGCGGCTGCGTTGGGTTCCTGCAGCGAAGGATGTCTGAAACGGAACTGAGAGTCGGTCGCAGATTCGGCTACCGTAAGCATGGCGGATAGCTTGGCGAATCCTTCCTTCGAGAAAGGCACCTCTATCTTCGCGATGTGAAATAGCGCGGCGAGTTCTTTCAATCCGTGTTCAGCCTGAGCGACGCGTGCACGGATGAGCGCCGGCGTGGTGAGGAACTCGCGAAGCCTCGTCTGGCCCACTTCCCAGTAGTCGAGAAGCTCGATGTGCTCGTGTAACGTCTCTATATCTGCGTCACCCGGCGGCGTGGTAGCGGTCCAGTTGCTAGCGCCTGTCTGCGATTGCGAGGCCATCTCGGCAAGGCGCGTGCGAATCTGATTTAGTATCTGCTCGGCCGTTTCGCCGTAGGGGTCATGCTCCGTGAAGATTCGAGGCAGCGCGCCATAGGCGACGTCATCGGGAGAGCCCGGTGCAATGGCGGCTAGACTCGACAGCAACGTTGCAGCATTGCTACCAGACTTGCTGACCGGAGTTCCTGTGCCGAGGAACGTCGACGCGTCGGACAACGCCTGGGCGAAAGTCTCACAGTCCTGAATGTGCCGTGTGAGCAATCGCTCGAGTCGCACTTCGTCGCCCGGTTGCAGGACCTCCGGATAGAAGCCCCACCAGGGATGGTCCGGTTTGCGACCGTCGACCTCTACGAACTGCTTCGCAGCATAGCTCAGGAGGTCGGTGAGCACCTGAAACTCACTCTGTCCTGTCGCGGGCGCACCGTAATGGAGCAGGTCTTCTGCCACTTTCGCGGATGCATCACATTTCTGCCGATAGCGTTCCGTGCGCCACATCACTTGATAAACGGTGAGCCCTTGAACATTGCCGTGGACACCGTTGAGCATGTCCGCGTAGGTCTTGAGCTCAGAGCGTTTCGTCTCAACCGTCTTGACGAGGTCTTCTAGGCCGTCGGGAAGCCGCGGCCTGAAATTGATGCGCGTCTCCAGGTCTTCGAGAACGCGTTTTTTGTTTGTCTTGTTGCTGTGGAGCTCAAGGACGAAAGCTTCCAGGCCGGCTTGCTCAAGGCGGGTCTTCACGACCTGAAGTGCGGCCAGCTTTTCGGACATGAAAAGGACGCGCTTGCCCATAAACAGGGCCGTTGCAATCAGATTCGTAATGGTCTGCGATTTGCCCGTGCCGGGAGGTCCTTCGATAACGCCGTGCTTGCCTTCAATAGCGTCAATCAGCGCGGAGTGCTGAGACGAGTCACAGTCGTAGATGACCGGAAGGTTGGCCAGCTTATGGTCGTCGACCGCATAATCGGTCGCATATTGCGCGTCATCGCCGTCCGCATCGGTGTCGCGTCCGCCTTCGAACACCCGCTTTACTACAGGATGCGTAAGCAGCGAGGACTCCCCTTCCTCGGTAGGCCAGTTTTCCGGGCTTAGTTCACGGACAAGCAGCATTGTGGCGAACGAAAGCAGCGTTAGCGTCGCCATTCGCTTCACGCTCCAGCGCGGCAAATGGTCAATAGCCTCTTCGACTGCTTCAAGATAGCCGGAAAGGGAAAGCGATTCTTCGTTTAATGCCGGCAATGACAGCCCGAAGTCGCGCTTAACTTTCTCGCGAAGCGAGATGTTCTCTGTCAGTTCCTCGCCTGTATATACGATGCTGTAGACGTCGTATTTCCCTTTAGTCGTGCGCTCCAACCGCACCGGCAAGCTCAATAGTGGCGCGCGATACAACTTGTCGCTGTTTTCGGCTTCAGGGTATTCAAGGAAGCCCAAAACGAGATAAAGCATGTTGGCGCCAGTTTCCTCGATTGCCAGTTTGGCTTCGCGCTCAATTTTGCGGCAATGCAGCGCCAGGTCTTCTGCGTAGAAGAGTGCGCGCATTTGCGCCCCGGACGCGGCCGTTGCTGGCAATTTCATATTGCCTTGCGGCAACTCGTAAGTCGTCGGAATGCCCACAGTTGAGGCATAGTCACGAGCATCGGGGCGGGTGAGCCGCCCACCTTTCGTCACCCATGCAGCGCGCTCGGGTTCCGGAACGCCCGTGAGCGTCACCGTCGCCACGTTGGGAGTATCAATTAGCCGGTTATAAACGACTTCCGGACTACATTGGACGAACTGCAGCGATTTACCAGTCGTGGGTTTGAAGTTGAGAAGCCGGTTTCTGCTCGTGAGGTCGAGCAGACGGAGTCGCAACTGATTAAGTGCATCTTTAATCGGGACGTTGCCTGAAAACAAACTTATCTCGGGAACAGGCACGTCTGGTTCGCTATCGTGGTCGTTCACTCAATCCCCCGGCGGCGAAGTTGCGAGTCCTGTTTAAGCCTTCCTTGAGTCGCCCGAGCAATGCACCGAGCGACAGGTCGAGGTCACTAATGCGGACGGTCTGCCCTGCGCTGAGGTGGTCGATGCTCCATGTCTTCGGTTTTAAGAATGCGTGTTCGGAAGAAACCGTGAGCCTAAGCCCTTTGACATCCGTGTCGGTTTCATTTAGCACCGACAGCTCACGCGCAACCGGCACGGCATTCTGAAAGTCGGCCAGATTAACCTTGCCGGCAAGCGTGGCCAGAATCTGCACGCAACGCGGCTCATCCGGCGTACCCGCCGGTTCGACAGCAGTGTCATCCATCTGACCCCCAAATCGGCTTCGCCGATTTTCCTCTCTCAATTATGATTTTGCTGCCGACCCGGCAATTCCGAACAACCGAACAGGCCTGGAAACGGCTTGCTCCTCGCTGAATACAGTCGCGTACTGCTTTTGGGCGGTGGCACCCGAACAAGATAGTCTCATAAATTTTGTCGCGAATGCGGGTGACCGACCGTATGGATTCGTCATGCACGTTCAGTACTCGCTCTTCTGACATACTGGTGTCTACGCTGAGAGACCGGGCCTCAACGAATTCAGGAAACATGTCCCAGAGGCAGTACAGGGGGGAAAAGCAAACATTCAAGTATCTCGCCCGCAGGCCGATACCAAGACGAGACGTCTTTCGCTTCCCTCAAGACTCGCGTGGCCACAGAAATATTTCACCCGCACAGTCCCTCAGAACCCGGACCCCATGGACCATAAAACTTCCCAAAAGCTTGCCAGGCAAATCAGAACGCTTAATTCACCACAATATGAGACCCTGAAATCCCTTCCTTCCGGTCCACTAAGCGGCTTCCATCAGTGGGCAGACGACCGTCCGTGTGACGGCGCGTTCCTGATTAAGAGCAAAGGCGACCCCGCCATCTGGATTCTATTGGTGGATTGGAAACGGTCTGGCAACTACTACGTCGTTGTCTTTCCCGAATCAAGGTCTGGTCCGCTCTGCGAAGTGCACGAGCTCATTGAAGGCGAAGAACTACTGACGCTGCGTTGGACCTACAGGCCCACCAAGCAGGACGGCAAGAACCAGTTGCGCCACGCCTATTTTGTCGAAACATACGGGTCCGAAGCCGCCGAAATTTCGCTACCCGCGACTACCCAGGAGCTGGAAGATTTCATCGGAGAGCTGATTGAGCTTGCGGAGTATCGCGTTAGGGCCGACTTGCTGGAGCATGACCGCCTTCCAACTCGCGAAGGATTCCCCGAGGGACGCTTGAAGCAACGCCTCCACTGTTCACGGGAGCGGAGCCCAACACTGGTCCGGCAAGCAAAGGAAATTGCTTTAAAAAAGCACGGATATCTGCGCTGCGCCTGTTGCAACTTTGATTTTGCATCAACTTACGGCGAGCTCGGACACGGATTCATTGAGGCTCATCACACAAAGCCGGTCAGTTCCCTCAAATTAGACGGTGAGGTCACTCGTGTCGAGGACCTAGCGCTTGTCTGTGCAAACTGCCACCGAATGCTACATCGCCGTAGGCCTTGGCTAGGTATGAATGAATTGACACGATTGCTCAAGAAAAGCCCTCGTTGAATAAGATTGCGAGGCGCAAACAGCTACGTGCCTTGACGACGGCCGCGCCCAAAGGCTCCGACTGACTTGATAACTACAAGGAGGACTGTCCAAATGTCGCCTACACTTTTACCGCCCACGTTCTGCTGGACCAAGATGGGTACGGAATCGGGCGAAGAACTCGCCGCCATCGTGACGCGCAAGGAGTGGGAGCGACAGCTTGGTCAGGGGACGTTCTTCTGGGGCATTGGCCAGTCCCTCGGTAGCGTGCCCGAGGTAGCTGCCAAAGAACTGGGGCACCTGCCCGCGATTTTTTCTCCGATGTCTAGCCGCCCACAGGCAATTGACGTAACACCAGGAGAAATTTCTCTATGGACGGCAAGCGCCGCCGCTGATGGCACCATCACGCCGTTGCCCCCGCATGCCCTCGTCACAAGTCGTGCGACCTTGCCATCAGGAAAGAAGAAGCTGAATCACTATGCTCTGGCTTGCAAGGCTGACGCGCCCCTCACCGTGCATCTGGGCGAAAGAGTCTATCCGGAATCCCTCACCAACTACGGCACCGGAAGAAGACTCGGTGGCTCGCAGGTCACTGCGATAGTGGACCGCGCGGAAACCGGAAATACATCGTCAAGCGCCGGTTACCCAGTCGCTTTCATAGTTGAGCTGGCCGTGCCCTACCAGCTCAAGCTGGCCGAGCCTCGTATCCTGACCGCAGAAGAGTCGGCGCAAATTGACAACGTGTCCCGGACCGGTGACTTGGCGGCGTGGAAAGCAATCGTCGAAAAACTCCGTGCTCGGTCGACCCGTCCGTAATGGCAGCAAATGAGAGAAGGTCGCGCCGGCCCTTCTGCATGCCGCCCCCCCCGGCGAGCGGTCAAGGTTATCCCCACATTTTGTTGGCAAGCCTGTGGACAACGTGGGCACATGTGGCTCAAGTGTCTGACGCTGAACAACTACCCACTCCCGTCGCAGGCGCAATCACGCCTGCTGACATACGAGCCGACATCTCAATTCGCTTCGGGTTTTTCTCGGACGACGGGGCGAAGCCTGCTCCCGACCGCTAGCACGCACATGCGGGAAGGTCGCGGCCGTCGGGGACCGCGCCTCGGTGACCCGGGGCCAGACGAATCACTCGTCGGCCTTCAACGGAATCCCGCCACCCAGTATTTTGGTCGCGCTGTCCGCCACCCACGATAGCGGCGAGCTGGGTGCGAGCGTGAACAGGTTTCAGGTGACGCCGATGCTCGGCGGAGTTGCGAAACGACAAATCTAAAAAGCGCGCCCCTTTGGAAGCCGACTCGTATAAGCGTGGCTCGCTACGCATAGGGGTACCCGCCTTCGGAAATCGTATGCCGTATTGGTCGCCCACGCTTGCGTGCATCGACGACGTGGCCAGAGGGTTTCGAAATGATTTGAGAAGCACAGTCGCCATGCGCCTTGTGGCATCGATATCGAGCGAGCGCCCCATGCTCAAAGTTGCCCTTCGATTTGAGACAGGCCGGAATCGCTAAACGCAAAAATCTGTAGCTGCATATTTGCCTATACCTGACGACAAGCTCTCCTGGAGAAGATAAATGAATCCTGCAGTCATCCCCGCCTTCGACGGCGTCAGAACAGCCGACTGCCCACTTGGCAACGTACTCGTGCTGGATAACGGCACGGTCGCATTCATTCCGTGCGCTGCAATGTACAAAATCGGACCGAACACGTCAGTCGCGTTGCAAATGCTGCACCTCGCAATGACACCACGCGGGTTGCGATGGGGTTCTGTGGTCTATGCGAATACTGTTCGCCAAGGCTTCGTCAGCACCCTCGAAAGCCCGACAGAGGCAGAGCGGTCCGGACAGTCGGGCCGTGCGACGGTCGACACCCATTCCGGGGGCGTGCGCGTGGCCCGCAGCGAGCAGGAGCGCAATGCGTTGGCCGAAGTGCAGTCAGCGTTCGCGTCTGGAGACCCAAGCTCCCTGCTTACACCCGAGGCCTTGGCGCTAGAAGCCAGGCAGCGGGCTAAGCTCGACAAGAAAGCAGCGAAAGACGCCTCGGACGCAGTCGACTTTGCCCACCAGAACTGGCCCGCAGCAACCTTCGGGCTCACGGTCAAAGAGCACGACACCCAGCTCGAGCTCCGTTTCAACTACGACGCAGCGGTCGTAAAGGCGGTCAAGGCGTCTAAGGCACGGTGGGACGGACTGCGGAAAACCTGGACCCTCCCCCGAGAGCATGAAGTTGCCTTCGGCAAGCGATTGAAGAAAATTGCTCTGGAGCTCGGCAAGGCGCCGCGCGGTAGCGATTCGGCAGCGGGCGCTATTGCGTCTGAAACCGCACGGGTCGAGGCATTGCTGGCCGAGGAAGCAACGAAACCACTAGCGGGAAAAATCGGCGCACTCGAAATCACCAGGAGCGACGATTGCGTAAGTCGCACTGGTTCGGCCGCCTCACGGCACAAGTACGTTCTGAATTTTCCCTATCATGAGCAGATGGTCAATCTCGTTCGCGGCGTGCCAGGTGCCCAGTTCGACCGAAGCACCAGCCGCTGGGAAGTGCCGCTAGTTGCTCGCAAAAGCCTGCAGCGTGCCTTGAACCGCATGCGGCCGTACGCGGAAGCCTTGGCAATGTCAGCAGGCCAGGAAACGGTTAAGGCGACCGCACATAATATCGACACGCGCGGGTCCGGCGAGCGCCGCGAGACTCTGGCTCAAGTCGGTGCTGCTGCCAACGCCGAGAAGGCCCACGCACGCTCGGGTACCTGGAATGTGTACCATTTTGCAGACCGCAGCGGCAACGGGCTTCCCCGCGGCACCTACAAGACCCGTGACGGGCGCTGGAATGTCGTCCTACAGTGCTCGAAAGGCCGCTTTGTCGAGGATGCATCCAGCGTGGGCGGTAGCATGTGCCACGAATACCAATTCCGACTCACCGTGCGCGCCGCAACCGAACTGGAGATTGACGGCGTTGTAAGCCAACAGCGTCAGGGTAAAGAACGTCGTATGGAAGCCGAGGCCCGCGAGCGAGCATTTCAGGCGATTGACAATGCCTTTCGGCAGTTCGGGGAATGGCCTCAAAGGCCTGTGGTCCCTGCGGAAGCGCTGCGCTATGGCGCTCGCCTTTTGGCCAACGTTAATGGCGAGCCGTCCCTCATGCGCTCAATCCACGAGTACGTTATCGACGAACAAGCCGACGCTCTCTGGAGTTTGTCGGACAATGGCATGGACGGAGATGACTGGTCGCGGAATAACCTCGTCAGCACGGTAGCCTTGCGCCTGCCGCTAAGGGGGGCCGAAGCGGTCGTGGCATTTCTCCGCGAGAGCAATCGGCCTCTGCTCGAGAAGACGACCCCACTCACCGTGGAACAGGTGGAAGAGTGGACGTCGAGGTTGGGCAAGCAGGTGGACTAACGACCGGAGCAGTCAGGCCACGCTCTTCCGTGGCGTTTTCTTCGCCAGCGCCTTCTTTACCGCAGCCGACGCGGCCTTCTTCGCGGACGCCCTCTTCACCGCCGGCATTGCGCTCACGGCCTTCTTGGCAGCAGGTTTCTTCGTCGTCGGGGCCTTTTTCGCGACAACCTTCGTGACCGCCGGTTTCGCATCGCCTACCGCTTCAGCAGCGTCAATCAAAAACTTGGACCTATCTTTGGCACCAGCAAGCCACGTCGGAGCTCGGCCGCGCCCGCTCCAGGTCGCACCACTCTTGGGCTCACGGTAAAGCGCCGGCTGCGGTCCCTTCCGCTGGCCCGTGCTACCGGTCGCGCCGACCGACTTCGAGGCCGCCTTTTTGACCGCAGCCTTTGACTTGCCCACAACGCCCGCGGTGGCCGCAACAGTCGCCTCGGCACTACCTGCAATCAAGAACTTTGTGCGGTCCTTGACGTTAGCAATCCAGGCCGGCGGGCGAGCGTGACCGCTCCACGTTTCGCCGGTTTTTGGGTTGATGTACTTTGGAGGCAGTTTGCCCTTCGTCTGCGACGCAGCCTCTTTCACAGCGGCGGCGTCGCCCGCTGCTTTCTTAACGACCTTTGGTCCAGCAGGGCGACCGCGCTTCCGCCGCATCTCGCAGGTGCCCGCATGACGTCAATGACCGTGCTTTGCCATCAATTTCAGGATGTCGGCAATTGCACCTTACAAGAAGAGGTGGCGCCCCCTGAACAGCTGCAAAATCGCATCGCAAAGCATCAAGGTCAAGCGGATGAACTATTTCACAAACAGACTTTCGCTGCGCTGGCAGCCGTGTAACCAGATATTAGTGGCCTTTCTCCCGCAACGTGCTTGAGTTCAACTATGGCTCGGCTATACTCGCCCGCACCGTTACTGCTTCCCAATGCGAATGAAGAAACTCTTAGCAGCCCTGCTAGCCGCAGTGGCAACGCATGCTTCTGCTGGTCCGGCATGTCCTCAGTTCAGTCCGAACGGACAGCCTCCCGTCCTCGCGAATGCGAAGTTGGCGGCAAAGACCAGGACACTGTGTTACTCGGATTTTGAGGTCCTTCACTCTGGCGTCACCCATGGGCCCTTGTGGTCAGCCGAACATCTGACAAGCGCTCACCTGACTGCCGCGAAAGGCGAGGTCCGCACCAACAAGTTTTATGAAGAAACTGCTCTGCCGGAAGGCGACGGTGCGACGCTCGCCGACTATCGAAAGAGCGGCTTCGACCGGGGGCACATGAGTCCCGCTGGCGACCGGTGGAACGACGAAGCCATGGCGGAATCGTTCTCGCTCGCAAACATGGTCCCACAGAATCCGACGAATAACCGTCGCTTATGGGCCCACATCGAAGAGGCGGTTCGCCGTATAGCGGTCAGTGCTGATGACACATATGTCGTGACCGGTCCGATGTTCACCGGTCGTCAGTTGAAAACTATCGGTGCAACAGGCGTATTCGTACCCACTCAGCTGTTCAAACTCGTATATGTTCCATCGCGGCACCTTGCGTTTGCAGTTGTGGTTGACAATGAAGCCACGAACCGGTACGACGTGAGGACTGTGCACGAGCTGGAAGCGGCGAGCGGTCTGCGTTTCCCCGGCATCCCAGAGTCCCTGAAGGACAAGCGAATCGGAGGGCTGAAAGGTGTTTAAGGCATTTGCGAACGATACGGACATTCTGAATATTCAGGGCGATGCGCTGACCGTAACCAACGACCCGGTACGCATCGTTATATCCGGCACCTTGGAGATAACGCGCGACAAGGTTGGACTGAAGGCAGCACTCGCGCTGCAGCAGGCCATCGGGAGCGTCGTCGATGTTCTGCAGAGAGACACGTCATTGCCAGAGCACGTCGCCGACGAGCCGCCGGCTCCGACCAGTACTGTCGATAACCCTTTTGTCTAGCAGGCTGTTCAAACACTTCCCGTGCTCGTCATCTGGGCACGGGGGCCAGCAGGTCGCTGCTCCACAGGGCAACTGACAACTGCGCTCAGGTCGTCGACTCGGCGCCAGACTCGACAGTGGCCACCGGAGCAGTCACAGCGGCGGCGTTCTTGCGCAGCGCTTTCTTCGCCGGCGCATTCTTGACCATAGCCGGTGCGGCCTTCGTCACAGCCGCTTTCTTAGCCGCTTTCTTAGCCACTTTCTTAGCCGGTTCCTTCGCGTTCACCGCCTTCTTTGCAGCAGTTTTCTTCACCGCCGCCTTCTTCGTCGGTACGGCTTTCGTCGCTGTGAGCTTCTTCGCGACGGCTTGCGGCTTGCTCGCAGCGCCTGAATCTGCCACAGCACTGGCGCCATCAATCAGAAATTGCGTCCGGTCTTTGGCACCAGCAAGCCAGGCCGGAGCCCGGCCGCGCCCGCTCCAGGTTGCGCCCGACTTAGGGTCACGATATTTGGCAAGTTGGGGGCCTTTCCGCTGGCCCTTGTGAGCAGGCGCTCCGGCAACCGCCGAGGCCTTCCTGGTCGCACTCTTCGACTTACTCACAGCACCCACGCTCGCTGCGGGAGCAGCGTCAGCACCAGTTGCAATGAGGAACTTGGAGCGGTCCTTGACGTTTGCAATCCACATCGGCGGGCGGGCGTGCCATTTTCGCCTCTTTGCGATTGAACTGGCCGCACTATGCCACGAGTATCCAGGCAAGCGCTACGGCCGGCATTCCGGGAGCAGTCGGCAAACGCCTGTTTCCGCTTTGCGCGTGCAGCAGAAATCAAACCCTTCTCTTTCATGGCGAGCCGCACTGCTGCGTCAAAAAGGTCCCCTGCTTTGAAGTCGCGCGTACTCGTCCTTTAACACCGCAATCCGGTCGCGATAGGCCGCAACGAGGCAGGGCTGATTCGAACCGCACTTGTTTCGGGCCACGAGCCAGTCTTGTTGCTCATCCCCCATGTGACCGCGCGTCCCCATCGGCACCAGTCCCATCAGCATCTCGAAGCGCACCGCCATTTCCACGTCCATCTCGCTGAGTTGGCGGGACGCACAAATCGCGCGCTCGTCGGGTTGTTGTGCCTGCTGGCAATCGAAGCTGGCCGCCGTCGCCGCAGTGGAGGCGAGGAGTTGCAATGCAAACGCTGCAAGGCCGAGTGCCGACCGGCAACGCCGTGAGCCTTGAAATGAGTTCATCCGTGCACGCTCCTTCTATCGAGATAGATGAGACCGAATCCGAACAGCGCTAGTTCGCCGTCAGTCCACGAGTCTTCGGTAATCCCCCGTTACCAATATCGCACCGCCGTTTCACATGTGTCCGACATCGCTCCTTACACTCCGAGCCGTAGTCACTGACATTGCACTCAATGTGCGAGGAGTAGCGAAGATGAACAAGAAAATTCTCGGCGCAGCGCTCGGTCTGGCAGTACTGGCAGCATCAACGGCAGCATCGGCACACGTCGACGTCGCCATTGGATTGGGCATCCCCGGAGCCGTGTATGCGCCTGCAGAACCGGTGTACGCACCGCCACCTCCCGTCGTGTATGCTCCCGCACCTGTCGCCGTCGCGTACGGCGGTGACGACGACTGGCGGGCCCGCGAATGGCGCGAACGTCGCGAGTGGCGTGAACGTGAATGGCGCCGCCAGGAATGGCGTGAGCACGAGTGGCGCGAGCGTCGTGATTGGCGCGGGTATTGAAACGACACCGGACGGCGCCACATCCGATAAATTCAACCTCTGAGTATCTTTGAATGAATGCTAGCTTGATAAGAACCGCCTTGATTGCAACAACGCTAGTCTTCGCAACGGCAGGCACGGCAAACGCCGCAGGCTGCCTCAAGGGCGCGGTGGTAGGCGGGGTCGCTGGGCATTACGCGGGGCACCACGCCGTCGTTGGTGCGGTCGGTGGCTGCATGGTCGGCAGGCACCTTGCGAAGCAGCACGCTCAAGAGCAGGCTCAACAGCAAGCCGCGCAACGTCAAGCAGCGCAGGCGCAATAAAACGTCGTCGGCTTGGTGTACCCGGTGGAACCAGAAAATCACTGGTCCACCGGGCACCTGGCAACTACGTTTAGGTCGTCAACCCGGCGCCAGACTCGACTGTGGCCACCGGAGCGGGCACAGCCGCGCTCTGGCGCGGTGCTTTTTCCGCCGGCGCCTTCCTAGCCGGCACCTTCGCGCTCACGGCCTTCTCGGCAACCACTTTCTTCACCGCAACCTTCTTCGTCGGTGCGGTCTTTGTCGCCGCAACCTTCTTGACGACGGCTTTCTTGGCAACTGCTTTTTTGGCCGAAGGTTTCGTCTTGGTCGAAGCACTCACATCGGCCGCCGCGCCGGCGCCATCAATCAAAAACTTGCTGCGGTCCTTCACCGATGCCAGCCACGCCGGCGCCCGACCACGCCCACTCCAGGTCGCACCACTCTTGGGCTCACGGTAAAGCGCCGGCTGCGGTCCCTTCCGCTGGCCCGTGCTACCGGTCGCGCCGACTGACTTCGACGCCGCCTTCTTGACCGCAGTCTTTGCCTTGCTCACAGTACCCGCGGTCGTCGCAACGATTGCTTCAGCGCCGCCTGCAATCAAAAACTTATTCCGGTCTTTGGCTTCAGCAATCCACGCGGGCGCGCGGCCGCGACCGCTCCATGTCGCGCCACTCTTTGGGTCACGATAAAGCGCCGGCTGGGGCCCGCGAACATAATTGCCATCAGCCTTCGCTTTGCTGACAGGAGCCGGCTTCGTGGCCTCCGTTGCTCCCTCAACCAGGAATCTGTCTCGGTTCTTCGCGCTTGCAATCCACTGGGGCGCGCGGCCATGTCCGGTCCAAGTCGCGCCACTTTTTGGGTCGCGATACTTGGCCGCAGCAGCACTACTCTTGCCGACAGACTTCGCTCCGACCTTCTTCGCCCGCTGCTTGCCGCCAAGATGCCCATCAATGTCCGCAGCCGTCAGGCCGTGTTTTTCCATCAACTCATGGATGGTCTTCAAAACCTTCGCGGTTTCTTTTGTCGTCAATGCGTCCGCCTGTGCTTGCAGTTTTTTCATTCTTGCCTGGATTGCTTCCAAAGTCGTTGCCATAAAGTGATTTCCTTATGAAGGTGGTCGCAATATGCCACGGTCGCGCTAGAAAAGGCTAGCGCATTGACTAAAGCGGCGTATCACCAAAAATCACAACACTGCGTCGCCGCGCTCCATGCCCTTCAATGTGGTCCGTTCAAGGTTTGTCCTTGCCGCGAACATTACTTGGTGGTTCCCCGGTGTTTCCACCGTTCCTCCTTCGGCGTTGGAAGAGAACACCGAATCCAACCGCGACAAGCAAGGCCGTCATCAGGCCGGCGCTCATGCCGGTCGCGCTACGGGATTCACTTGCGCTAGAAGGAGCAGAAGCTACCGTAGGTGAAGAGGCTTGAGTCTCCACAGGCTGCGGAAGCGCCACGCCGGCGGCACTCCCTCGACGCACAAGAGATGCTTCCGATGTCGGCAAGGCTTGGGATGCGGGAAGGACGATTGCTTCCGAAGCAGGTCCGACAGGGGCCATGGCAGTAGCCGAGGCCATAACCGGAGCCACAGCAGCGCGAGAAGTGGTTTCGACAGACCTGGCTATCACCGCCCACCGAACAAATACACCGTCGATGCAGTGGACGTCAGTGCAGGCGTTCCGCGATTGCCTCCACCGGGCGAGTTGTGCGGGCGAGAGTTTCCCACTGCTCAGCAGAGCCTGCTGTTGCGCGAAGATATCTTCGTACTCGTTGTTCAGGATGGCGTGGTCGCATATGACGCGCTCAGCCGGTTGTCGCGTGGTCGCACATCGAATATCGCTCGCCCATGCCGCGGTCGAACCAAACGCTGCCATTGACAGCAACAAGACCAAATGTCGTCTCAGATACACCAGTCCTCCTGGAATATGATTGCCGCTATTGCATCAGCCGTATTAGTTCAGTCGTGGGAAAGGTCTGAACTAACTCGCATACCGTGAACGGAGGGAGCGGGCACGACGATGAATCCCCCTAGCTCATCACCGTACGCAACGACTCTCCCTTCAAGTAGATAATTTGCCGTCAGCGCACACAGCGCCGCATCAACGTCGTCGATAGACCGAAGTAACGTTGCCTCGACCCCCTCACGTTGGAGGATTTCTCGGCGCTGAGTTCCCTTTTTCTTCGCTGATGCGACTTCCTTCCCAAGGTAGGCGCAAGTTATCGCGTGGGGAAACGTCTCGAAACACACTCGGTCACCGATTTCTTCACCATTCTTGAAAAGAGGAAAGTGTGGGGCGAATACGTCATATACACGCTCGCCGTTGAACATCCACCCGTAGAATCCGCTTTTACTGGACATGGCCATTTCGCGAGTCGGTGTGGCAAACGAAAAGATTCTTTGCTGAGCAAGAGACTTCTCAGCTTGCCTGCCAGCCTCGCCAATTCGCCACCTACAGGGTGCGTCAATGCCCACCGCTGCTACCTCAAATTCGAAGCATTTTTCGAGCATACGCTCCGGCGTTTCTTTGCGGAGGTTGCACACAATCTGGGTACCACGCAGGATAACTAGATGATTTCCCTTCCGGTCGCCGCCAATATCGATTCCAGCTACAGCTCGTCCAGAGCTCATAGTGCAATTGCCGATTTCAATAAGCCCCGGCGGCCGCAGAGGAGGAACGCAGAATAGACCGGGGAGTTGTCGTCGCTGAACTGCACGGGAACCCTCACTCGATTATCTCTACGTTGCACCCATCGCTGCGTTTTTCCGATTTGGAGACATCTAACCTAGCGTACGCAACAGAGCCTGCTTCACGGTCATCGGCTGCTCTGTATCTGCATCCACGATTTTCAGCCGCATCATGTGCTTTCCCGGCGAGGCACCCGTCCTTCGGGCCTGCCTCTAGCAGGCATACCGGGAATTTGCCGTTCTGGCTCAACCGGTTTGCAAGAACGCATCCTGGCGAACCTGCTCCGACGATGACGTAGTCGAATGTTTGCATGCCGCGGCGTCTCCATTTTTCGCCCAAGCTTGTGGAGAAACGTGGGCAATTGCAACTTGTATGTAGATGTCTTAGTATCTTGATACAACAGCGAATAAGACGCCGCAAGGAAAAGCGCGCCGCATGCTGGAATTTGAACCGAAGATGCTTTTTTGAATTGAAAAAGGCGAGGCGACTGGTCATCTCTGGACGAAACTCGATGGAAAACAACACTCAGAAACGCACCTCCTCACGTCGACAGACGCCCCCCCATCTTCCGGCAGCACCAGTGGCCGAAAATGAGAATTCCGCGACCGCTGAATCCAAGGCTGCGACCGTTCAGAACGAACCGCTGCTCAACCGGGATAGCGCGACGGCGCTCTATGTGCAGATTGCCGACCTGTTGCGTGCCGACATCGACGCAGGCACGTTTGCGACTGACAGCAAACTGCCCGGTGAAAATGAGTTGACCCGACGTTTTAGTGTCAGTCGGGTCACGGTACGACAGGCAATTGCGCAGCTACTGACCGAAGGCTATGTGGTCAGCAAGCAAGGCAAAGGCACGTTCGTGTCACGTCAAAAGTTTCTGCATGACCTGAAGCCAATGCGCGGCTTCTACGACGCGCTTGTCGCGCAAGGTGTTGAACCGAAGACAAAGCTGCTGGGGTTCGGACCTGCATCTCCACCGGAGCCTGTTAAAGAGGCCTTTGGTTCCCGGGATGGCGATTGTTTCCAGCTAAAGCGCCTCTACCTGGTCGACGATGAGCCCATCGCGCTTGTCGTTTCATATTTGCCGCCCGAGGCAAGCGGGCTGACCTGGGAGCAAGTCAACCGGAATCCAATCTACGTGTTGCTGGAAAGTCTGCTGAACATGCCTGTAGCGAAGGCAGAAATTCGCATTCGTGCGCGTACCGCTGGCACCTCGGTCGGTCAGGTCCTCGGGCTCCCATCACGCGCGGCGCTACTGGTTATGGAGCGCGAATCATTTGGAAGCAACGGGACGCTTCGTGAACACACGACGTTCTACATTCGCCCCGAGAATTATGAGTTCACACTGAGCGTGCAAGGGCCGTTGCCCGTCGGCTCGTCCATCAAGAATATCAGCGGGACCAGTTCGCTGGACCGTGCAAAATGACCAGGCGTAGAACGATGTTCACGCCTTCTTCGGAGTGAACGTCGAACCTCTTTGGCTTCTCGAACTTCGCTGACTGGCAGATGAGGCAATCCATCGGGCGGTCAGGCTGATTGTGGACAGCCTTAGACCAACTGGCTGCGAATGCGCCGCAGTTCGTCGCCCATACGAGTGAAGCGAGCGTCAGTCATCTTTAGTGGCTGCGTACAACCCTTGGTTCTGCACCAGAATTGCGACGTTCTTGCCGCCGGCGTAAAGCCCGGCGGCAACCGTCGAGCCTTCATGGCTTATCGACCCGCCGCTAGCTAATGTGAAGAGCGACGAGATGCTTCGCCACATGCTTTGCCATACGGATACAACGCCGTCACCGATGGTGATAGTGCGTCGCTGGGCTATTACGAGATATGTGCCGGCAACGACGCCGCCTACCGCTGGTAAGGCGATGCGAAGTGGCCACGACAGGTGCCTGGCCATCTCGATGATATTTCCCGGCTCGGCGCCAAATAGCTCCTGTAGCAGGTCGATTCCCTCGCGAAACGGCGCCGTTGCAAATGCCCCCGTCACACCGAAAACAACGGCCCAAAGCAACATGGTGTGGGAGCCCGGTAGCCGGATTGCTCTCCTGACGCATGTTCGAATCTGCAGGTGAAGCGCGTTCATGGCTGCGTGCGGCGCAAGCTGGGGCATGTTGAGACAACAACGCCGCGAGACACGTCCGCGTTGTTGTCACATGGATGCTCAGCGTCGTGGGGGTACCACGTGGACCGGAGAAGTTTCAGACTGCCCGTGAGCGAAGGATGCCGGCGTGCTTTCTCCAACGGACATACGCAGGACGCGGAGTGTCTTGGCTTCAGGGTCGATTTCGACGAATGAGCCGTGCGGTACGACTTCAGTGACGTCCCGGTCGAAGCCGGCCAGCATCGAGATGCCGCCCAACGCCGCACCTTGCGCAAGAATCGGATTCACGGTGTTGAAGACGATTGCGACTGGCGCCATGTTTCGCGATTGCATTTCGTGCAGCATCCATGCACTCGCGACACCGCCTTTCGCAGTATCGAGCACAAGAATGCGGCCTTTGTATGACTGGCCGACCAACTTGTGGGTGGGCCGCGAGAAAACACCCTGCAGGCGGTTCAGGTCATAGCGGGCCGAGAAGCCATCCTTTGCAACCAGTGCTTCTGCCGACACCTTCTTTCCGAGCGCATGGCGCGCCGTCAATACGAATTCGTTCATGCCAGTTCTCCCGTTTCGGCAGCTTTGACGCACTCTTCCATCGACGCCAGCATCGGCGTATAGCCGTAACCGCCCAGAATGTTCACCAGCTTCGCGCTATTGGTGGCCAGCGTCTTCCAGCCCTTGGCTTCGGCCATTTCGCGCGCATACGACTGGTAGAAGCACATGCCAGCCAGAACCGTCCCGCCGGCGCTCTCGATACGGCGTGTGTAGCCGAACCTTTCAGAGTCCGGCGCGACCTGCGGACTGGTGACTGCCAATAGCGGAACCTTGAACTTACGCCTGTCGCAGATTTCGGCAAGCGAGCGCAGTTCGTAGAGACTCAGTTGCGGAGCAGAGAAGACAACCACGTCCACTTTCTTCGTCACCGCGTAGCTGGCCGCAAGGGCTTCTATCTGCGCGCGGTCAATCCGGTGATGGACCGGCAGCCTGTCACCGCCAACGTCTTCGATACGAACGGCTTCCGGCGTAATGCCAACCATGTGGAACAGTGCGATGGAGCCGAAGCTGGCCATCGCGGCACCGAAGTGCTTGAGCTCATCCGACGTCGGCGCTCCTTCAATGCCCTCGATGACCGGAACCTGCCAGTAGTTGCCGGCAAGACGGCCAATCACACCACCGAGCGCGCCCCATTCGTTCAGCGTACGCGGGGTGAAGTCGACGCGGAACCGAACCGTAGTCTGACGCTTTTCGTCGAGGTGGTAACCGTAGCGCGGCGTGCGGCCGGTCAGTCCCGCCGACAGCGCGGAAGGACCGCCTTCAAAGTTCGAACGCGCGCCGTTCACCGAATTCGAATAGATGACGACGCCAGTGTCGCCGAAGGCAACGTGTTCGCCGCGCGTCGCCGCGAGCACAGTCTGGTAGTTGATGCAGGTGTCCGTCATGCTGACACCGAGCCTCTCGAACGCGTGAATTGCGCGGCGTTCCAGTTCGACCATCCAGTCGCGCTGTCCAAGGTCGTTGGCTTTGCTGAAATCGGTACCGCGTGGGTCCGTGATGGTGGGAATGCAGACGACATGCCGCCCATCGCTTGCCTCGGACAATTGCTCCAGCCACATGACGCCCGCCTGACCGAGACTTTCCGTGTCAGCCATCACATGTGCCTGCGTCACCGGCACGAAGTCGCGCGCGCCGAAGAATTCACCGACCTGCACCTGATGGCGCATCGCCATTTGCAGGACCTTGCCGCGCTCGCCGCTGAGCATTGCGGTCTCTTCATCGTTGAGAAGCATTCGCAGTCTCCATAGTGATTCGTAAAGTGGGGCAATCCGCGTCGGGCGACAACGCCTCCTCCCGCGACGGGCACGCTGGCCCTGCGGGCATAGGGACAGCCACCACCCTCATTAGTCGACGGGCTCAACGCGCAATTTCGAAAACAACGCTGCCACCGTAGGTGTGGGGCAATGTCTGTCAACGATTGTTTGCTTGTCTTAACTTGTATTAAGACAACATGAGCGAATCCTAGCGGGGTGACATGCCGTTGTCAACACCGATATGTCTGTCTCTGGTGGATGCTCGGAGAAGTGGGGCCGCTTTGACACTGGGACGATGGCTTGAGTTATCTGACAAGGCGAGTTCGAGTGCCGCGACGAGTGGAGCCACTCTTCGGAGTCGGATTTTCATGACCGCTTCGGTCTTGGTTCAGCAGAAGACCTCAGAAAACCCGGTAGTTAGCGAATCCACCTGGTTGACATGCGTGGAATTATGGCACTAGCATGCCTTACGATGTCTTGATACGCGTTAATACAACTGCCAGAAACTTCTGGCAAGGAGACAGGAACGTGGCTTCTCGTCGGTGGAAACCCACTGCGGCAGACCTGGTGTTGCTGCTTATCTGCCTGTTGTATTTGATTCAGTATTCGGACCGGGTCAATATCGCAACGGCGGCCGGAGCAATCCGGCATGATTTGCACCTCTCGAACACGGAACTGGGCTTTGCCTTCTCTGCGTTTGCGTATCCCTATGCCATTGTGCAACTCTTCGGGGGCTGGCTCGGCGACAAGATTGGGCCGCGACGGATTCTGGCGTGGTTCGGACTGACCGTCGCGCTGGCGTCCGTGCTCACTGCGTTCGCCGGCGGACTCTGGTCGCTCGCTGCTTGCCGATTCCTCCTTGGTGTCGGTGAGGCTCCGTCGCTTTCCACCGCGACTTCCGCCATGTCGCGCTGGTTGCCGGTCGAACGGCGGGGCTTTGCGCAGGGAGTCACGCACGCATGTTCCCGGGTAGGCAGCGCACTAACCCCGCCAATGATTGCGTTACTCATGACGCTGTGGAACTGGCGCGTAGCATTCGTCATTGCTGGACTGATTGGCGTGCTGTGGGTGGCGGTGTGGTATCGGTACTTTCGGGATGAACCGGCACTCCACAAAGGTGTATCGAAAGCCGAACTGGCCGCGTTGCCAGTGCCGCGAGACCGGACTGATAAGGTCAAGGTGCCAGTCCGCCGCCTGTTGAAGCGAATGCTTCCGGTGACTATCGTCGACTTCTGCTACGCGTGGACGCTGTGGGTGTTTCTCACATGGCTTCCGTCTTTCTTTTTACACAGCTATCACCTCAACCTGAAGAACTCTGCGCTCTTCACGTCGGGGGTTTTTGCAGCCGGGATTCTCGGTGACACGCTCGGAGGCGCAATAAGCGACAGGGTGTACCGGAAAAGCGGGAGCCTGAAAAAGGCACGACGCAACGTCATCATTGCAGGCATGGTAGGTGCGCTCACATTTCTGACGCCAGTCCTGCTGGTCAAGGACCTCACCGTCGTGGCTGCCAGTTTGTGTTGTGCCTTCTTCTGCATGGAGCTCGTAATCGCTCCGCTTTGGTCGGTGCCGATGGATATCGCACCGCGCTTCGCGGGCACTGCCAGTAGTTTCATGAATATCGGATTCGGGGTCGCAGGAGTGCTGTCTCCTCTCACGTTCGGATTCGTAATCGACCGTACGGGCAACTGGGCTCTGCCATTCGGATTGTCCATTGCCATGCTGCTGATTGGTATCGTCTGTTCGTTCTGGATGCGGCCAGAAGAACCACTCGCAGTGGACGATTCCCTCTATTCACTCGAAGGCAGTACTGCAGGAGTTCAACGTACTATTTAGCGTGAGCATGGTTGCATGCCATTATCGAGAATCGCATGCAACTTGCCCCCATGCCGAGGAATCCGCCCTCGGCGAGAATTGCATATAACAACCTTCGACGCGGATTTCGCTCGTTGATAGCCGGCGACGTCCGCCGAAAACCTGCGCGAGCCAGGCACACATTACCCATCGCGACGTCCACGACGCGAACTCCAGGCACTGCGTACAGTTGTCCGCCAACGGACCACCCTGCTGCAGCCACGCCGGGGACCGTCCAAACAAAGCGGCGGCGGAGATTCGCGCTTCGGGTTTCAAAGGTCGTGGGCCTCGGTGGGCCACAACACGAGGTGACCTATTGCCTCGACCGCGCCCTCAACGAACGGTTGATGGCTTATATCGAGAGGCGCGAAGCGAAAGGATTGCCGCGAAGGTTGCGTATCGGCTACTCAGGCGCCATCGGTTAGCTGCTGTTTTTAACAGGCAGGCTTCCCAAATCCATTTCGACCTTGACTGCGTCACCTCTATAGACCACGTCTGCGTAGTAAATAACGACGTTCTCAAGGTCATTGAAGACACGTTGGACACGAGCCACGGGAGAGTCCGTCGGTACCCGCAGCAAGCGTGCTGTCTCAGCGTCAGCGCTGCCGATGGTCAGAGTCTGTCGCGCTTTTGCAATGGAGCGCGGCGAGAGCTCCACAAGAGTCGGGATGGCCAGCTCTTCGCGGAACCTGTCGGGCGACATCGAAAAAATCTTGTCTTCCAGGTACAGGGAAATGACGCAGTACGGCAAACCATCCGAAGAGTGCACCCGTTTCATATGCACGTAGTGTTCCGCAAGCACCCCGTCAGCTGTCGTAATAGGTGGCCTTCTCCTGTTCTCTTCGACAGTGAGCAGTTGCTGGGTCGTTGCCTGATACATTTCGACCAGCGCCGCGAGGGTTGTGACAACTTGCACCGGCTTCAACGTTGGTGCTGTTGCGGAAACGAAGGTGCCTCTGCCTCGTTGAGGAGTGAGCGCACCCTCGCTCATCAAGAGTTGTACGGCCTGGCGGGCTGTTACTCTCGCGACATCGAATTCGTCGGCAATCTGCTCGAGAGTCGGAATTATCTCGCCCTGCTGCCAAACTCCGCGGGCAATCCGGTCCCGAAGCGAGTCGGCAATTTGTAGGTACAGGGGAATTGGGCTCGACGAGGCGCGCGACATTATCGATACTTATGTACTTTAGAATCTTTACTATAACGCGTGTGCAGCAATTCGTGATGAGTTGGCGTGAGCGCGGCAGAGAAAATCCGGTGACGGTCGAACTTCATTGCCAGGATGCAGACTCTCTGGACTTGCAAAATCGCTTCCTGGCTTCGTACCAATTTAACGGCGGTCAAGCGTCAAGCAACAGCGCTTTCCTGCGAAAGAGGAGTCAGCAGCCGCCCTGAGACAAAGCTTCCGTCACGCGCGCGGCGATGAGAGTACTGACACGCTCGTTAGACTGAAGCGTCAACCCCGCAATGTGTGGAGTCAAAATTACATTCGGCAGACCAGCGAACATCGAGCCGTCGCGCATGGGCTCCTCCTCGAACACGTCCAGCGCGGCTCCGCCCACACGCCCTTCACGCAATGCGGTTGCGAGCGCCGCTTCGTCAATGATTCCGCCACGTGCCGCGTTAATCACGACGGCATGGGGCTTCAGGCTCTTAATCTGGACTGGCCCCAGCAGGTTCCGCGTCTCGTCGCGAAGCGGCACATGCAAGGTCAATACATCGGCCTGGGCGAGCGCCTCTTCGAAAGAAACACGTCGCACGCCGCTCAGTTGCCACACTTCTGCATCCCCGGCCAACTGCGGGTCAAACGCTATAACCTGAACACCGAGTCCAATGGCCAGTCGAGCAACGAGTTGGCCAACGCCTCCGAAGCCAACCACCGCCAGCGTGCTACCGGCAAACTCGCGGCCATTCGAGAGTTGCGGTCGAGGCCAATCCCCGGATGCAACCTCGGCGGACGACAGATAGGCGCCGCGCAACAGCATCATCGCCGTCGAAATCACGTACTCCGCGACCGCCAGGGCGTTGGCGCCCGTCGCCGGGATAATCTTGACCTGCCGTTGCTCGCATGCTTTCAGGTCGATATTGTCCAACCCGACTCCAAGACGGCCAACAACAGACAGACGCGGTGCACGCTCAAGCAGTGCCGGATTTATCTGTGTCCGGTTTCTAATAACGATTGCATCGGCATCATGCACAGCCTCGAACAGACGTTTGGGGTCGTCAACCAGAGTGCGGTCGTCCAGCACGTCAAAATGCTTTCGCAGTGATTCGACCGCGGACGAATCCATAAATTCGCTAACTACAATTTTCCTTCGTTGTGTGCTCATGTCTAAACATTCCTCATACTTTCTAACATCGATAAAAGCGAGACTTTTCTTTTCTAGTGGAACAGACCGTTAGAGCGGTTAGGGATGTCTGAGAAAAATTCCCGTTGACTAGGTGACAAGTCGTCTGGGTACAGCTTCATATCAAGGCGTACAACATCGTCTCTATAGACGACATCCGCACAATGAATTACAACATCATCTTGGTCGAAAAATACGCGATGCACATGCGCTACCGGGGAATTCACCGATACGCAAAGGAGTCCTTTAGATTCAGCGTCTGTACTATCGAACGTGAGTGTCTGATGTGCCCGCGCAATAGGAAAAGGTGGTTCCAGAAGAAGCGGAATCACGGCGTTTTCACGAAAACGCCTCAGAGAACTCGCGTAAATCCGCTCGTCCAGATATAGCGAAATCACGCAGAAAGGTACGCCATCAGTGGAGTGACTTCGCTTCATGTGCGTGTAGCACGAAGCGAGTTTGCCTTCAGTCGCACGCACCGGCGGCATTCGACTGCGGTTGTTAATCCCCAGAGGCTCTGGTGCCATCGAACGATTCATCTGAGCAAGGTTGGCGCGCCTGCTTGCGGTAACAAACATGCCATGTCCACGATGAGACAACAGCGCCCCCTCGGCGATGAGCAATTGCACAGCCTGTCGCGTCGTCACTCTCGCCACGTTGAATTCACTGGCAAACTTGTCGAACGTCGGAATGGCATCGCCTGTGTGCCACGCGCCCCGAACGATTCTGTCGCGCAGCGTTCCGGCAATTTGCAGATACAGCGGTACGGAACTCGACGACAGGCTTTGCGTCATGGCAGGTTCACCGGAGCAAGTAGAACTGTGGATTGTGTGCAACGACGTCACCCGTTACCAGGCGTTTAACCCAAACGTTCGCGTGCTGTCTCCTGTCACCGTGGGTTCCCGCGAGCGGTACTGCTCGTAAACCCTGGGGCAGCAGGAGAAATGTTGAACGTCGTAACATCTTATAGTACGGTAAACCATACTTTAGTCTCAAGTCTTTTTCAGGACATCCGCCCCCAATAAGAGGCCCACATTAAATGAAGCAAGTTGAAAAAAGCGAAGTCGAGGTCGAGCCGTTCACAGTTGAAAGTGTCGACGTTCACGTTCTTCGCTGCCCAATTGCGACACCCGTGCGAACGTCGTTTGGCACAATGCACGACCGTCCTGCTGTGCTTGTTTCAGTTACTGATTCGGACGGCTGCACCGGCTGGGGTGAAGTCTGGTCCAACTTCCCGGCGTGCGGCGCCGAGCATCGCGCAGCCCTCGTGTCGACCGTTTTCGCCCCGATGCTCGCCGGTAGCCGCGTTGCCGACCCCGCTGATGTGTTCCGTGACTTGACCAAGCGCACCGCAGTGCTCGCCTTGCAGTCCGGTGAACCTGGCCCATTCGCACAGGCGATTGCCGGACTGGATTTGGCGCTATGGGACTTGCGTGCCCGCCGCGCCGGGCTTCCTCTCTGGAATCTGCTTGGGGGCACCTCCGACAATATTCCCGTTTACGCGAGTGGCTTGAACCCGGTTGGCTCCGCTCAGCTTGTCGCCCACAAGCTCGAGCAGGGATACGAGGCGTTCAAACTGAAGGTCGGCTTTGGAGTCGACCGCGACATCAATAACCTGAGAATGCTCCGGGAAATCATTGGCCCAACTCGCCGGCTGATGGTCGATGCAAACCAGGCGTGGACCCTTGCGCAGGCACTTGAAATCGCACCTCTGCTGTCACCTTTCAATCTGGGCTGGCTTGAAGAACCTCTGCGTTGCGACCGTCCGTTGAGCGAATGGCAAGCGCTTGCAGGAAACGCCCCGATGCCACTCGCGGGGGGCGAAAACATCGCCGGCGATGACGCGTTCAACGCCGCAATCGCGTCACGCGCGTTCTCAGTTATCCAGCCGGACGCAGCCAAATGGGGTGGAATTTCTGGCTGCCTGAACGTCATCCGTTCAACACAAGCGGCCGGACTTACGTATTGCCCGCACTATCTCGGCGGTGGCGTCGGACTTCTTGCTTCCGCTCATCTGCTTGCGGCGACTGGCGGAGATGGCACGCTTGAAATCGATGCAAATCCGAATCCGCTTCGCACCCTCTTGCATGGCCCACTCGACACGCTCACCAATGGTCACGTGCATCTTGGTCATGCGCCCGGAATCGGCGTCGTGCCGAATCTGGCCGAATTGCGAGAGCACATTCGCGAGAAAGCTGCGTTCGTTGACACTTCCCGGAAATCGAGCTGACACAGAACGACAGAATTTTACCTCGCCAGCGCGACCGCATCGAGAATGCAGTTTTAGTATCCGTTACTGAACTTGTATCAATCAACCCAATAACGAGAGAGACATGGAAACTAGCGCCTACATGGACCAGGCTGCCGAACTCGCCGACGTAACAAGAAACAGGCTGTACCGGAAACTGATTCTGAGGCTCGCTCCCTTTCTGTTTCTGGCGTACGGCATCAACCAGCTCAACCGGTTCAACATCAGTTTCGCGAAACTCCAGTTCATGAAGGACCTGGCGCTTAGCGACTTCTCGTTCGCGCTCGGCGCTGGGCTGTTCTTTATCGGATACGTCATCTTCGAAGTCCCGAGCAGTCTTTATCTGCAAAAGGTAGGAGCGCGCGCAACTTTCATCCGAATCATGGTTCTCTGGGGCCTACTGTCTGCGCTAACTGCTTTTGTACACACGCCGACACAGTTTTATCTGGTCCGCTTTCTTCTCGGCGCAGCCGAGGCGGGATTCATGCCCGGCGTTATCCTGTACCTCACCTACTGGTTCCCGGCCAGTCGACGCGCCCGTATTACGTCGCTTTTCTATCTCGCAGCAACAGCCTCCGGAGTCATCGGTGGCCCAATATCTGGCCTGATACTTAAGTATTCGGAAGCGTGGGGCCTGATGAGCAGTTGGCAATGGCTCTTCGTCGTCGAAGGGGTGCCCACAGTCACTCTCGGCATCTTCGCCTATTACTATCTCCAGGACTATCCCAAGGATGCAAAGTGGCTCACCAGTGAAGAAAAGGCACTTCTGCTGCAGGACTTGAAGGAGGACCACGGAAGCGCCAATCACAATGCTGTTGGTCTGCGCGACGTTGTCAAGCTCCCGCGGATTTACGCGTTCGGTCTCGCTTACTTTGGCGTCGTCGCTGCCAACAATACGCTAGCCATTTGGGCTCCGACCTTGATTAAGGATTCGGGCATCCATGACGTTTTCGCTATCGGTATTCTGTCCGCGATTCCGTACATCGTCGGAGCAATCGGGATGCTTACTATCGCTGGGCATTCGGACAAGAAACGCGAGCGTCGCTGGCACTTCGCAGTTCCTTTCGCGCTAACTGCTATCGGCTTTTCACTTATCGGTCTCTTCTATTCAAACATCTACGGCACGGTTGTACTTCTGTCGCTTGCATCCATTGGCATCTTCACGGCATTTGCGATATTCTGGACCATGCCTACCCAATATTTGTCGGCGTCCGCGAAGGCTGCGGGTATTGGCTACATCAGTACCATTGGCATGTTAGGAGGATTCTTTAGTCCTATCATCCTGGGCTATGTCAAGACAGTCAGCGGAACCTTCGTTGGTGGCTTCGTGGCAATGGCCGCAATTTCAGCTATCAGTATTCTCCTGATTCTCGTCGCAGCGCCGAAATCACCGAGGAAGTAGTCGATTTATCAGGACGGAGTTGCGCAAGGCCGCAACTCCGTCCTGAACTCCCGGTTCGCACCACCACATTGTCATACCGCTTCATTTCCAGAGTTGGCAGGCGACGGCGATAGATTATGTGGACATCATTCGAGGTACCTGAGCCTCCAAGCACCTTCTGTCAGACAATTAACCGCTGGGCTTGGAGGCCACAATCCGGGCAGCCCGGTGGCAAGAACTCAGTGCCCTTGACGAGGCGCTTGCAACGGCTTTGTCCCAATCAGAACTGGTCGCCCGCCCCCTGAAGCAAGCATTTGATATGCAATGAATGGCTCGTGCCACCCAACGAGACGCGTCAGGCGCGCCTCTGGACCCACTCGCATCGGAATCCAGACATCCAAGACCCGTTTGTATATCTGCATCACCTCGTGGACTACCACGCTGACCTGCGCACAACGGAAAGGTTTTGATGCGACAACGAATCCACACCATCTGCAAGCTACTTTTTTACAGAGCGCAGACCCTCGTTCGCATCAATAGCGAGAGCTGCCGGACAGCCCACTGAGTGGCGGCGGCTAAGCTGGGCGCTCATCGTCGGATTCGCTGGTGCCGTCGCTACCATTATCTTTCGCGAAAGCATCGGATACCTCCCAAGGCTATTCTCAAGCTGAGCGGAGACCGCTCTCACCGGAATCTTCAGATAGCTGATGCCATCAGCAACACCGCGCAACCGCGACACCACCCAGCACGACGCACGCTTGCCGACGATGCCTGCCTATCGTGGACTAAATTTTAGATTGCGTATCGGCTAAAGCCATTCGCTAGATATGCCTTTAACCTCTTCTTTAATCTGAGAGTTTCTTCGACATATAAAGCCATAAGTTGCATGGAACTCTTTTAGATGAGGTTCCTGCGCGAGCGTGGTGCTTCCCACCTGATATAGAACCCGAAGGGCGGGCATCTGTTGGTGCCATATGAGCGGTACACGCAGCAGTCTCCGGGTTTCGGCCTGAACACCGTTTTGCAATGGTCAACATTCGTAAAACCACACACAGGCGTCGGTGGGCATCGATTCGTTCGTGAGCGTCGCTACTATGAACTCCGCAACACATTAAAAACGCGTG
>NZ_WOEZ01000152.1 GCF_013177735.1 Paraburkholderia elongata | reverse complement strand
CCGCCCCAGCGCGGCTATCTGCCCGTTTCCTGTTTCACCCATTTGGTGAGTATGCCAATTTTGCAGAGCGCCGCATCCGTATTGCTTCTCCGACCGTTCCGGCAGCCTCAACTGCGGTTTTTAGGTTCATGGGTGATCCTTCTAGACCCGATCGGCCTTTGGCGGGAAGACCTGCCGATCGTCGACTGGATTTCGGCCCCAGCCGAACGGTTGCCCGGACTCCTGTTCAAGGATCCTGCGAGTCGCGCCGCCCAATCGATGCTGGCTCTCCCTGAGGATGCCAACATCGCCGCCTCTGCAATCGCGGCACGGGTATGGGCGTTCGGTTGTACCGGCAAGTTTGCCTGGCCCATCCCCGACCGTGGCCTGCGAACTCGACTGCACCGGTTGAAGGTACCGGTACTGCTCGTATGGGGTCGCGACGATGCAATCGTGCCGGTCCGCTATACGGAAGAATGGCAGAAGGAAGTCTCCGATATTACGGTCACGGTGATTGATGATTGCGGCCACATCCCGCAGGTCGAAAAGCTCAATGAGACCATCACGGCGGTGGATGAATTCCTGACGTTTGCTGAAGAGAGTTGACGCGCCATTGAATTGCTTCGGCCGATCTGGATTGGCCGAAGCAATTTCGCCGAGAGGCAGCCGTGCTTCCGCTGGGTTCGGCAACGACCGCCGCGGGTGACACGCCACGCCGAATTCGTTGTGGCGCGTCACGACTTTCGGACGCTCTAGCGCATTGACTAAAGCGAAAAATCACAACACTGCGTCGCCGCGCTCCATGCCCTTCAATGCGGTCCGCTCAAGGCTTGTCCTTGCCGCGAACATTACTTGGTGGTTCCCCGGTACTTCCACCGCTCCTCCTTCGGCGTCGGAAGAGAGCGCCGAATCCAACGGCGACAAGCAATGCCGTCATCAGGCCGGCGCTCATGCCGGTCGTGCCACGCGATTCACTCGCGCCCGAGGGAGCAGACGCGACCGTAGGCGAAGAGGCTTGTGTCTCCACGGGTTTCGGAAGCGCCACGCCGGCGGCACTCCCTTGGCGCACCAGAGATGCTTCCGAAGTCGGCAAGGCCTGGGATGCGGGAAGGACGATTGCTTCCAAAGCAGGTCCGACAGGAGCCATGGCAATAGCCGAGGCCATAACCGGAGCCACTGCAGCGCGGGAATTGGTTTCGACAGACTTGGCCATCGCCGCCCACCGAGCAAATACGCCGTCGATGCAGTGGACGTCACTGCAGGCGTTGCGCGATTGCCGCCACTGAGCGAGTTGTTCAGGTGAGAGCTTTCCACTGCTCAGCAGAGCCTGCTGCTGCGCGAAGACATCGTCGTATTCATTGTTCAGGATGGCGTAGTCGCATATCACGCGTTCCGCCGGTTGTCGCGTGGTCGCACATCGAATATCGCTCGCCCATGCCGCGGTCGAACCAAACGCTGCCATTGACAGCAACAAGACCAAATGTCGTCTCAGATACACCAGTCCTCCTGGAATGTGATTGCCGCTATTACAACTGCCGTCGCCTGTGAGGGAACTCAAGTCTGTGCCTAACGGACTCAAGGGACACATGGCGCCGCTATTGCATCAGCCGTATTAGTTCAGTCGTGGGAAAGGTCTGAACTAACTCGCCTATCGTGAACAGCGGGAGTAGGCACCACGATGAATCCCCCTAGCTCATCGCCATACGCGTCGACTCTTCCGTCAAGTAGATAATTTGCCGTCAACGCGCACAGCGCCGCATCAACGTCGTCGATAGACCGCAGCGGCGTTGTTTCAACTCCCTCATGTTTGAGGATTTCTCGGCGCTGAGTTCCCTTTTTCTTCGCAGATGCGACTTCCCTCCCAAGAAAGGCACAAGTTATTGCGTGGGGAAACGTCTCAAAGCACACGCCGCCACCGGTTTCTCCACCATTCCTGAAAATAGGAAAGTGTGGGGTGAATGCATCATATACACGCTCGCCGTTGAACATCCACCCGTAGAATCCGCTTTGGCTGGCCATGGCCAGTTCGCGAGTCGGTGTGGCAAACGAAAAGATTCGTTGCTGAGCAAGAGATTTCTCAGCTTGCCTGCCGGCCTCGCCAATTCGCCATCGACAGGGTGCGTCAATGCCCACCGCTGCTACCTCAAATTGGAGGCACTTTTCGAGCATATGCTCCGGCGCTTCTTTGCGGAGGTTGCACACAATCTGGGTGCCACGCAGGATAACTAGATGATTTCCCTTCCGGTCGCCGCCAATATCGATTCCAGCTACAGGTCGTCTCGAGCTCATAGCGCAATTGCCCCTTTAAGATAAGCTTCGGCGTTCGCAGGGAGGGGGCGCAAAATAGACCGATGCGTTGTCGTCATTGAATAGCATGGGCGCCGTCACGCGACTTTCTCTGCGCTGTACCCATCGCCGCGTCCTTCCGATTTGGAGAAATTCAGGAGTGAGGACCTCGCGCTCATGCGAGTGCGAGCATACGCTGCGTCAATGCTGGCCGGCGTTCAGCAACATCCAAATCCGCCGCGTCGGCGGCCCACCGAGAATGCGTGCAAATACCGCGCGGCACCGAACGCAGGCGTAGTGCTCTTCGACTCGCGCATCTTTCACCGCGCCGACGCCGTTGAGTGTGAGGGTTTGGGGCGGAGGTTCAACTGCCGACTTCCCGTAGAGCTCAGCGCACTGCGCGCAGGGTTGAATCCAAAGGTCCATTTGTCAGTTGCCGATAATTGCGAGCGGTCACGCAGCCAATCGGTACTCGTAGAAAGCATAGGTTTTAAAGCGAGGAATATCTGCGACGGGGCGTCGCAAGGTAGACCATTTGAGGTAAGCGCACCATTAGTGCCCACGCCATCAAAAACGAACAAGGAATCGATGTCTTTCGCGGTTAGTCCCCAAACGGGTTGCCGGTGTCTTTCACTTCGGTATTGAGGTTGTATTCCGCACGCACGGCCTTGAGCACGCCCTCGATGTCGCGCTCGAAGCCGACTGCGTTGCCGAAGTGGGTCATGTTCCAGTTGCAGCCTGTCTTGTCTGCCTCTTGCAACTGCGGCCGCGGCACACGAATCTTCACGCCATCCTCGACGATTTCCTGCAGTCGATGGATTCGCCGGTTGACCTCCTGCTGAAGCTGCGAGGCATTGAGCGTCTTACGTATCATCCAGGTCTCCTTCCGGTTGCTCAAGCCAGTCTAGCGCAAGTGAGGCGTTCCGCGACCTGGCGCTGAAATGCAAAGTGCCTGAGAGAGAGCAGGCGCCTTGGTTCGGCGGGGTGCGTCAGTAAGTCAGTACGCGACAATCACGACGCCGCTGCCGCCAATGCCACGACCACCGATGCGCGCACCGTCCCCGCCACCACCGACGTTCGCCTGGCCAATCGCTATGCCGCAAGTCGATGCTCGTAATACGGATGTTCCCTGTCATCAAGTATGGCGTACATTGCCTCCAAATTCGACGCGTCCGGGTTGAGCCATGCATCTATATTTTCCGGCTTAATTGGGATGATGCACCGGTCATGACCCGCGGCGGCGACCTCAGGTGGCGACTCGTCCGTAATGGCCGCAAATGAGAGCAAGTCTGGCTCGCCCGCGAGACGTCCAGCGCGACCAGAGAAAAGCGCCCCGCATGTCGTGCTCGGGAATCAGCCTAAACGTCAAAACAACATTCTCGTCCTTTTCGCACTCCGCCAGCTCACGGCCCTCCATCTTCGCGCGGCTCACTCACCTGCTCGGCATTGAACATGTCGATGGTGCTTTTATCCGCGCTCGTCATCGGACTGTTGCTCCGAAAACGCATCGTCCATCGCCTTCGGAATCTTCGCTTTGCTGCCCTCGGCGCGCTCCCAGACACCCGAAGCTGGACTTGCGCGAGAGGTTTGCTCCTCTTTCCCGTGCTTCAAACCCTTTCTCATAGCCGTTTACGTGGGCGCAGCCTTCGCCGGAGGGGCACATGTCGTCGCTTTTGCGTCAACTCGACACCAAACCCCTTGTTTTAGGGCCTCCCCCGTTGCAGATTCAAATCCGAGTTGCTACGCTAGCGCCAGCCTGAGGATTTAGACCTTTGCGTATTGTCGGTGACTACGCAAAGGCAAGAGTCTCGGGCCAACCTTTGACCAATGACGAGGAATCTATGGCAACAACGAGTGCAACGAAAGCTGCAGCAAAGCCGGCTCCGAAGAAAGTGGTGACTCCGGTCGAGAAAAAGGCGAAGGCGCCGACGG
>NZ_WOEZ01000151.1 GCF_013177735.1 Paraburkholderia elongata | reverse complement strand
TTCGGAGATGCAGGCCGTTGCCACCACCACGGCGCCATCACCATCGGCCGCCTCCACATCGTCCGCCGCCTCCAGCGGTTCCGCCACTTCCGCCGCTTCCACCGCCGCATCAATAATCGTTTGTTGGAGGCGTTCGATGCGCGGGCGCACTATCGCTTCCGCTACTTATAAGCAAACAGATGTGCGGAAATGGACGCAGTTACCTACCCGGGAATCGCTAACTTCTTCGACCCTGCACAGTAACCGTCAATTCCCGCGGTCCCGGCTTCCGCTGGGACCGCGCGCTTGTTGTTTATCGCAGTAATCAGATTAGCGCTGCATAAAAAAGGCGCGCGAGGCTGATTGCTCAGCGTCACGTGCCAACCTGGTACCGCTATTGCAATCGCTCTATCGAACGAGGAACCCGTATGTCAACGGGTCCCGCTCATCCACTATCCAGTTTGCAAAGCCGCAAACGAAAGCGTTGCCTTCGATTTCGGGGATGACAGCCTTGAAATCACCTACGGTCGTTTCGCTCAAAACTCGTCCCTTGAACACGGTGCCGATGATGGACTCGTTTACAAGCGTCTCGTCCTTCCCTAGCTTCCCGCGCAGATAGAGCTGTGCAACCCGCCCACCCGTTCCAGAGCCTGTCGGTGACCGGTCGACCTCACGGTCGGCGAAGACGCAACAGTTGGCCTGCGTGGAACCGGCGTGCCGGGGCGCGTTAGCAACGATGGTCCCGTAAATGTGGTTGATTTCAGGGATGTCCGGGTGTTCGACCGGAAACGCCTCATTAGCGGCCACCTTAACCTCCGCACCGAAACGGATGAGCTCTTCAACCGACGATTCACGCACTTCGAGACCGTGTGGCTGACCGTCTGTATAGAAATAGAACGCACCACCGAAGGCGATGTCGCCAGTCACGGGGCCGAACGATGGCGTCTGAACCGTGACGTCCTTTTTCCAGATGAAGGACGGCACGTTCACGAAGCGGACATTTCCCGCGTGCTCACCGTCCCACTGCACGAACGCTTCAATGAAGCCGCACGGCGCATCGATGCCAATGCGCGTCTCTGGTATTTGACGTTGCACCCAACCCAGCTCGACCGCTGCCGTCGACAGCGCAATGACACCATGCCCGCAGTGGTCGCTGTAACCCTCGTTGTGCAGGAAGATTATGCCGAAATCCGCGTTCGGGCTAACCGGTTCCGTCAGGTAACCACCGTACATATCTGCATGACCGCGAGGCTCGAACATCAGGACCTTGCGAATTTCGTCGGCGTTCTCCTTCAGCCACGCGCGTCGCTTGACGATAGTATCGCCAGGAAGACGCGGCAGACCGCTGGTAACGATGCGGAATGCTTCACCGCCGGTGTGGACTTCAACAGTCGAGATGGTGCGTGTGATTTTCATGTTTGCTTCGGTGAAATCGGTGGGTACCCGCGCCCCTTAGTTCCATTTGATTAAATTCAACGCGAAACGTGAGCGACCGTATTGAGTCCGACAAGGAGAACGTGTCATCGGCCGCCACCATGGCCGCCTCCGCCACCATGGCCGCCTCCGCCACCATGACCCCCTCCGCCACCATGGCCGCCTCCGCCTGCATGCTCGCCGCCGCCTCCATGTCCGCCGTGCCATTCACCGTGCCAACGGTCGCCATGCCAGTGATATCCGCCCCAACCTCCGCAGCCACCCCAATTACTGCAGGTTCTGTACCCCGCGCCGTAGACGGGATAGCCATACATCGAATCGTATGGCTGGGCGCCTCCATATCCTGGTGCGACCGCGCAACCAACCAAGCTCGCTGCCACGCCGAGCAACGCAATCAACTTAAGCACGATTTCCTCTCGAATGACGCTGAGGGCGAACCGTGAGAAAAGGTCGGCCGCCGTCGTTGCTAACAACCAAAGTTCGGAAGTGCCTGATGGGCATGCGTACTCTTTCGAATACGCCAGCAGACGGCCGCCCAATCAGCGTTAAATCCTGAAGCGAATAGCTAGGTGTAGGGCCTTAAATTCACTTACTGGGCCTCTTTGGAAGCCTCTTTCACTGCAGCATCTTCGGGATGCGCGATTGCGTAGAGCTCTTTGTTTCTTGCGATGGTGTCAGCGCTCGGAGGATACTCAAACCGCTTGTAGGGCAACAATCCATCTCGCCAGGCCTGAACAAGTTCCTCGTGCACCTGCTCCCGGGTCTTGCCCTGGCTGACCTGCGTTTCTTGCGCCGCCACCAGGCCCGTTGCAGCAAGGGTCACTAAACCGAATGCAAATGCTGGCCACTTCATCACGCTCTCCTTGACTCGTCGGATACAGCCGGAAAGACAAGTATGGAGAGATGTCTCTTGCGTCCGCATGAACGCGAGATTACAAATGAGACATGAACGGGAACACTCATTCCGTCTTGACTGAAGCCCCGATGAGGAGAAAGACGATAAAGCCGACGAAGAAAGTGGCAGTGGCAGCCGCGGTTCCCGGGACGTCGCGACCGGCTTCCAATCCGTCAGGCACATCAGCGGTATAGGGTGAGCGAGAGGCGACAAACGCGGTGAGCGATGCGACTTCCTCGTAGCCGCAGCAAGCGCGTGACGTGCGGCATTTGTACGTCCGTTTTCGTCCACGCTTTCCTATTCGTCCGGAATGCGTCGACCAAGCAGGAAACCTTTCGCGCTGCGGTCATGCCGCGGGAACACCGCTAAACTGCGGATTCGTGAACGTGCTCCCGGTTGAGTCGTGGGATTGTTGCGTCTTTTGCCTTTCAGAAATGCAGCGCTTATGAAGCGAGTACTGCGCTAAGCTATCCCCGCATCGCAGTCGCCAGCGGCATTGCATCGCTCGTCCGACACGCCCTTACTGCCACCTGGATTTCCATGAAACACGTTCTCAAGAAAGCTCTTGCTGTTCTGCTCGTAGCCGCATTCGCTGCCCCGGCGGTGTCTTTCGCTGACATGCATCGCGACGAACGACACGCCCCTGTGCGGCATCATTACCAACCTCACCATCATCAATTTCACCAGCACTACCGCTCGCATAGGTAAGCATCGCGCGCCAGCAACACAGCCTCCGGTAGAGAACGGTTTTCCCTGGATGGGCAAACCGTTTGTTGGCTTTACGATTTATGTCTTGAGCGTGCCTCTTTCTTTCCGGATGTGCCCGCATGTAACTGGTCACGCCCGGCTATTTGTCGTGCGGTTGACCCGTGTGACGTCATCCTGAAAAAGCGATGCGCGCCGCACGGGAGCGACCGTGGAGGCGTAGATAACAGAATCGTAATTTGCCGGTCAGCGCATGGTTAGTATTGAACGGTCAAGATTAACTACGGATTCCGACCTATGGCGGTCCCGCATTGCCACCCCCATTGCGGGTAGAGACATCATGAAACTCGTTGCATGCAACGGACATTTTTAACGAGCCAGGCTGACGGAGCGCAGAGTTTCGCCTTGTCGCTGGTCGACTCGGTGCGCCGCAGCGTCTGGTCACAGGAGATTTAGTATGAAACTAAGTGCCAGCACGTTTGTGCGACTGCGCCGTCTCGCTCCGGTTCTCGATGATGTACTCAACTCGCGCGAAGTCGAGCACGCCGACCAGGCAGTGGACCTTGCTTCACTTGCCCAGCTATGCTCGCAGCTGTTTGACACGTACCACAGCCAACACCCGGGCCAGATTGCGCAGATAGCGCAAGCGCGACTCGAAGCCGTTGAGTCGCTGTAACGCGCAACCTCTGGACTGGCGGCGGGTTCAGGTATGGGCATCAAGGTCGCACTAGACGATTTCTGGACCGGTTACTCCAACCTTGCGTACATTAGCGGTTTCCCATCAGCACGCTAAAGATGGACAAGTCCTTCGTCGACGATATCGAAGAAGACGAAGACGCCCGGGCACTCACCCAAGCTGTCGTGTCGCCCGGCAAAGCGTCGCGTCTGGATGTGCTCGCTCCTCGCTTGCGTCGGCGATTCGACAACTGACCTTTCACGAGACAGACAGCGTGAACTCAAATTCTTCAGTATGCTGCCCGATGCGCGTCCGGCAATCGCGGTCCTCGCAGGACCTGAGGGTGCGAGCAGATAACTCCCAAAGCATTAAGAGACAATGAACGCTACAATCCTGAATCCCAGTATCGACCGGGACAAGTTGGAATCCCTCGCTTACTCCAAGGTCACCTGGCGTCTTCTCCCTTTTCTCTTCCTCTGCTACGTGGCGGCGTATCTGGACCGCGTCAACGTTGGCTTCGCCAAACTGCAGATGCTCAACGACCTGAAGTTCAGCGACACAGTCTATGGCCTTGGTGCTGGCATCTTCTTTATCGGTTACTTCTTCTTCGAGATTCCCAGCAATGTGTTGATGCATCGCTTCGGCGCCCGCTTGTGGATAAGCCGAATCATGATTACATGGGCGGTTATTTCGTCCGCCACGCTTTACGTGTCAACGCCAACCTCGTTTTATATATTGCGCTTTTTGCTTGGCATTGCCGAAGCCGGCTTCTTCCCCGGTATCGTTCTCTACCTGACCTACTGGTATCCGGCCGAGCGCCGCAGTCGTGTCAATGCGCTTTTCATGATGGGCATCCCCGTTGCAGGGGTCATCGGCGGCCCGCTGTCGGGCTGGATTATGCAGGCATTCAATGGCGTGCATGGCCTCGCAAACTGGCAGTGGCTCTTCCTGCTGGAAGCCATCCCCTCCATCGTTCTTGGCGTCATCACGCTCATCTATCTGCCGAACGGGATTCGCGCCGCAAAGTGGCTCACGGAGCCCGAGAAGAAGCTTCTTGAGGAGAAGATTGCGCAGGACGGTGCTGGAAAGCTGCACGCCACGGTAGGAAGTGTCCTCGGCAACGGCCGCGTGTGGTTCATGGCCGCCATCTACTTCTGCTGCATGATGGGTCTCTATGGCGTGGGCTTCTATTTGCCGACGCTCATCAAGGCTGCCGGAGTGAAGGATGTGCTCGATGTTGGCATGCTGACCGCCATTCCTTACGGATGCGCGATTGTTGCCATGCTTCTGATTGCGCGAAGTGCAGACAGGTTGCGCGAGCGCCGCTGGCATTTTGCGGCCGCCGGCCTCATGGCAAGCGTGGGCCTCCTGCTTGCAACGGTCTTTGGTTCGAATGTTGAACTTGCGATGATTGCCCTGTCGCTCGGAACGGCGGGCGTACTCGCAACGATGCCAGTCTTCTGGGCGTGGCCGAGCGCCATGCTTGGCGGAAGCGCGGCGGCTGCGGGCATCGGGCTAATTAACTCGGTGGGCAACCTCGCCGGCTTCGTCAGTCCAACCATCGTGGGCTGGATGAAAGATGTGACGAACAGCACCAACGCAGGCATATACGTCATCGCCGCAGCCCTCTTCGCTGGCGCGTGCCTCGCGTTCCTTCAGCCGCGTGAAGTCCAGACTCGATAGACACTGACACTCATAATGAGCAAACCGGCAAAGTCGAGTTCCTTTTCACTGTCGAAATATTGCCGGCCGGTCTCCGCGTCGCGCCGGCGTGGCCCGAAAAGCGACAAGCAGACGCCATGAGCCTGCCGGGCATGGCGCGCTTTAGCGAAGGGACGTCATTGTCCCGAGAAGAATTCTCGTCTGCTATGCAGGGTATCGACCGCATGAGCAAGGATAAGAACTGTCGCCACGGCTATGAGTTCATAGGTTGCCGAAGGTTCTGTATCAATCCAGACGCCCAAATACGACATTGAAGAACCGGTTTCTTGATTCTCCAATCAGAATCGCCGCATTCGCTTGCTCCTGCGTTTCCCGGGATGCGGCAGCCAGCCACCAGCAGACTACCTCATTACATCGGCGCAATGCGCGTACGGTGCGATTCACCGTAATCGGCGTTCGATGAACGCCAAGCAATTGCCTTAAAGAAGGAATCTTTCATGGATGAACGTAAGCGAGACAGCATGATTGCTTATCTCCGTCACCGGATGGACGAGTTTGGCATCAGACCAGAAGACCTGGCTTCAGCAATAGCGTCCGCGCAAGCAGAGCAGAAGGAAGCGCGCTATCGCAGTGCGACCGGAAACACGTGGAGCGGTGAAGGTGAAATGCCGCAATGGCTGAAGCAAGCGATTAGTGCGGGACAGTCCGTTGAACATTTCCAATTGTCGGCAAAGGCGCGGCCGCCCGTTCAGTCGGGCCGAGCCGCCGTGGATTGGCGTGATGACCCGTTTGCGGGCAGCCCGCTTGCACGCGGTCAGCGCCAATAGTGAGCCTCGGTGTTGTCGCCTGCCAGTTTTAGAATGCACCTGCACGCAGTTCACCCTCATCCTGATAAGAACTGTATTCGCCTTCGCGTACACCACGAGCTTTCGTACGCGGTTTTGATATCAATTGTCATGGTCGCCATGACGTGCGCGCCTTAGCTTTTACGCTGCCGCCGTTCCCCCCGGAGGCCTGTTTGACGGTGCGCAACGGGTGCCGCTGCCGATAATGACTCAAGGCAGAAATTGATGAACGCCTCAACTTTCGCAGCTCGATGGCGCCGGGACGGAAAGAGCGCATACAGCGGAAATCTTTCGTCCGGCCACTCCGGGAAGAGGTCCACGAGTAAGCCGTCATGCATTACCTGTTCGACGCCAATCTGCATCACTTGGGCGATGCCGGCGCCGGCGATACACGCGCCGAGCATGGTTTCGACATCCGACACAAGAAGTCGCCCCTCTGCAGGTATCTTCGTGACCTTCTTACCGCGATGGAACTCCCACTCGAAGGGCTTGGCCGTCACCGGGTTATAAAACATGATTCGCTGATGTTTGCCCACCTCCTCCGGTTTTCCTGGCTGCCCGTGCTCAGCCACATACCGTGGAGATGCGACGGTAATGATGCGCGTCTCGAGTAGCTTGCGCGCAATCAGTGTTCCCATCGGCGGCGGTCCAAAGCGCACCGCAAGGTCAAATCCATCTGCCACGAGGTCGCCAACGTCGTCGCGCATGATGAGTTCGAGCGAAAGGTCAGGATGACGTGCCAAAAAATCCGGCAATCTTGACGCCAGCACCGTCCTTGAAAAGAACGGGTCGACGTTAACACGAAGCTTTCCCTGCACAACGTTCGCTGAACCCGACGCCGCCGAAGCCGCCTCTTCGATGCCCGTCAGGTGCGGGCCAACCGCGTCATATAGACGTCTCCCTTCGTCGGTCAGCGTCTGCGAGCGCGTCGTACGGTCAAACAGCCGCACGCCTACCCGCTTCTCGAGGCGTGAAACAGCACGGCTAACGCCCGATGGTGACAATCCGAGAGCGTCTGCTGCGCGCACGAAACTGCCACTTTCCGCGACTGCGGCGAGTACGGTGATGCCAGAAAACAGTCGACCATCAAACGTCATGACCTCTCCAATGCTCGTCTCATTCAGATAGTTTAGTCACGAGTGATTTGAACAGCACGCACTTTATTCAACAATTAAAAGATGAGAAATTGTCCTCCTGAACGCTGCAGCGGCCTTCGCTGCAGACCTGAACCGGCTTGGGAATGCATCAATGGAAACTTTGAAGACACAGGGAATTGAACTGCCACGCCTCGGGTTTGGCACATTCCGTATGCCGGGTGGTGGCTGCCAGCCGGTAGTCGAGAGCGCCCTCGAACTCGGATATCGACACGTCGACACTGCCGAGATGTATCAGAACGAGGAAGCCGTAGGCGCCGCAATTGCCGCCTCGGGTCTCGCACGAAACCAGTTGCATCTGACGACAAAGGTATGGCACGAGAACCTCGCGCCGGAGTCTCTTCGTCGCGCACTGGACGCCAGCCTCGAAAAGCTCCGTGTCGACTACGTTGACCTGTACATGGTGCATTGGCCGTCGCGTGACATGGACCTCGGCGCCGTCATGGAGACAATGCAAGGCTTTCTGCAGAACGGCACAGTTCGCACAATCGGTGTGTGCAATTTCAACGTGACGATGCTGCGAAAAGCCATCGAGGAAATCGGCGCACCCATCGCCTGCCACCAGATTGAATACCACGCGTTTCTAGACCAGTCGAAAATGCTGAGCTACTTGCGCGAGAAAGGCATTCCACTCGTCGCCTATGCCCCGCTTGCACAAGGCAGGGCAGCGAGTGACCCCGTACTTCAGGGAATCGGCGTCAAGCATGGCGTGACCGCTGCCCAGGTTGCACTTGCGTGGCTTCTGGAACAGAACGGGGTGGCCGTTATTCCTAAGGCTCAACACCGCGAAAGTCAGAAATCCAATCTCGACGCGCTGGCGGTGAAACTCGACGATGATGACCGGCACGCCATTGCGGTGTTGCCGAAGGACCACCGCTTCGTAAATCCGCCGTTTGCGCCGGAATGGGACGCGTAACCATTGTCTTCGCCTCGCCCGCAGTCCTTCGCTGGTCCTCGCCGCATCGCTAGCGCGCAATCGACCTCGATTCATCGATAGCCGCCTCTCTGGTCATCGTCGTCATCCATCGCGCTCGCGTGGGCTTGCGTGCGCTCGTCGTGGCTTAAGACGTTAGTGGTTGGCGTTGAAAGAGAGTGTATCGAGACGGGAAGTTCAACAAAGCGCAGATGGACACGTCACTCATCACGTGGGCTGATATTTTTGAGAGCGCCCGAACGCAACTTGGGTCGCGAGACCGCTCCCAAGTGTCGCTGATTGTCAACTTGAAGTTAAAGATGGTTTAAGTGCAGCAGCGTTTTTCGGGACGTTGGACGTTCTAGTATCAGTCAAACGTTAAATACCTGGAGACGAATCAGGAGGGCTTATCACATCGGAACCACCCTTGCTCGGAGCACTCCATGTATTTCCTCGCCGCCTTCGTAGTCAAGCTTGCCCATGGCAAGGCCTTTCAACGCTCCACGTCGAACGCTCCGACCACGAAGAGGAAGTCGCGATTTCCATGGCTTTGACATCCCGTTGCCCACGGCTTGCACTGCACCAATTGAGGCTGGCGGCGCGCGGTAGCAATTCATGTCCAGAGGAGCCGGCTTAAAGTGCGACAACGAGGGCACTCAATTTTCCGAGAATGGAGTTACGACAGCGCAAAGCTCGCTGTTCGGCCCGCCGACAACATCGCCTTTGGGTCCGACTGGCTCCCCTTTTTAACGTCTTCAAGGAATCATCGTGTCGGCTGTTCTGCATAACTGGATATATATCGGAAGCAACGCGTATGTGGAGTACACGTTCGTGCCGTGGCTTGGCAGGAACATCTATCGCCGTACCGTCGACCTCTCCGCAATATGCATCCAGTAGCCGCAAGTCAGGGGTTATTCGACCTCTACCCTTTGTTGGATTACTGCTTCACTCTTTGCCAAACAGAGCAACGCGATGGTCTGGTCCCCGTATCTCGCTCGCGCGTCGGGGAGTTGCGCACTATCCGGCAAGCATATCAACCTGGGCGACTCGGTCTACCGTCCCCGAACCCGCTGACGGGTCGTGCCACTTAACGCAGACGCAATGATTCTGGCCAGCGAGCTGGTCAAGGCCCGCATTAGCGACTGAGGCGCGCTGGAGTTGGCGTATGTTGGTTCGAACTCGCTAGTAAAGCAACGCCTGTGCTGGCCGACTCAGGGTGCGCTCCACCGTCTGGCCACAGGAGGTTCAACATGAAACTGGACGCCGTCACTTTCGTGCGACTGCGCCGTCTCGCTCCGGTTCTCGATGACGTACTCAACGCAGGAGAGGTCGAGCACGCAGACCAGGCCGTGAACCTTGCTTCACTCGTTCAACTGTGCTCGCAGTTGTTCGACGCGTACCACGACCAACACCCGGACGAGATTGCGCAAGCCCACCTCCACGCCCTCGAGTTGCAGTAACACACTTTCTCTGGCCTGGCTGGCGGCTCAGGTATCGCCGGTACAATCGAAGGACCTATCGCTTTGACCTCAGAACATGACCGCACGCCCATGCGTACAAGACGACTTTCTGCAGACGCTCGTAGAGCACAAAACCATCGTAAACGTGTTCCTCGTGAACGGCATCAGACTGAGTGGTCAACTGGCCGGCTTTGACCAGTTTGCAGTTCTGTTGGAGTCTGGTCCAGGCGTGCAACTTGTTTTCAAACATGCCATTTCGACCGTGATGCCGGCCAATGGCAGGGGGCCCGGCACGCGACCCGACCGACGCGCCGATGAGTAGCGACAAGCCGAACCACTTGCGAACTCGCGTCCGATGAGAACCACCACGACATGCTGTGGCCTACGCTTCATCTGCGCATAGTCACGCGAGGTCCACGTGGACAAGTTCAGAAAGGCGCTCACAATCCGTACTCTTCGGAACGGTAACCCCGGCGCGCCAAAGGGTCACGTCGTATTCCGCCACGCCGAGCGACCTGACCACCCGACTGGAAGTAATCGTCACTGACCTTGGACTCTCCCACAGACGGTCAAAGTCGCGGCGGTGACCTGTTCGCGGTCTCGCGCTGAGGTCTCGACACTTTCGGATGCAAGACGTAGCGACCCTGGTTGTTGGTTGTCAATTTCCCGTGGTACAAAGAAAGTGTCACGGTCAGCCGTTCCGCTGACCGTGACAACAACCCAAAATTTTTTGGAAAATTCAGGAAAATGGCAACAGGTACAGTGAAGTGGTTCAACGATGCGAAGGGCTTTGGCTTCATCACGCCGGACGGCGGCGGCGAAGACCTGTTCGCACATTTTTCTGAAATCCAGGGAAACGGCTTCAAATCCCTGCAGGAAAACCAGAAGGTGAGCTTCGAGGTCAAGCAAGGGCCGAAGGGCAAGCAGGCTGCAAACATCAAGCCGGCCTAAGAGCCAGCTCTTCTTTTGCAACGCAAGTGCCCGGTTCGCCGGGCATTGTGCTTTCTCGACGGCACATAGCCATGTGAGCATTGCCGACTGACAGAGTTTTTCTGCCGCCAGGCTTTGCGGTTTTGCTAGGCATTCGCGGGCACACTTGCGACACGCTCCCGTACAGCGTTTGCAATGCTCCTCCTGATGCTCCTTGCATTCTGCGGCGCACGCCAGCACACCTGCGCGCACAAGGCACAGATAGCCGTCGCGTGGCGGCGGGCTGCATACCATGCCACCGGATGCAAGGCGGCAGACCGCCGCGCAATCGACATCGAGTTTTATGCGTTCGGCCATTTCGGTCGCATGTTCCTCTCACAAACGGGAAGCGACGCAGTGGTCGCAAGCCGTCGCTCATGCGTCGAAGGCCGAGATGCAAGGTTGATGCTGTTCGTGTGCCATTTAAAGCTCCGATGGAATGGCCGGCGACAAGACCGGCTCATTTCACCGAGCAACGCACGGACCCAGTCTGCACCGTTGTCCTTTTCGGCCTCCCGTGCCAGAGCCGGGGCGAGCGCACTCAGGACCATCGGCGTGAGCCATCAGGTCAAGGTATTGCCTCAGACTGCGTGCGGACGCGGAAAAACCTTTCGACGGGAATAATCGCGACTATGCCGTCGCCGGCCGGCCCGACGCGCGCGATATCCATGATTGCTCTTACGAGGGTTTCAACGTCCGATGCCTGGGCGAAAATTTCGATTTTGAGGTGTTCGGTCGTCCAATCATCGGCAAACAGGTTTGGATGCGCGCCGAACCCTTTTACCTTGCTGACGGTTATGCCGTGGATATCAATAGCGCCGAGCCTCTTTTCCAGAGTTTGCAGAACGTCCGGCCGGACAACCGCCACAACACATTTAAGTTCCATGTCTTGCTCCTCGTTGACTCCTTGATGGAAGGACGTCATGCGCTGCTACCCCTTCGGCGCCCATCTTGCATCAACTACTGCCTGAATCTTCCCTGCATCTCGAACTCCGTCTTGTATCATCTGATAATGTATCTCTGCCATACCTTGGGGAACCGGGCAAGTTACTGCAATCCGGTCTTCAAAGCATTGCAAGCGCAACGGCGGCGTATCGGCATTGGCGAGCGTGATAAGTGCCTGCGCCAGCTTCTTCGGGTCGTTGGCCTCTTTTCCATTGACAGCGACCGTTGCTTCACGCGTAGCCCGCGCCTTCGCAGCATATGCGTCGATTACTTTTTTTCGCGTACTTGACGGAATACCGCTGAGATACTCAGTGCTGAAGTATCCTGGCCCCACTACCGTCACATGAATCCCCAACGGGGCGACCTCGATGGCCAAGCACTCGGTGATGCCTTCTACGGCAAATTTCGTCGCGCAATAGCTAGACGCGCCGGCGTCGCCGTGTTCGCAGCGGAAAACTCGCTCGGCGTTCGCTCCATCCGCCAGATTTCTTTGCCCGCGTGCCTTGGATGGCCCGTGAGATGTTGGTTGGGCGCCCGAGCCGACACGATGCGAGCGCGGCGCCTCAGGCTACTGCACCAAACAAGGCGCCGACACCTGCAGACACACCCATTGCCAAAGCACTCCAGAAGACCACGCGGACAACGCCAGGGCCGACTTTCGCTCCGCCCGCTTTTGCGGCCAGGCCGCCCAGAAAGGCTAGCGAAACCAAGGCAGAGAAGACTATAAGTGGAACCAGCACCGGTTCGGGCGCAACTGCGGCAACGATAGCCGGCAAGGCTGCGCCCACCGAAAAGCTGCAGGCAGAAGCCAGTGCTGCTTGCAAAGGTCGGGCGGACGTCACTTTCGAAATGCCCAGCTCATCACGTGCGTGAGCGCCAAGCGCGTCGTGGGCCATCAGCTTTTCGGCAACCTGCTTGGCAAGCGGCAAAGCCAGACCGCGACGCACATAGATTGCGGTCAATTCTCGATGCTCGCGCGGAAAGTCAGCCTCGAGTTCGGCCTGCTCTTGGACCAAAGCTGCCTTTTCAGTATCCGCCTGCGAGGAAACAGATACGTATTCGCCAGTCGCCATCGACATGGCCCCCGCAACCAGCCCGGCCACGGCCGTGAGCACAATGCTTCCATGAGAGGAATGTGCTGATGCTACGCCGGTAACGAGGCTGGCAGTCGATACGATGCCATCATTGGCTCCGAGAACCGCAGCACGCAACCAGCCAATGGTTTCAAGACGATGCTGTTCCCTATGTCGCCTGGCCATATTTCCTCAACGTTCGAAGCTCTCACCTATCAGCCTCGACCGAACGCACAGTGAAGCTGAGCACCTATCGCCGTGCATCCAGGCGACCTACCGCTTTTTGCCGCCAATAAAGCCTGGCGGCACTCTGGCATCCTGGTTTTTCGCGAGATATTCGCCCTGATGTACAGCCGCAGTAAACTGAAACGGAGTGGTCCAAAGTCGGATGCGAGTCCGGAAGAAATCGGCCCACTGTGTTGTCGCCGATGCCAGGTTGGCCCGTATGCGGGCATCAGACTGAGCAGCCTGCCAATCAAGAAACGACTCTGTCATCAACGACTTGCGGCCCAATCTGGCTGGTCCGCCGATTTTCGGTATGCGGGTCAATATTATGTTGGTGTCAACAGGGCAGCCGTAGACTTAAAGCCGGATTCTTCGTCGGGGGAACCGCTGAAACCTTTGTCTCATCGCAGCGGTCCCGCTGGATACGTCTCTCAATGACCAAAGAAAATGTCACATTGAGGCCTGGTAGCGCAAGTTCGAGTGCGCGCGCTGCCTGATGCGCTACGTATGTCGCGAACGCCGCCATATGACATGTCGGTGCCGGATTGAGCGGACGCGTTGGCGTTATCCTGCATCCTCGCGTGAGCGTCGCCCTGCATCGTCTCACCAGCGTTGGCCTGCATCGTCTCGTGGGCGTATGGCCGTACGTCCCGCGGCTCCTTCGCGGTCGCCATATCCGCCACAAGAAGCAAAGCGATGGCTGCCGTCAACATCAAACGTAATTTCATTTCGAGCCTCCTTGAATCTAGTACCAGTTGCCTGAGTCCTTTTCTCGGCAATTCGCTAATCTGACGCCTGCTCGCAGAACCGCGCTAAAGCGACCCGGACTACGTCGACGGGCGCGAGCGGGAAAGGTGGGATATCGACCGCTGCAGGTCGCATCGCCGAACTAATTAGGTAACTACTGGCGAAAGGCACGCCCTCGGTATCGGGCGGTACAGGGCGGCGCACCGGAAGGTCGCTTGACCAAGTCATGGTAAGCCTTTGCGCAGATAACGCCCGCGCTACAAGTTCTGTTATAGGCTGCCAGCGCTAGACTTCAACGGACAGTCGATGGAGCCTCTGCGTTGCAAGCGCAACCTGGTCAGCAAGCATCCCTGAATGACTCGTCGCGATAGAGAAGCTTTCGCAATCCTCGTCGACAATACGCATATCGATGGCATGCGAGGTAACGCAGAGGAGCCGTATGTCGACAGAAAAGAGGAGCTCCGACGAGGCACGGGCCTTGGAACGAGTCGTAAGCGCGGCGCGCAATGTGCAAGCCGCGTCCACCGCTCTTGAACGGCACTTCGCATCGGACGGCGACGGCCAGTCGTCGACTCTCGAACTTGTCAGGTTCGAAGCTGCGATGCAAGAACTGAAGGAGGCACGTGAAGCGTTCGATGCGCTCCTATCGGGGGGGCCGAGGTAAATTGACGCGTGCGGTCGCGTCCCGGACTAGCTACAGTGGACGGACCAAGGGAGACGAACATGGCTGAATCCAATCCGCTCAGGCTGTCGCACGAACAATTGCGCGCCACACTCGCCGCGCAGCCTCTACCCTTTATCGAACTGTTCGCGCGACAAGGCGTATCGCTGGAGTTGTTCTCGCCACGCACCGCCGACACGCAGCAACCGCACGACCGCGACGAGTTATATTTTGTCGCGTCAGGTCACGGCACGTTCCGGCGCGAGGGTGAAGTTGTTGCTTTCGAGACTGGAGATTTTCTGTTCGTTGCTGCACATGTGCCACATCGCTTCGAAACCTTCAGCGATGACTTTCAGACGTGGGTCGTGTTCTTCGGGTCCGTTATTCCGCACCCGACGCGATAGCCTGGTTACGCCCGCAGGATGTTGAAGCGCCGACCGCGCGCGTGGAAGCTGACGACAAAGACGGGATGCTTGAAACCCGACTGGTGCGAGTACGCGGCGGCGTGCAGGGCATCGGCTATCGCGAAGCCTGCGTATGCCGCGCCCATGCGCTGGGTGTCACCGGCGGGGTCCGAAACCGAATGAACGATTCGGTAGAGGCGACGCTGCAGGGCTCGCCGGAGCAGCTTGCCGACATGTGCGCCTTGTTCAGCGAGGACTTGTCCGCAGCGCTAGTCGACGAGCTTGAGGTTACCCGGTCCGTGCAGCAAGAGCCTGACTGCGGCATCGGCGAACACTTGTTGGTGCCATACGAGCAGTACACGCAGCAATCCCCCGGGTTTCGGCCTGAACACCGTTTTGCAATGGTCAACATTCGTAAAACCACACACAGGCGTCGGTGGGCATCGATTCGTTCGTGAGCGTCGCTACTATGAACTCCGCAACACATTAAAAACGCGTG
>NZ_WOEZ01000150.1 GCF_013177735.1 Paraburkholderia elongata | reverse complement strand
TGCAGGTGTGCAATTTCCGGCTGTCCCTATGTTGTCCGACGTGCGGGCACAACTGGGTTCGCTCGCCCGGCGCGGCAGAAGATCCAGCGACCAGGTTATCGCTTGTGTACCGGTGCAAGGTCGCGCAAGGTCTTGCGCGGGATTGGTTCGGCCGCCGTTCATCAAATCTTCGGCGACTGCTGGCTAACTTGCGTCAGCAGGAAGTCTGCGAGGCCTGGCTGGCTTCGGCGCCGCCAAGGGGCAGCGGCGCGGATGGGCTCGGCGGCTTGTGCGCGCGTGTCGTGCAGGGGCAGACTGAAGGGGTTTCGAACGTACTGGTCCATCCGGTGGCTTTTGCTCGCGATTCGGTAGAAACAGATGATGACCGTCGTCGTAAATGCGTCGGAGATTTGCGCCCTTCGCTGGCGATAGGCGCGTCCGATGACCTGCTGCGGGACGCCATCGCGTGTTATATGGCGATCCGGCGATATCTCATGCGCCATGTCTTGCAAAGGCATCGCAGGTGCGTATATTCCGCTGGCCGCTATCTCACATGGCGGCTCGATGCATGCACAACGACACCGTTCTGTCCTGTTGCGCAAGCAGTACTGCGATGGCGGGCAAAATGGGAGGGCGTTGGCGTGCCGGCGCATCTGTTCGGCCGATGCGAACATGGGCTGCTTGGTGTTCTCGTCTGGCTTTCGCTCTTCGCGCCAGTTGGCTTGCCTGGATGGACCTCATCGGTCGAGCGCTGGACAATTCTGCGTGTTTTTGTACTGGCTTGTCTCGACAGTTTTTCCTGCTACCTTGAGGCGACCAGCGGCGGAGGCGCGCGATCGGGACCTCTATGGATGCCGTTTCCAGCGATCGACTATCCGGAACGGGAGTGGGTCGTGCTTGACGCAGATCCTGACCGGGAGCAGTACAGGATGGTGATCGCTCCGGCGCGACCACGACCGCTCACATCCTTAGAAAAACTACAAGCGGGAGCGGAACACTACAGACATCACGTCGCGAACCTTCATAAAGCTAAAGCGCCGGATAACTGGCCGACGCTTGTCGCGAAACGTGACGCGCGACCGGATATTTCCGTACAACCTGTTAGTTCGCAACTGACGAATCATCGGCGCCGCGTCCGTGTTACGGCAATGGTCCTTGCAGTGTTGGCGGCTTCCGATGCAGAGTGAGACGTTGCGCTGACAACTACATTGACCCTATTCGGTGCCGCGTGAAGAAGTCTTTTTCAATTTAATGCCAGCTTTTCACAATTTTGCGTTTTCGTTCGGACTGCAAGCGATATTGTCAATGCTGCGGTTCGTTGGCCCGAATCGTCAAGGTACGGGCAGTGACAGATTTAATGTGATCTACGACATACGACGCTCATCTGCCAGAAAAGTCATAGGCACGGGCCTCGGACTCGCCATCGTCAAGGAGCTTTGCCGAGTGTTGAACGGGCAGAATAATTTTGCGTCACGCGAAAGGGGCGGGACGAGTTTCGAAATCCAGTTCCCGCTCGTACCGGAGAAACCTGAGTGATCCAAAATATCGCACGCGGCTGCAACGAGGCTCCGCTAGCGCGCTTTACTCCACGTCGCCTTCAAGAAATTCCGCGGCGTGGTCGATAAACGCTCTCACTTTCGCGGGTAAAAGCGTCCGCCCGCTGTAAGCGAGGCGGACCTCGGCCGCAGTATCCGCGATTTCAAACTCTTCCAGCAGACGGACTAGCCGGCCTGTCTTTATATCCTGCTCAACAAAGCTTGCCGGCAGTACACCGACACCCAATCCCTCAAGTAGAACATCGCGATTGAAAACTGGATTGTTCGACGTGATCTCGTAGTTGATCGGCACGGCAACGTTTTCCCGCTCCGTTCGAAACGTCACGATCGGCTTGTGCATTGAAGGAGGCACTGTGACGAACATATGGTCCACAAGATCCATTGGATGCCGGGGCCGAGATCGCGTTCTCAGATAAGCCTCCGTTGTGACGATAACCAACGGCAAGCGCTGGAGAAGCCGGGTCACGGCCAGATCCGTCGCGAGCATGAAAGGCAGGACGATACCGAGATCGTAGCCGTCGGCTGTCAGATCAACTGGCCGCTCGGTGAGCGTGACATCCAGCGCGATGTTTGGATGCTTACGTTTGAAGGATGCAACCAGTGGCGCAAGCCATGTCAGCGTGGCAGTCGTATGGGCGACCAACCGAAGTACGCCGGCCGGCACTCGGCCATGGTTAGCGGCGTCGGCTTCCAGGCAGTCGAGATCGTCGAGGATGCGGCAACACCCGTCATAAAAGCGCTCGGCAACCTCTGTCAGCGAAAACTGGCGGGTGGAGCGATGGAACAGGCGCGAGCTTAGGCGGTCTTCCAAAGAAGCGATCGCGCGAGAGACCGCCGACGGCGATAAGCCCAGAATTTCCCCCGCGCGTCTAAAGTTTTTGACCTCGACGATAGTGCGAAATAGACGCAAGCTTTCGATGTATTCCATTGGGACGTCCTGTCTGAACCGGTAACGGCTCAGTGCTTCTGCTGGCTGCTGTTTCCAACCAGGCGTTCGAGCTCGAGAAGGGCGTCGCCGAGCGCGTCGATAGCGCCATTGGCTGTTGCGGCTGTCGCGGCACTGCGCAATGCATGCTGCACGATTTCGTGAACGGCATGGGGTTTCGGTTGCACGCCTTGGGGTCTGGATTGTTGCGCCACAGGAAATCCTGCAAAAAATTTAACTTGCGTCCTACGAACGGTCTGGCTGCCACCGGCGGTCGGTGTCAAGCATTTATGGCATTAAACTCATAACTGATAAAAATGTCAACTAAAGCATGCCAAGCATCCGGAGCGCGCCAGACGGGAGAAGCCGACCCGCGAGATTCAGCGTAAGGCGTTCGAAATGTCATAGTTGACCAAAAAAACAAAAGTGATAACATTATCACTAATGGCGCGGGCCTGTCTGCCCGCCCCAGGCGACATCCCAATGCGGGCCCCCCCGATTTATTCACCATACGTTGCACTTATGACTTTGCACCATCGCCACGCCTTGCTATGGGGCGCGGTCGCCTTGACGGCTGGCGTCCTGCTTTGGATCTTGCGCCCGGTCCTTACGCCGTTCCTGCTTGGCGGGCTCATCGCATATATCCTTCAACCGGGAGTAGAGTGGCTGGTGCGCCATCGCACGCCACGCGGACTCGCCGCGCTCGTAATGATGCTTCTGTTCGGTGTGATGGCCACGCTGCTCGTTCTGCTTGTGTTTGCCGTGATTCATAAAGAAGGGCCTGAACTGATCGTGCGGATTCCTTCTCTGGCAGCCACACTCAACGCATGGTTACAACCCAAACTGGCCTTGCTGGGCCTGAGCTATTCGTTCGATTTGAGCCATGTCCGTGAGATGTTGACGATGGACCTCAAGGCGAGCGAACAGACCATCGCACTGGCTGCGTGGCTGTCCCTGCGCACGAGCGGCAACATGATGATTACCGTCGTGGGCAACATCGTCTTGGTGCCGCTCGTTTTGTTCTATCTGCTCTATGACAGGCACGAGGCATTCGCTCGCCTGGAAAGCTTCGTGCCGCGACCCTGGCTTGGCAAGACGCGAAAGTTCCTGACAGACATAGACCAGATGCTGTCGCAATACCTGCGCGGCCAACTGCTCGTGATGGGGATGCTCGCTACGTTCTATCCAATCGCGTTGACGGTCGCGGGCTTCGAGATCGCGCTGCCCGTCGGTCTCTTTACCGGGCTCGCCGTGTTCATTCCGTACATCGGATTCGCGACCGGACTGGCCCTTGCGCTTCTCTCTGCGCTGCTGCAATTCGGCAGCTGGTATGGCGTTGGCGCGGTGGTGGTCGTGTACGGCATTGGCCAGATTCTCGAAAGTTTCATTCTCACGCCACGCCTCGTCGGCGAGCGCATTGGCCTGCATCCGCTCGCGGTGATTTTCGCCTTGCTCGCATTCGACCAGCTTTTCGGATTCTTTGGGGTCCTGCTCGCGCTTCCAGCCAGCGCAATTCTGGCCGCAGGCCTGCGCGAACTCCGCGGCCGTTATCTGGCGAGCGCGTTTTACGGGGGATAGCAGGCATTGATCAGCAGGCGCGCGATTTTGCTCTGCAAACCTTGGTGTCCGGTCTGCCCGTGGGTAACGGCAGGCGCGCAATTCTTTCCGCCTCCGCGCGCTTGAGTCCAAGCACCTGCAGCACGACCGCCGCCACCCGTTCCGCGAAGTTCTGTTCGCCGACGCCTGACGCTTTTTGCCGCCGGACCGTCGGCGTCACCGATACGGCAAAGTGCAACTCGGCGGCGATCGCCGCGAAAATGATGCCCGTGACCGACACAACACACATCAAGTGATCCGGGACGACGAAGCGCTTCGCGGAAATGCCTCTTTGGCTATCGCGCAGCAATCGTTGGCCGAGCCCCCAGCCCAGCGCATGCACCGAAAATCCCTCGCGGATCAGAAGCCGTCCCCATACCGGTTCACGACGTGCGCGCATCAGCGTGTGGCGCACTGAGACGGCGACTATTTCGGCCGGGTCGGACAGTTCGCGGACGAGCTGATCGAGCGTATCGGCGAATTCCTCGAACACCCATTCGACGAGCGCAGTGAAGATGCCTTCCTTCGACCCGAAGTGGTTGTAGAACGAGCCGAAACCGACGTCGGCGGCCTCGGTAATGTCGTTGATAGCGTAGACGAAATGAGAAGCGACGGTATCCACCCGCGTGCGATGACGAAGTATGGAGAGTTGCAAGCGGTTCGTATCAGAAGCGGCAAGTAGGAATGCTAAGTTAAAGGCGTACGGAACCGTCCTTGGCGCGTAGAGCAAAAGCATGCCGCCGGACGCACCGTGTCTTCCTATGCCTCGCCTATTTTTTATTGCTGGACCATCACCTGCCTTGTAAACATCGTGAAACTATCCGGTCTTAACGCGCGGACATTCGCGCGTCCCTTCCTGTCTTCCATCTCCCGGCCACCGTTCAGAGGGCGTCTGCTCGTTGCGGCTTGTGGTGCAATTCTGCTCTCGGCCTGCCACCGCGGTGAAGTAGCGCCGCCGGAGCCCAAACCGGTTGTCGCGCTCGCGGTTCATCCCGATGGAAGCACTCCGACTGCCTCATTGCCGGCTCAGGTAGAGGCGCGCTACTCCACGCCACTGTCGTTCAGAGTGGGGGGCAAGGTTATCGAACGAAAGGTTCATCTTGGCGATACTGTCACGGCGGGGCGTTGCGCTGCTCGACCCCACCGATCTGCGCAATAACCTCGTTAACGCGCGCGCGCAACTCGATGCCGCCGAACATCGTCTCGTGTACGCCAGGCAGCAACTCGATCGCGATCAGGCTCAGATCCAGGCACACCTGATTGCACCGGCGCAGATGGAACTGACCGAAGACGCGTATGCCACGGCGCTTGCGCAGCGCGATTCGGCCCTCGCGCAAATGGCGCTCGCCACCGATCACCTGCGCTACGCCACGCTGACCGCGGATCACGACGGAGTCATCAAGTCGGAGGACGCGGACACCGGCCAGAACGTTCAGGCGGACCAGGCGGTTTATCACATCGACTGGACCGGCAGCGTGGACATTGTCTGCGACGCACCGGAGCGGGCGCTTGGCGCGTTGGCCGTCGGCAGCAAGGCGCGCGTGAGCCTGTCCGCGCTGCCCGGCAAAAGCTTCGAGGCGAGCGTGCGCGAGGTATCGCCCGCCGCCGATCCGCAAAGCCGCACGTGGCGCGTGAAACTCACGCTAGCCGCGCCGAGCGCGGAAGTCCGCGTCGGCATGACGGCCAATGTCACGTTCGATGCCGCCAGCGACGTCGCGGAGGCGGCTCCGTTCGCACTGCCTGTGACGGCGCTCTTCCACAAGGGCGAGAACCCTGCTGTATGGGTGGTGCGCGCCGCTAGCGACACCCTCGAACTGCGCACTGTCAGCATCGTGCGCTACGACGAGCGGACCGTCTCCGTCATCGGCGGACTTCACGACGGCGACCGCGTCGTGATGCAAGGCGTTCACGCGGTGAGCGCGAACCAGCACGTGCAGGTCGTGGCTCCGCTCCATCCGGAGGACTTTTCGTCATGAACGCCCGCGACCGTGAAGCCGCGCACGACAGCGCGCCCGTCATCCCGCCTAGCGCCGAGGCACCCAGCGAAGGCGGTTTCAATCTGTCCGCGTGGGCGTTGCGCCATCAGCAGCTCGTCATCTTTCTGATCGGGCTTGCGACGCTGTTCGGCGTGATCGGCTATACGAAGCTTGCACAGTCGGAAGACCCGCCGTTCACGTTCCGTACCATGGTGGTCAAGACCTACTGGCCGGGCGCGACTGCCCGCGAGGTACAGGAACAGATCACGGACCGGATCGGCCGTCAGTTGCAGGCCGCGCCGTACGTCGACAACATCAAGAGCTACTCGCGGCCCGGCGAGTCCATGATTTTCTTCGCCATGAAGGACTCGGCGCCGGTCAAGGAGGTCCCCGAGACCTGGTACCAGGTGCGCAAGAAAGTGGGCGACATCGCCGCGACACTGCCCAAGGGAACGGTTGGACCGTTCTTCAACGACGAGTTCGGCGACGTCTACACGAACATTTATGCGCTCGAAGGCGACGGCTATACGCCCGCGCAACTGCACGACTACGCGGATCAGTTGCGCACGGTCCTTCTGCGTGTGCCCGGTGTCGCCAAGGTCGACTACTTTGGCGATCCTGACCAGCACATCTTCGTCGAAATATCGAATGCGCAACTGACCCGGCTCTCCATCACGCCGCAGCAGCTCGCGCAGGCCATAGACGCACAGAACACGGTGACGCCGGTCGGCACCATCACCACGGCGGACGACCGGGTGTTCGTGCGCCCGAGCGGCGCGTTCAAGGACGTGCAGGCGCTTGCGGACACGCTCCTCACCGTGAACAAGCGCACGTTCCGGCTCGGCGACATCGCAAAGATCACGCGTGGCTACGACGATCCGCCCGTCACCGAGATGCGTGTCGGCGGGCAGGCGGTGCTCGGCATTGGCGTGACGATGCAAAAGGGCGGCGACGTGGTCAGCCTCGGCAAGGCGCTTGACGCGAAAACCGCCGAACTGCAGGCCGCCATGCCGGCGGGACTCAAGCTGGCTCCCGTCTCGAGCATGCCTCACGCGGTCAAGCATTCAGTGGACGAGTTCGTCAGGTCGGTCGCTGAAGCGGTAGCAATCGTGCTGGTCGTGAGCCTCGTTTCGCTCGGCCTGCGCACCGGCATGGTCGTCGTGATCTCGATTCCGATCGTGCTCGCCGTGACGGCGCTTTGCATGCATGTGTTCAATATCGGGCTGGACCAGGTCTCCCTTGGCACGCTCGTGCTCGCGCTGGGGCTGCTCGTCGACGACGCGATTATCGCCGTCGAAACGATGGCCGTGAAGCTCGAGCAGGGGTGGACTCGCACGCGCGCGGCGGCCTTTGCGTATACGAGCACGGCATTCCCGATGCTGACGGGTACCCTCGTCACGGTATCGGGTTTCCTGCCGATTGCGCTTGCGAAATCGAGCACGGGGGAATACACGCGCTCGATTTTCGAGGTGTCGGCCATTGCGCTGATCGTGTCCTGGTTCGCGGCTGTCGTGCTGGTCCCGTTGCTGGGCTTTCACATGCTGCCCGAGCGCAAGGGCCACGGCGGCGGCCACCATGACGAGCACGACGTTTACAACACCGGCTTCTACCAGCGCCTTTCGGGTTGGGTATCGTGGTGTATCGACCGTCGTTGGGCCGTGCTCGGAGTCACTGCCGTGCTCTTTGCGATCGCGATGGCGGCCTTCACGCGCGTGCCGCAACAGTTCTTCCCCAACTCTGAACGGCCAGAGCTGCTTGTGGACCTGCGGCTGCCGGAAGGTGCTTCGTTCGAGGCGACGCTGCGTGAAGCGAAGCGCCTGGAAAAGGCGCTCGACGGCAATCCCGGGATCGACCACTTCGTCGACTTTGTGGGCACGGGCGCACCGCGCTTTTACCTGCCGCTGGACCAGCAGCTTCAGCAGCCCAACTTTGCGCAGTTCGTGATCACGGCCAAAAGCGTCGAAAACCGCGACGAGTTGATGCGCTGGCTCGATGCGAAACTCGAGAAGGATTTCTCCGGCGTGCGTGCGCGTGTGGCGCGGCTCGAGAATGGTCCGCCGGTGGGTTTCCCGATCAAGTTCCGGGTGAGCGGCAGCGATATCGCGACCGTGCGCTCCATTGCCGAAACGGTAGCCGACAAGGTCCGTGCCGATTTCCGCACGCGCAACGTCCAGTTCGATTGGGACGAGCCGGCAGAACGGTCGATCTCGTTCGAACTCGATCAGAACCGGGCGCGCCAGCTCGGTGTGACGTCGGAAGACGTATCGAACTTCCTGGCCATGACGCTTTCTGGCTACACGGTCACGCAGTTCCGCGAGCGGGACAAGCTGATCAACGTCGATCTGCGTGCGCCGAAGGGCGAGCGCGTCGATCCCTCGAAGCTCACCAGCCTCGCGGTGCCGACTCCGAACGGCCCGGTTCCGCTGGGTTCCCTCGGACACATCAAGGACACGCTCGAATACGGCGTGATCTGGCAGCGCGACCGGCAGCCGACGATCACGGTACAGGCCGACATTCGGGGCGACGCGCAGGGTATCGACGTGACCCGCGATATCGAGCACGCACTTGCCGGCGAGCAAGCCAGATTGCCGGTGGGTTATCGCATCGAAGTGGGTGGCGCGGTTGAAGAAAGCGTGAAAGGCCAGACCTCGATCAACGCCGAGATGCCGCTCATGATCATCGCCGTTCTGACCTTGCTCATGATCCAGCTGAAGAGCTTCTCGCGGACCTTTATCGTCGTGTTGACCGCACCGCTCGGGCTGATCGGCGTCGTGGCTGCGCTGCTGCTGTTCGGCAAGCCATTTGGTTTCGTCGCATTGCTCGGCGTGATTACCATGTTCGGCATCATTATGCGCAACTCCGTGATTCTGGTCGACCAGATCGACCAGGACATCGCGGCGGGATACGGGCGCTTCGACGCGATTATCGGTGCAACCGTAAGGCGCTTCAGGCCGATCATGCTGACGGCCGCAGCCGCCGTGCTCGCCTTGATTCCGCTCTTGCGTTCCGCGTTCTTCGGGCCCATGGCGACCGCGTTGATGGGTGGGATCACGATCGCCACGGTACTGACCATTTTCTTCCTGCCGGCGCTCTATGCGACGTGCTTCAGGATCCGGCGCGATGAGCGCGGCATGCAACCGGTTGTCGTCGAGCATACGGAGATTTGATCATGAAGCTTGCCTATAAGACATCCGTTCTCGCCGTGGCTACGGCGCTCGCACTGACGGCCTGCTCGTTCGGTCCGAGTGGCGAGCCCCCGGTGATGCCTTCGCCCACGCATTACGGAGCGCAGGCGCAGCCGTCGAAGACTGTCGTGGCCGATGGCGTTGCGCAGCAGTTCGATATCGGCTCGACAGCCGTACCGCAATGGTGGCGGCTTTACCGGTCCGACGCGGTCGATGCACTCGTCGAGGAAGGTCTGCGCAACAGCCCGACGCTTGCGGCTACGCAGCGGACGCTCTCCGCCGCGCAAGAAGAACTGCGCGGGCAGATCGGTTCGTCCACGCTGCCTTCGGTCGACGCTGCGGCCCAGGTCGAGCGGGCGCGTTCACCGGTCGTGCCCGGCGTTGGTCCCACCGAGGTACGGTATAACTTCTTCGCCGGGCAGATTCAGGCGCACTACACCTTCGACTTTTTCGGTGCGACGCGCTACGCCAACGCGGCGGCTGCCGCTCGTGTGAACGTGCAGGGCTATGAGCTGGAAGCGGCCCGGCGCGCGCTCGCCGCGAACATCGTCGGCACGGCGATCAATGTGGCGGCGCTCGATCGCCAGATCGCGCTGACTGAACGGCTCGTCGCCGTGGCGAGCGAAACGGCGAATGAGGACCAGCAACGGTACACGCTCGGATCGCTCTCGCACGCGCAGGCGCTGAACTCGAAGGACGACGCGGAGTCGATTGCGGCCAGTCTGCCGCCCTTGCGGCAGCAGCGCGCCACAGCCGTCCACGCGCTGGCGGTGCTGATGGGCCGTACGCCGGACGACGCACCGGTGGTTCCCGATCTCGACAGCCTGTCATTGCCCGACCACGTGCCGGTCGCCGTGCCATCGGATCTTTTGCGTTCGCGCCCTGACATTCTGGCGGCCGACGCCGCGGTGAACGCGGCCGCGGCCGACGTCGGCGCCGCGACCGCGCAACTCTTTCCGAGCCTGTCATTGACGGCCTCGATGGGCCGCGGCGGCTTTAGCTGGCCGACGCTGCTCTCAGGCGCGGGCGGACTGTGGGCGATCGGGGCGGGCCTGTCGCAACCGATCTTCCATGGCGGGGCGTTGTTCGCGCAACGCAGGGCCTCGATCGATACATACGATGCCGCGGTTCTGCACTACAAGTCCACGGTTCTGTCGGCATTCCAGGATGTTGCGGATTCGCTTGCCGCGCTGGATAACGACGCACAGTCGCTGGCGTCTACCGAACGAGCGGCACAGGCAGCCCGTGCGGCATTCGACGAAACCGCGTCGCGCGCCCGCCTCGGTTCCTTGCCGTCAACGGCACAGCATGCCAGCGAGCAGCGATTTCTCAATGCACAGTTGGGCGCCGTCCGCGCCGGGAGCCAGCGCATGACCGATACCGCCGCACTGTTCCAGGCGATGGGCGAATTGCCGTCCGCTCAGCAGCACGTGACGTCAAAAGAGTGACCTTGTTTCCGTAGGTCGGGGAGAGCGTCGCGATGAACCGGGTCGCTCTCCATTGGGTGAATCTGCCGGTGCCAGGTCAACCCAGACCAGTTTGTTATGCGAGATAGAGAGTAAGCCGTCGGGCGAACCAGTAGAGCGGCGCGTGCCAGGTCAGACCGACCAAACTTTGCTCATCTGGATGCACAACATTCACCAGGTTGAGCGGAGGTCCGATCCAGGAACAGATTGATGGACAAGGCCATGCGGAAAGGCCCTTTGTCTCTTCGTGTCGCGTCTCGACTTCACCCGCCTCATTCCGCGTCGACTTCCGCCTCGACCAGTGGCAACGCTCGCATTGCAATCTTCTCCGCCTCTGTGCGCTTGAGCCCGAGCGTTTGCAGAAGCGCTGCTGCCGTACGCTCGGCGAAGTGCTCTCCACTGAAGCCGAGTTCGTCGAGCAGTTCTGCCGCCGGCGCCCCCGGCGCGACAAAATTCAGCTCGGCCGCAATTGCCGCAAGCACCGTACCGCCCACCGAAAGAAAGCCGATGAAAGGGTCGGCGACCACAAAGCGCTTGGCGGCGATGCCGTTTCCGATATCCCGCAGTAGCCGCTGGCCCAGCCCGCGGCTCAGGATGCTCGCCGAAAACCCTTCACGTATCAGGAAGCGTCCCCATACGGGATCGCGCCGCGCACGCATCAGGGTATGGCGCACCGAGACGGCAATCACCTCAGCCGGGTCGGACAGGCCCCCGGTGAGGCGATCGAGCATGTCGGCGAATTCCTCGAACACGTTGTCGACGAGCGTCGCGTAGACGGCTTCTTTCGACTCGAAGTGGTTATAGAACGAGCCGAAGCCCACATCGGCGGCCTCAGTGATTTCGTTGATCGCTACGCCCTCCATGCCCTTTTCCGCCATTAGGCGGAGGGCAGCGTCGAGCAGGCGGGCACGCGTCTCGCGCTTGCGGCGCGCTCCGCGTGGCTCGCGCTCCTCGGGAACGGCGACCGGAGAAACGGGGGCCGCACGGGTGGAGCGCTTGGGCGCGGGGCGGTTTAAAGAGTTCGCCATGACGAGTTCCAGTCTTTGCTCATATCCAAGTATAGATTGAAATGTCTCTCTTGACAAAATTATCAGTAATGACTTTAATGTCAATAAGGCGCACGGTTGACGCCCGACAAACAAATAGACAGATGGAGTGACAGTGGAGACAGGAGCAATAAACACCACCGGGCCGTCCGGCCTGCAGGACCCGGTTCAGCCGTCGACGCGTGACCTGCCCGAGGCAGTAGAGGTGCTGATAGTCGGGTGTGGCCCGGTCGGTGCGGCGACCGCCAATCTGCTGGCACGGCACGGTGTGAACGTGATGGTTGTAGACAAGTCGCGTGAAGTATTCATGGCGCCCCGTGCAATCGCATTGGATAACGAGGCGCTGCGCCTCCTTCAGCTTGCGGGCGTCGGCGAGCGCGATTTCGAGACGATCGCCATACCGTACGTCCGAATGAGGTCGCCCATGCTGGGCCTGTTCGGCAGCGTGAATTCGCTGGGCAGCCTGGATGGCCATCCGAAGCTCGTCACGTTCTACCAGCCGGATCTCGAGCGGTGCCTGCGCGCCCGGCTCGAGACATATGACTGTGCGCATATTGCGCTGGGTGTCGGACTGAATGGCTTCACGGAGGAACGGGACCATGTGCTCGCGTCGCTGGACCTCGGGCACGGGCGCACTCATGGGGTCCGGGCCCGCTATATGGTCGGCGCGGACGGGGCGAGTTCGCTGGTGAGGCAACTCATCGGGCAGGAATTCAAAGGTAAGACGTTCGCCGAGGACTGGTTGATCGTCGATGCCCGCTACGTACCACGTCCGATCGATCACATCGAATTCATCTGCGATCACCGTCGGCCAATCCCGCATATGGTCGCGCCTGGCCACCGTGAACGCTGGGAATTCATGCTGCAGCCTGGCGAGCGACGCGAGGAAATGGAATCCGAGACACGCATCCGGGAGTTGCTCTCTCCATGGGGCAACGTCGAAGAGATGATCATCGAGCGCAAGGCCGTGTATCGCTTCCATGCGCGCACCGTTGACGCATTCAGCAAGGGGCGGGTGTTCCTCGCGGGCGACGCGGCCCATATCACGCCTCCATTCGTCGGGCAGGGGCTGGTAGCAGGTCTTCGGGACGCCGCCAATCTTTGCTGGAAATTGGCATGGGTGGTACACGGACGTGCTGACCCAAGGATTCTCGATACCTATGACGAGGAGCGGCGCCCCCATGCAAAGGCAATGATCAACCTCGCAAAATTCATGAGTAGGCTCGTCATGCCGCGAAGTGGCGCAGTTGCGCTGTTGACTCATGGGTTGATGCGCCTTGCGGGACTCGTGCCGCGCCTGCGCGCGCAATTTGAGGAACTGCAGATCAAGCCGAAGAACACATTTCGCAGTGGACTGTTCGTCAAGGGCCGCTCGTCGACCAGGCTTGTTCGTGGCGCGGTCATCGCGCAAGGCTGGGTGAGAGGTTCCGATGGAACCACGTGTCTGAGCGACGACGTGCTCGGGCAGGGTCTCACGCTGATCGGGTTTGGCGTGGATGCGGCGGCTGTGCTAGAGGACGCGACGGCCGCAGCGTTTGCGCGTGCCGGGGGGCGCGTTGTCCAGATTGCCCATCGGGGGCAACGGCTGCATCTTGCCCCGCTCGACAGCTGGGAAGACCTCGAAGGCGTATTTCTTCCGGGGCTCGCGCCCGTCGGGTGGGCTGCCGTAGTCCGGCCCGACAAGACGATTGTCCACGACGGTGCGGCCACCGACGTGAACCGTATCGTGCGCGAGAGTCTTGCCTTGCTGACGAACCCCGTCGGCGCGCCGGCTATCGAAGCCGAATACGCCATTCAACCCGTTTGATTTCCGTCCTGCCATGAAACTGACCACCGCACAGCCGGCCCGTCATCGCAATCCCACGACGAAAGCATCGGCATTGACCTACCTGATATTCGATCGGCCGGATCTTGTGAAAACCGAGGAATTTCTCAATGATTTCGGTCTCCGAACTGTGTCGCGCACTGAAGAGCTTGTTCTATTCCGAGGAACGGGTGCTTCGCATTTTTGCTACGTGATCCAAAGGGCACCGAAGTCCCGGTTCGTTGGGCTCGGGCTGCAGGTCGACACAAAGGCCGAGTTCGATGCGCTTGCAAGGCTGCCTGGCGCATCTGCGGTCGAACGCTCGCCCTTGCCGGGCGGCGGCTATACCGTACGCTTGACTGATCCTTCCGGTTTTCGCGTCGATGCGATATGGGATCAGGCGCCGGCTTCGGCGCTATCTCATCGGCCACCGTTGCCGTTCAATTCCGTGGACGCGGCCGTGCGCATTAACGGAACGCAGCGGCCGCCCGAATGCGCGCCGGAAATCATCCGGCTCGGACATGTGGTGCTCGAACTCGTCGACTATCAGGAAACCTGCGCGTGGTATACGCAGCACTTCGGCTTTATTCCAAGCGATGTACAGGTACTTCCGGATGGTTCGCCCGTCGTTGCATTCATGCGGCTCGATCTGGGCGGCAGGCCGGCCGATCACCATACGCTCGCGCTCGCACAAGGTTTCGTGCCGACCTACAGCCATAGCGCGTACGAAGTCGTCGACGCTGACGCGATTGGCATGGGGCAGCGCGTGTTGCGCGACAAGGGATGGACGCACGCGTGGGGCATCGGCCGGCATATCCTGGGCAGCCAGATTTTCGACTACTGGCAGGATCCGTGGGGCGACAAGCATGAACACTATTGCGACGGCGATCTTTTTACAGCCGACACGCCCGCGGGCGTGCATGCGGTGAGTCGCGAAGCGATGGCGCAGTGGGGACCGGCAATGCCGCGCAGCTTCACCAAACCAAAATTCACGCCCGCGAGCATCGTGGCGCTCGTCAAAAACCTGCGCCGCAGCCCCGACCTGACGTTCGCCAAGCTGCGCAGGCTGGCAAAGATTTTCGCCTGAACCAATCCCTTCCATAAAATCCGGAGATCGATAAATGGCACTTCACGTTCTGCATTACCTGCATCACGGCCACGCCCAGTGGGGCGTGGTCGCTAATGGCGCTATCACGCCGATTCCCGGCGAATTCAGGTCGACCGCTGAGTTTATCGAGGCCAACCCGATCGAACGGCTGTTCCTGCCACGCGGTCTGACGATTCCCGAATCGGAAGTGCAATGGTTGTCGCCCGTGACTGCCAATCAGCAGTTCATCTGCCAGGGCGCAAATTATCGCCAGCATATGATCGAGTCCGGGATGGACCCGGATGTGAAGAAATTCAACATGATCTTCACGAAGGCGACGAGCTGCATTGTTCCGGCCGACTCGCCTGTGGTTAAGCCAAACGGGGTGCAGTTCCTCGACTACGAGATCGAACTCGGTCTCGTCCTCAAACGCGACATTACGTCCCGCGAATCTGTCACCGAAGAGAATCTGCATGACTACATCGCAGGCGCCGTGATCGTCAACGACTATTCCGCGCGCGATATCCAGATTCCGCAAATGCAGTTCTACAAGGGCAAAAGCTATCGCACGTTTGGCCCCGTCGGCCCTTATCTTTGCCTCCTGGAGAAACAGGATATTCCGAAGCTAAAGGAACTCGTGCTGACGCTGACGGTAAACGGAACGGTCCGCCAGAATGACTCCACGGCGGGCCTCGTCTACGGCCCGGTAGAGACCTTAACGGAGCTTTCCGCCGTTCACGACCTGCACGCCGGCGATTTGCTCGCCACCGGGACACCTTCCGGTTGTGCGCTGAGCATCCCGTCGCCCGAAAAGCAGCGCGCCGCGGCGCAACTGCCCGAAGCAGAAAAGTGGCGCCTTTTTCTGAAGATGCAGGAGGACAGGCCGCAATACCTGCGAGCGGGGGACCTCGTGGAAGCGCATATCGTCAGCTGCGACGGCGCCATCAATCTGGGCGTGCAGCGGAACGTTATTGTTGACGAGGCAGCATGACAGGCGTCGCGAACATGGACGATGTCCAGGCCATCGAAACGCAAAGTCAGTTGACGGACCTGCCGTCGAGTACCTACGAGATGATCTGCCGGGGCGCCGCCATCAATCCATCGGCACCCGCGCTTTCGTTCATTGCAATGGCCGACGAGTACCGGAACGGCGAGTGCTGGACCTATGGCCAACTGGTGCGCGACATCACGCGAACCGCGAACATGTTTTCGCGGCTGGGAGTGCGACGCGACTCAGTTGTCGCCTATGTACTGCCCAACCTCCCGGAGACACACTTCGTGATCTGGGGCGCTGAGGCGGCGGGAATCGTCTGCGCGATCAATCCGCTGCTTGAGGGGGAGGCTATCGGCGAACTGCTCAACGCTTCGGGGGCCAGCGTGCTCGTCACACTGGCGCCATTTCCAGGCACTGATCTTTGGCAAAAAGTGCAAGCGGTGCTGCATAAAGTGCCTTCCCTGAAGGATCTTGTGCTCGTCAATCTGGCCGACCGGATGCCGCGCGAAAAGCGTTCCGCGGCCCGGACGCTGCACCGTGACGAGTGTTCAAGATTGCATGGGCCTGGCGGCATTCACAGTGCCGTTCCTTCACATGTGGGCATTCACGATTTCAGCACCGCGATTGCCAAGGAAGACGAGGCGCTCGGCAGCGTGCATGGGATGGGTGTCGACGATCTATCGTCCTTCTTCTGCACGGGCGGCACCACCGGACTGCCGAAGATTGCGATTCGACGGCACGGCAATGAGGTGGCCAATGCGTGGAACGCGGGTCAATTCTTCGGCGAAAGCATTGGGCCGGGGAAAACGATTTTTTGCGGATTGCCGCTTTTCCACGTCAACGCCGTACTGGTTACAGGTCTGCTGGCGTTCTCGCGTGGTGCCCACGTCGTGCTCGGCACACCGCAAGGTTATCGGGGCGAGGGCGTAGTCAAGCGTTTCTGGGAAATTGTCGAGCATTACCGCATCAATTTCTTCAGCGGTGTCCCGACACTCTATGGGTCTCTGCTGGACGTTCCGGTTGGCGAGCACGATATCAGTTCGCTCGAGTATGGGCTGTGCGGCGCCGCCCCCATGCCGGTGGAACTGCTCCGCACATTCCAGGAGCGTACCGGCGTAAGAATCCTGGAGGGCTACGGCCTCACGGAAGGTACCTGCGTCAGCAGCGTCAATCCTCCGCTTGGCGAGCGTAGGGTCGGTTCGATTGGGCTTCGTCTGCCCGGTCAGGCAATGAAAGCGGTGGTGGTCGACGAAACCGGCCGCTATGTACGGGATTGCGTTGCGGATGAGGTCGGGCAACTGGTTATCTCCGGGCCAAACGTGTTCGTTGGCTATACCCGCCCGGAGCAGAACAGCGGCCTCTGGATGGAAGGCGGTGACGGCACGCGCTGGCTCAACACCGGCGATCTCGGACGCTGCGATCCCGACGGTTACTTCTGGCTCACCGGCCGGCAGAAGGAACTGATCATCCGCGGGGGGCACAACATCGACCCGGCGGCAATCGAAGAACCACTGCATCGGCATCCCGCAGTCCAGATCGCCGCAGCGATAGGGCGCCCGGATATGCACGCCGGTGAGTTGCCGGTTGCCTATGTTCAGTTGAAACCAGGCACCACCGCAACCGAAGCAGAATTGGCCGAGTTTCTGCGCCACGAGATAAACGAACGTGCCGCGTTGCCGAAGGGCATACGGATCGTGGATGCGATACCTCTGACGGGCGTTGGCAAGATCTTCAAGCCCGCACTGAAGCGGCGCGAAATGACGGACGCCCTGCAGTCGGCACTCGCGGAAGCAGGCGTCGAGGATGCAACCGTTAGCCTGATTGATGACACCTCGCGCGGCATTTCGCTCCACGTCGAACTTTCCAACCCCGCGCTCAAAGCATTGGCGACTTCCGTGCTCGGGCGCTTTCCGTTCGCATTTTCGATCTCGGCCGCCGCCGCGAGGCCCTCACGGGCAGAGCAACCGACTGTGATGGACCCGGCAGCGATAGATGCGCGCGGCAGGCCAGCGTAACACGAGCCAGGACATCAAAGGGGCGCGTTCGGTCATGCGCGCGGATTAAAGGTTAATCACCCGCACGCGCCCCGATGCGTATTTCCAATGCCTGACGATGTTATGAGCTTAGTAAACCTAATTTGTGGATGAAGATGATGGGTGTTGCATCAGAAAGGTCTTTGCGTTCGCAGGTTGAAAAATGGCTCGGGCCGACTTCTTCGACGCCGGTTCGGGTTACCCGATTCAGCCGTGCACGTTCGAATCAGAGGCCGTGTGTGCGTATCGAGCTACTGCTACCGACAGGCCCGCTTGGATTCTTTTTCTTCCGGCACCGCGACGGTACGTGGTCCGTATTCCCGCCTGAGACGGAACGTCTTGCCATGCACGCTTACTAGGGCGCAGGGCGATCGGAGTGTGTGGCATGTCTAGCTGTACCAAAGGAATAAAGCAATCAATTGAGCAGAGTCAGCCGCAACACCAATGATTCATAAAAATTTCCAGACATAGCGACAGGAGAAGAGACATGAGGAATTACAAACGCGCAATCAGTTCGGTCGGTATGGCGGCTTGCATCTGCTCGGCCGCGGTTATCGACAATGCCCATGCGCAGTCTGCCGGAAGCATAACGCTGTCGACAGGATGGCTTCACATTGCGCCACAGGGTGACGCAACGCCACTAACCGTGGAAAGCATTGGCGGCGTAGCGGTGAATCACCAGCTGTCTGGTAGCGGAGCGCATGCCAGCTCGACGGATACGGTGGGAATTACCACCGAGTACTACGTCACGGACAACATTGGTGTCGCGATGCTTTTTGGACTACCGATGAAGGTGAATCTGGTTGGCGACGGGACGCTACAGAAGTATGGCAACCTCGGCACGACAAAGCCGATGCCGCCCGCCATCGAACTTCGATACCACCTGTTTTCAGCCGAATCGAAATTCCGTCCGTTCATAGGGCTCGGCGTGAACTATACGTGGTTCACCCAGGTTCGGACAACCAATAGCCAGTTTGTCACTGATAGCCTGGGTCCAGGCGGCTCGGCACGTGCGACGCTCAGTTCATCGTGGAATCCTGTATTCGAGGTCGGGGCAAATTACGCGATTACAAAACACTGGTCGATCGGAACCTCTCTCGGCTACGTTCCGGTGAAGACCCACCTGACGTTATACGGGCAGACCGCAACGGGAACGCAGATCGTTTCCAGATCGACGCTGCGAATCAATCCGCTTAACGTCTTCGTGAACGTTGCTTATACGTTCTAGCACCACCTGGCTGCGGTCCGCGACTTCACGATCGATTACGACCACCGCTTGCGCAGCAAAGCTTCTCTTTGGATCGAACAATGAAACGACAGGTCCTCAAGACCATTCTTTTTGCCTTGCCCAAGGTCCTTGACCTGACGGCACGCCGCTTTCCCGCCTATCGTGATCGCCTGAAGGAGCGCGACCTCGTGGCCTGGATCGGACTCATGGATGAAAGCATCGGTCGCGTCATCACGTTCACGAACGGGCGCGTTCGGTCGCGCGCCGGCAGGCATCGGCGGCCCGACGTGCGCATGGCCTTCAAGGATGTGGCCACCGCCCTGAAGTTCCTTTCGCCCAAGCCGGATCAGGGCGAAATCATCCACGCCGCCAAGAACTTCAAGGTGGTCACCGAGGGCGAGGACGAACTTCTGGTTTGGCTCATGCAAACCCTGAGCATGATGCAGACCGTCGGCCTGCCGATGGGCACGCCGATGCGCGACGGTACCCGCCGCTACACCACCTGCACCAACGGCGGGCCTCTGTTCGTCTACGTCAAGGATGGTCGCGTCGTTCGGGTGACCCCCATCGAGCTGGACAGCACGGATGCGCCAAGCTGGGTGATCGAGGCGCGCGGACGCCGCTTCAGTCCGCCACGGCGTGGATTGGTCGCGCCGCACGCCTTGACGCTCAAGTCGCTCGTCTACTCCGACAAGCGCATCCTTCATCCCATGAAGCGGGTCGATTTCGACCCTGACGGCGAACGCAATCCCCAGAACCGGGGCAAGTCTGGCTATGTGCGTATTGGCTGGGACGAGGCCCTGGACATTCTCGCCAATGAAATTAACCGGCAGAAGCGCGTTCACGGTCCTGGTTCCATTACCTTCCCCCTGTCGTCCCACCACCAGTGGGGCAATGTGGGCTACTACCTCAGCGCGCTGACGCGCTTTGCCAACCTGATCGGCTTCACGCGGGTCGCCGCAAATCCGGACAGTTGGGAAGGCTGGTACTGGGGCGCCATGCATCATTTCGGCAACTCGATGCGCATCGGCGTGCCGTCCGGCTATGGTGGCGTCGAGGATTGCCTCAAGGAAGCCGACATGATCGTCTTCTGGTCCTGCGACCCCGAAAGCACCAACGGGGCCTATGCGGGATTCGAGGGCACGCCGCGGCGCCTGTGGGCCAAGGAGCTCGGCATCGAGTTCGTTCATATCGACCCGCACTGCAACCCCACCGCCCAATTGCTGGGCGGCCGCTGGATTCCGGTCCGACCGCAGACCGACGCTGCTCTCGCCACCGCCATCATGTATGTGTGGGCCGTGGAGAACCTGTACGACAAGGATTACGTCGCCACCCGCACGACCGGGTTCGACGAGTGGAGGGCCTATCTTCTCGGCGAAACCGACGGCATTCCCAAGACTCCTGAGTGGCAGGAGAGCGAGACCGGCGTGCCCGCCAAGGACGTCCGTGCGCTTGCGCGCCGATGGGGAAACAGGAAGGTCCATCTGGCCGTCGGGATGACCGGCGCGGGATTCGGTGGCGCGGGCCGCGGCGCGACCGGAGCGCAATGGGCGCGCTGCATGATCATGATGATGTCGATGCAGGGCTGGGGTAAGCCGGGGGTCAATTTCGGCTGCCTTGAAGTCGGTGCTCCCCATGACCTCCATTTCTATTTCCCCGGCTATGCGGACGGTGGCATTTCCGGCGACCTGGCGTGGACCGCCAATGCGGTCAACAATTACCAGCGCATGCCGCATATCCTGACCATGAATCCGGTCAAGCAGATGGTCCCGCGGCAGCAACTGCCCGACGCCATCATCAACGGCCATGCCACGGGCTACCTCTGGGACGGCATGTCGCAGGAAGCCCAGTTTGCGCCGTTCGCCTACCCCATGCCTGGGTATTCGCCGATCCACATGATCTATCGTTACGGCGGATCCGCCTTCAGCACGGTGACGAATTCCGGACGCTGGGCCGACGCCTACCGGCACTCCAGCATCGAGTTCGTGGTCAACCAGTCGATCTGGATGGAGGGCGAGGCCCAGTTTGCGGACATCATCCTGCCTGCGTGCACTCCACTGGAGCGCTGGGACATCGGCGAATGGTCGAATTCCGGCGGCTACGCGCACCATGGGCATGGCACGGTCAATCATCGCATGATGACGCTGCAGCACAAGTGCATCGAGCCTTTGGGCGAGTCCCGCTCCGACTACGACATCTTCACCGCCATCCTGACCCGGCTGGGCCTGGGCGGGGTGTTCACCGAGGGATGCAGCGAGCTTGACTGGGTCAAGCGGGTCTTCGACTCGTCGGATCTGCCCGATCACATTTCGTGGCGCGAGTTCTGCCGCAAGGGCTATTTTGTCGTGCCACCCGAAAAGCCCGAGTTGCGCCATCCGGTGGACATGCGCTGGTTCGCGGAGGGCCGGCGGAAAGACCTTCAGGAACCCCACCCGTTGCCGTCCCAGTTCGCCGAAAAATTTGGAACAGGACTGCAGACGCCGAGCGGCAAGCTGGAGTTCGTGCCGGAGTTGCTGAAGCGGCATACTGCGGACAATCCCGAGCGCCCGGCGCTTAACCGGTATATCCCCTCCTGGGAGGGGCTGCGCTCGGACCTGGCCCAGCGTTATCCGCTGCAGTTGATTGCCACTCATAGTCGTTACAGCTTCCATACCCATTGCGACGGCAAGAACTCCTCGGTGAACAGCATCGAGGACCATCGCGCGCTGGTCGGCGGGCACCGCTTCTGGCTGCTGAGGCTTAGTCGGGCAGACGCAGCCATTCGAGGCATTGCCCATCGCGACCTGGTCAAGGTTTACAACGACCGGGGCGCAGTGATCTGCGCGGCCGATGTCTCGCCGCTGGTCAACGCGGGAGTGGTCAAGTCGTACGAGGCGAGCGCCGAATTTCAACTGATTGAAATCGATGGCGAGCGCGTCGAGATCGGTGGTTGCATGAATATGCTGACCCCCGACCGGCCTCAAACCGCCGGCACCAGCAGCATGAGTCCGAATTCCTGCCTGGTGCAGGTCGAAAAGTGGAGAAGTGCCGAGGCGTTCATGCTCGGTCGCGCAGCGTGAGGAACATGGAATGAGCAAGTGGAATCTGGTTATCAAGGTCGGGCGTTGCGAGAACTGCCAGAACTGCGTCATCGCCGCGCGGGACGAGCACGTCGGCAACGACTTCCCCGGTTATGCCGCGCCCGCTGCGGCCGATGCCGAGAGCCCCGTCCGCATCCTGCGCCGTGTTCAGGGCGACTCGCATATGGTCGAGACCACGTATTTGCCGGTCATGTGCAACCACTGCGACGAAGCACCGTGCATGCGGGTGGGCGGTAGCGCCATTCGCAAGCGCGCCGACGGCATCGTCATTATTGACCCGGACAAGGCGCGGGGCCGGAAAGACATCGTGAAGTCGTGCCCGTACAAGGCGATCGTCTGGAATGAAGAGCTGCAACTGCCGCAGATCTGGATCTTCGATGCCCATCTGCTCGACCAGGGTTGGCCCCAGCCACGTTGCCAGCAGTCATGCCCCACCGATGTCTTCGAGACGGTCAAGCTGGATGACGCAGCGATGGCCGAGAAGGCCCGGCGCGAGGGGCTCAAGGGACTGCGGCCCAACCTGGGCACGAAGCCTCGCGTCTGGTACAGCGGCCTCGAGCGTTGGGAAACCTGCTTCATCGGCGGAAGCGTCAGCGCCCGGATGGGAGACGTGATCGAGTGCGTCACGGATGCGGCGGTGGCCTTGTACGTCGGCAACGAGAAGCTGGCCGAAACCGTCTCGGACGGCTTCGGCGATTTCCGGTTCGGCGGCCTGGCCAGGGGCAGCGGCATCTACCGGGTCGAAATCCGTCATGCCCTAGGCAACGCCTGGCGCAAATGCGAATTGGGTGAAAGCGTTTATCTGGGTGAAGTCAGCCTCGCCCGGTCGACCAACGGCGCGGAGGTCGCGCGATCATGAGCACCGCAACGAAGCTGCTTTGCCTGAGACCGGCGGACCTCATCCAGCTGGAGACACAAAAGACCGCGATGCCCAGACCGGGAAAAGGCGAGGTGCTGGTCCGGGTCGAGGCAACATCGGTCAATCCCATCGACGTCAAGCGCGCCAAGGGGTACGGCCGGCGTCTCCTGAGCCTCAAGGGGGCAGGAAAGTTTCCTCTGGTCCTCGGCAACGATTTTGCCGGGGAGATCGTTTCCGTGGGCGCCGGTATCAGCCCGTGGCGACCGGGTGACAGATCCTATGAACAGGGGGCGTCGACGAACTGATACGTAATATCAGCGTGTCGAGTCCTGTTCAAAGGAGAACATCATGCGCACGGATCAGACGTTCACCACCAGTGGCGAAGAAGTCGTACTGGCGGTGTCACTCGAGCTCGCTGCGGCGAAGTGGAAGGTCGCGCTGCACGACGGCCGGCGCGAGAAGCCCGCCGTGCACACGGTCGCCGCCGGCATGACGCTGCGCGGGCGTCACGCAGCGGGTGCCGCTATGGCGATGCTCCAGGTTGTACCAGTGCACGAAAGCGGCAGCCCAGTCACGGGCGCCGTCCAGGTCGTCGAAGCCCGTGGCCAGGAATTCTGGCCGGTATCTCGAGGTGCGGAACAGCGCCTCGGCGTAGGCATTGTCGTCGCTGACCCGGGGGCGCGAGTACGACGGCTTGATGCCCAGCCAGTGCAGCACCGCCAGCACGGTGGCGGCCTTGAGCGTGGCGCCGTTATCGCCGTGCAGCACCGGTCTGGTCTCAAAGGCGGCAATGCCTTCAGCGAGCGCCGTGCGGCGCACCAGGTGAGCCAAATGTTCGGCAGCGTCGCTGTCGTGCACCTCCCAGCCTACGATCTTGCGGCTGTACAGGTCGAGGATCAGGTACAGGTGGAACCATCGACCGGTCACGGTTGCCGGCAAATAGGTCATGTCCCAGCACCACACCTGGCGCGGTGCCGTCGCAACATGTGTGGTTGGCGGTCGCGTTGCCGAGAGTGCCCTGACCCTGCCTCGGCGGGTCATCTGCCCATGCCTCTTCAACTCCGTTTCCAGACACAGGTTTTACCCCAAATTCGTGTCCAGAAAAATCGGAGGCGGTTCAGGCATTGACTGAACCACCCGTTCCGAGGTCAGATGATCATGCCGTCGACGATTTAAACGTCTCCCATGGCAACCGACAGACTGGTCGAGCGCAACCAGTCGATGCACTGAAAACTGTTAAATTTACGCGCGCGCCGCTCGTCTTCTCGATGACGACGGCTAAAAGGGCTCGAGAAAACGTAGCTCGTCGCGCTGCATGCGGCGACCCATGACGCGCCGATCGATCGGCATGGACGGAATACCGGCCAATGTGCACGCTTACCCGATGAAATTCACTCCCTGGCATCCGTCGTCAGACTGAACGCGGTGCGACGCGCGAGCGTAGGCGAACGGTTCTCTCGCCAATACTGAGGACCGTTTTGAAGCGGCGGTGATCTAAATGATTAACGCTCATGCTGGGGTCATGCTGCAATGGCTGATCGGAAGCGCTGTGACCGTTTTGTACGCAAGCGACCGGTTTGAAAACCCTGAGCTGACGCGAACAACAACCACGTTCGCCCGCTACTGGGTTGCAAAATCCGGCTATGTCCTGATCGAGACCTGGCTTCGGTGGCCATGGTTGCTGACGACGTTCTTCACGACGCTGTATATTGCGTGGACCGCCGACAACCATGTGTTCGTGGCGTCGCCGGTTCCAAAATGGCTACGCATCGCAGAAGCGGTTGGCCTCGCTGCGTTCTTCTTTTTCGTGCAGCTAATGGTGATGAATATCTTCGCTTCGGTTCAACCCGATTTCTATCAACAAAGACTTCGTGGACAGTTGCCGCAGATATACGGTAACGCAGCGTTTCGACATTTCGGCGGCGCGGCCATTTCTCACGCCGCATTTCCTAACGAAACGCATCCCGGCGATGTACGAATTGTCGGTAATTGACAAACCTTTGGGCTCAAAGGTCGAGCGGAACCGCCTATAGTGATAATGGCATAACCTCGCAGCCCTCCGGGTACCGATCTGACACTTCAGACGCTACAACTGACTCGCTTGCCCAGCGAGTTGTCCGTCATCGGCCAGCGTCGGCTCATCTTAAGCAGCCCGCTGGCCGACCGGTGATCACCCGCGCCGAAGGCGCTAAACGGAAATTATCCGTCCGTTTAAGGTTTAAATGCTTAACCGTTCATGTAGGTGGGTCGCCCCCAAATCTGTCATAACCGCACGAGGCCAGTATGCAATACGACATGCACTATTACGGCACCTATGCGATGGCCGCCGCGGCCGGCATTCCGAAGGCAGACGCCGAAATCATCGCGTACTCCGCGCAGACCGTTGACGACCAGAACTTCGAAGACCTGCTAGCTGCAGAGACCGGAGAGGGCGTGTACGGCATCGCCACCGCACACCATCCACTCGCCACGGCGGAAAGGTCACTATCCCGCTTCGCGAGGCGGGATGAAGACGATTGCCGCCTCGTCTGGGTGCCCTTTCACTTTCTTCCCGGAAACCAGGGAGTCACGTTCAAGGAACGGGTTGTGGCGCGACAGGACAGCCAGGTAGCTCAGGAAATGATGGACCACTTTATCCAGAGCGCCGCAGGTCCATTCGCTCTCCAGTCGATCGGCGTTGCCGCGCATACATACGCTGACACGTTCTCGCATTATGGCTTCAGCGGCATCGAATCCAGACTTAACTGTGTCGATCCGGACTCCATTGTGACTGAGCTGGCCCACCACGCGACGGTGATCGGCGTCCTGAAAGAGAAATGGTCTGCGTTCGAAGCAAGATTCGGCGCGGCACCGGAGCTTGGACATGGCGCTGTCCTGACGTATCCGGATCAGCCATATCTGGAGTGGTCTTTTACTTACGTGAACGGCACAAAAGAATCGCGTAAAAATCAGCAGACGTACTTCCAGGCTTGTTCGCGCCTGTACGAGTATTTCATGTCTTTTGCGAAAGCTCGATATGGCCAGGACACAGCGCCAGCCGTCTCGTTTTCGCAGATCGAGGAGCGGATTCGCGCAGTCCTTGCCTACGCGGCGGAGGCACCCGATCGCGTTGAACAGTGGAAGACCGCTTTGCGCGATTGGGGGGTGTACGGTATCGAAGTCTGTCGCGACTACCAGGCACGAAACGACTGGCTCGATGATCTGGTGAGCCGGACAGGTCATCTCTCATTCGAGGAATTGCAAGCCCATCCGGCGTTTGGCTTTTATCGGGCGGCGACCCGGCACCGCGATTATGTCCTACGCGACCTGCTACCGAAGTTCGATATTTTGGTCGCTTGATGGCGCAGACGACTCCAATTGACCGATCGAAGTCCTGAGCCAATCGCACGCAAACCCGGATCGACCCGCGTCGTGCGGTTTTATTTTTTTCGGCGTACACGTGTCGATCCATTCGCACTACAAAGAAATGATTTTCTGACGACGGACACCGTCTAAGATAAAGAAACCACAGACTCCCGGCTGTCCCATTTAACGCATACGCCGGGTCTTCCGCGCCGTATCCCGTTCGAATGCGAGGTGATCGAATGAACCGCTTGTCAAGCGCCATCAAGGCGAAAGAACAGCATTACGAGGTCGTTGTCGTCGGGTCCGGATATGGCGGCGCGATCGCCGCGAGCCGCATGGCGCGAGCGAAACGGAAGGTCTGCCTGCTGGAGCGCGGGCGCGAATATATGGCGGGCGACTTCCCTGCGACGAAGGGTGACGGCCTCAAGGAGATTCAGTATAACCTCGACGCTATGCGCGTCGACTCGCCGCTGGCGCTGATCGAGATTCACGTGAACGAACAGATGAACGCGGTCGTCGGGTGCGGGCTCGGCGGTACGTCGCTCATCAATGCGAACGTCGCGCTCCATCCAGACACACGCCTTTGGACAGATTCGCGCTGGCCCGCCGCCATTCAGGCGGACAAGGCCGGCATCGAAGCCGGCTACGCACGCGCGATCGCGATGCTTCAGCCGTCACCCGTGCCGGCCGATTTTGGCCCTTTGCCAAAACTCGAAGCGCTTTCAGAGTCCGCGCACACGCTCGGCATGGACAAGTCGTTCTATCGGCCTCCCGTTACCGTCACCTTCAAGGACGGACTCAATGCAGCAGGCGTTGAACAGAATCGCTGCATCGGCTGTGGCGACTGCAATTCCGGCTGCAATCACGGCGCCAAGAACTCAACGCATATGAACTACCTGCCGGACGCCGTCGCGCACGGCGCGCAGATCTTCACGGGTGTCGATGTGCATTCCGTCGAGCGCGACGACGAAAACAACACCTGGCGCATCTACTATCAGTTGATCGACATCGGGCGCGAGATCTATTGTGCAGACGAGCTTTTCATGACCGCGGACCACGTGATCCTGTCGGCGGGTACGATCGGCTCGACCGCGATCCTACTTCGCTCGCGTCAGGCGGGGCGTCTGACGGTCTCGGATCAACTGGGCAAGCGCTTCACTGGTAACGGCGACGTGCTTGCGTTCGGCTTCAACACCGATCGCGAGATCAACGGCGTCGGCTGGGGCAAACACGATCATGGCGAGATTCCCAAGGTCGGCCCGACGATTACCGGCATCATCGATCATCGCGACACGCCGGACGTGAAAGACGGCTTCGTGATCGAAGAAGGGTCTTTCGCCGCGCCAATCGGTGAAGCAATGATGGGCCTGCTCAGCGCAGCCACGCCCGCGGAAGGCGTAGAGGAAGCGGGCCCCGAAGGCGAACACGCGCTGCGCGCCGCGGAGCGCCTTCTCGCAGGAGCGGCTGACCCATACCGCGGCGCGATGCACAACACGCAGACTTACCTTGTGATGGCACATGACGACGAAGCAGGCCAGATTGTTGTTGAAAACGGCCGCCCGCGCATCGAATGGGACGACCCCAGCAAGCAGCCCATCTTCAAGACGGTCAACGATACGCTCGAACAGGCCACACAGGCGCTTAGCGGCGTATTCATCCGCAATCCGCTTACAACGGAACTCTTCAAGGACCGCCTCGTGACCGTACACCCGCTAGGCGGCTGTGCGATGGCGGACGATGCGCAGCACGGCGTTGTCGATCATGCGGGGCGTGTGTACTCGGGCACGACAGGCAAAGAGGTGCATCCGGGCTTATACGTGATGGATGGCGCCGTGATGCCAATGTCGCTCGGCGTGAATCCGCTTCTCACCATATCTGCGTTCGCCGAACGCAACTGCGTGCAGATTGCCGCGTCCAATGGCTGGAAAATAGACTACACGGCGGCCGGCACCGCCGCCGCGCCCCCCACCGAGAAGATCGGCCTGCGCTTCACCGAAACGATGGTCGGCAGCTATACGCCGGTTGCGCCCGAGGGAAGCGCCGAGGTCCCGATGAGCTTCACGCTCACCGTCGACTCGAGCGATCTCGAAGCCATGCTTGCCAGTCCCGAACATGAGGCGACGATGGTCGGCACGCTGAGGTGCCCTGCGCTGTCGCGCGAACCCATGACCATCGAGGACGGCCGCTTCAACTTGTTCGTCATCGACGAAACGCACGTGGACCGGCGCAATATGGTCTACCGGATGACACTCGACTCGGTGGAAGGCAAGCGCTTTGGATTCGTCGGCCGCAAGATCATCACGCGTACGTCGCCGCTTGAACTATGGAAGCAGACGAACACGCTCTACGTCCAGATTCGTGATTCCACTACCGACGACGCGCCCGTGCTCGGCCATGCCACGCTCATCATCACGCCGGAGAACTTCCTCAAGCAGCAGACGACGACCGGAGTGACCAACGCGCCCGACATGGCAGCGCGCATCGCATGGACCCTCAAGTTCGGGAAGTTCTTCGCAGACGTGCTGCTCATCGAATACGGCGGCGTCTTCGCGCCACTCGAGTACTTCGATCCGAAGGCACCTGCGCGCGAGCGTCGGCCGTTGCGCGCTCCGACGCCGCAGGCCTCTTATTTCCAGACGCCGGACGGCAAGACGCTGCGGCTTACGCGCTATCAAGGCGGTAACAAAGGGCCCGTGCTACTGATCCACGGATCGGGCGTATCGAGCCGCATTTTCTCGACCGATCTGATCGAGACCAATCTTGTCGAATTCCTGTGCGCCGCGCAGTACGACGTGTGGCTGATCGACCTGCGCGTGAGCATCGACCTGCCGAGCGCTCCCGAACAGACCACCGCCGACGCGGTCGCCGAATACGACATCCCTTGTGCGGTCGCCAAGGTTCGCGAGCTCGCACATGCCGATACGATCCAGGTCGTCGCCCATTGTCTCGGGGCGCTGGCGTTCACCATGTCGTTGCTGTCGGGATTGGAGGGCGTGCGTTCGGTGGTCCTGTCGCAGGTGTCGGCCCACCCGATACCGGCATTGTTAGGGCGGATCAAAGCGGGCCTGCATGTGCCCCAAATGCTCGAACACCTCGGTGTGGAAGACCTGTCCGTGCTGACGGAGCATGAGAAATGGCCGAAGAACCTGCTCGACGAAGCACTGCGTCTCTATCCGGTTGAGCAAGACGATGAGTGCAGTAATGCGATCTGCCATCGCGCGACGTTCCTTTACGGCCCCGTGTACGAGCACACGCAACTCAACGAAACGCTGCACGAGAACCTGCAGGAACTGTTCGGCGTGCACGATATCCGTCTTTTCGAACATCTGTCCCTGATGGTACGCGCGGGACACGTGTTGCGCGCAGACGGCGCCGACGTCTACTTGCCGAACCTGAAAGGTATGAAGTTGCCGATCGCATTCATACACGGCGCGAAGAATCGTTGCTATCTGCCAAAGAGCACACTGACGACGTTCCAGATGCTGGTCGATGCTTACGGACCCAAGCATTACGAACATCATTTGATCGACGGGTATGGGCACATCGACTGCATCTTCGGCAAAAATGCGGCCGTGGATGTCTATCCGACGATTCGTGCACATCTCGACAACCATCAACCGCAGGGGCCGGTCGCCTTTCCATAGCGCAGGAGACGGTCGCCTTGATCTCTTGCGAGCTTAGGCGACCGCACAATCTATGAAAGCAGCGAGACGCGAAACGAAATTGATACGCTGTGCGATCGTCAGGCCACCTCTCGGCAAGCTTGCCGGCAGAGGTGGCCGGGCGCACGGCACTCTCCCGCTCGACACGCCTCCCGATTGCCGGGTTGTTATTCTCACGTGTGTCGATCACGCCGATCGGGCAGTAACAAGCGGCCGTTGCCGCACGTACGTGCGCACCAGCTCCGCGGCAAAGAATTTGAAGAAGCGCCACACTACGCCAGCCGCTGTGCGTTTGTCGTCTGCATTGGTCGCGTAGACGGTGCCAAGCAGCCTGAACAGCTCACTGGCGTCGAGGCGCAAGATGCCGGAGCCCAGCACTCGCCCACCGGCATCGGTACCTTCATGCAGCGTGCAATAGAGCGTGGTAGTCTCGCGCCAAAGCTTTAGCAGCGTACCGACACGCACTCTCTTCTTGCCGGCGAGGTAGTAGCGCATGCCGCCATGCTGGAACCCAAGCTCGTACATCATAAAAGTCAGCGCTGGATCACCGCTCGGAACAAACAGGCCGAACAAACCGGACTCTGCGGGAACGGCCTCACCGAAACGTGCGGAATCGATGTGCCCGGTGAGATCAGCTTTGTGCTCGGGGTCGGCAATGAATGCGGCGACGTCATCAATGTAGATGGCCGCGTGCATCGTGAATTGATCGGTGCTGGCGGAATCGCTGCGTGAGTCACCGCCCTCGAGTGTGAGACTGCCCGCCATGGTCTCGCGAAACGATAACCCGGTACCGGGCGCGTGCATCTGCGTCGCACGGGCATCCAATGGCGCCGGATGCATCGAGCGCAGCAAGCGGCATGCATCGCCATATCCCATGTCGATCAAGGTGGCCGCATCGATGCGGCCGAAGTAAAAGTCGGGGTCAAGCGGCAGCGGCACTTCGGGTTTGACCACGTACACGACAATCGGCTCTCGATGACCCAATACCGTTTCGCCGCGCGCGATGCGCGTATTGATGTCGGCGATCGTCGCCAGTTCCCAGTTCAGCGCCCCTACCGCGCTCATCTCGATCATGTGCACGTACTGGTTAAAGGCGCCGTTGTGAAAGACAGGCGTATTGCCGATACACCACACGAGCCACAACTCGCGGGCGCCACGTTCGACGCACGCAAGCAGGTTCGTGTCCTTGATCCACACCGCATCGGTCCAGGTACTGCCGGCAGCCTGTACCGCTGGCATGAAGATCGGCAACGAAGCGGCCGCCGTCAGGCGTGCGAGGTCGAGTTGGCGGTGCGGAATCGGCACGACAGTCTTGTCGTCGAATCTACAGACGTTGAATGATGCGTCTATGCCGGTCGCGGCGCGGATGCGGCCGACGTCGATGCCAAGCGAAGGATAGACGTATTGCACCATGTTGTCCGCGCTGCCAAGTGCCGGCAGATCCGCAGCACGCAGATAGTCGGCCGTCGGCCGCAGCGACGCGAACTTTTTCACCGATAGCGCACGCCAGCGATCACACAAGTCGTCCACACTCACACCGGAGAGAAGCGCGGCGAGATTGATCGTGCCGCCGGAGGCGCCATCGGCGTGCGTGAAGCGCAGTCCCGCATCCACCAGCGCTTTGACCGCGCCCGCCTGATACGCGACGCGCATGCCGCCGCCCGCAAGCAGGAGTGCGCGCGGCGTGGCACCGTCGCCGGCGGCAATCGGCGGTTGATGAGACAGTGTCATATGTCCGCCTTCGAGACCGAAGCCACACTGAACCAGACAAGTAAGCCGGTGGTCGCTTCGAGGACGGTAAACGCAACAAATGCAGTATGGGGGCGCCCGTCGACGATCCAGCTCGTGAAACGCGCCGCGACGCCTGAAAAAACACCTATCAGGAATAGTCGATGCGCGACACCGATGTGAAAAATGTCGCCGCGATACGTCACGCAGAAGAGACCGAATGACAACTCGATGGCCTTGAGGAAGCGACATTGATTCAGCAGGGTGGCCGCTGCGGGTGCCGCCAGCGTATCGATGGGCAGATCGAAGACCGTGCGCAGCTCCCACGGCGCGATCAACGTACCGCTCACGCCGATGCCAACCAGCATCAGCGCATAGCCCCAGAAGAACACACGCGTGATAAAGGCCATCATCATCCTCCGCGGCGCCGCAGATCGAAGAACAACAAGCCGCTCGCGAAGTCGAAGGTCGCGACGAGCAGCGCGACCGGCGCGAACACGCCTTTGCTCACGCCCCAGGCCACCATCAACGAAGCGCCTATTTTCTGGAGCGCAATCCACAACAGCAACACGGGAAGCGCCTGCGGCCGGGTCTGGGCGTGCAGCAACGCTGCGCCGAACAGAACCATGAACATGCCGACCGTGGCGAACAGCTGCGCGGCGGACGCCGTAGGTTCGACGCCGATCAGCCGGAGCAGCGGCGCGGGCGCTGCGATCTGTGCCGCACCGGTCAGCACCGTCAGCAAGGCAATTAGCGTGGCGCCAAAGCGCTCGAGGGTCAGCGCGTCCATGTCGCATACCTGGCGCGTAGCGTCCATCGGGCGAAGTACCAGACCAGTGCGGTCCACTGAACGCACCATAGGGCAACGCGAACCCGGTTCAAACGCATCCACTCCTGCAACACCACCTGCAGACGCTCCGCGTCCTGTATGCGGCCTGCCATTTCGTTGTTCAACGGAAAGAGCCACAGCAGCGTAAGAACCGTCGCAGCAATGATTGCTGCCAGCACGACAAGCGGCACCCAGCGCGTGGGTTGACGCCATTCGGCGACCAGCATGATCGTGGCAAACACGAGCATCAACTTTGTCATGGAAGTGAAGAAGCTTGTGGCAGCCTGCACCTGAGGGACGAACTGCAGGTAGTAGTTGGCAGGCGTCATCTGCGGTGCGATGGGAAATGAGAACAGTACGAGCGACGCGCCGGTGCCAAGATACATCGACGCGCACAGCAATAGCAATGCGTGATTCGCGATCAGCAATCGGTCCTTCATCGCCCTTTCTCCCAATCCGGTGCGCGCTGCGGGTCGGGAAGCCATTGCCGCGACTGGCCGAGAAAGAACGTGCTTTCGAGGCCATCCATCGGCTTAAGTGGCGGTTGCGCTTCGGAGACAAACCAACATTCGAAATAATCGTCGAGCACGCCGCGCGTAGAGGGAAAGAAGCCGGCGAAGATGGGCTCCGGATCGATGTCGAGGGTCTTGAGCGGCGCCATCCGGGGGTGATCGCTGATGAAGAGCCGCGACGCCCCCTTGCTAAAGAGCGAGAACCCGAGTTTGCCGCGAAAGTTGATGCGGGATTTCATCAGCATGCCGCGAAATGCACAGTAGTTGGCGGCTCCCATATTCAAAGGCAGCCACGCACTCGCGGGCTTGCGCACGTCTATGCGCATCAACATCTGCCCCTCCATGTCATACTGACTGCTAACCCAGTCGTCGCCGATCACGAAGTCGAGGCTGGCCTGATGCTTCGGCATGCCCCAGATCCCTTTTCCGCCCTTCACGGAGATTTCCGTCGATACCGGCAAATCCCACACGTACTGTCCGGTGCCGAAGGTTCTCATCATCAGAGCCGGCAACAGCCTGGGTGCCCGCCGGCTGCCGTGCGTGCATGCGATCGCGATGGAGTACTCGATGTACTTTCCAATGTTGGTGATACGGTAGTCGACCACGCTCACGACCAGCAGAGCGCGCTTCCACAAACGGAACGGATGCACTTCGTTACCTGGAATCAGGCTGCGCGCCGCGTCCGGGTCGATTGAAAACGCGGCCATCAACGCTGGCGTCTGTTCCGAATGGACAGGCATTGTGAACGGAATGCCGTCGACGAGCGCATGGCGCCCTGCAAGACGGGTCTGACGTGTGGGAATGACCATGCCAATTCCTTCAGATCTCTCGTTCGAGTTCAGCCAGCAGCACCGGGAAGGTGTCGTGCAACGCGTTCTTGCCGATGAAGACGTCGAGATGCCCGTATCCGCGAAGCACGTGTAGCGAGTGATGATTCGGCCGCTGGCGGTCGAACCATTTGAAACTCTCCTGTTGGCTCTGCCACAAAAAGCACTGATTCAGTTCGCCGGCAATGAACGCAAATCGGGCCGTGGTTCGCGGCGGTTCTGCGGCAAAATCCTGCGGCAAGCCTGGGAACCCGCCGTTCGATACGAGATGTCCGGCATCGAGGCAGCGAGACATCTGCCGAAAGAAGGAAAACGGCACGTTGCCAAATTCGCCCCGAATCCAGTCGTGAATCGCGGGGTTCAGATTTTCGTGTCGCCACAGGACTGGAAAACCGGTGCCAAAAGTGAAGCTCGAAAAGCGGCACACGCCGTTGTCGCATTCGTGGTGCGTCAATTTCACCAGACCCTGCAACAGCCTTGGCACGACGCCGCTCGCGTGCTCCCCCCATTGCGGGTTCAGGTAGGGTGTCAGTCGCGACACCACCGGTACGGCGAAACGGCCCTTCTGGCGCGAGATCCACGGCACGATCGGGTGCAGCGATACGGCATTGGACAAAATCGTCGTCACCTGCGGAATCAGGCCGGCGACGGCCGACATCGTGAAACTCGTCGAGCCCTGACAATGGATTACGGCTTTGATCTCAGGCGAACCGGTTTCCTCGACAACCTTGCGCACTGCTGCCGGGTGGTCGTACAACGCAGCCTGGTCAAGCGTCCATTCGTTAGGCGGCAGGTCAATGCTGGCGCGCCAGTTCTCCAGCCACACGTCGTAGCCATGCGCGAGAAGAAAATCGACGAAAGTCGTTGGGACCGGTGGTCTGAAAATGTTGGCTCGCACCCCCGCGCCGTGCACGAGCAGCACCGGCCCTTTGTCGGGTGTACGCCCGCTGCACGAATGGATCAGGTTGCACCGCTGGCCGTCGTCAGCAGTGAACTGCACTATGTGTTCCGTCGTCTGGCTCACGGCCACTCCCGAACTGACATGACCCACTTCCACGGACGATCACGCGCGTAAAGCCACGCCGTTTGCTGCAGCCGCGCGCAGCTGGTCGTTCGGACTTGTCTGCTTTAGACGATTGGACTGCGTGGAATTTGAAGGCCAGGCTAGTGTCGGACCGCCGATATGCGGGCCGTGGTTTATGACTTCGCCGACAGTCACGCCGGTGAACATGCCCGCGCGTTTCTCGGCAACTGGCGCGGCAAACTCGTGTGCGATGAGAGGAAGCGATGGAATGGCTCACCCACTATCAGCGCTTCTGGACCGACACACTCGATCGCCTTGCCGCCTTTGTGGAGGAGGAAGCATGCCCGCCCAACCCAGTCTCACGCTCCAGCGCCGAATCAACGCCTCGCCCGCAAGAATCTACAGCGCCTGGACGGAACCGTTGCAAATCGTGAAGTGGATGCCATCGGTCCGGCGCCGAGCCGGCACGCGACGGTACGGCCCGTCTTGGTGCGCGTGATCAGACCGCCATCCGACAACACGTCGAGATGCTTCATGACGGCGGGCAACGACATCGCGAACAGCTGTGCGAGTTTGCTGACGGACAGGCTTGCGCGCGCGGACAGACGTGCAAGGAGCGCACGGCGGGTCGGGTCGGCCAACGCGGTTTAATTTAAAAGCTCGTTCCGCGATGTCAAGCAGGCCGTCGAGATTCTTTCACGGTCGTGCCGGCAGCAGCTGCAGCTTCGTTTCGGTCGCCGCTTCGACGACCTTGCGCGAATCCAGCAGCGGAAAGTATTCGCCTTTCAGTTACAGCGGCGCGAGATCGCGGTAGTGCGGGCTGTCGGGATCGCCGGACTGGTCGCGCAGATTCACCGCGCGCGAGTTGTTCCGATTGCCTACGTCGACCACCACGCGGAAAGGCGGGTTTAACGATGCGGACAAAGGCGTTTGGAGGCGCATACCGGCCTCCGCAAAAGCCGTTCATTTAGTCCACTCGTTTCCGAAGAAGAGTGCAATGCCCCTCTTGCGGATCTGGTTTGTGCGCTAGACCGCATAAAGAGCTTTGTCGCAGCTCCGAAGCACATCTGGTTTCCTATTGTTATGACAGAAGATCGGGCGACCGCGAAGTAATTGCCTCACGTCTTACGCAATCGTTTATATTTCAGGAGACGAAAATGCAGTCAGATTCTCTTAGTCAGGGTGACACCGGGCCGGACGTGCAAGCGCTTCAACAGGCTCTGTTAAGCCATGGATCCAATCCAGGTGCAATCGACGGAGTTTATGGACAAGGCACGGTCGCTGCAGTGATGGGGTTTCAGCAAAGCGAGGGCCTCCTCGCAGATGGCATCGCGGGACCTCGAACTTTAACCTCGCTCGGACTATCCGATTCAAATGCACTTCCAAGTGCCATCCCTGGTGTCACCGTCGAGATTGTCAGTCAGATGTTCCCGGTTACACCGATTGGAAACATCAAAAATAATTTGCCAGGAATCCTGTCGGCTCTGGTTACGAGGAGCATTTCTGACAAACCGATGGTCCTGATGGCGTTGTCGACCGTTCGGGCAGAAGTAGAATGCTTCGAGCCGATAAGCGAGGGCCAATCCCGCTTCAATACGTCACCGTCGGGTCATCCGTTTGACTTATATGACAATCGGAAGGACCTGGGCAATCTTGGCGCGCCAGACGGAGAGAGATACAAGGGCCGAGGCTACGTACAGCTAACCGGAAGATCCAATTATGAAACGTACGGCCCTAAACTCAACCCATCAGTTGACTTAGTCACGAATCCGGATCTGGCCGGCGATCCGGAAATCGCATCCAGTCTGCTAGCGCTCTTCCTCGCGGATCGCGAATTGCAAATCAAGAGTGCGCTGCTTGCCGGCAACATGGCTTTGGCGCGTCAGTTGGTGAATGGTGGCTCTAACGGATTGGACAGGTTCACTGATGCCTATCAGCACGGCGAAGCGTTGATTCCAGACCGCGCCTGAAACACCTGCCCTGCGTTGGAGCAGCGAGGGTTGAAACATTCTCGCTGCATTCCTGGTGGCCGATTCGACCACTATAACATTCGCGAAGATCCGCAAGACCCAGCAAAGATTGAGTGAAGCCTGCCTTTGGCAACACGAGATTTGCGATGTAAACCTACAATTCCCCAGCTCATGTTCAGGTACGTTTGTACGGATGACGACTGCGCGACATTATGTCGGTTCAAGCCTATGCGGCTAGCGGAAATGAGTTTAGAGAGATACGGCAGCAGGGTCTGATGACATGAGCGCACATAGTGCAACAAAATCCGTGGCAGCGAGATTTCTTGCGTTCGGCGCGTTACTGCTATGCGTGACACCCGGTCACGCGGCAGCACCGACCTCTGAAGCTCCGATCTCGTGCAGCACCTCCTCTTTTGACGCTATTCCAAAGAGTTCATTTCTTCAGGCTGCCCAAACCGTCGCACTGCCGGTCACCGCAGTGCTACCGTCTAACAGCGACGCCCAATTCGTTCTTCACCAGTCTTTGACAGACGGCGTAAGCCCCAGGATCTTCCGCGTCTTTGAAATTGATGACCCGCAGAGGAGAAATTCTGTAGGTGGCGAACTCCCGGTGATATCCGTTGAACCACCACCACCGATCCTCAAACCAGGATACGGGCTGAATAATAGTGTCTTACTACGGGTACAACTTTCCGAACCAGACCTGTTTCTATGGGACAAGCGGTACTTTGTGTTGCTCGTATGCTCTGGCGATCGCATGACCGGCTGGGCGCTGACCTCCTCGCTAGTGAGCGACGCGCACATCTCATTTTTGATCTGTACGCCCGTGGCGCTGCTGGTCTATCTCCTCGCGATGAGTGCAGTATTGGTGTCGAGAAAGCACGTTAATCCGCTTGTCGTGAAGTACCCCGCGATCTTCGGTGCGAAACAGATGGATCTCATCGACTTCCTTAACCCTATTCATCTCGTGGCCAATGCCTTTAACGAGGCAAGCGTGCAAAAAACACAGGTACTACTATTCTCCTTTCTGGTTGGATGGCTTGTGCTCGCGCTTGTCTTGCGCACCGGGACGCTCGTTGACCTGTCTCCAACGATAGTGGGGCTACTGGGGATCTCAGGGATCGGAGCCGCTACAGCGCAGATCACCTATCAGCAGAAGACCAGACTCAGTTTTGAAAACTGGGCGTGGCTGCAAAAGAGGGAAGTTTTAACGCCGCCCGCTGTTCCACGTGGACCACAGTGGCGGGATCTTGTGCTGACGAACCGTGAGTTCGATGTGTACAAGCTCCAAACCATCATATTCAGCATTGCGGTAGCCGCCTCCATGATCAGCGGAGGCGCGTTAAATTTGGCTACGTTTTCCGTCCCGACCGCATTGCTTGGGATACTCGGATTGTCACAGGTGGTATATGTCGGGGGGATCCTTGTTCGTCCGCCGGCCGTCTCCGATCTCGACGACAGCCTCACCAAGCTTAGGCTTGCGGGCGAAACCGTTGCCGCGGCAAAGGCGCAAAAGACAGATACGGGACCCGACGGAAAGCTGCTGGCCGAACTACCGCCAGGACAGGAAATTGCCGCGAACGCTCAGCGCCAATATGACGACCTGGCCGACACTGTCGTAACGATGATAGAGTCAACCCTCGAGGTTGCAGCCGATCGAAGCAAGCTAAATCTGGTCTGAAATCTGGTCCGTCAGCTTCCGTCGGTTGAGCCGCTGCCTGCTTTTGTCGATGCGGACTCAGCCTGCATGCCGAAATCCAGGTGAACAGGCTGGTGCCGGCCGGCGATTTCGGACAAATAGTGACAGGGCAAACAGTAAAGTCTCAACAACACGACAGACCTGTGTTTCCAGACCTAAATGCATGCCGATCAGTGTCAGCAGATTCCCCTTGCGGTGACAGTGCTCGACAGGCCTGTATCTGGAGAAACCGTGGGAGGCAATGCCATGAACGACGATCGAACAACTCAAGGCTGGTGGAGCACCCTTCCCGGTATCTTGACTGCTTCGGCAACGGCTATTACAGCAATCGGCGGCTTAATCGCGGTTCTCGCCCAGACAGGTCTTTTCCACCCGTCGGCCCCCGGGCCGACTTCGGTACCGGCGCCGACACCAGCGTCAACACCAACGCCGATTGCAGCCCCAGTGCAAACACCGGCGCCAGCGCAAACTCAGGCATCTCCGCAAACGCCTGCGCAACCATCGACACCATCAACGTCGCCGGATGCCGAGAGCAATCTCTCTTACTTTGCCGGCAGTTGGGCAAACGTCGACCCGTCGACAAATGGAATTACAAGAATCCAGATACGAGTTTCGGGTTCCTCAACATACGTCCATGCGTGGGCCAAATGTCGTCCCACCGATTGCGATTGGGGGGAGGTCAAGGCTGAAGGATACGCCAGCAACGTGGGATCACGCACCACCCCCGGGATACGCCTCGTAAGCGCGGAATTTAAGAACAATGTTCGTCGGACCGCTGTTTCGATTCACCCGGCTCCGAATGACAGAATTCGAGTGGAAGCACAGATAGATTTCGTCGATCAAAGTGGCCGTGCTCCTATTGCCAGAATGTTTCTATTTCATCGCATGTGACAGCTGATAGGGTCTAGTGCGAATGGGAAGATGACGTCTGGCGCAAGTAGTCACCGGGCGCCGCTTGTCGGATGGTGGGCGAGATCAATGGAATACCCCGTCCAGCTACTGCGTGACGAGCCTGGACGCGAAGCCGAATTCTGCAAATCAGAATCGAACATCATTGGTGGGGCGATCTCGACCGCTCGATCTTCTTGAAAGCCGCAATTCGCGAAAGGCCGTTTCTGTGATGGCCCGAATGGCGGCTTAGTCCCAATACTGTTATGGCTATGTTGAAGAAGCCGCCGTTTTCGCAGAAACGTTGTTGCTGAATTCCGGAATGCGCGATTGGCGACGCGATCGGTTCGATTTCTCGGCCCTGAAGGGCTGTCATCCCCGAAAACTCGAAGTTGGTGATTCTGTTGTTCGTCTGGGCAATCCACCTCACTCTGGCATTCCTGGCCGTGTCGTCACCCGGAGGATTTCGAATCATGCCACCCCTCGCCCGTGCGTTGATTGCGTGCCTGGCCACGTGGTTCTGCTCGCGGCTGTCAGCAGCTCCAGATCGTCGCATTGTGACACCAGTTGATGGTCTATCGGCGGTCCGTCTCCCGGCCACGTCTGCGTCCTGGACAGCGTCAAGCAAGACGTCCGGTCGTAGTCATTGTCGCCGCCCAGCGTCCAGCCGACCACATCTTCTGGTCCTGGCTGTCGCGTCGCTGGTCAAGGTGGCGGGAGGTCCTCGTCTTCGTAAAGCCCGCTACCGTGATCGCATGGCAGCGCAAGCGATTCCGCGACCACTGGACGCGCATCAGTGACAAAGGCACGCCGGGCAGACCACCGATCAGCCAGGACATGCGTGAGTTGATCCGCAAGTTCCCGGCAGCCAATCCCCGGTGGGGCTCGCCGCGCATCCTGGGCGAGTTGCGCAAGCCCGGCATCGAGGTGGCGAAGTCGACCGTGGAGAAGTATCGCCGGCGCCACCCCGCACCGCCCTCGCCGACCTGGAAGGCGTTCCTGAAAAACCTTGTCTGCGACCTCGTATCGATCGATTTCCTCACCGTGCCGACGGTAGGCTTCAGGGTGCTGTTCGTGCTGGTGGTCCTCGCACATGACAGGCGCCAGGTCATTCACTTCAATGTCACGGAGAATCCGACCGCGCACTGGACGGCTCAACAGATCGTCGAGGCTTTCCCCTGGGATAGCGCGCCGAAATACCTGCTCCGGGATCGCGATGCGATCTATGGCGAGCCCCTTCGGCGACGCGTCGAGAGCATGGACATCGAACAGGTCCTCTCCGCCCCTCGCAGCCCATGGCAGAATCCCTACGTCGAACGCCTGGTCGGCAGCATCCGCCGAGACTGCCTCGATCACGACATTGTCCTGAACGAACGCCACCTGCGGCACATCCTCCACCTGTACTTCGACTATTACCATCGTTGGCGTACACACCTGTCACTCGACATGGCCTGTCCCGACCCGAGACCAGTGCAGCCGCCCGATCGCGGCACGGTCGTCAAGTTCCCGGATGTTGGCGGCTTGCATCACCATTATGTGCGGCTGGCAGCGTAACCGGCGTGGTCCAGGCTTCGTTCAATCGCACGCTATGCATTTTCGGGAAGGACAGGCAATTAGAGCTTGGGTGGTTGATACGCCTTTCAGCGCGGGATGAGCAACCGGCCTGAGCGGGAGCCTTCGAGAAGTGCAGCGCAAGGGCCAGTTGCGTTGCGGTGGGCGGCAAAAGCCGCCGGTGTTCGGTACTCGAGCGAAGAGTGTGGCCGGGAGTTGTTGTCGTCGGCGACCTAGACCGCGATCGCCAAGCAAGCGTCAGCGAGCCTCAGGAACAGGCTCTGGTTCGCGGCAAGTGCGGACGCATCTGCACAAGCCGCACATCGTCCCTGCAAATCGACAGCGTTGATGTACCGGAGAAAAATCGGCTTAATGTTTTGCAGTTTCCGTACTGTCACGTTGGCGTTGCGCTTTCCAGGCCGCCGTTCGCGTTTGTATGTATTGCGTGTAGTCTTGACTCGTTTTCAAGGCCGGCATTTGAGCGTGCGTATCCCCGAGTTCGTCGGCTACTGGCAGTTGCGATACGAGTTCAGCCTGAATCATTTGAAGGTGAGAAGGCGCATCGCCACCCGGGAATGGAGTACCCGATGTCGGCACCGTCACCCCGGCAAGCGGATCATCGGTGCGCGGCTCTGTGAGTGTGAATGCGCCGCGGAGATCTGAGGCTGCTGCGTCGCGTGCGGTAAGGGCCGGCATGCCCCATAACGTCTCTGCCGTCTTCAGGATGCTTGTGTGGTCTAGCGGCGCTGCTGTGTCGGGTGCACGGAATACGGTGCCCGCCTCGATCCATGGTGATATCAACACGGTGGGCACGCGCACGCCGAAACGCTTGAAGTCGAATCCGAACTCGCCTGCGAGCGTGTCCGGCGGTACCGCGGTCGCGGGCGGAGGCACATGGTCATAGCAACCGCCATGCTCGTCATAGGTCACGATCAGGAGGGTCTGGTTCCAGTTCGGCCCCTTGGAGACAGCCTGATAGACGTCGTAGATCAGTTGCTCGCCCAGCGCGACATCGTAGTTTGGATGCTGGCTGTTACCTGTCGGGCTCCAGCTCGGCTCGAGAAAGCTGTAGGCGGGCAGCGTGCCCGCCAGTGCAGCAGCCTTGAATTCGCTGAAGAGCCCGAAGTGCGATTCAGGTGCGTTGGTCACATCCGGAAAATTATGGCGCGTGAGCGGCGGTGTATCGTATCCATAGATGGCCCAGCTCTGTCCGGCCTCTGTCAGCCTGCCAAAGATGCTGGGACAGGTATAGGTTTTGGTTGCGTCGTCCATGTGTCCCTGACTCGTCGCCGCACATGCAAAGGCGCGATTTGGCAGGGTTTCTGTAGGCGCAGACGCGTACCAGTGGTCACAGACTGCATAGCCACGGGCCAGTCCCGAGAGCACCGGAAGCATGTCCGGTGTAAAGACACCCATGATGTTTCTGGCGACCGTGCCTGGGAGGATCGACCAACCCTTGCGCGTCTCCCACTGAAGCGTCTGGGCAAAATCCCGGACGAACCCGCTGTTGCCGGGCTCTTGTGTCGATGAGACCGTTGCGGCCCCGAAGAGCTGCATGTTGGTCGCGACATAGCCCTCCCCCGGATCGGCACCGGGCATGAAATACGCGCTTTGATCCGTTGGCGCAATCTTGAACACGATAACGCCGTTACCGGCGCTATCGGGGTTCGTCTCGTCGCCGCTGAGTCCTTCAAAGGCCTGCCCGCTGGAAGACCGATTGCCTTGATCCGCGTACAGGTAGCCCAGCATATGATCGAAAGAGCGGTTTTCCAGCATCAGCACGACAATATGTTTGATCGACATGAATGCGGCATTCATGGCACACACCCCCTCAGCTGGCAGACACTGGAATCGGCTCGGGGCTGTCACCGGGGAGCAGCAGTTCGGGTACCTGGGTGAAACGATACGCACCGCTGCCAGCGTCGAGGTCGAACACCCACACCACGTCGAACCGGTCGCCCGGCCAGGTTTGCGGCGCGGTCGTGTTGCCGAGTATCGCGTTTGCAATGAGCGGAATGTGCTTGTGCTCCCAGCCGATCAGCACGACGCCGTCGCATGACGTCGCAGCGGCCGCCAGTTGGGTCTCCTGGCCGACGGCGTAGGTCATATCGATGTTGAGCGACAGTTTTTGGGCGACGACGCTCACCGTCTCGAATGGTCTTTCGCTCGCCTTGCCCGCATCGTCGGCTGCCGCAAAGACGGTTTGTGGCTGCGCGAGTTCCGGGCTTTGCAGCGACCCGCGGCTCGGTGCGAACAGGACTGCCAGCGCACCGGCGCGGGTCCATCCCGTCACCAGCAACGAATTGACATCCTGCTCGCCGTCAGTCGTCACGCCGTAAGGTGGTAAAGCGCCTTGAGGCTTTTCGCCATGGCGAATCACCATGATTTTTTGTGCACGTGCCATGTTTTCCTCCAACGGGGTAACCGCGCGACTCAGGAAGCCGGCGTAGACGACAACGTAGCCTGGATCACAGCCAGCAGATTCTGCCCGTGAGGCGTACCCCATCCCGATGCCGCGTCATATCCGGGCCCCGCGCTATAGCCGCCTGTCGAAGCGGTGTTGTTGTTGCCTGAGGTCACGTCCGTACAGCCGGCCGCCCCGACTGTTTGCGCGCCTGCAGAACCCGCCGCTGCCTGATAAAGCATGGGTGTCAGATAGCCTACGCGTTTGCCGCCTGCGAGCTGGCCATTCATCAATGCGATCAACGCCGTCCATAGCGGGCTCGCCGCGCTGGTTCCGCCATTGGGTTCCGCATGGCCATCCACCACCAGCAGATAGGGAGAAGCATTCCAGTCTGCGTTGGCGGCCACGTCGGGTATGCATCGGCCCGTGATGGCGCCCGGATTCACCGACTGGATCGTGATGCTGCTTTGCCAATCCGGACGCTGAAATACGTCGCTGACCGCTCCACCCGTGCTCCCGCCCTGGTCGGCCCGCAAGCCGTCCCCCTCCATCCACACGACGTCCGTTGCGGCCCCTGTTAGATCGACGATGGTCGTTCCGCCCACTGAGAGAACGTAGGGACTGGAGGACGGGAAATCGGCGTGCGCGTGCCCATCGTTGAGCCCGTCGCTCGAGCCATCGTCGCCGGCTGCGACGCACACCGTCATGCCGAGATAGGCCGCCTCTTTCAGCGTTTCGTTGATTTGCGACATGGCCTGATCGGACCAGATATCCGTGCCCTCGGGCGCGCCCCAGCTGATCGATAGCACGCCCGGATTGTTGTCCTTGTCCTGCCTCGCGGCATCCAGGGCGCCGATCATGCCCGCCTCCGTCCATGCGGCGAAATAAACCACGATGCTGGCTTTCGGACATAGCCCCGCAACAACCTCGATATCGAGCATCACTTCGCCCTCGGCGCCGTCTTTACTCTCTGTAGACGTTCCGTCCGTGCTGACCGCAGTCACCTTCGGTATCGAGACGCCCGCCTTCTCACAGAACTTGCTGAGATCGCCGGGAAAATACCCGCCGCCAAATTCCAGTATGCCTACCGTCTGTCCCGCACCGTCACCGGGCGGGAAGTGATAGTGGCTTCCAAACTGCTGTGGGACATGCCACGTCGGGGGCGACGACGAAAGGGTTTGTCGCGCGCCGGTGTCGCGAACCGGCTGACGCCGTCGTTTCACAATACGGCGATTGTCGAGGCCGAAAACGCCCTGAACGATATCCTTGAGTTCGTCAGGTACGAACAGGTACCCGATGCGCCCGCGATAATTCCCGCTCGCGTGCGCGTAGTTGAAAAGCTTCACGTTGAACGCGGACTCCATCGCGCTTATCGGCCCGGACATCCGAACCGTCCTCGCGCCGACACTCGAACTGACTGTCTGGATACCGTATCCCGACAGGATTTGTGTAACCTTATCGATGTCGTCTTGCGATGCGCCGTACCTCGATGCGAGTTCGTCCCGGGAGAGCGCCACCGCCGGGCGTGCCTCCAGTTCTGGCAAGGCCTGCTTTCGCCTAAGCTTGAGTGTCACTTCAATGACGCCATGCAAATTTGCTCGCCCCAGCACTTTGGCACCGGGCAATGCGCGTCTCAGGCTCCCGGGTAGCTTACGATGCGATACGTTCATGATTGCCTCACTCGGCGTTGCCACTATCTGCTTCCACTCAAGAAATCCCCGGCTTCATATTCTTGCCCCACGGTCGACATGCGAGTCGCTGGGTGACCAATCACTTCTTTTAAGGGCTCAGTATGGAGTGCGGCTCGAACGCCTGCGATATCTCGCAGCGCCGGCTAGTGTCGTCTGCTCGGGTAGTACCGCCGCCTTGATAGCGGCTACATGCGTCTCCGCCTCCCCATAAAATGAGGAAAGGTCTGCCTTCATCGCAGTTCTTGACGCATTGTCGAGGTAAATCATATGGCCTGACGGATAATTCCTGACCGTCAGGTTGCTCTGGATCTGCGCGCTGCCTAGCGGCATGTTCTGAAAGTTAAGTATTGTTTGAAAGAATGGCGTAACCGCATCGTAGTACCCGTTCGCCGAAAACACCCTCAGGTATGGATTGACGGCGATCGCAGCAGCGAGATCCCCAGCGGTGTATAGACTTCCGATGCCGCCTCTTTGGGCGCCCGTTGGGTCGATATGGCCGAAGTCCCAGTTAGCGAACGCCTGGTCGTTCAGGTCCATGAAGGGTGATATTGATGTGTATTGCAATTCCTCGTTGAGGTACACGTTCCACATCGCTGTATACACGCCACCCACGGCGGCCATTGTGGGATCGTTACCGCCTGAATTCGGCGCGACGTATTCGGCAATGCCGGTGTCCTCCCCAGTAACACGGCCGTCATAAGCACCTACGGCCAGCCCGGCATCCAGAAGGAGGCTCGTCAGGAACACCGAGCCATTTCCCGTTGAAGGGTCGAGCCTCCAGTACTGGAGGACCACCGGCGGAATGCCGAGCATGTCACTCAAATACTGCAGGACGTTCGGATCGACGTTGGGAAAAGCCGATAACGCATCGGCGTAAGGACCACCTGCGAATTCTTCTACCTTCTCCATGAAGCCGGCCAGATCGGAGGGAACCGGCGATACCGATACTTTCTTGTGGAACCACGCGTCAGCCGCAAACGTCGGGAGGATCCCGACCGGATTACCCGCCTGCGAATAATCGAGGATCGACGACTGCAAAACTATCCCATTCAGATCCACGCCGTCTTCATGCAACATCCAGCTGAGCACAGACGTGCGCGGCGTTCCGTAAGATTCCCCAAACAGGTACTTGGGGGAATTCCATCGGTTGAACACCGTCAGGTAACGCTTTATAAACTGCTTGATGCAGCTTGCGTCCTGGTCAACTCCCCAGAAGTCTTTGTTGGTCGCAGGTTCAATCGCTGTCGAGTAACCCGTGCCGACCGGGTCGATAAACACCAGGTCAGACTGATCAAGCAAGCTGTCCTGGTTGTCTTCCAGCACATATGGAGCCGGCGGGGTGAAGCTCGGCATGCTGGTCTTTATCCGCCTCGGTCCGAATGACCCTAGAAGCAGGAAAACCGACGATGAGCCAGGACCACCATTATAGAAAAAGGTGACCGGACGCGTGGACGGAGTCGAGCCATCGACGGTGAATGCCACATAAAATAATTTGGCGGCCGGCCGCGCACTATATGTATCGGTTGTCACAAGGTGACCCGCTCGCGCTGCATAGGAAATCGACTTTTCGTTGATCTTCAGCGTGTGATGAGTGATCGCAGCATTCTCCGTGACATCGCTGATCGAATCGTCCGGACCATACCCGTACGGCGTCGTATCGACGAGCGGCTGATCGGGCTGAAGCTCGTTCCGCGTGGTTGTACTCATTGCAGACCTCCAATCCTTGTCGTACGTTCAACACTCGTCTCAGGTTCGCACCCATGCGCCCCCGTTCATACCACCTTAAATGGTGGCGGGCCCGGCCCTAAAACCAGGCTCCGTACGAAAGCACGGTGAAAGACAACTCGCGCCCAAAGAGACCAGGTCGCTATTATTGGAGTCGTTCGAATTGGTTGGTATGAAACCAAGACGACTGCATGCGTGATTTTTTAAAAGTTATAGGACTGCGTCGGAAGGAAATCCAGTGCGTCTCGACGGCGCGATGCAGATTCTCATCGGGCCATTCCGTAACGAGTACGTCTCTCGGAAAGCATCCCCTCGCGGCTGCAATCAACCAGGGTGTCCTCCGCAAAAACTCGATCAAGGCATGGCTGAGGGTGTCCAGCGGCGCTGGATCGCATATGGCATGATGAACGCATGATTGCGCTCATCAAGATCGTTGTTCAACTGCTATCGGACGTTTGCCGATTCGCCGTCCTGCTGTTTCGTCCGAGCGGTGCCCTGGTGGCCGAAAACCTTTTCCTGCGCCGCCAACTCGCGTTAGATCAGGAGCGCGGGGTGAAGCCACACCGCGTCGATGCGGCAACGCGGATCAGTCTCGCCTGGCTATCCAGGCTGTTCGACTGGCGCGCGGCGCTCGTGGTGGTACGTCCCGAGACGCTCGTTCGTTGGCACCGCGCCGGTTTCCGATTGTTGTGGCGTGTCAGGTCACGTCCGGGGCGCTCGCCGATTCCATTGGAACTGCGCCGGTTGATTCGGCGCCTGGCGGTCGAGAATCAGCTCTGGGGCGAAGAGCGCATTGCCAACGAACTGCTCCTGAAACTTGGGCTCCGGGTTTCGCCACGCACTGTCAGAAAGTACATGCCCAGGCGCCCTCCCAGTTTCCCGCGTGGCGATCAGCGTTGGTCGACCTTCCTGCGCAATCACACCCATGCAATCGTTGCATGCGACTTCTTCCTCGTCGTCACCGCGACCTTTCGCCAACTCTACGTCTTTGTGATGATCGAACATGGGTCGCGCCGGCTGGTGCATATGAACGTGACGCCCCACCCTTCGGCAGCCTGGACCCTACAACAACTGCGGGAAGCAATCGGTTTCGGGGACCGTTACCGATACCTCCTCCATGATCGCGATAGCATCTTTGCCGGGCAACTGGACGATTCCATCAGCCGACTCGGGCTGACCGTGCTGAAGTCGCCACCCCGGACGCCGACGACCAATGCGATCTGCGAGCGGGTCATCGGCACGATTCGGCGCGAGTGCCTGGACTGGCTGATACCGCTCTCCGCGTCGCATCTGGGATCGATCCTGAAAAGCTGGACGGAGCACTACAACCGCGGACGTCCTCATATGTCTCTGGGACCGGGAGTCCCTGATCCGCCGACCGATCTTGCACAGATCCCCCATGAGAATTCCCGTCATCACGTTGACCGGTGCCTTGTTGTGCACGCGAAAACGATTCTTGGCGGGCTGCACCACGAGTATTCACTGGTAGCCGCTGGCACTAGATCCGATTCTTGCGGAGCATAGGACTTTCGCCAGATGATGGACGAGGCGCTGGGCCGTCCAGCGGACCGGCAGCTGTTCGATCTTGACTAACCGCCCTCGGTAACACAAGCAGGCAGGAACCAACAACACATGAAAAGCCACCGCCATGCCGAACAGCTGATCGCGTATCTGCGTGAACAGTCCCAACCGGTCACCGTCGCACGCATCGTCGCTGCAGGCGTAATGAATTCGCGCGACGCGTCCGACGCGATCCAGTACGGTGTGCGGCACGGCGTGTTCGAACGGATCAGGCGTCCCGGCGCGCCTGCGAACGAGCGCGTCCAGTACCGGCTGACCGGTCACCGGCTGCCTGCGGCCCGCGATACAGGCACGCCCTCCTTTGACGCGCTGCTCACCGCGTGGGGCATCGCGCGCATCCCACCACAGTTGCCCGGCAAGGTGTCGGCCCAGGTGGCATTGACGGACTGACGGCGGCTCCGCAACCGGGGGGCAGACCGTTATGTCTTGAAGTCCTTAGCGATGGTGAGACTCGACCGTAGCTTCGATAAGGCTTCGCTATAATCAACCGCTTCCCGGTGTCGCCATGTCGAGAAAATGTCTTCCAAGCGAAACAGGCCCCACAGCCGGGCCCGCAGGCCCCTGACGAAAGCGCTTCTATTGCCGATGGATCGCGCCTCCGCCAGTGAACGGTCGCTGCCCTGTCATCTTGCGCTGGTTGCATGTCGCGACGGACATGGCAACAGCCATCTGGTCAATGAACTTATGCGCGCGGTGTACCTGAGCTGGTATCTGCAGCGTGCTGGTTACGGCAACCAACTGGTGGAGCAGTTCAAGATCGCCGAATACGCGGTCGAGAACACCCTGGCGCACGCTCATGAGACGGGTGAGTGGCGGCTCGTTTCTGAGGTAATCAGCGACTTTGAAGCGCTGCTGGCGCTGTATGACGCCCAGCTCGCAAGGGCCCCTCTTCACGAAGTATTCGAAGCAGAGCGGCAGCTGAGGGGGTTTTTGATGGGAACGGACCATTCCCCGATCCCGTAATCGCCGTATCGGCAAGCCTTGGCAAGTTACTATTCGGGCCGGGCACCTGCCGAAGGAGTAGGCGCAGCATTGATTCAGGTGCCTATATATTTCGCATTCCTTTATAGTTTACATAATTATATTTATCAACCCTGTTGGTATGTTTTAGGGTGTTGCGTTTTTCGGGCATCCGGCGACGGCAGCTCAAGGCTTCCAGCCGGATTCTGCGCAACAGAAACGGCCACGCATGCGACGCAACGGTTCCTGTTGGTTTTTCCTTGAAAACATTACTCAGGTGTCGATAAACGCTGACATTGGCCATTCCCTTTGTCGCGCAACGCCTCGCCGTAGGTGCCAAGAATCAACATCATTGGTTGTCAGACCCAAGTAGTAATGTCGCATCTGAGCTAAAGACAGATGTCGCAGCTTACTCCGACGGCATGCCACGCTTGGCCTCCGATTCCTGTGGAGGCTTTCAGTGGCAATACTGGGGATGATTACGATGAGCATGCGCGTGTCCGACCACCTTCGTGACCGCCCAATTACATATGCTCCTGGCCGGTCACTGCCCGAGGTCGATCGGCGGCACGCGACCCACAAGGGACTGTCGCCCGAGCAGTTGTGGATGTCCGTTCTCGCGTGAGCAACCGACCTCCAGTAGCCGAAGTCGGCTCTCTCGCTCGAAGTGATCGGACGCGGCTTATTGCGTAGCAGCGTGCAACACGATCTGAAACCCTTCGGTTGTCGAAGGCGGGACAAAGTACTGCGTTATCTCGTCGAACTGGGCATCGGTCGTTTCGAACGGATGCTGGCCCGATGCGTTCCGAGCCTTGAGCCGAGTTTTGCAAATCTCATCACTGACGTCGAGGTAGTGAAGTCGGTGTCCCACGCCGGCGCCGTTAAATAACTCGCGCCCCCATGAACGGCTGTCGATGGTATTGAAGGGAAAATCGAGGATCACAGACATCCCGGCCGCGAGGAGTGCCTGGACGTGGTCAGTGAGCGTCCGCCTAATGCGTCCCGAGCAACGTACATAGTCATCCAGCGTGCGGAGTTCTCCGGGATAGAGATGCGTCATCCAGATGTCCTCGCTGATGACCACGGCATTCTTCGTGTGCGCCAAGCGTTTCGTCAGCGTTGATTTTCCCGACGCGATTTTGCCGCAGACCATATGAAGAACGGCTGCTTCGTCCGAACTACCCTCACTCTTGCTCATGATTTCCAGGTCCTCAGATAGGAGCCCAGAAAGCAAAAACCCGCCTTCTGGGCGGGTTGCTTGCGAACTTTCAAGTCGAGAGCTATTCCGCCGATATGGTCTCGCACTCACAAGGGTAAATCTGTCCCCGCCATGGAAACCGCAAGTGGCCGGTCAGTGCCTCATGCGATCGGCATATGTCGACCCACTTCCGCCCTTCGACCTAACGCGACTTCAACGGCCGCTTCCAAGGTACAACGGTCGCACCTACGCTTCCGGGATTTCGATTGTCCCTTCAAGATATTGAACAGCCTGACCAGCGATATACACCCGGTCGTCTTGTACGCGACAATGAAGTAACCCGCTGCGGCGTGACACCTGCATGGCCACGAGTTCTGACCTGCCCAAACGGTCAGACCATAATGGCGCAAGCGCCGCGTGAATAGATCCGGTCACCGGATCTTCATCTCCGCCATTGGCAGGCCAAAAGTAGCGGGACACAAAATCATGCTCATCTCCGCGCGCTGTCACGACGACATCGAGCGGACCAAGTGCCGACAGCAGATTGAGTTCGGGTACGACGGATCGCACCTCGTGTTCTGTTCCGTAGATGGCAACATAGGCTTGCTGGTTTATCAGCACTTCTTGAGGCCGTATCGAAAGCCCCTGGATCAAGTTTGCGGGTATTTCGTTCAGTATCTCAGGCCGGCGCTGCGGGAAGCTCATTTCGATCAGACCGTCATGCGTGTGGCAAACGACAAGCCGACCGACCGCTTTCGCAACAAATTCGATGACTTCCAAATCATCACATCGCTTGAAGATCGCATATGCGCTTGCCAGCGTGGCATGTCCGCAAAAAGCGATTTCAGTAAGTGGAGAGAACCAGCGGATGTCGAACGCGCCGTCGGCATTTTTCACGAAGAATGCTGTTTCGGACAGGTTGTTCTCAGCGGCGATTGCCTGCATCAAACTATCGGGCAACCAGCGTTCGAGTGGCACTACCGCAGCGTAGTTGCCCTTAAATACCTTATCCGTAAATGCGTCAATCTGATAGATCGGCAGTTTCATGAGATGTGGCTGTTCACAGCGGGAAGTTAGTCAGCGATTTGCGGTGTTATTCGTAGACAACGATATCAGCCCGCTAAGCTGGCGAACATGTACAGATTGCGATGCTCAGTACAAAAAGCGACCGTTCACTTGGGCCGACGACGCAGCGGGCGTCGTCCGAACACGAAGGTCCGTTGTCTGGGCGATGCCGACGTTCAAACGCCACCTTTTCAGGACCTGTGGCGACCGACAGTAAGAACGACCTTGCCACCTCCGGACGAGCGGGTGCAATGCCCGCTCAGGGTCCCGCATGTGGACCAGGCGATTTATTGTCGCTGGTACTAGTCAGGTGCATTTTCGGCCACCGATACTGAATTCGTCTGATATGGCCATCGTGCCACATCCGCTCGCCGCGGACCGCCACCACCCGGTCCGGTCCCTCAATGGCAGGCAGATGCAGCAGAGATGATTTCATCGCTCACGAATCTCACGTACAGCAGACGGAGACTTCATGCTCAAGTTCCTGATTGGGATCGGCATCCCCTATATCGGCGTGATAGGCCTGCTGCCCTGGGTCGCTTCAGTCGATCGATTCGTCCTGGGCGTGCCGTTCATCTATGCGTGGATCTTCGCGTGGTTCGTCCTGACGTCGCTCTGCCTGCAGGTGTGCTGGCGTCTGTTCGATCGTCGCGCGGACGATGCAGATCCGCAAACCCACTGAAGCAGCAGGAGAGCCCGGATGTCCACCGTTGTCTTTCTCGGTTTGATTCTCTTCTCGCTGTATCTGGCGATACGGTCCAAAAAAGGGCATAGCGCACAAAGCGTTCATGACTTCTTTGTCGCGTCCCGTCAGTTTGGCGCGTATCTGGTTTTTTTCCTTGCTGCGGGCGAAATCTACAGTATTGGCACGATGGTCGGCTTTCCAGGCGGCATCTATGCCAAGGGGCCCACTTATGGGGTCTGGTTCCTGGGATATATCCTGCTGGCGTATCCCGTCGGCTATTTCATCGGACCGAAAATCTGGGAGGCCGGCAAACGCTATAACGCCATTACACTGCCCGACCTGTTCAAAGGCCATTTCGGCAGCCGTGCGTTGGAGGTGATCGTCGCCGGATCTGCGATCCTGTTTTTGCTGCCCTGGGGCGAGCTGCAATTCACGGGGCTCGTTGCCGCTTTCAAGGGCCTCGGCTGGAATTTCCAGCCGCTCTATCTGATCCTGATCTCAGCGATGCTGGCCTTCACCTACATCGCGATTTCGGGGGTGCGGGCGTCGGCGTACATTGCGATCCTGAAGGACGTGCTGACGGTCGTGGCGATTGTGATCACCGGGCTCGCGGTCTCGTGGGAATCCGGCGTCACGGAAGTTTTTCACGCCGCGAGCCTGCACGTCAGCAACAGTATGAACGCCAGTCAACTGACGTTTTCGATGAGCACCATGCTGTTCCAGTCGTTAGGGTTCTACGTGATGCCGTTCGCCGTGCAGGTTTTCTTCACGGCCACCAGTCCGAATACGATCCGGCGTACCCAGGTTGCCATGCCGCTGTACATGTTGATGTATCCGTTTCTGGTGATTGCTTCGTACTACGCGATCAGTCAGAACCTGCACCTCGCGTCGCCGAATGAAGCGTTCTTTGCAGCGGCGATCCGGCTGCTGCCGGGCTGGCTGCTGGGTCTGGTCGCGGCCGGCGCCGCGCTGTCCGGTCTGTTGGTGCTGACGGGCATCTGCCTCGCCATCGGCCCGCTCGTGACACGCAATCTGTTGCCGAAGATGCCCGAGAGCAAGCAGAAAGCCACTGCGAAAACGGTGATCGTCGCCTACCTGCTGGTCTCGATCGTAATGACCTTGTTGACGCCAAATCTGATGCTCACGCTGATCAATACTGCGTACTACGGCGTGACGCAGTTTTTCCCGGGCGTGATGGTCATTCTGTTTTCGCTTCGCGTCAAACCGGCCGCCGTTGCAACGGGTATTCTGACCGGGCAGATACTCGCGATCATCCTGTACCTCCTTCATGCCGAGCTCGGTGGATTCAACCTGGGCTTGCTGTGTCTCGTGATCAATATCGCCGTGACTGCCTTGCTGAACCATAGTTGGAAGCGTAAACCGGTGCATGCTCTGTCCTGACCGTTCGGCCTGCCTCCTGAATCAGAGAACACCTATACCTATCTATGAATCCGATTGAACGAGGTCCCATCACCGTTTTCGTCGCCAGAAAGATTCTGACGATGAATCCGGCCCAACCGCACGCTACGCATGTTGCGGTGCGAGACGGCAAAATTCTCTCGGTCGGCAATCTGGAGGACGTCAGCCGGTGGGGCGAGGCTGAGATCGTCGACACGTTCCAGGACAAGGTGTTGATGCCGGGTCTCGTCGAAGGGCATTGCCATCTGATGGAAGGCGCGATGTGGGACGCCGTCTATCTCGGCTACTACGACCGGCGCGGTCCCGACGGCACGTTGTGGCGCGGTCTGAGAACGCTGGACGAGGTGATCGGGCGGCTCACCGAAGCGCAACGCGCCATGACGGACGCGGAGGCGCCGTTGCTCGCGTGGGGCTTCGATCCGATTTTCTTCGGCGCGAGCCGCTTGTCGGTCAAGGAACTCGATACCGTTTCGACTCAGCGGCCCATTGTCGTGCTGCACGCGAGTGTGCACCTGATGAACGTCAACACCGCCATGCTGGCGCTCGCCGGTATCGACGAGAACACCGACGTCGACGGGATCGATAAAGACAAAGATGGCCAGCCGACCGGCGAGCTGCAGGAATTCGCCGCCATGTTCCCCGTGTACCAGGTGATCGGCAGCCAGCTTTCCATTGCGGCGAGTGAAAAGACCGAGGCCATCTGGAATTTCGGCAAGGTCGCGCAACTCGCCGGCGTGACCACCGCGACCGACCTGGTCAACGATTTGTCGGCGCTGGGAAATCGCAACCTGCGCGAAGTCACGGCCGATCCGCAGTATCCGGTCAGGATCGTGCCCGCGTTTGCGCCGCAGCGAAGCCCCGACAACGGCGTCGAAAAAGTGCTGTCGGCCATCGGCGACAGCACCGAAAAGTTGAGGTTCGGTCCGGTCAAATTCATCGTCGATGGGTCGATTCAGGGCTTCACGGCGCGGCTGAAGTGGCCGGGTTATGTCGGCGGGCAGCCGAACGGATTGTGGCTGATTCCGCCCAGCCAGTTGGAGGAGGTGTTCACGCCGTTTCACCGCGCCGGGCTGCAGCTCCATATCCATACCAACGGCGATGAGGCTACCGAGGTGGTATTGAACGCCCTCGAGAAAATGCTCGACGCCTGTCCGCGCAGCGATCATCGCCACACGCTGCAGCACTGTCAGATGGCCGACGCGAGCCAGTTGGCCCGCGCGGCGAAACTCGGCATGTGCATCAACTTTTTCTCCAACCATATCTACTACTGGGGCGACGCCCATTACGCGCAGACCATGGGCCCCGACCGGGCGAACCGGATGAACCCGGCGGGATCGGCGCGACGTCTCGGCATTCCCTTTGCTTTTCATTCGGATGCGCCGATCACGCAGTTGAGCCCGCTGTTCACCGCGTGGTGTGCGGTACAGCGCAAGACCGCCAGCGGTCGTGTGCTGGGCGCGAGCGAGTGCATCCCCGTGGCGGACGCATTGCGCGCGATCACACTGGGCGCGGCCTATACGCTCAAGATGGATCATCTGATCGGCAGTATCGAGGTGGGCAAATTCGCGGACTTCGCCGTGCTGGCCGACGATCCGACCGAGGTCGCGGCCGAGCAGTTGAAAGACGTCGAAGTGTGGGGCACGGTGCTGGGCGGCCGTGTGTTTCAGTCGCCGGAAAAAAATGAATGACGCTGCGGCCGCGAGCGTGCGGCCACCCATTCCACTGGTTGTGCTCGGCGGCTATCTGGGTGCCGGCAAGACGACCTTGCTCAACCATGTGCTTTCGAATGCGGGACAGCGCCGAGTGGCCGTGCTGGTCAATGATTTCGGCGATATCAATATCGACGCCGCACTGATCCGCGAACGCACGGACGACGTCATCAATCTGGAGAACGGCTGCATCTGCTGCTCCATCGGCGGCCGGCTCGTCGACGCGCTCGTGAAAATCGGCGCGCGGCCCGAGCGTCCCGAACTGTTGATCATCGAAGCCAGCGGTGTTTCCGATCCCGTGAAGATCGCGCAGATCGGCTTGCTCGATCGGGCATTCAGGCTATACGGGATCATCGTGGCAGTCGATGCGGAGCAAATCGGCGCGACCTTGCTCGACCCATATGTCGGCGATATTGTGCGCCGGCAGATCGCGGGTGCGACGGCGCTCGTGCTCACCAAGACCGACCTCGTCACAGAACGGGACAAAGAGGCGGCGGCAGATGCAGTGTCGTTGCTGGCAACCACGTCCATCCTGCTCGAATCGGCAAACGGATCCATCCCGCTGGAGTTGATCTTCGACGCGAGTGTCGCGCCCCGCCATCGCACCGGCGGACTGGCTCTCGCGGCGGGCGAGCGCCTCAATAGCCATCAGGGCATCTGCAGCTTTTCCTTTCGATCGGACTTCCGGCTCGACAGGAAGAAACTCAGGGAGGTGTTTCGCAGCCTGTCTGTTCCGCTATTGAGAGCGAAGGGGATCGTCTGGCTCGACCAGGATGCTTCTCCGCAGGAACTCCATGTGGTGGGCGGCCGCATTCTCATCACGCCATTCGCCGGTCACCCAGCGGCTGAATCGACGATCGTCCTGATCGGCCGTTTCAGCGACGAAGATGAGCGCACCGTGAAGCGCTGCCTCGAAAGCACGCAAGTGCTGAACTAGCACCCACCTCGCGTGTTCTCGACACGCGCTGCACCAGGCGAAACCAGCGCACTGGCCCTACCGTCGGGTGGACACCAAACTTACACTTTTCCCTAAGAGATCGCCGCTTAGGCAAGCTCACGAGTCGCACCCAATTCACCAAGCAGGAGACATGCATGGCCACAACAGAAACGTCCGCACCGAAGGTCACAGCGGACACACTCGCCGCATTTTCCGACGCGTTTAATCGTCACGATGCGAACGCGCTGATGGACTTCATGACCGAAGACTGTGTGTTCGACGGCGCCGGCGGAAGCGAAGTGTATGGCACGCGTTTCGTCGGCCGCGACGCGGTGCGTGCAGCGTTCGAAGCGGTCTTCAAGACCTTCCCGGATGCGCATTGGGGAGACGGCCGTCACTACGTTCTCGGAGAGCGTGGCGTGTCCGAGTGGGTGTTCACGGGGACGCATGCGGAAGGCTGGCGCATCGAAGCAGAAGGCTGCGATCTCTTCGAGTTCCGCGATGGTCTGATTGCAGTCAAGCGCGCGTTCCGCAAGGAACGTCCGAAGCAGAACGTTTGACGCCGACGAGGAGCTTCACATGGCGCACAGTGTCATTACACGGGTCGGTGAAGGTCTGTCCGCAGAGCGGGACAGCGCGACACAGTATGACCCGAGATACGACCCGCTGGTCTCGCCCGGACCGGGGCACGGCAAGCAATACGCACCCACCTACTGGGCCGCGACCGCCGGCCCGCCGCCGCCCGACGATGGCCCGATCACGAAAGATATCGACGTGGACGTGGCGATCATCGGCGCAGGGTATACGGGACTCGCGACGGCGCTCTGTCTCGCGCGCGAGCATGGCATCAAGGCGGTTGTGCTCGAGGCCAACAAAACCAGTTGGGGTTGCAGCAGCCGCAACGGCGGGCAAGGGCAGAATGCGTCGGGACGTCTGTCGCGTTCCCAATGGATCGAGCGTTGGGGCAAAGACGTCGCGTTGAAAATGCACGACGAGATCCAGGAAGGCTTCGACAACTTCAAGTCGCTGGTGGCCCAAATCGATTGCGATCCGCAACCAGGCGGCCACTTTCTGATTGCGCACCGGCCACGCATGATGGCCAAACTTGCCGCCGAAGCCAAAGTCTGGAAAGACGTTTTCGGCTACCCGTCCGAACTCATCGACCAGGCCACGTTCCGTCGCGAGTACGTCAACGATTGCGAGGCGGCAGGCGCGCTCCACGAACCCGAAGGCATCGGCATCCACGCGTTGAAACTCGCGTACGGCTATCTGCGGCTGGCGCGCGAAGCGGGCGCGCGGGTTCATCCGGCGAGCCCGGTGATCGGCTGGGAAACCATCAACGGCATTCATCATCTGCGCACGCCCGGCGGCATCGTACGGGCCCGGTCTGTAGGTATCGCGACCGGCGCGTATACGGCGCCGACCCTCCATCCCTCGCTGACGAGCCGGGTGATGCCGATCCTGTCGAATTCGATGGTGACGCGGCCGCTCACGCAGCAGGAAATCGACGCCTGCAATTTTCGAACGACGCAGGTGCTCACCGATACGCGCACCTTGCGTTTCTACTATCGCTTCCTGCCGGACAACCGGCTGCAGATCGGCAGCCGTAGCGCGATCACCGGTGCGGATGCACCGAATCCGCGCCATTACGAGTTGCTCGTCGAAGGAATGGGCCGCAAGTTCCCGGCGTTGCGCGGTGTCCAGATCGACTATTCGTGGTGGGGCTGGGTGGATGTCAGCCACGACATGATGCCGCGTGTGTGTCAGCCGGATCCGAAGCAGTCGGTGTTTTACGCACTGGGCTACGGCGGCAACGGCGTGTCGTATTCCCAGCAGGCGGGGCGCCGCCTCGCCGAACGGATAGCGGGTAAAGGGTCGAAGCAGACGCTGCCGATCTTCACGTCCCCGTTGCCCGGCCATCCGTTCGCACCGTTCCGCCGCATCGGGCAACGGATGCTCTACCAGTTGTATTTCCGGCGCGACGAGAAACCCTAAACGCGCTCTGCGTGCGGCGCAACCCGCGGCACGTCATTCGCCAGTCGTCGTGCCTCACGCGCACGGCGCTGCGCAGCCACACAGGTCTGCGCGTTAAGTCATGAGAAAAAACTCGATGCAGCGAGGCGCGCAAGCGTCCTCGCTCGATCCGAATTGACGGCGCTCAGGTTCCGGGACTGCACGCAACCGCGCACGCAGCTCCCGCACGACCAGCGCCGGCACCAACAGGATGTGGAGGTGACATGCAGGTATCGAATAAAAGTGAACTGAAGACCGGCCTCAAGGAGCGCCATATGGCCATGATCGCGCTAGGCGGCGTGATCGGCGCGGGCCTCTTTGTCGGCAGCGGCGTCGTGGTCCGGCAGGCCGGCCCGGCGGCGGTTCTGTCGTTTCTGATTACCGGCGGCCTGATCGTGCTAGTCATGCGCATGCTCGGAGAAATGGCGTGTGCCATGCCGGCGGTGGGCTCGTTTTACGAATACGCGCGCCTCGCCTTTGCCGGCAAGCGCGGGCCGGGCAAACTGGCCGGCTTTCTGACTGGGTGGATGTACTGGTATTTCTGGGTCATTGTGGTGGCGGTCGAGGCGGTGGCCGGCGCGAAACTGGTTCAATTCTGGCTGCCGGATACGCCGGCGTGGGCGATCAGTCTCGTGTTGCTGGTCGTGTTGACCGCGACCAACCTGATCTCGGTCGGTAGCTACGGGGAGTTCGAGTTCTGGTTCGCGTCCATCAAGGTGGCGGCGATCATCCTGTTTCTGTTCCTCGGTGCGCTCTATGTGCTGGGTCTGTGGCCCGCGTCGATGCACACCACCGCCGTGATGCCGACGCTGCTTTCGCATGGCGGGCTGATGCCGAAGGGGATCGGGCCAGTGCTGAGCGGCGCCGTTGCGGCGACGGGTTTTTACTTCGGTGCCGAGATCGTCACCATTGCCGCCGCCGAAGCGCATGAGCCGGTCAAGGCCGTCGCCAAAGCCACCAATTCGGTGATCACCCGCGTGCTGATTTTCTATGTCGGCTCGATCCTGCTCGTGGTTGCCCTGGTGCCTTGGGATTCGCCGCGCATGGCCACGCCGTATGTGAGCGCGCTCAGTGCAATGGGTATCCCGGCCGCGGCGAATGTCATGAACGCAATCGTGTTGACCGCGGTGCTGTCCGCGCTCAATTCCGGCCTTTACGCAGCGTCGCGGATGATCTTTGCGCTGACCCGTCACGGCGATGCGCCGGCTGCGCTCGCCAAGGTCAATCGCCGCGGCGTTCCGGTTCGTGCGATCCTGATCGGCACGTTGTTCGGCTATGTGTCGGTCGTCATGTCTTACGTATCGCCGGACACGGTGTTCGCGTTCCTTGTCAATTCATACGGCACGGTGGCCATTTTTGTCTACGTGCTGATCGCAGTGTCGCAACTGAAGCTGCGCGCCCGCCTTGAGCGCGAAGCGCCGGAGATGCTGCGCGTGAGGATGTGGTGCTACCCGTATCTGACTTGTTTCGCGATCGTCGGCATGATCGGCATTCTGGTGGCCATGGCGTTCATACCGGACCAGCGTACGCCGCTGTGGCTCGGGGTGGTGAGTCTCGGCGTGCTGCTCGTGGCGTATGCGTGGCGGGCCCGGAAAAGCGGGGCAGTTTCAGCGGAACCGGAATTCGTGGACTATCAGCCTCACACCCATTGAGGCCTGTCTAACGCGTGCTGTTTGACTGCAGGCGCAGCGGTGGTTCGTTCGCGATCGCCGCTGCTCCCAGCTAGTGGCAGGTTGGTGGCGGGCGCTCTCTACTTCGACACGGCCACCGCCGCCGCTGCTACCGTCGTTGCAGGCTGAAGCAGCGGTCCGATGCGCACGGCGATTTCCTTGAGCTTCGGAACTGCTTTCAACAGATCCTCCAGACTGGCGCGCGCCGTGGGCGCATGAACGGCCAATGCTGCGAGCACACGGCCATCCTCGACATTGCGCACCGGCACCGCGACCGCCACCATGCCGCGCACGAATTCCTCGTTGTCGACCCCGATGCCGCGCATGGCGAGGCGGTCGAGCTCCGCTTCGAGCAGATCGATATCGGTCAGGGTGCGGTACGTCATCGATTTGAGCGGCAAGCGCCGGATGACGAGCCCGCGCTCGGCTGGCGTCATCTGCGAAAGAAACAGCTTGCCGCTGGCGGTGCAATGCAGCGGGACGCGCGTCCCCGGTTGCAGATGCAGACGCAAGGGTTCGCTCGTCTCGACGCGCTCGACGTACAGCACGGTATCGCCGTCGAGTACGGTGAGATTGCAGGTCTCGCCGAGCGACTCCACGAGCGTGCGCAGCAACGAGCGGCACGCACGCGTAAACGTGCTGTTCGCGAGCGTGGTCAGGGCGAGCTGCGCGGCGCGTGGTCCGAGCGTAATGGCGCGATCTGCCCCGCGCGAGTCCGGCATGTGCGTGACGTAACCGCGTGCTTCGAGCGAATCGATCAGGCGCACCAGGGTCGCCTTCGGAATCTGCAGACGTGAGGACAACTGCGAGAGTGACGACGGTTGTCCGGCCGACGCGAGTTGTTCTAGCACGCTAAGTGCGCGCAGGACGCGGGTGTCGTCGGCGGGTTCGTGAGCGGGTGAGGGGAGGTGCGTGGTGTCTCTCATGTCCTTCCCGAGGCGGATGAAGGTGAATGCAGCCCGAACGGATCAGTGACAACCCGGATGAACGCGTGCGGGCAGATTGAATAGTGAAACGAAAAAGTCGGTTTTCGTACCGGATTAATCAATCGTAACCGGATTTGCTTGAAGTCGAAACTGCCATCCAATAAATTGAGACGAAATGATCCGTTTTAAAAGTAAAGGCATCGGCACGGAGACATCAATGGTACGGAGTTTCGATTACGTGGTCGTCGGCGCGGGATCGGCTGGCTGTGTCCTCGCCAACCGCCTCTCTGAGAATGGCCGCTACTCGGTATGCCTGCTCGAAGCCGGTCCGCCCGACCGCTTTCTGTGGATCCATATTCCGATCGGTTACGGCAAAACCATGTTTCATCCGGTCTACAACTGGGGCTTTTACACCGACCCGGATCCGAACATGCACGACCGCAAGCTCTACTGGCCGCGCGGGCGCACGTTGGGTGGCTGCAGTTCCATCAACGGGCTGATCTACATTCGCGGCCAGAAAGAGGATTACGACCACTGGGCCGCGCTCGGCAATCGTGGCTGGAGCTGGAAGGAGTGCCTGCCTTACTTCCGGCGGCTCGAACACAACGAGCTCGGCGAGTCGCCGACACGTGGCGTGGGCGGTCCGTTGTGGGCCTCTACGATCAAACAGCGCCACGAACTCGTGGACGCGTTTATCGCCGCGTCAAATCGCCTGGGCGTCCCAACGGTCGACGATTTCAACCAGGGCGATCAGGAAGGCGTCGGCTACTACCAGCTGACCACGCGGCATGGCTGGCGTTGTTCGACGGCCGTCGCCTACCTCAAACCCGCGCGCAGCCGTCCGAATCTGCAGATCGAGACTGACGCGCTGGCATCGAAGATTCTCTTTGACGGCACGCGTGCTACGGGTATTCGCTATGTGCAGCACGGCAAGGTTCACGAAGTGCGCGCGCAGCGCGAGGTGGTGCTGACCGCAGGCGCGCTGCAGTCGCCGCAATTGTTGCAGGTGTCGGGCGTGGGGCCGGCGACATTGCTCAATGAGTTGGGTATTCCGGTGGTCGCCGATCGAGCGGGCGTCGGCGAGAATCTGCAGGACCATCTGCAGGTACGTCTGACCTATGAAGTGACGCGTCCCATCACGACGAACGACTTGCTGCACTCCTGGACGGGTCGCGCAAAGATGGGTTTGCAATGGGCGCTGTTTCGCGAAGGCCCGCTGTCCGTCGGCATCAATCAGGGCGGCATGTTTTGCCGCGCCTTGCCGGATGAGGCGAAAACGCCCGACATCCAGTTCCACTTCTCCACGCTCTCAGCCGACACCGCGGGCGGCGATGTCCACGCGTTTCCAGGCTGCACCTATTCGATCTGCCAGTTGCGGCCAGAGTCGCGCGGAAGCGTGCGGATCCGCACGAGCGACATGCGCGACGCCCCGTCGATCCAGCCGAATTATCTGGCGACCGATCTCGATCGCCGCACGACGGTCGCGGGGGTGCGTTTCGCGCGTCGTGTCGCCGCCACGGAGCCCATGGCATCGCTGATGAAACGCGAAGTGCGTCCTGGCCGGGAAGCGCAAAGCGACGATGAATTGCTGCACTTTTGCCGCGAATACGGCCAGACCATTTTTCATCCCTCCGGCACCGCGAAGATGGGCGTCGCGAGCGATCCGGGCGCGGTGGTCGACGAACGGTTGCGCGTGTATGGCACGCAAGGATTGCGAGTGGTCGACTGCTCGATCATGCCCACGCTGGTTTCGGGCAATACCAACGTACCGATTGTGATGGTTGCTGAGAAGGCGTCCAGCATGATCCTCGAGGATGCTCGTCTGGGCGACCTTCCGGCCGGGCAAGCGCAATCGCAATCGCCGCGCATGGAAGCGCAGTACTGACACAAAACATTGGAGGAGGCGCTATGGCAATCGATAAGCGGGTTATCCGCCGCGTTGCATTCGCGAGCGTGATCGGCGCGACGGTCGAATGGTATGACTTTTTTCTGTACGGCGTCGTGGCCGGCATTGTGTTCAACAAGCTTTACTTTCCCGCTCACGATCCGCTCGTCTCGACGATGCTGGCCTACGGCACGTTCGCCGTCGGCTTCGTGACGCGGCCGCTCGGCGGCGTGATCTTCGGTCACTTCGGCGACAAGATCGGACGCAAGTCCGCGTTGATCTGCACGCTCGTCATCATGGGGATTTCGACGGCGGGGGTCGCCTTCGTGCCGACCTTCGATCAGATCGGCATCTGGGCGCCCATTCTGCTGCTCGCCTTGCGCGTGTTGCAGGGCATCGGGCTCGGTGGCGAATGGGGCGGCGCGGTGCTGATGGCCTATGAATATGCCCCGCCGAACCGGCGCGGTCTGTACGCGAGCCTGCCGCAGATCGGTTTGTCGATCGGCTTGTGCCTCGCGTCGGGCGTCGTCGCGGGCATTTCCCGGCTGCTGCCGGAAGCGGCGTTCCTCTCATGGGGCTGGCGGGTCGCGTTTGCCGCTTCGTTGCTGCTCGTGGTGCTCGGCCTTTACATCCGCGTCAAGGTGATGGAGACGCCCGAGTTTCTCGCGCTCAAGCGCAACCGCCGCGCCGTGAAAATCCCTTTCGTCGACATGATCACGCGTTATCGCGGTTCGGTGCTGCTCGGCATGGGCGCGCGCTGGATCGACGGGGTGTTCTTCAATATCTTCGCAGTGTTCATGATCGGCTACCTCACGCAGCATCTTTCGATGAGTCGCACGCAAGCACTCACCGGCGTGATGATCGCGGCGATGGTGATGTGCTTCTTCATTCCTTTCTTCGGCAGGATGTCGGACCTGATGGGACGTGCGCGCGTGTATCGCTGGGGCTCGCTGATCTGTGGCGTCTCGGTGTTGCCGGCGTTCTGGCTGATGGAGACTCAGGCCGGCAATACGCTGGCCGTCTGGCTCGGCGTGGTGATTCCGTTCGGCATCTTCTACGCCATGGTCTACGGTCCGGAAGCCGCACTCTTTGCCGAGCTGTTCGATCCGGAGGTGCGTTATACCGGCATCTCGTTCGTGTATCAGTTCTCGGGTATTTTCGCGAGCGGCCTCACGCCGATCATCGCGACGGCGCTGCTGCGCCTGGATGGTGGCAAACCTTGGTACGTGTGCGGCTACGTGATTTTGTCGGCGCTGCTCTCGGCATGGTCGGCGCGAGCGATGGAGCGGCGCACGAAACCCTTCGACGAGATGGCGACTGTACGTTGACCGAGCGGCCTGCCAGGCGAATGCGGACGAAGCGCCGCCCAAGGCGTGAGATTCTGTTTATAATAAAACGGAACAAAATGTACCGAAAATTGAAATTACCCGACTGAGGCGAGCGAACGTTCCCGCAGCGGGGAGGAGAATGAAGTGACTGATATCGTGACTGGCAAACCCGACAGAATGGTCGCAGTACGGACCGTTTTCGGCATCGATTCCAGCCTGATGGTGCCCGCTTTCAGCGAGCGTGACGACCACGTGCCGGAGATCGACGAGGTCTACCGCTTCAATCCGGAGGTGACGCTGGCGATTCTGGCCGGCTTCAGCCGTGATCGCCGGGTGATGGTGCAGGGCTTGCACGGCACCGGGAAGTCGACGCACATCGAGCAGGTTGCGGCCCGCCTCAACTGGCCGTGCGTGCGCGTCAATCTCGACGGCCATATCAGCCGCCTCGATCTGGTCGGCAAAGACGCGATCGTGGTGCGCGACGATCTGCAGGTCACGGAGTTTCAGGAGGGGATCGTGCCATGGGCATTGCAGCGCCCGGTCGCCCTGATCTTCGACGAATACGATGCCGGGCGTCCGGACGTGATGTTCGTGATCCAGCGCATTCTCGAGCGCGACGGCAAATTCACGCTGCTCGACCAGAATCGCGTAATTCATCCGCATCCGTACTTCCGCATGTTCGCCACGACCAATACGGTGGGGCTGGGCAATCTGAACGGTTTGTATCACGGCACGCAGGTGTTGAATCACGCGCAGATGGACCGCTGGAACGTGGTGGCGACGCTCAACTATCTGCCGCGCGCGGAAGAGGCCGGCATCGTGCTTGCGCGAGTCCCGGAACTTGCTGACGAGGCGGGACGCGCGCTGATCGAATCGATGGTGAGCGTGGCGGAGCTTACCCGTAAGGGCTTCGCCAGCGGCGACCTGTCGACGCTGATGTCGCCGCGCACGGTGATCAACTGGGCGGAGAACTGCCAGATCTTCCGCGATCCCGCGATGGCGTTTCGCCTGACCTTCGTGAACAAGTGCGATGAAGCCGAGCGGTCGATCGTGGCCGAGTATTTTCAGCGCTGCTTCGGCACCGAACTCGAGGCCGACGCCAACGTTGAAGACCACCCAGCGGGCATCCGCTGATGGCGTCGGACAGGCAGGTGACCCAGCGGCAAGCGACCCTCCGCGCGGAGCAGCGCGAGGCGCTCTGCGCGGCGGCCGTGCGCGCGCTCACTGGCGACGCCGCTTTGCACTACCGCGAAGGCCGTTTGTGTCGCGATCTGCGGCCTTTGCCCCTGCACGCACCGCATCTGCGCACCGACCCGCAGCAAGACGACTTCGCGTCCTTGCGCGGCGCCGCCGATGGCGCGGCCCTGCGACTCATGCACTCCGACGCGGCGCTGCACAGCCGGCTATACCCGACCGATCCCGTCGAGCGGCTGGTGTTCGAACTGCTCGAGCAACTGAGGTGCGAAACACAGACGCCGCTGGGCATGCCGGGCCTGGTGCAGAACCTGCGCGATCGGTTCGAGGCCTGGTCGCGGGCTTTCTACCGCTCCGGGCTCGCCGAGGACCACCTCGGCATTCTCCTGTACACGGTGGCGCAGATTGCGTGGTCGCATCTGACGGGCTGGCCTGTGCTCGAAGAAACCGAAGACCTGATCGAAGCCACGCGCGCGGCGATCGTGCCGGTGCTGGGCGTGTCGCTGGCGGGATTGCGCCGGCATCGGCAGGAGCAGGGCGCGTTCGCTGTCCACGCGCTCGAACTGGCGAGGTTGGTGGGCGAGATGATCCGTGCCGCCCGTGCAGACGCGCTGGACGATGCACAGGATGACCCTCAGGAGAGCGACGACAAAGCCCCGCGCACGGCGTTCTCGCTCTGGTTCGACGTCGAGGACGACGAGTACAAGGACATGGCCGTTGCGCTGACCGGCCAAAGCCGCGTGCTCGAGGCATCGGAGCAGGGCTATCGCGCCTATACGACGCGCTATGACCGCGAGCTATCTGCGGGCGCGTTGGTCCGCAAAGCCTTGCTCAGCGAGTTTCGCGAACGGCTCGACGAACGCGTCGCCGCGCAGGGCATCAACGTGGCGCGGCTGGCTCACGCGCTGAAGGCGGCGCTGGCGATACCGCAACGCGATGGGTGGTCGTTCGGTGAAGAGCACGGCCGCATCGACGGGCGGCGCCTCGCACAACTGGTCAGTTCTCCCGCTGAACGGCGCCTGTTCCGGCTGGAGCGGAACACGCTCGTGGCGGACTGCGTGGTCGGCTTTCTGGTCGACTGCTCGGGCTCGATGAAAGCGCATATCGAGCCGGTGGCGATCATGGTGGATATCCTCACGCGAGCGCTCGACCAGGCCGGCGTGACCACCGAGGTCCTGGGCTTCACCACCGGCGCATGGAACGGCGGCCGGGCCCGGCTCGACTGGCTGGCGCAGGGCCGCCCTCATCATCCGGGGCGGCTCAATGAACTGTCTCATCTGGTGTTCAAGGACGCCGACCGGAGCTGGCGACGCGCTCGCGCCGACATTGCCGCGCTCTTCAAGGCAGACCTGTTTCGCGAGGGCGTGGATGGCGAAGCGGTCGATTGGGCCTGCGCGCGTCTCGTCGCCCGTCCCGAGGCGCGGCGGATCCTGATCGTGATCTCGGATGGCAGTCCCATGGACAGCGCGACGGGCCAGGCCAACGACACGTTCTATCTCGACAATCATCTCAAGGCCGTCGTGGCGCGCCACGAAGCCTCGCGCGACGTGGAAGTGCTGGGCCTGGGCGTCGGGCTGGATCTCAGCCCGTATTACCGCCGCTGTCTGGCGGTGGACCTCTCGGTGCCGCCCGACATGAAGTTGTTCGCTGAGATTGCGGGTTGGATCGGCGCACGCGGGCAGGCCGGCAGGAGGTAGCCGGTCCCGCGGCCTTAGAGGAATTACAGCAGGAATAACTGGCGCAGAGAACGCAGGATAAGAGCGCAACCAGTCACAACCAGCACGCCGAACACGAGCTGGTCATGACGCGAGCGGCGTGGTGTGGGCGGTCGCCGGCTCAGCCGCGGTTTGCGCCTGCACGGCGGTCACCGCGATCACGTAGTAGATATCGTCCGCGCTGCAGCCGCGCGAAAGATCGTTGGCAGGCTTTTTCAGGCCCTGCAGCAAGGGGCCGATTGCCTTCGCATCCCCGATCCGCTCGGCCAGCTTGTAGCCGATATTGCCGGCCTCGAGGCTGGGGAAAATCAGCACGTTGGCGTGTCCTTGCACCTGCGAGTGCTCGATCTTGCGCATGGCGATCTCGGAGACGAGTGCCGCGTCCAGCTGCACGTCGCCGTCGATCGCCAGATGCGGGCGCGAGGCTGTCACCTGGCGCGTCGCTTCCACGACCTTGTCAACTGCCGCGTGCCGGGCGCTGCCACTGGTCGAGAATGACAGCATGGCCACGCGCGGCTCCTCCATCAGCAGGTTTTGCGCGCTGTCGGCCGCTGCCATTGCAATCTGGGCCAGCTCACCAGCGTCCGGGTCCACCACCAGTGCGCAGTCGGAGAAGATCAGCCCGCCTTTGAGCGTGTGGAAGGGCTCGCACAGCATCATCAGAAAGAAGCTCGACACCAGCTTGAACGAAGGATGAATACCGATGATCTGGATCGCCGTGCGGACTACGTCGGCGGTCGTGTGGACGGCGCCGGCCACCGAACCGTCGGCATGACCGAGCCGCACCATCAGGTTGGCGAAGCAGAGAGGCTTGAGGATTTCCTGCTTGGCTTCCTCCGGCGTCATGCCTTTTTTGCTGCGCAGTGCGAAGAGCGCTTCGGCAAGCGGGGGACCGAGTGGCGAGGTCGCGGGATCCACCAATTCCATGCCGGACAGTTCGATGTTGTGCTCGGCAGCCGCCGCGCGAATGGGCGCGCTCGGGCCCACCAGCACGATGCGGGCGATCCCTTCACGCGTCGCGCGTTGCGCCGCCTCCAGCATGCGGGGATCTTCGGCCTCGCAGAGCACGATGCGTCTCGGCGAAGTGCGGGCGCGTTCGATGATGCGATTGATGGCTTTCATGGCACTGGGTGGCGGTCACGGTTGAAAAAGAGGCCGGAAACGGCAGGGGAAATCCCGTTTCCGGCCCGGCGGGCGCGAGGAAATGTGCTCCCCGCCCCCGGACCTTCAGACAACGGACGGATCAGACATAGTCCTTGTACTTGTCCAGCAGACGCACCGGCTTGGCCAGCGCATCGCGGCGGAACGGATCGCCGAGTTCGCGGGTGCACATGATCTCGATGATGGTGGTCTTGCCGTGGTTCATCTGTGCGTCGATTGCACGTTTCAGCGCCGGGCCGACGTCCTCGAGCCGGTCCACCGTGACACCCTCGGCGCCCATCGCACGCGCGATGCCCGCGAAGCTCTGGTTGTCGAGTTCACCGGCGACGAAGCGGCGGTTGTAGAAGTCAACCTGGTTTTTCTTCTCGGCGCCCCATTGCCGGTTGTGGAAGACCACCGCGGTGACCGGAATGTTGTGACGCACGCAGGTCATGGTTTCCATCAGGCTCATGCCCCAGGCGCCGTCGCCGGCGTAGGAGACAGCGGGGCGATGGGGAGCGGCCACCTTGGCGCCGATGATGGTGGGGAACGCGTAGCCGCAATTGCCCCAGCTCATCGCGGCGAAGAAGCTGCGCGGCTTGGTGAAACGCAGGTAGCTGTTGGCCACCGAGTTGATGTTGCCGATGTCGGTGGAGACCATCACGTCTTCCGGCATGGCCTTTTCGAGTTCGCGCAATACCTGGCGCGGGTGCAGATAGGTGCCGCCTCCGGGCGTGCGCTCATTCTTCTGCTCCTCGATCATGTCGAGACTGTAGGGGTCGCGCTCATGCGTCCAGCCATCCAGTTCCTTCTCCCACGCCGCCTTCTCCGCAGCGATGTGAGCGGCGCGCTCTTCACGCGAGGCGTCGCAGGCGAGGGTGCGGCCTTCGAGGCGCTGCGTGAGTGCAACCGCGGCGGCCTTGGCGTCGCCGCAGATGCCCACGGAGATCTTCTTCACCAGGCCGAGCATTTTGTGGTCGGCGTCGATCTGGATGATCTTGGCGTTCTGCGGCCAGTAGTCCATGCCGTGCTGGGGCAGCGTGCCGAACGGTCCCAGGCGCGAACCGAGCGCGATCACCACGTCGGCGCGCTGGATCAGCTTCATCGCCGCCTTGGAGCCCTGGTAGCCGAGCGGGCCGCACCACAGCCGGTGGTCGGCCGGGAAGGAGTCGTTGTGCAGGTAGCTGTTGACGACCGGCGCGCCCAGGCGCTCGGCCAGCGCCTTGCACTCCTCGATTGCATCGGCCATGACCACGCCGCCGCCGGAGATGATGACCGGGAACTTGGCCTCGGCGAGCAGTTCAGCCGCTTCGTTCAGGCGTTGATCGCCGCCGGGGCCGCGGTCGAGGCGCTGCGGTTGCGGAATCTCGGCCTTGATCTGGCCGTAGAAGTAGTCGCGCGGAATGTTGAGCTGGGTCGGGCCCATCTCGGCCAGCGCACGGTCGAAGCAGCGGCCGGTGAATTCAGCCATGCGCGCGGGATGGGTGACGTGGCCCTGATACTTGGTGAACTCCTGGAACATGGGGAGCTGCTTCGCTTCCTGGAAGCCGCCGAGACCAATGCCCATGGTGCCCGCCTCGGGCGTGATCATAACCACGGGGCTGTGCGCCCAATAGGCCGCGGCGATGGCGGTTACGCAATTGCTGATGCCCGGGCCGTTCTGGCCGATCACCACGCCATGGCGGCCCGATACGCGTGCATAGCCGTCGGCCATGTGGCCGGCGCCCTGCTCGTGCACCACGGGAATGAGACGGATGCCGGCGGGCGCGAAGATGTCCATGGCGTCCATGAAGGCCGAGCCCATGATGCCGAACATGTCGGTCACGCCGTTCGCGGCCAGGGTTTCGACGAAAGCTTCTGACGGGGTCATGGCCTGCGGGCCGCTGATGGGGGTGTGATCGCTCATGAGGACTGTCTCCGATGTTTAACGAAACCGGAACAATTTGTTCCGAAAAGGTGTTATCTAAAATGTAGAGCATGCACCTGCGATGGTCAATAGGTGATGCGAAATAAACGGTACGATTTGTCTCTAAAAATCTATATCTTGAGGTGGGCGGAATGCGCCGGGCACACGGCTCAATCCCACGGCAGCGAATAGGTCTTCACGTTGGTGAAGCTTTTCATCGCTTCCTGGACACCTTCCTTGTAGCCAAGACCCGAATCCTTGATGCCGCCGAAGGGTGTCAACTCGAGCCGGTAGCCGGGTACTTCACGCACGTTCACGCTGCCCACCTGCAGTTCGGCGATAAAGCGCGTGATGTAGTCGAGGCGATTTGTGCAGACGGAAGACGAGAGCCCGTAGTCAGTCGAATTGGAAATCCGGATTGCGTCGTCGATATCGCGAAAGCGGATCACTGGCGACACCGGCCCGAAGGTTTCGTATTTGACGAGCGGCATGTCCGGGCTCACATGATCGAGAACCGTCGGCGAATACAGCGCGCCTTCGCGGAGATTGCCGAGCAGCAAGGTCGCGCCGCGGCTGATCGCATCGTTCACCTGAGCTTCGAAGAATTCCGCTGCGGCTTCGTCGATGACGGTGCCCATGTCGGTCGCCGGGTCGGCGGGGTCTCCATAACGGATGGCCCGGGTCTTCTCCACGAGCAGTTCGACGAAACGGTCGGCCACGGCTTCATGCACCAGTATTCGCTTGACCGCGGTACAACGCTGGCCGGAGTTCCTGTAGGAGCCGGAGACGGCGAGCGTGCTGGCTTCTTCCAGGTCGGCGTCTTCCATCACGATGATCGGATCGTTGCCGCCGAGTTCGAGCACCGCGCGTCGATAACCCATCTTGCTGGCGATAGATTTGCCGATCTGCACGCCGCCCGTGAAGGTGATCAGATCGACGTGCTCGTTCGTGATCAGTTCGTCGGCGATCTCTTTCGGGTCGCCGGTAATGACCTGCAGCATTTCTTGCGGCAGGCCGGCCGCGTAAAGGATGTCCGCGAGCAGGTAGGTGGAGAGCGGCACCTTCTCGGAGGGTTTGACGACGATCCGGTTGTTGGTCGCGATGGAGGGCACGATTTTGTGCGCCACCTGATTCATCGGATGGTTGAACGGGGTGATCGCTGAGATGACGCCGAGCAACGGATCGCGCTGGGTGTAGACGCGGCGCTTCTTGCCGTGCGGCGTGAGATCGCAGGAAAACACCTGGCCGTCGTCCTTCAGCGCTTCATTGGCGCCGAATGTCATGACGTCGGCGACGCGGCCTGCTTCGTATAGCGAGTCTTTCTTGCACAGGCCGGACTCGGCGGTGATCAGATCGGCGATTTCTTCAGTACGCCGACGGACCATGTCCGCTGCACGCAGCAGGATCTGCGAGCGCTCGTAGCGCGTCAGGCGTGCCCGATATTGGTGTGCCCAGGCAAAGGCGTGCCGCACGTCGGCGAGTGTCGCCTTGGGCACCGTGCCGACCAGTTCACCGTTATAGGGATTGAAGACTTCGATGATCTCCGCATGCCGGATTCTTTCTCCGCCGATGCGCAGCGCTTCATGACGAACCTGCGGCGACGGCCGGACTTTCTCGATCGAATTCATGCTGCGCTCCAGCGATAACAGACAGCTGAAGTATTGCGGCTGGCACCGCTAGCCGAGTAGTGCCAGCCGCCGCCAATCGCTGAGTCCACGCTGGCGTGGGGCGCTGCGCGGCACTACACGGCACTACACGGCGCTATACGACGCGATAGGGCGCGATCGGACGAAGGCGGCCGCTATCGGCCGCGCTGAATCGATCGCGCTCCGCCGATCACACCCGGCCTTTCCACGGCACCAGCACGCGCTCGAGATGGCGCATCAGCAAGTCAAAGCACAAAGCAAAGAAGCCAATGACGACAATGCCCATGATCACCACGTCGCTGGCGAGGAACTCCGCAGCGTTGAGCACCATGAAGCCGAGGCCACTCGTTGACGCGACCATTTCCGCGGCAACCAGCGTCGTCCAGCCGACGCCGATGCCTATGCGCATACCCGTGAAGATCTCCGGCAGCGCGGATTTCAGGATCACATACAACACCACCTGCGTGCGCGAGGCGCCCATCGAATAGGCCGCATGAATCTGCTCGATCGACACGGACCGCACGCCGGATCGCGCCGCGATGGCGAGTGGCGCGAAGATGGCCAGGTAGATGAGAAAGACTTTGGAGAATTCACCAATGCCGAACCAGATGATGATGAGCGGCAAATAGGCGAGCGGCGGAAGCGGCCGATAGAACTCGATGGGTGGATCGAACATGCCCCGCGCAAAGCGCGAGACGCCCATCATCACGCCGATTGGAATCGCGGTCACGCAGGCGAGCGCGAAGGCGCCGAACACGCGCAGCAAGCTGATGCCGGTATGTTGCGCGAGCGTGGAACCGGCGAAACCCTCCGTGGCCACATACACGAACTTCGCGTACACCGCTTGCGGCGATGGCAGAAAGAGCGGTTTGATCCAGTGAAGGTTAGTCGCGACAAACCACAGCCCGACGAATAGGGCGACCGTCACGAGGCTCGTGACGATGCTGCTGCCCTGGCCGGGTACGCCGAACGTGTCGCCTGGCTTGGCGGGTTTTTTGGCGAGAAGCCGTGGACGTCGACCGGGGGTGCGCGGTGGCTCGATCGGCGTGTCGGATCCGAGCGGGGCCTGCTGGCCGTGCGCAAATGCATGAGCCCGTTTTGAACTAAACATGTGTCACCTCGGCTTCGGCGGCGTGCGTTTTCTCGTCGCCGTAAATGATGCTGAGCACGCGCTCGCGCATCTCGATGAAATCGGGGCTCGACTTGATCGCGCGCGCGTCGCGTGTTTCGAGAAAACGTCGGTTGAAATCCAGCTCATAGGTGTGCGTGACGCGCCCGGGACGCGGTGACATCACGATCAGGTGGCTGGCCAGAAAGAGCGCTTCCTCGACACTGTGCGTGATGAAGAAGAACATCTTGCTGGTTTTCGTCCAGACGTCGAGCAGCAGTTCCTGAATGGTTTCGCGGGTGAGCGCATCGAGCGCGGCCATCGGCTCGTCCATCAGCAGCATGGCGGGGTCGCAGGTCAGCGCGCGGGCGATGCCGACACGCTGCTGCATCCCGCCGGAGAGCTGATAGATCATGTGCTTGTGAAAGTCCTGCAAGCCGACCAGCGCCAGATTGCGCGTGGCGATCTCGCGCCGCTGCGTTTTCGGCACGCCCTGAAGCTTCAGGCCGAACTCAGCGTTGTCGATCACGTTGAGCCAGGGCAACAGGGCGTGCTTCTGAAACACAACGCCACGGTCAGCGCCTGGACCTGCGATCGGCGAACCGCCGAGCAGCAGCTCGCCGCTGGTCGGCGCAATGAAGCCCGCCATAAGCGAGAGCAGGGTGGTCTTGCCACAACCCGATGCACCGAGCGCGACGACGAAGTCGCCCGAGTTGATCGTCAGATTGATGTCGTCGAGCGCGTGCACCGTCTGGCCGGGCTTGCGGCCCGGAAAGACCACGCTCACATTCTTGACTCTCATGCTTTCCATGTTGCCTCCTGAATCGACAGAACCGGCTTACATCATTTGAGTTTCATTGCTGCTTCGGCGTAAGCCGGGGTCACGAACTTCGAGTAATCGGGCAATACCGCGCTGATCTGTTTCTGATCCTTCAGGAAGTTGGCCGTGTCCTTCAGCGCGAAAGTCGCGCGGCCCGCGCTGCCACCGCCCAGCCATTGCGAGGAGGCCTGCTCCTGGAGCGTCGGGAAGGCATAGAGCGAGAGCGACGCCGGCACGTCGGCCGGCGAGCCGCCGATCATCTTCGCGATGGCTGCGGCCTGCGGCGAGGTGGCATTCCATTGCGCCGCATTCTTGCGGTACTGATCGTCCGCATCGGCGATGGCTTTCACGAGTTTTGCCATGAAGTCCTTGTGCGCCTCGCCCCATTGGCGATCGACGGCGATCCCGTCGAAGGTCGGTTTGCCGAGCTTCGACAGGTCGCCGGACGTAATCAGGACCTTGCCGCTCTTCTTCAATTGCGCAAGCGCCGGGTCCCAGACGTAAGCGGCGTCGATATCGCCGCGCTCCCACGCCGCGACCAGCTGGTTCGGCTGCATGTTGAGGATCTTCACCTCGGACGGATTGATGCCCCAATGCTGCAGCGCGAACATGGTGTGATAGTGCGTCGTCGACACGAACGGCACGCCGATCGTCTTGCCCTTCAGATCGGCCGGTTTGGTGATGCCGGAGCCGTTGCGTACGACCATCGCTTCGGCCTGGTTGATGTTGTCCAGAATCCAGAAGAGCTGCAGGTCGAGACCCTGGCTGACCGCCGCCGCGAGCGGGCTCGAGCCGATCACGCCGACCTTCACGTCGCCCGACGCCATGGCGGTCGCGACCTTCGCGCCGGATTCGAATTGCCGCCAGTTGATCTTGTAGCCCGTCTCTTTCTCGATCGAGCCGTTCGCGATCGCGACGACCCATGGGTCGACGATCTGTTGATAGGCTATTGTGACCTCTTTGTCCTGCGCGTGGCTGGCTGGCGCCACCACGCAGGCGAGCGCGGCGAATGCCGCCACAGCCACGCGGCGCGTCAAATCGCCGAACCAGCGGGACAGCTTTTTGGGGTGATCGCTTTTCATCTTAGGTCTCCAGAATGGCCGTGTAGGTACGCGAATACACGTGAATCCAACGCCCGCCGACGGGGGCTTGTCCCAATCGCCGGCAATGGGATGATGCGAGTATCGTCAGTAATAAATGTTGCGGGTTAGGGCCAGACGTGGCTGATCGTTGAGTCCACACCGCTGCACCAGAATGGGCCGCCGCGCCGGTCCCGCCGGCAACCGCCCGAGAGTGGCTGGCAGGCGTTTTTTTGCACGTCCACAATGCCGGTGTCCGCCTTCGTGCGGGCGGGCCCCGCCTACAAAAAATCAGGAGAAAGCATGGCAAGTCGCACCTCGGTGGCCCTATGGACCCAGCGGTTCCAGCGTTCACCCGAGTCTAATATGAGCCTCCAGGGCCAAATTCGCCAGATGCTGGTGGCCGCGATTCTGGACGGGCAACTGCTGCCGGATCACGCGTTGCCGTCCAGCCGCGAGCTGGCCGATCAACTGAGCGTCGCCCGCAATACGGTGGTGCTCGCGTACCAGCAACTGGTTGAGGAAGGCTATCTGATTTCGCGTGAGCGCAGCGGGCATTTCGTCAACCCGGCCATCCTCGAAGGGCGGCACGAATTTGCGCCACTGCAAACGACCCCCGCGCAGGCGGCCAATGAGGCGCTTGCGAGGCCGGACTGGGACCAGCGCGTCAGAAGACGGCCGTCCTCGCAGCGCAACATCGTCAAGCCGGGCAACTGGCTGAGCTACGAATATCCCTTTATCTACGGACAATTCGACCAGTCGCTGTTTCCGACCAACGACTGGCGCGAATGCTGCATGAAAGCGCTGTCGGTCATGGAGATTCGCAACTGGGCGCCGGACCTGATCGAGCGCGACGACGATACGCTGATCCAGCAGATTCGCACGCGAGTGTTGCCGCGGCGCGGCGTGTTTGCGATGCCGGACGAAATCGTCGTGACGATCGGCTGCCAGCAGGCGCTCTATCTGATCGCGGATCTGCTCGCGAGCGAGCGGACCACGATCGGTTTTGAAAACCCCGGCTATCCAGATGCCCGCAATATCTTCGAGAACCGCAATGCGCGGCTGCAGCCACTGCCTGTCGATGGCGGCGGCGTGCGCCCGGTGGAGGATGCCGATCTGCTCGCGCAATGCGACTACGTCTATGTGACGCCGAGCCACCAGTGTCCGACCACGGCCACCATGCCCATCGAGCGGCGCCATGCGCTGCTGGAACAGGCGCAGGCTCATGATTTCGTGTTGATCGAAGACGACTACGAAAGCGAAAACAACTTCTCCGGCTCACCGCACCCGGCGTTGAAGAGCCTGGATACAGCGGACCGGGTGATCTATATCGGCAGCCTGTCGAAGACTTTTGCGCCTGGTTTGCGGCTGGGTTATATCGTTGGGCCGCGTGAACTGGTGCGCGAACTGCGCGCGTTGCGGCGCCTGATGGTGCGGCACCCGGCAGCCTATATTCAGCGCGCCTTTGCCACGTTTCTCGCGCTCGGGCACCACGATGCGCTGCTGCGGCGGCTTGCTCACGCCTATCGGGAGCGCGCCCAGGCGCTGATGACGGCGCTCGACACGCATCTTCCCGAAGCGCGCTACGTGCCGGTGGGGGGCGGCGCGTCGTGCTGGGTCGAGGGGCCGCCGTGGCTCGATGCGACACGTCTCGCCGCGGATGCGCAGGCACACGGCATTCTGATCGAACTGGGGCGGGTCTTTTTCATGACCGGACTGGAGCAGAACCACTGCTTCCGGATGGGCTTTTCGGCCATCAAGCTCGAGAAGATCGATGCGGGCGTGCGCCTGCTCGCGGAGCTGGTGCGCGCGCAGCAGCCCGTGGAATAGGCGGCTGAACGAGCGGCGCCAGAAGCGTCGCGATCAGCATCGCAACGGCGGCACGACAAGCGGCACAACAAGCGGGCTAGAACGTTTTGGCGAGCTGCTGAGCGGCTTCCTGCAGACGTGGCACGAATTCGAGAGCGCGCGACAGCGGCGCCCGCGAGACCGGCGCATGAACGGCGATCGCCGCGATGCAGGTGTTGTTCTCATCCATCACCGGCGCGGCCACACACGCGATGCCGGCGACGAATTCCTCGTTGTCGATGGCGATGCGCTTGTGCGCGGTGCGGTCCAGTTCCGCTTCGAGCAGTTCGGGGTCCGTGATGGTATTCGGCGTGAAGCGTTCGAGCTTCAGTGTGCGGACGAGGGCGGTGCGTTGTTCGCGCGGCAGCATGGCCAGCAGCAGCTTGCCGCTCGCGCTGCAATGCGCCGGCACGTGCGAGCCGGGCTTGAGATCGAGCCGCAACGGCCAGGGTGCTTCGAGCCTGTCGAGATACAGCACCTCGGTTTCGTGCAGCATCGTGAGGTTGCAGGTCTCGCCTAGATCGGCAACCAGGTTCGACAGGATCGCGTGCCGCAGCCGGCGGGCACCCGAGTGCATCATGACGCCAAGACCGAGTTGCGCGAGACGCGGCCCGATCACGTAGGCATTCTTCTGGCCCGGCTCGCGGATCACGAGGCCGCCAGCCTCGAGCGAAGCCAGCATGCGATGCAGCGAAGCCTTCGGCAGGTCGACGTCCTGGGCAATGTCGGCAAGCGACACGGGACCGTCGGCGCGCACGAGATGTTCGAGCAGGGCGAATGCGCGCAGGGTAGGCGTTTCTGCTTTAGTCATGTCTGCCGTTCCGAAAAATGGATCGGCGCCATTGTACCGCGTGGCCTTGCCGGTGGTGGTTTTCGCGGGGATCGGCCGATTTCAGTGCGCTATTTCAGTGCGGATTATTCCGTTTTTCGGAATGCCTTGCGGCGCGCGCTACTCCCGGAACGTCTTGGCGGTTTCCTCCGCGGCGAATCGCAGATCGGGCACGAAGGCCAGCAGATCGTCAAGTACGACGCGCCCGACCGGCGCCTGCACGGCGATGGCCGCGCACGCGCGATTGCGGTCCAGCATGACCGGCACAGCGATCGCGATGAGCCCTTGCAGATGTTCCTGATTGTTGATCGCGAGCTGGCGCCGTCGCGTGATGGTCAGCTCCTTGCGCAACTCGCCGCGATCCGTAATCGTCCGCTCGGAATAGGCGCGTAGCGGCAAAGTTTCGATGACCCGTTCGCGCCTGTCCTTGGGAAGAAAGCTGAGCAACAGCTTGCCGCTTGCCGAACAGTGCAGCGGCACATGCGAGCCCGGTTGAAGGTGCATGCGCAGCGGCCACTCCGTTTCCACCCGGTCCACATAGACCACATCGTTGCCGGCCAGCATCGTCAGATTGCAGGTCTCGCCGATTTTGGCCACCAATTGTTCAAGCAGCACATGGCGGGCAGCGGCCGGCCCCGCATGCATCAGCACATTGACCGCCAGCATCCGCACGCGCGGCGAACACTCATACAGCCGGTCGCCGGCGCTGCGCGTGACCAGCCACGCATCCATCAACTGCACCAGAATGCGGTGCACGGTCTGCTTGGGCAGTTCGAGGGCATGGACGAGATCCGTCATGGAAAGCGGGCCGCTTGCCTCAGCCAACGTTTCGAGTACGCGAAATGCACGCACGGCCGCCGCATTCGATTGATTCGAAGTCGACACACTGTCTCCTGAACGTCGTATTTGTAAGTTGGATTGTGCATCGGTCTGTTTAGTTTTCGGGACTATGGAAAGTCCCGAATATTGCACTTTTCGATTCCCGCCGGCTCGGCGCGAGGGATAGTTCAAAAAACGGGACTCCGAAGCAGCTACGGCTCACTAGATTGGTAGCAACACCAATTCTTTCCGTCCGGAGTGAACCGTATGAACGTTAGGGCCACAGAAGCCGAAGCTACGCACGCGAGCGCACACAGCGAGGTCGAACGCGTGGTTGCGTCACTGGTTGCGCGTGCGCGCGCCGCACAGCGCGTATTCGAGGTCGCGGGACAGGACGTGCTCGATGCCGCCGCCGCCGCCGCCGCGTGGGCGATCATGGAGCCCGCCCGCAACCGGCAGCTTGCCGAGCTGGCGGTGCGCGACACCGGCCTAGGCAACGCGGACGACAAGTTCCGCAAGAACTATCGTAAGACGCTCGGGCTGTTACGCGATCTGCGCGGGCAGAAGACCACGGGGGTGATCGAGCGTGATGACGCCACCGGTATCGTCGAAATCGCGCGGGCAGTCGGCGTGGTGGCGGCGATCACGCCGTCCACCAATCCGGCGGCCACGCCGATCAACAAGATCGTCAACGCCCTCAAATGCGGCAATGCTGTCATCGTGGCGCCGTCGCCCAAGGGCTATTCGTCGTGCGCGCTGCTAATCGATTTCATTCACGCGCAATTCACCAAAGTCGGACTCGCGGCCGACCTCGTCCAGATGTTGCCCGCGCCGATCAGCAAGGCGGCCACCGCTGAACTGATGCGGCAGTGCGATCTGGTCGTGGCGACCGGGTCGCAGGCGAACGTGCGGATGGCCTACGCAAGCGGGACGCCAGCGTTCGGCGTGGGCGCGGGAAACGTTGCTTCGATCGTCACCGCGTCTGCCGATTTGCACGATGCAGCGCACAAGATTGCACGCTCGAAAACTTTCGACAACGCCACGAGTTGTTCATCCGAAAACAGCGTTGTCATCGAAGCGGCGGTGTACCCAAACATGCTGGTCGAACTGACGGCCTGCGGTGGCGTGATGCTCGACGCCGCGCAAAAGGCGCGGTTGCAGGCCGCCCTGTGGTCGAACGGCAAGCTATCGGCGCACTGCACGGCGCGCTCGGCCACGGCGATTGCACAGGCGGCGGGCCTCGACGAGATCGCCGCACGTGAGCCCGCATTTCTGATGGTGGAGGAAACCGGCTTCGGCGCTGACTACCCGTTCTCGGGTGAGAAGCTCGCGCCGGTACTGACCGTTTATCGCGCGCAGACCTTCGACGCCGCTGCCGACATCGTGCGTGGCATCTACGCCTACATGGGAGCAGGGCACTCGGTCGGCCTGCATTCCACCGACCCCGGGCAGGCAGTGCAGCTTGGTTCGACGCTGCCGGTGGCGCGCGTGATCGTGAATCAGGCGCATTGCCTCGCGACCGGCGGCAACTTCGATAACGGCTTGCCATTCTCGCTTTCGATGGGATGCGGAACGTGGGGCCGCAACAATTTCTCGAGCAATCTTAACTTTCATCATTACTTGAACATTACGCGTGTGGCCTACCCGATCGAGGAGCGCGTCCCCGAACTGGACGACGTCCTTGGTGATTTTTTCGTGAGGTATGGCAAATGAACACGCCTCACACCATCCGTGCGCTGATCGACGAGCGCGCCGCGCAGTATCCCGACAAGCCGTTCCTGCTGGCGGCCCCTGAATGTGCCGAGGACGGTGGCGCTGCTGCTGCGCGTGCCGACATGTTGACCTTCGCGGAACTGCGCGACGACTGCCGCGCGCTTGAGACGGTCTTTCACGAAGCAGGCTTGCAGGCAGGCGATGTCGTTTCGGTCTTCATGGGCAACGGTATCCATACGGCAAGGCTGCTGCTCGCGGCGATGTACAGCGGGCTCGTCGCCAACCCGCTCAATCTGTTGTGCCAGCCGTCGCAGTTGCGCTACATCGTGGAGCATTCGGACACGCGCATGGTGTTTGTTTCCGGCGATACGCACGCGGCGATGCAGAGCGCGATCGACGGGTTGCGCGAGCAGGGCATCACCCGCTCCGTTGCGCTGATTCGCACAGAGCCCGATGCAGCCGTGGCGCCGGTGCCGGCTTGCGTCGAAGCCGCGCTGGTGGAAACGGCAGGTGTTACTGCCGCGCAAAGGGCATCGGCAGAGGGTACGCGTGGCGCGCCATCTATAACCGCCTGGGATTCCAAAGCGTCGTCAACCAGCGAGCCAGATGCAAGCGATGTGGCGCTGCTGATGTACACGTCCGGCACCACGGGCGCACCGAAGGGCGTCCTGCTGGACCATCGAAACCTGCTGGCCAATGCTCGCAACATCTCGCATGAGCACCGGCTCGGTACCGGCGACCGGGTCTTCGCCGCATTGCCGCTTTATCACATCAATGGTCTCGTCGTGACGCTGCTTGCGCCGCTCTTTCACGGCGGCTCGGTGGTCATGGCACCGAGGTTTTCCGCGCGCACCTACTGGCGCGATGTCGCGCGCCATGGTTGCACATGGATCAACGTGGTGCCGACGATCGTCGCTTATCTGCTCAACAACGACGAACCCTGCACGTTCGACCTGTCCGCGCTGAGGTTCTGCCGTAGTGCGTCGGCGGCGCTGCCCGTCGATCATCACCGGGCGTTCGAGGCGCGCTTCGGGATCGGCATCATCGAAACGATGGGCATGACCGAAACCGCCGCGCCTGTGTTCAGCAATCCATACGATCCAGGGAACCGAAGAATCGGCAGTATCGGCCTGCCTTCAGGCGGTGAAGCGAAAGTGATCGACCGTGACGGGCGCGAATGCGCGCCCAACGAGTGCGGCGAACTGGTGTTGCGTGGCGAACAGGTCATGCGTGGCTATTACAAGCGCCCTGGGGAAACGCGTGCAGCCTTCACCGCCGACGGCTGGCTGCGTACCGGTGACCTCGGCTATCGCGACAGCGACGGTTACTTCTACATCAACGGCCGTGCGAAGGAATTGATCATCAAGGGCGGCGAAAACATCGCCCCGCGCGAGATCGATGAGGCGTTGCTCAAACACCCCGGCGTGCTGGATGCAGCGGTGGTGGGCGTGCCGGATAGCGCCTACGGGCAGGAGATCGTCGCCTTCATCGTGCCTCGCGTGGAGCAAGGGCAGGGGCAGGGCGCGCTCGACATCGCGGATCTGCGTGAGCACTGTTTGCGTGAGCTGGGCCGCTACAAGACGCCGAAGGAGTTTCGCTTCGTCGCGGAATTGCCCCGCGGACCCTCGGGCAAGGTGCAGCGCCTGAAGCTCGTGCCCACCTGACGGCGCGTGCATCGGCGCGTCCATCGGCATGCGCATCGGCACGCCTTGATCGCGTCGGCAAGCACAGGAGGAGGGCGCGCGTCGAGGCGCACGCGACTCGACGCAGTACGACGTACGGATCGAACGACCACAGACGCCGCCGGCGTCACATAAGAGACACAGGAGACAGCATGCAAACGCACAAGCGGCGTGTGAAGACGCGCCACATCATCCTGGCCGTCATGTGCCTGATGTATTTCATCTCGTACATCGACCGCGTGAACATTGCCGTGGCCGGCCCTATCATCCGGCACGAAATGGGGCTGACGACGGTTCAGCTCGGCCTCGTGTTTTCCGCGTTCGCTTATCCGTACGCGTTCATGCAGGTCATCGGCGGCTGGCTGTCGGACAAGTACGGGCCGAAGCTGGTGCTGACGGTGCTATCGCTGATCTGGGGGGCGGCGACGCTCGCCACCGGATTCGCCGGCAGTGTGGCGATGCTCGTCGCGCTGCGGTTCGCGTTGGGAATCGGCGAGGGCGGCGCGTTCCCGACGGCGACGCGTGCCTTTACCTACTGGATGCCGGTGGCAGAGCGTGGTTTCGCTCAAGGCATCACACATAGCTTCGCCCGCCTCGGCGGCGCGGTTACGCCGCCGCTCGTGCTCGCGGTGGTGGTGGCGGGCGGCTGGCGCGACGCGTTCATTCTGCTCGGCGTCGCGAGTCTCGCGTGGACGGTGCTGTATCTGTGCGTCTTTACGAATTCGCCGGAGCAGAACCGGCGCGTGACGCCCGAGGAAACGGCGGAGATCGGCTATCGCGCCGGCGACTGCGAACGCGCCAAGCGTGCGGCCACGCCGTGGCGCAAACTGATTCGTCGTATGTGGCTCGTCACGTTCGTCGACTTCTGTTACGGCTGGCTGCTGTGGGTCTATCTGACCTGGCTGCCTTCGTACCTGAAGGAGGCGCGCGGCTTCGATCTCAAGCAACTGGCGTTGTTCACTGCGTTGCCGCTGCTCGCTGGTGTGATCGGCGATACCCTGGGCGGCGTCGTCTCGGACCGGCTCTACAAGCGCACCGGCCGGCTGCGTTTTGCGCGCTGCGCCGTGCTGGTGGTGGGCATGGGCGGTTCGCTCGTCTTCCTTCTGCCGATGGTGTCCGCGACCAATCCGCTGATGGCGGTGCTGTTCCTGTCGGCGTCGTTCTTCTTTCTCGAGATCACGAATCCTGTGTTGTGGACCTTGCCGCTCGACATCGGCGGCAGATACGCAGGCACCGCGGGCGGCATGATGAACACGGGCTTCGGCGTCGCCGGCATGATATCGCCCGTGGTGTTCGGCTATCTGATCGAGACAACCGGCAGCTATAACGTGCCGTTCACGATTTCCGCCTGTTTGCTAGGGGTGGGGATTGTGGCCGCGCTCTTCATCGATCCGACCAGGACGGTCGAGGCCGACGAGGAGCGCGAGCGGCGCGAAGGCAGAAAGCTGGACGGCGTGCCCGCGTTTCTTCAGGCGAGCGGCGCGGCGCGGCTGGAGCGGCACCATCTGCGCCGCCCGCTGCGCTGGCGCAGATAAGGCGTGATCGGGCGTGTTCGGACGTGTTCGGGCGCGCTCAGGCGAGTGAGCGCACGGCAGGCGCCCGCTCGCTCGCGACGCTCGTTAGCCGGCAGGCGTGAGCTTGCGCAAACGCCAGATGAGGCTCGAGGTGTCGTAGCGGTAGCCGCCCAGCGCCTGAACGTCGCCGTAGAACTGATCGACAAGCGCGGTGACCGGAAGCGATACACCAACGCGCTTTGCTTCGTCGAGACAGAAACCGAGGTCCTTGCGCATCCAGTCGACGGCGAAGCCGTAATCGAACTTGCCTTCGATCATCGTCTTGCCGCGGTTTTCCATCTGCCAGCTAGCCGCCGCGCCCTTGCCGATCACCTCCAGGACGCGGGCCATGTCGAGGCCTGCGTTCTCGCCGAAATGAATGGCTTCGGACAAGCCCTGCACGATACTGGCGACGCAGATCTGATTGACCATTTTGGCCAGTTGGCCGGCGCCTGTCGGGCCGATCAGCGTGACGGCGGCCGCGTAATGGTGCAGCGTCGCCGCGCAACGTTCGAACGCCGCTGCGTCGCCGCCGCACATGATCGTCAGCTTACCGTTTTGCGCGCCGGACTGGCCGCCGGAGACGGGCGCGTCGATGAATTGCAAACCCTGCGTGCCCGCGATGTCCGCGAGTTCCCGGGCGACGTTAGCCGAAGTGGTGGTGTGATCGACGAAGGGCGTGCCACGCGCCATGCCCACAAACGCGCCCTGGTCGCTGAGGGTGATGCTGCGCAGATCGTCGTCGTTGCCCACGCACGCCAGTACCAGATCGGCGCCGTCCGCGGCTTCGCGTGGCGTGCGTGCAGCGCGTCCGCCGTACTCGGCGACCCATTGCTCCGCTTTTTGCGCGGTACGGTTGTAAACCGTCACGTCGAGGCCGGCTTTCGCTAGATGCCCGGCCATGGGATAACCCATGACGCCGAGGCCGAGAAAGGTGACGCGGCGTACTGCGTCGCTCGAAGAGGGGGCTGCTGGATGGTTCATTGGAGTTCCTCCGGGCTGTTCGGATAGTGGGGAAATCAATTATCTCAGCGATGTCTCCATTTCGACTCGATCCGTGCAGACGTCCGTTCGTGACGGAAGTTAAGACGTTCGCGGATTCGCGATGAAGGTCCGAAGGGCTCTTATTGTGAAGCAACATAAGTTATCCCACGACAATAAAGTCAAAAACGAAAACGAACGTGTTCGTTTTTGACTTTGCGTAGCAGCCTGAGGCTTGGGTATATATCTAGGCTCATATATCTTTGTGTCGTCCGATTCGAGACCTGTGAGCGTTGACTGGCGTTGCTCCGAATCGTTTCAGGGATGCGGTGGCAACGGAACGCGACCCACAAGGCCTTCGCTCCGTCCGGAAACAGACCTTCGATCGACGACCAACCGACGGGGAGATGGATTTGGTATCGCGCTAGTTCGCAAGGTTGCGCTGGCGGACGGTTTCGACGTGCCATTGGTTCTGCTATTCACTTCGAGATATGTATCCGTCAGCGGAACCCGTGTTGACGATATCGCGCGGTTAGATGTCGACAATTTTTCGCAATAGAGCGTACGAGACCCGCCAATGGCCTTCCGATTCACTGACGGCGATAGACGCAGTTTTCGCGTTGAGCCTGACGATGATGCCGACTCGCTCACTCAGATGTTTGTCGGTGAAGCCAACGGTGTCGCCAATGAAGAATTCCTCTCGTTGTGCTCGCGGTGGCGGCGGCGGAGTGTGAGTTGGGCCGTTTGCAGTGCCGGGGATAACCGCCGCGTATAGTACCGACCAACGCTGACGGCTCTGGTTGTCCTGGATCACCACCTGGGTTTGCCGCAACTCCACCACCGTTCCATGCGAAGGTGGTGCGAGCGGATCGCCCCCGATATAACTGACCTCCATTCCCAGGTGCAAGCGTTGACGAACTTCGAGAATACGTCGCGGGTCGTCCAGCATTTTGCCGATGGCGAGATAGAGGCGATACAACTCGGCGCTGGGCGCCTGCCGAAGCGAGTCGAGAATGTCCATGGGCGGTAAGGTGTTTATCGGGCGAGCGGCAACAGTTCGTGCACGCGGTTGAAAGGATACGATGGTAACTGCTCAACCGTGCGCTCAAGCCACGCATAGGGCTCGATTCTGTTCAGGCGAGCCGTGCCGATCAGTGAATACATCGTGGCTGCCGCTCGAGCGCCACGCGGCGAGCCGGCGAACATCCAGTTGGCCCTTTTATAGAAACGATTCTATAAAAGGGCTTATCGTCAGTTTGCAGTTATCGAAGGTTCGCTGGAAGTGTATCGAGTGAACAACCGACGATCGATGCCGGAGCCCTGTATTTGCGGGACAACGGCATCAATGTGAATGCGTGATCTGTGGTGCGCCAGCTACGAACCATCCATAACTATAGAGTCTCCAGGAACCGAAGGAGATCATCTTTCGGTCGGTATCGAAGGGGTTTGCGTGATGGTGCCTGGAGTGCCTTCAATGCCCGTTCTTTCATCTGCAGGTCCGCTTCGACATAGTGATGGGTGGTAGTGGGACTTTCGTGTCCAAGCCACAGCGCGATGACTGTATCGGGAACGCCCGACTGCAGCATGTGCATGGCAACGGAATGGCGAACGAGGTGCGGAAATATCCGACGCCGGACGAGCTCCGGAAATTGGCGTGAGGCGATCTGGGCAGCGAGTTTCAACCGGTCAGTGAAACCGATGCGTGTGAGCGCAGCGCCAGATCGACTGGGAAATAGCGGTTCCTGAGGGGCACGTGGATATTGCCGTAGCCAGCGCTTGAGGTCTTTGGCGGTGTCGGGCCACAGCGGGACTGAGCGCTCCTTGCGGCCCTTGCCATGGATACGAACCCATGCGGTGGGCCCGAGCACGAGATCGGACACGCGCATGTCAATGAGTTCCGAAACACGAGCGCCCGTGTTGTAAAGCGTTGCCAGCATGATGTGGTCTCGCTGCCCCGTCCATGTTCTGGTATCTGGAGCCGCGAGAATCGCTTCGATATGTTCACGGGACAGAAATCCTACCAGTGGTTGCTCAAACCGCTTCATGGGAATCGCCAGTACCGACTGCGCTATCGCCATGGCTGACGGCTCCTCGAATGAAACGTATTCCATGAACGACCGGATGGCGGCAAACCTCGCGTTCCGGCTGCGGATGGAATTGCGCCGGTCCTGTTCGAGGTACCGGAGAAAGTCGAGGATGAATGACGCGTCCAGGTCTTCGATGGTGATATCGCTGGGCCGTTTGTGCAAGCGTTGATAAGCAAAGGCCAGGAGCAATCGGAAGCTGTCGCGATACGCCGTCATAGTGCAAGGGCTCACGTGCCGCTGCTGCTGCAAACGCTGCATAAAGAACTTCTGTACCAGGACGGCAAAGGGCTGTGTGGCGGAATGGCTCATGATGTACCTCCATAACAGTGCACGAAGCGCCGGGCTGCGATCGCCAGCAGCTCGGGCGTGGCTGTTTCATACCAATACGTGTCCGTGATCTTGGCGTGTCCAAGGTAGGTCGACAGGGCTAGAATGCTGCGATCCACGTTCAATCCGCGCGCATGCCACTCCTGCAATCGATGGCAGACGAACGAATGTCGGAGATCCTGCAGCCGCGGTGCGGGATGGTCCCCTCGAGCGCGCCACTTCAAGGCTGTCCGCAATACCTTGAAGGCACGCTCGACGCTTCGTGTCGAGGCAGGTCGACCGTAATCGAACACGAAGAATGCGTCGGTGTTACCAGCGAGAGGATCGCGGTCGCGCTTCCTGACATAGCTGCGTAACGCTTCTGCCGCGGTGGGGTGTATCGGCACCCAACGCGGCTTGCCAAACTTGGCGCATCGAATGTGTAGCAGTTGTTGCTCGAGATCGACATCCGAACGGGTTAGCCCCGTCGCTTCCGAGACGCGCAGGCCTGTTGCCGCGATCAATCCAAAGATTGTCTTACAGCTCGCACCGCGCAGGCCATCGGGCGGACATAAGTGATCGCAGGCAGCCAACAGATCAAGGATCTCATTGTCTGTAAAAACATGCGGTGTCAACCGCCGATGGGCACCTCCGAACAGGCTTCGCGGCGGAATCTCGGTTGCGGGATCGAACTGCCGACAATAGGAGGCAAAGGGCCGAAGCACCTCGATCCGGCGTGCAGCCGTTAGCCGTCGGCCAGTGTGTGAACTGCTGGCCCACTGAACGGCAAGTCGTACCGTCAGCGGACCAGAATGGCCAACCTGTTCGGCGAAGCGCGCAAATTGCCTGAGCTGCGTGCCTTCAGTTTCAAGCCGAAAGCCTGCACGTCGGCGAACGGCCAGGTAATCGTCGATCCAAGTCGAGAATGATGTACGTGCGTTCATGGCCGCCTCCCTGGCCATGGGAGAGCCACGCGCCGAAGCGCGGGAAGATCGACCTTCGCGTAGAGTAAATGTGCTGCAGCACATTTCCTCTATTACCGGCAGAAAGTTGTTATGTAGAGTAGCCAAGGCAAACGCTTCGTGAGCAAAGCGTCAGCTTTGGGTTACTGCACATAAAGATTCCTGATGGGGCTCCTAGCGGCCATCGGGATCGCCATCATCCGCGACTTCCTGGGTCACGAGGATGTGAAGACGACTGAGATCTATGCTCGCGCAACTGAAGCGGAATGCACTCGAGAAAGTGGCGGACGATGCGCCGCTTCCGAAGATCCCGTCCTTGCAGCAGAACAAGTCCTTGCTCGATTGGCTACATTCGCTGTAGGGTCACGGAGGCCACGCACGCCGTTTGTTAGCTGCGGCCCTCCACATCCCGCTCAAACATTTATGTCGAGTTCCTACGCCCGGAAGCCTTTGCTATCAGCGAGCTTGAATCGAGACTGCACATAACAATTTTCTGCCGGTAATAAATCGTCGTCGTGTTGAGGCTGCGGTGACGCAACAGGTCGGCGATCTCCTTGAACGGCGCACCACCTTGTGCCATCCGGCATGCCATGGTGTGTCGGAATATATGCGTGCCGCGCACGCGCTGCTGCAGACCGCAGCGTTCGGCAGCGTTACGAACGGCGCTTCGGACGATGTCCACGTTAGCCGCGGCATTGAGCGGTGGCCGATGGCGGACGAAGACCTCGCGCCGTGTGGTCTGCGGACGTCCGTGTTCCAGATACGTTGCGATCGCCTGGCCGGTCAATCGTGGAAGCGGCACGACGTCGGTTCGCTTGCCCTTGCCGCGAATCCTCAACACTCCAGCGCGCCAGTCGATGTCATCCAGGCGCAGGTGCGCGACCTCCGCTCGTCGCAAGCCCAGGTCCAGCAGGCAGCGCGTAATTGCGAAGTCGCGCATGCCCGTGGCGCTGTCGCGATCGAAAGCGTTGAGCAGTTGCCCGGTCTCGACAGGCGTGAGAACCTCGGGCAGTCCGGCGAGGCGC
>NZ_WOEZ01000015.1 GCF_013177735.1 Paraburkholderia elongata | reverse complement strand
TGCCAGTTTGTGGCCCTGAACGTTCCCATCCATTGTCCGCGCATGGTGTCCCCCGGTCGCCTGCTGTGCGCAAAGTCTATCTCAACCCGTGCTGCATTAAAAAACGCCAGCATCAAGATGGCGCTTTCTTCTTAACTGGCCTTCCTGATCGGGATCACGTTTGACGGGCGTTCCGTCTATGGAGCCTTTCCATCGCAGCAGTCCACGTTGAAGCGCGTGCAGATCTCCATCGCCTCTCGCCGCTCTGGGATCTTATCCCGTACGTCATAGATCCCTTCCATCCCGTTCAGCTTTGGGTCAATGCCAATTCGCAAATCTCGTTTGAGATGCGCGTATTACGCATGTGGCTCCTCGCCGTGCTGTACGTGTCGTGTGGCGTGAAGTGGCGCATCTCAGTTGGTTTTTTCGCGCGTTTGGGTGATGTCGAGCCCGCGGTCGACACGGTTGATCGAATGCCCGTTTTGGCACTCGAAGGCTGTCATTGTGGAGTCGGGAGTTCGAACGGCAGATGTGGCTCGCGAGTGCGCATTCGATTGCAGTAACGCTGACGTTCGCCGCTGCAGATGTGCGAATGTCAGGAAAGTGATCTACAGTCGCCTGACCGAAGCCGATATCTGAATGTCGGGTATGGTCGATAACCGGCCTCTTGCCCAGTCTGCAGCGACACTGTTTTTCATCAACCCTACGCCCTCTCTAGATTGCATCATTCGCTTCTGACTCACCATCGGGAAGTTCAGGTTTGACCTGGTCGCCTGGACTACCAATATGCCGCGAGCCCACTCGCGAGGCCGTCAATCTGAATGAACCGTAGTAGCTCGATGCCACACTCACTCTCGAGTGGCCCAGGCATTCCATTACCTCCTCCTGACGAAGGCGCAGGTCGGCCTGGTCCATTTGATCGGCCTTTCCACCTAACGTTGCAGGCAAAAGCCCGTGCAGCATCGCGATGTTTTCGGCGTATTCAGCGCGCATACCGTGGGCGCTTGTCCCACACTTGGCTCGAGTAATTTCCAGCTTTTGGAAGTACTTCTCAAACCGATCTTCGTTGGCGTGCAGTGATGCTGAGTTACCTCGCGACGTCTGCTGCCAGCCGAGAAAATGCGACTTTGGAATCAGCTCCTTGACATAGTCAAGCACCAGGCGCTGGAATGGATGCTCAACGGGGACATCCCTTGGGCGGCCAGACTTTGGTCCATCGCCTGCATATACACGCAAGAAATTGCCCTTGTCGGCCTTGTGCACTCGCAAACAGATCAACTCGCGCCGGCGAAGCCCAAACGAAAGCCCAATCCGAACCATGCATCCCAGCCGCAGGTCCAGCCCGTCAGCGCGCCTGATCACATCCACAATGTCCAGACCTGCCTCAGTCCATGACAGCGAACTTGACGCTGCGACGGTTACTTTAAAAAACGACGGATCGACAGCTGGAAGATATGTACAAAGTCGCTTCACCAAGCCCGGCTTCCCGATCCACTCGGCCCAATACCTCATCTCAGTCCAATAGCTTCGCAGCGATCTGGGGGATAGGCCTTTCGCAAATATGGCACCGGCGATCACTTCGACATGCCGGCCTCCAAGATTCTCGACACGCTCCAGTCGATAGCCCTCCTCATACAGAATGTCGATGATGCGGGACAACACCTCATGATGAACCTGCACCGTGCGATAGGACGCCGTATTGCGGTCGCTCATTCTGGTTCCACCGTGCCTGTCGATAAGCTGTCGCATCTGTTCTTTCAACTCTGCCTTCACATTACCTCCCACGTCGCGATCAGGTCAGACAGCAGCATGCAGTCCGATCCATAACGCAATGTTGGCAGGAAAATTATCTCGTTCGACTCAGAAAACAGGCACTAAAGTCGCGACATTCGTCGCCAAGGAATCTTTTTTCAGTATTTCCTACGTGCAACGGCACGTCAGGGTTCAAACGACGAGTGAAGGTCAACTGGCCCAGCGCCAGTCGACCGCTTGCGACACGTCAATCTGTCCGCGGGCCGGTCTACTTAAAAACGATGATTCACGGCTCAGGGGCCCGCCCTGTTGCCGCGCTCCGGCCTTACGACCAAGAGTTGCTTGCCACCATATACGTGGCAAGCCCGGGTGCTGGAGAGCACCAGTCTCCGCGCGATTGAGGAATGCCGGCGGCGCGGGGCCGGCCATGTGTTCATGATCCCCACGTGAGGGACGCGGTGTATCGACAACGGCGAGTGGCAAACGACACGCTCGTTGGTTCGATTCCCCTTGCGGGGCCGCGATTTTCTTAAATGGCAGTTTTTGGTCTGTGGGGCGTCTGTACCCGCCAATCGGTACCCGCGAGCAGACTACATGCGGGTGGACGCAACACTCTGTATTGATATGTTGCCGCGAGTCACTGAATGTGCCTCCTAATCGTGCGGATGAAAAGTTCTCTGGTCAGTCTGGCATCAGGTTGAAACAAGGTGAGTCATGCCGCATTCCGCGGCGAGTTAAAGCCAGTCGCGGGACATGCCCGCGCGAGAACATGCTAACACTGAGCGAGCGACCTTCGCCAGAACGTGGCGAAAATCAAATGTCATCGTTATTTGGCCTGTTTTCTCGCTTGCACGAGAAGTATCACAAGGCATCCTCTACTCGGTGTGTCACGGCCCGTCACTTCCGGGGAAACCGGGTCCGAGATAGCACATAAGTGCGAGTTAAGTTGCACATGGCACTTCTAGAAGAGCTTGGGTACCAGCCATGTGTGAGTTAAATGCGACTCAACTCAATCAATATCACTTTTAGCGAGGAACAGCATGGAAGTTAATGTGATGGGACTTGATACAGGCAACGGTCGGATCAAGGCCGCTTTCTACGCGGCAGACGGTACGCTCCAAAAATTTGCATTTGCTTCAGTGGCTCGGCCGACCGCGGCGAGCGCGTTGGAGCAGACGACGCGTCCCTTTCTTGGCTCTGCGACCGAGAAGTTGGTCCACGTCCGCGATGTGACGTATGCGGTGGAAACGGATTCAACAGCCATTCCAGGGCCAACAGCCGGGGAACGGAATGAAGGCGACGACTTTGCAATGCGCCCGGAATACGACGCGTTGGTCTATAGCGCGCTATTGAGAGCAAATGCATCAACGATAGGGCTGCTTGTTCTTGGGCTTCCTGTGTACCTGTTGAAGTACACCGAGGCCCTGAAGCGCAGGTTCACGGGCACGTTCGATTTTGGCCATGGCCCGAGGACGATCTTACGGGTCGTCGTTCTGCCACAGCCGCTCGGTAGCGCGATCGCGCTTCGACTCGCCGACGCGGTTCAGATTGACGCACCATCGACGCTTCTAATTGACGTTGGGTGGGGCACGATTGATTACCTTACAGTCGATTCACATAGGTCCAGGGTGCAGCACGATCGCAGCGGTGGCTACCCAGGCGCGGGGGCCCAGATCTTTCGGCGCGTCGGGGAAATGCTCTCGAGGCAATACGGAGAGCGCTTTGACGGCGTGGACCAGATTGATGACTGCTATCGGCGGGGGGTGCCACTGCGCGCACACGGCAAGTCGATCGATCTCACCTCTTTCGTTGACCGCGCGAAGCGAGATGTTGCACTGGAAGCGCTGAGAAAGGTCAGAGCCAATGTGAAGACCACAGAAGACCTGCATGTGGTCTTCACCGGAGGCGCAGCGCCGCTGCTCATCGACGCTGCTCCAGAGATATTTAATGGCGTTCCAATCACGTTGATGAAGGACACCGTGTTCTCAAACTGCCACGGCTTCCTCCTAGGTGGGATCCAGACGACAACCAGAACGCGAAAATGAAGCAGATAAAGATGACCATTGTTGTCTCAGAGGTAGGGCACCCACATCTTTTCTGCCTACTCGAGAAGATGACACAACCACGCGCACGTGCTCTCCTGTTCAAGCGGTTGGCAGAGGAACGTGCACGTGCCCCCGATGGCCTAGGTCAACCTTCTGCAAATTACAATGAGAAAGCCGTGCATTCGGGTCCATCCCCGTCGATCGGCGGCTTTGAACAGAACACCGACGATGGCTTGGCTGAATGGTTTCGGTAGCTTCCCATCCGCTTCCCGTAGCCTGAGGCGGTCCGCAGAGCGAGGGCTGCCTTTCGGCCAGCACCAACTGATCCGACTCTCTCTGCGGACCGTCCAGATATCGGCACCGCCGGTCCCAAAAGAACGCTACCGGATCTTCAATCTCGCGCCGCCAGTCTCACGGTGAGACAGGTATCGAAAAAATGCCATTGATTTCATGGACAAAATAGGAATCCGTGCGCGCAGCCTGCCGGGTTGGGCGCGCAACCGGCACCCTGAACGGCGTCAAATGGAATGAACGCCCCCTACCTCCCTGATGGGCACACGGAAGGGAGGCGAACCCCAAGCAGCAACGACTCCTCAACTCCTGACCATTCGGTGCTGCTGCTCCACGCATTTACTTTTACTGTCACAACCTCCGGCGTCCTCCCCCTAGCATTGATAAATCAATTGCCGCACATCTGGTCGTGAAGACTGGTTAATACGCGGCTCACAAGTCAGCTCCCGCCCTAGCAATCCGCAACTAGTTCATTCATGTAGCCCGCGACAACTCAACGGACCGACACATCACGGTCAAAGTCACTGGCGCGGGCATGCATCGATGCGCCACATCCTCTCAACACTGCGTAGCACAATAAATCTTCAATCGCCGAACGAAAGCATCGAAAAAGAGCGTGTTTTTCCGCGTCAAAATTTTGATTTATAAGGGCACACTACTATGCAGGAAAGCGAGATTCTTTCCGTCAACTCTCAACTGCAGGAGCGAAGTATGAGAAAACGAAACTCCAGAATCAAACCGAACCCTCCAAAGAACCAAGAGGAAGTTGTTGTCCAAAGAATGCCCGACAATTCCGTAATGCTTTGGATGCTGACCCGTGGGCTGATTATCTTGATAACAGAAGAGCGAATGAATGACATTGCGCTCGTGTTGAACGGGCTACCGCCCGAAGGGGAGAACGTAGCGCTGCATCCGCATCCTGCAGAAGACTTGAAGGACAAGTGCAAAGCCCTGATCATTGGAAATGCAGCATTGGAATTGACCAACGAGCAGTTTGCCAAAGTAAAAAACCAATTTAACCAGCTTATTCTTCATTAACGGACTATAGAGAGATTTGAAGTCGGGATTGCACAAGCGTTCAATCCCGACTGTAGTCCGCACCTCGAAACCTCATCTAAGCTCCATTACCACGCCCTTTAAAGTGAAGGTACGATTTGCGCTTGCTCGATTCGCTGCCATGATCTTCTCCAAAGAGTCAACATGGAACCCAACTCTGAAGAACGTGGATTTTTTGAATTTCCCTCTACCTTAAATTGAAAGTCATGTGGATCCGATTAAATTTATTTGCGTCACAATCAGGATATACCCTTAAATCGTGTTATAGGAAAATCGAAGACCGAGTTTGGCGTGAAGGTGAAGTCTGGCGAAAAGCACCGGATGGTCATTTATTAATCAGTATCGAGGGGTATATCACATGGGTCGAGACGGGCGTGGCGTTAAACCAAAATCAGCAAGCAGCATCCAAATCACGTTCCAATACCAGGGCAAGCGATGTCGTGAATTCATCTCAATCCCGCCGACGTCAGCCAATCTGAAGAGGGTCGAGGCACTACGCGCTAATATTCTCTTTGAGATCGCCCGAGGAACATTTAATTACGCACGGGCATTTCCTAACTCCAAAAATGCCAAACAACTTGCACAGACAACCGGCGAGGGACTGCGCGTCGGCGTCTATTTAGAGGCATGGTTTGAAGAAAAGAAAATTGAACTGAAGGCTAGCACAGAGGCCGAATGGACTCGCACGGTTCGCAACTTACTGCTACCGCAGTTTGCAGATATTTTTCTCATTGAACTCACGCGCGACACTATCGTTTCATGGCTGAAGTCTCTCGACATCGGCCGCAAAAGACCTATGTCAAACAAACGCTTGGCGAACATCCAAACGGTTCTTCGACAAGCACTTGCGATCGCAGTTGAAAGGAAGCTCGTTGACGTCAATCCACTAGCGTCATACACATACTCCCGCAAGATCTCGGTCCGCGTCGACGCGTTCGATCTAGAGGCACTTGTTGTTAAAGATCGCGTCGATCCATTTTCTTCGGAAGAGCAAGCGGCCCTTCTCTGTTCCGCCGAGCCTCAAATGCGCAACTACTTGCAGTTTGCTATTTGGACCGGCTTGCGCACAAGCGAACTCATCGCACTCAACTGGGATGACATTGACTGGCAGGCTGGGACCGTGCGAGTCTGGAAAGCGATGACGGCCGAGGCAAAGGGCAAGGTCGAAACGACAAAGACCGCTGCGGGCCGGCGCGAAGTGAAGCTGCTGCGCCCCGCGCTAGAGGCACTGGCCGCGCAGAAGCAGCACACGTATCAGGCTCATGAAGCCATTTTCCATGACGCACGGACCAATAAACGGTGGGCTGGGCACACGAAGGTTTGGGATGTGTGGCAGTCAGTGATACGCAAGGCCAAGATCCGCTACCGGAATCCCTATCAAACCAGACACACGTTTGCCTCGATGATGCTGTCCGCCGGAGAGCACCCGATGTGGGTGTCTAAACAGATGGGGCACGCCGACCAAACAATGATCTCGCGTGTCTATGGGCGCTGGATGAAAGAAGCAGATCGCGATGCAGGTGGTCGCGCGGTCGCAATGTTCTCAACTCCGGCCACCCCGACGACTGAGTGCTCTCAAACGGAATAGTGGCATGAGAGTGCCATTCTTGCGGGGAACTGAGGGTAACGTAGGGGCAAGAACTGTTTCTGAGAAGTCAGCCGATCGCCCGCAAACCCTTATAAAACCTAGGGCGGAAGGCAGCCGGAGTCGAACCGACCTGAGAGCGGCTGACGCCCTCAACTGGGTTTGAAGCCCAGCCGCACCACCGGATACGAATGCCTTCCTACGGTGATTGAACTACTCATACTACGAACTACGAACTACGCATTGCAGTTCGAACGCCGAATCAAAATAGATCGAGCCAACGACTATCCGTGCGCATCAGATGCAGGCCACGGCGGAAGCGAGTATACCCAACCCGGTCGAAGAATTCTAAAAGCTGAATCGCGCGCTTTCGGCCGAGACCGGTGACATCGCGAAACGGTGCAGCCGCCACCGTACCCGCATTCTTCTGCGCTTCCGAGCCCGCAATCAAAGCCAGTTCACGAATCACCTCATGGTGATAAAAGAGGTCGCGCACAACCTGAAAAAGCTCGCCCTGCCGCGCAAGTTTGCGCAGCAACTGCCGCACGCGGTCCTCCGATACGTCATGTGCGTTCGCCAGATCACGAACCCAGGGCGGATCGAAACGCCCCGCTTTCAACGCCGGCAGCAGCGCCGCCGCGAGTGCACGGTCGGCGTCGTCGAGCGTCACCGCATGCTCCGGCAGATGCAACCACGGCCCGCGTCTGACAATCTCGCCGCGCGCCGCCGCATCGTCGACTAGCGCGCGCCACAAAGCATCGTCGACGAGCGGCGCTGCGATCCGCCGTAAGCGCGATACATCCGGACCCAGTTCGTCCGGCGAGCGCTCGTGGTACTGCTTTAGCGTCGTAGTCAGTCGCGTATTCAGCGCCCGCCAAGATGCATCGGCGATCAACAACGCATCACTACCGGGAAGCTCCACGACGCGCGTGTCAGACCGCAACTCGAGCACGGCCGCCTGCATGCTCGTCAGTCTTTCCAGCAACGAACGGGACAACCCAAACGGAGCCCTTGCCAGGAGCGAATCCAGCGCCCCGGTGTCGAGCATGATCTGAATCGCATCCAGCCACGCGAGCCGCTCGGGTGAGCGACGCTTGCTCGAAGGCGCAAACGGATCAAGCACATGACCGCCGCCAACCGTGCGATTAGCTTGCGCATTGCGCACCACAAAGCGGTCGCCAGGAAGCGCACACACCGGCCGCTCGAACACGAGTTGGACGCGCGCCGACTGACCTGCGCCGAGCGTTTCGCCGTCGAGCAACGCGACGTGCGCCACCTGATGCTGCGTGCCCAGATGCACATGCAGCGGCGCCCAATGCTCCAGCGTCAACGGTGCATCAGCGAGCAGCGTCAGCATCACGTCGATGCGTTCCGAGGCTTGCGACAGACGTGGATCGACGATCCAGTCGCCGCGGTCGATTGCGATCTTCTCGATGCCCGCAAGGTTCAATGCGCAGCGCTCGCCTGCCCGCCCGGTCTCGGCCGGACGATTCTGCGCGTGAATACTGCGCACGCGCACCGATTGATTTTTCGGCGCGAGCAGCATCGTGTCGCCCGCCGCTACGCGTCCCGACACCACAGTCCCTGTCACGATCGTGCCTTGACCCGAGAGCGTAAAGACCCGGTCGACCGCGAGACGGAACAGGCCGTCGTCACGCTTCATGCGCCACTCGGCTGCCGCTGAGTGCAAATGCGCCTTCAGCGCAGCCACGCCAGGGTCATCGTCACGCGTCGCGTAGGTGTCGAACACGGGTGCGTCCTGCAACACGCTGCCGCTCAAAAACGCGGTGACCTCGTCATGCACTTGCTGCAGCCGCTCGGCATCAACGCGATCTATCTTGGTCAGCGCTATCGCGCCGCGCTTGATGCCGAGCAGTTCCACAATCGCCAGATGTTCGCGCGTTTGCGGCATCACGCCGTCGTCGGAAGCGATTACGAGCAGGGCGAAATCGATCCCGCTTGCGCCCGCGGTCATCGTATGGACGAGCTTTTCGTGGCCCGGCACGTCGACCAGGCCGAGCACGTCGCCGTTGTCGAGTGGCACGTACGCATAACCCAGTTCGATCGAAATACCGCGCGCCTTTTCTTCCTTGAGACGATCCGTATCGACGCCCGACAGCGCTCTCACCAGACTCGTTTTGCCGTGGTCGATATGCCCCGCCGTACCTACGATCATGCGTGCATGCCCGTCAGTTGCTCGATCAACTGCGCTTCATCCGCGGCTTCGAGACAACGCAGATCGAGACGCAACGCATCGTCTGCGATACGGCCGATGACCGGCCGCGCCATCTCGCGCAAGCGCTTCTCGAGCGCGAGCAATTGACGGCCGCCGCGCTTGCCATCGGCAGTCCTGATGACAAGACCGTAGCTCGGCAGCACATCGACGGGCAACGCACCGCTGCCAATCTGGCTGAACATGGGCTCGGCCACCACGGTGTAGCGTTCGCCGGCCGCGCGCTGCAACGCAGGCTGTACCCGCTCCGCGGTGAGCCGGATATCGTCGCTCGGACGCGTGAGCAAACGCAGCGTGGTCAGCCGTTCAGCGAGCTTCTCCGGCGCGCGGTACATCTGCAGCACGGGTTCCAGTGCCGCGAGCGTCAGTTTGCCAACCCGCAGCGCGCGCTTGAGGGGATGCTTCTTGACCTTTGCGATCAGATCGCGCCGGCCGACGATCAACCCGGCTTGCGGGCCGCCAAGCAATTTGTCGCCGCTGAACGTGACAAGGTCGGCGCCGGCTTCGATGGTTTCGCGTACCGTCGTCTCGCGTGGCAAGCCCCATTGCGTCAGATCGACCAGCGTGCCGCTGCCGAGGTCCACGGCAACGGCGATACCGCGCGCGTGGGCGAGCGGCGCGATGGCATCGACCGCGACCTCTTTGGTGAATCCATTGATCGCGTAGTTGCTCGCGTGGACTTTCATCAGAAGCGCGGTTTGCGGGCCGATGGCTTCGTCGTAGTCCTTCAGATGCGTGCGATTGGTGGTGCCGACTTCGCGCAGCTTTGCGCCCGCGCGGCTCATGATGTCGGGAATGCGAAACGCGGCGCCGATTTCAACCAACTCGCCACGCGACACGATCACTTCTTTCTTCGACGCCAACGCGGACAACGTGAGCAACACGGCGGCGGCATTGTTGTTGACCACGGTCGCCGCTTCCGCGCCGGTCAGTTCGCAGATGAGTTCGTCGATCAGATCGTCGCGGTCACCGCGCTTGCCGGTGCCGAGATCGAACTCGAGGTTGGCCGGTTGCGTGAGCGCCTTCATGACGGCTTGCACCGCTTCGTCCGGCAACAAGGCGCGGCCGAGGTTGGTATGCAGCACGGTGCCGGTCAGATTGAAGACGCTACGCAAGCGGGCCGCGTTGCGCCGGCGCAGCGCAGCCTCGACCGATACCTGCAGTTGCGCGACATCGAGCGCGCTCACCGACACATCGCCGGACTGGGCGCTGGCGCGCCAAGTGTCGAGCGCGTGACGCAAGGCACTCAGCACTTGCGTGCGGCCGAACTCGGTCAGCAACGCCGCAAACTCAGCCGACACCATCACCTTTTCCACCGACGGCACGCGCGCCATCAACGCGCGCAATTCAGAGCCGGTCACATCGCTCACGAGGCAATCCCTTTTCTTCAGTCGCGTTTCAGTCCGATTCGCCGGAAGACTCGGCCGCGGTGGCGGCCTGCTCCGGCCACAGCCACGGATGCGGCGACGCGCGCCGGTAACCTTCTGCCCCCATCAGCAGGTCCAGCGTGAGACTGGCGAGATCGTCCGCGAACGGTTCGAAATCGTAGTCCTTCGACTGCATGCCGATCTTCCGGTAAGTATGACATTCGTCGCACGACTCCGCCTTCAAGGCTGCGTTCCTGGAATCGGCTTCCCGGGTGGCCTCGTCGGCGTCCTGCGCGCCGACGGCTTGATAGGCAATGCCCTTGGTCGAGTCGCAGTTCGAACATTTCGAGCGGACCATGTGCCACTCCGTCGCACACAAACCGCATTGCAGGTAGCGGTAATTGTCATACGCACCGCCCACCCGCACCATGCTCGCCACCGGATGCGACCCACATACGGGACACAGGCCGAGCGTCTCGATGTACGGTACTTCGCGCTTGTCGATATCGGCGGCGAGGTCGGTCCAGACCACTTGCAGCGCAGCCATGATGAACGGCGCGCTCGCCGGATCGATTTCCTCGAAACGCTGCGCGAAGATCGCATCGGCCTAGGCTTCGAGCGTGGCTTTATCGAATGTTCGCAGTCTGGCGAGGAGCCCTTCGAGCGGCGGTGTGAGCGAGCCGGCGGCTTGCACCTTATCGACCAGCTGCAGCAAAACGTCGTGCCACGCCGGATCGCGCACGCCGGAGAGCGCCGGAATCAGCGGCATGGAATGCTGTTGTGCGCTCGCGATCAACTCGGCGCTGGGCGGCTTCGCCTTGAAGCCGGTGATCACGGCTTGTTGCGCGTCCGCCAGCACGGCCATCAGGCGCAAATAGCCGGCAATCGGATTGCTGAGTGCCGCCAGTTGACGCAGCCGCGCGGCGCGCGCCGAAAAGACCGCCAGCCGTTCCGGCGTACGGATGCGGGGAATCGCCGTGTGATCGAGCGACTCGATATCGCCGGCTTCAAGAATGCGTTGAACCAAAGTATCAACCTCTGACAATTGCGCAGCAATTACGCTAAAACTGAAGAGCCGCCGCAGTTCATCGAACAGGAGCGGCGGCTCGGGGTGCGGTGCGCGGCAAGTTGCGCCGTGCTTTTTACAGATTTCTTTCCGATGCTACTTGCCGATTATTTCCTTGAATGTACTTTCCGATCGCGGGAAGCTTTTCCTCGCGATTGTTGAGCACATCGCCGATCTGCTTCATCCACTGGATGTCGGCGCGGTCGAGATAGTTGTGATGCCAGAAGCGCAACGCAAGAATCAGGAACGACAGGAACATCACGCAACCGACGAACAGATGCAGAATCCGCGTCCACTGGACGCCGCCGAAGATCGCGTAGAGCCACGACATCGCCGGATGAAACATAGCGAGTCCGGACAGCGCCAGCAAAACGAACGTGATCGCGGTGATCCAGTGATTCGTCCGTTCGTTCGGCGTGTAGCGCTGGATCAGGCTGTTGCCCTTCACGTCTTTGAGCACACCGTGCTCATTATGCTCAGCGTGCTTCATCGGATGCCTCCCGGGAACGGCGTGCTTCGTCGGCTTCGTGTTAGGCTTCGGCTTCTTCCGCCTCCGTCACCTCGTTCGGACCGACCCGCGTGTAATGGAAGAACCCCGCCACCGCGGCAAACGCGATACCTGCCAGCGCCAGCGGTTTCGCCAGACCTTTCCATAGATAAACCATCGCGCTGATCTTCGGATTCTGCGGCAAGCCGTGGTACAGGTTGGCTTTGTCGGCGTGATGCAGCACGTACATCACGTGCGTGCCGCCCACGCCGGCAGGATCGTACAAACCGGCGTTCTGAAAACCTCGTTCCTTCAGATCGACGATCCGATCCGCCGCTTGCTGCTTCATGTCCTCCTTGGTGCCGAACATGATCGCGCCGGTCGGACAGGTCTTCACGCAAGCCGGCTCCTGACCGACAGCCACACGGTCCGAGCACAGCGTGCACTTATACGCGCGGTGGTCCTTCTTCGAAATGCGCGGCACGTTGAACGGGCAACCGGTTATGCAATAGCCGCAGCCGATGCAGTTTTCCTCGTGAAAATCCACGATGCCGTTCGTGTACTGCACGATCGCGCCCGGCGAAGGACACGCCTTCAGACAGCCCGGATCCTCACAGTGCATGCAGCCGTCCTTGCGGATCAGCCACTCGAGATCGCCCTCGGTGTTTTCGTACTCCGAGAACCGCATGACGGTCCACGAATGCTCTGACAGATCGCGCGGGTTGTCATAGATGCCGGTCGTCGTGCCGATCTCGTCGCGCAGATCGTTCCACTCCATACAGGCCGTCTGACACGCCTTGCATCCGATGCATTTCGATACATCGATGAGCTTGGCGACCGTGCCCGTGGCCGGCTCACGCACTTGCGGTTCGGGCAAGGTCGTAGCCGAGAGGCGTTTGATATCCAGTGATTGCAGTGCCATCTCTTTCCCCTATGCCTTTTCGACCTTGACGAGGAACGACTTGAATTCCGGTGTTCGCGAATTCCCGTCGCCCACGGAGGGCGTCAGCGTATTGATGAGATAGCCCGGCTTGGCGAGCCCCTTGAAGCCCCAATGCAACGGCAACCCGACTGTCTGGACCTTTTTCCCTTCGATCATCAGCGGTTTGATCCGCATGGTGACGAGCGCCACGGCGATGATGTGCCCGCGATTGGACGACACCTTCACGCGATCCCCCCGCGACCACGCCCACCTCCTTCGCTAGATCCTCGCCGATCTCCACGAACTGCTGCGGCTGCACGATCGCGTTCAAGCGCGCGTGCTTGGTCCAGTAGTGGAAATGTTCGGTCAGACGATACGTGGTCGCCGTATGCGGGAAGTTCTCATGCGTGCCGAATGCGGCCCGATCGTCCGGGAACACGCGCGCCGCCGGATTGCTGACTACCGCCTTGTTGTCCGGATGCAGCGGGTTGTAACCGAGCGGCGTTTCGAACGGTTCGTAGTGCTCGGGGAATGGACCTTCCACCAGTCCGTCACGCGAGAAGAAGCGCGCCACGCCTTCCGGATTCTTGATGAACGGATTCATGCCGTTCTCAGGTGGTTCGTCGATCTTGAAGTCGGGAACATCCGCTCCGGTCCACGTCTTGCCGTTCCACGCGATCAGCTTGCGCCTGGGGTCGAACGGCTTGCCATTGACGTCGCAGGAAGCGCGGTTGTACAGAATCCGCCGGTTCGCAGGCCACGCCCACGCCCAGTTCAACGTATTGCCGATGCCGGTCGGGTCGGAGTTGTCGCGGCGGCCCATCTGGTTGCCCGCCTGGGTCCACGAACCGCAGAAGATCCAGCAGCCGCTTGCCGTGCTGCCGTCGTCCCGAAGCTGCGCGAAGCCCGCCAACTGCTCGCCCTTTTTGGCGAGTACCTTGGTTTTGTCGGTAGCGTCGGTCACGTCAGCCAGTGCCTTGCCATTGAACTCCATGGCAATTTCTTCAGGCGTCGGGCTTTCCGGGTCCGAATACGGCCAGCTCATCTTGAGAATCGGATCGGGATACTTGCCGCCCTTCTCCTGATAAGCCTTACGAATGCGCAGCCAGAGCCCCGACATGATCTCCAGGTCGCTCTTCGATTCGCCCGGGCCGACCGCGCCCTGCCAGTGCCACTGCAGCACGCGGCTGGAGCTGACCAGCGAACCGCGCTCTTCCTCGAAACACGTGGTCGCCAGCCTGAACACTTCCGTTTGAATCGAGGCTGGATCGACGTCGTTGAACTCGCCGAAGTTCTTCCAGAACTCGGAGGTTTCGGTGGCGAGCGGATCCATGATGACGAGCCACTTCAGCTTGGCCAGACTCGCGCCGATCTTTGCCTTGTTCGGCGCGCGGCAAGCGGGTTGAAGCCCTGCGCGATGTAGCCGGTCATCTTGCCTTGATTCATCAGCTCGAAGACCTGCAGCATGTCGTACGATTTATCGAGCTTCGGCAGATAGTCGTAGCCGAAGTTGTTCTCGGCGGTCGCGTTATCGCCCCACCACGACTTCATGAAGCTGACGTGGAACGCGCGATAGTTGCGCCAGTAACTGAGCTGGTTCGGCCGCAGCGGCTCTGTCGCACGCTTCGCGATGAAGCCGTCGAAATCCTGCTCGGCTTCCATCGGCAAGGTCATGTAGCCCGGCAACATATTCGACATCAAGCCGAGGTCGGTCTAGCCCTGGATGTTTAAGTGGCCGCGCAACGCATTCATGCCGCTGCCCACAATGCCGATGTTGCCCAGCAGCAATTGCACCATCGCGCCGGTGCGGATGATCTGCGCCCCCACCGAGTGATGCGTCCGGCCGAGTGCGTACAGGATCGTACCGGCGCGTCCTGGAACGGCCGTCGACGCCAGCATTTCGCAGACCTTTAGGAATTTCTCCTTCGGCGTGCCACAGATCTTTTCGACCTGCTCGGGCGTATAGCGCGAGTAGTGCTGCTTCATCAGCTGATAGACGCAGCGCGGGTGCTGCAGCGTCGGATCGACCTTGGCGAAGCCGTCGTCGCCGCGTTCGTAGTCCCACGAACTCTTGTCGTAGTTGCGCTTGTCCGCGTTGTAGCCGGAATACAGACCGTCAGTAAACGAGAAGTCCTCACGAACGATAAACGGCATGTCCGTGTAGTTCTTGACGTACTCGTGCTGAATCTTGTCGTTGGTGAGCAAATAGTTGATCACCCCGCCCAGGAACACGATGTCCGAGCCGGTTCGAATCTGCGCGTAGTAATCCGCGACCGATGCCGTACGCGTAAAGCGCGGATCGACCACGATCAATCTTGCCTTGCGATGCGCCTTCGCCTCCGTGACCCACTTGAATCCGCACGGGTGCGCCTCGGCTGCATTGCCGCCCATTACCAGAATCACGTCCGCGTTCTTGATGTCGACCCAATGGTTCGTCATCGCTCCACAGCCAAACGTCGGGGCAAGAGCTGCCACCGTCGGGCCGTGTCAAACACGTGCTTGATTATCGAATGCGAGCATGCCAAGACTGCGGACAGTCTTGTGCGTCAAATATCCCACTTCATTGCTACCGGCCGATGCAGCGAGCATGCCGGTGGTCAGTCAGCGGTTGACCTTCTTGCCGTCTTCGGTCGTCTCGACGAAATTGGCATCGCGGTCCTCCTTCATCAGCCTGGCGATACGATCGAGCGCGTCTTCCCAGGAAATCCGCTTCCATTCATTCGATCCAGCTGCGCGGTACTCCGGATACTTCAGACGGCTCGGACTGTGAATGAAGTCGATCAGGCCTCTTTTTGGGATACTAATAACGATTATAGAGGCCGATATGAAGTCCCGCAGCCAGACTATCTATCTCGTTAATGTCGTTAAATATGAAGCGCCGCAGCCGGTTTCAACGGAACCGGGCACTATTCCTTTTGCATCAGTTGATTGCGTCTGCAACGACCAACACCGTGGGCGGCCGCTGTCCTGCGCCGCGCGCGAACAACCGCCATAATGTTGTCATTCGAAGCCCGAAATCTGCGCCACACATGACCGACACCCTCTCCACCGCAAACCCTTCGCCCCGCCTGACCAGCCTGTCGCACGGCGGAGGCTGCGGCTGCAAGATCGCCCCCGGCCTGCTCGCCAATCTGCTCAAGCGCAGCGCGCCGCTGCCGTTCTTTCCCGATCTGCTGGTCGGCAACGATACCGCCGACGACGCCGCCGTCTACCGGCTCAACGACGAGCAGGCGATCGTCGCCACCACCGACTTCTTCATGCCGATCGTCGACGACCCGTTCGACTTCGGCCGCATCGCCGCCACCAATGCGCTGTCCGACGTCTACGCCATGGGCGGCAAACCGCTCATGGCGCTGGCGATCGTCGGCATGCCGATCGATGTGCTGCCGCACGACGTGATCGCGGCGGTGCTCAAGGGCGGCGAGTCCGTTTGCGCCGAAGCCGGCATTCCCCTCGCCGGCGGCCATTCGATCGATTCGGTGGAACCCATTTACGGCCTGGTTGCGATCGGCGTGGTCGATCCGCGGCGTGTCAAACGCAATGCCGGCGCGCAGGCGGGCGACGTGCTGATCCTCGGCAAGCCGCTGGGCGTGGGCGTGCTGTCGGCGGCGTTGAAAAAGGACCGGCTCGATTCAAACGGCTATGCCGCGATGATCGCGGCCACAACCAAACTCAACCGGCCGGGTGCGGCACTGTCCGCGCTCGACGGCGTGCATGCCCTCACGGACATCACCGGTTTTGGCTTGCTTGGCCATACGCTGGAATTGGCCCGCGGTTCGAATCTGACCGCCCGCGTGCGCTATGCGGATCTGCCGTGGCTGCCGGACGTGGTCAGCTTCGCGGAGGCCGGCATTTTCACCGGCGCTTCGGGGCGCAACTGGGACGCCTACGGCAAGGACATCGTTTTGCCGGCCTCATTGCCGTCGACGGCCCGCACCCTGCTCACCGATCCGCAAACCTCGGGCGGTCTGCTGGTGTCGTGCGCACCAGAAACGGTCGACGAGGTGCTCGCCCTGTTCCGTGCCGACGGTTTCGACGAGGCGCGCGTGATCGGCGAAATGGTCAGCGGAGAACCGCGAGTCGAGGTGATCTGAGGGGCAAGCGGGTTTATAGGCAAGGCGAGGCATAGGCCCTGGAAGCGGGGCTGAACGGCTCGCCAGCCGGCATTGACGGCGCATGCGATAATTTCGCTTCTCCCGCCGGTCCGTTTCGTCCGTAACCCCTTGAAAAACCTACTCGTCAGCCTCGATCAAGCCGGTGATTTCGATGAAATCATCGATGTGCGCACGCCGCTCGAATTCGCCGAAGATCACATTCCGGGCGCGCTCAACGCGCCTGTGCTGAGCAACGAAGAGCGTGTTCTGGTCGGCACGACTTACAAGCAGATCTCGCCGTTCGAAGGCACGCGGATCGGCGCGGCGCTGGTTGCACGCAACATCGCGCATCACCTGGAAACGACTTTCGCCGACCGGCCGCGCAACTGGCGGCCGCTGATCTACTGCTGGCGCGGCGGGAAACGCTCGGGTTCGGTCACGACGCTGTTCAATATGATCGGCTGGCAGGCGCGTCAGCTGGACGGCGGTTATAAAGGTTACCGGCGCGCGACGCTGGACACCCTCGAATCGTTGCCGAAGACGTTCAAGTACATCGCGCTGGTCGGCCCGACAGGCAGCGGCAAGACGCGCCTGCTCGCAGCGCTGAACCAGGCGGGTGCGCAAACGCTCGACCTCGAAGCACTGGCGGCCCATCGCGGCTCGCTGCTGGGTGCGTGGGCGGGCGTTGCGCAGCCGTCGCAAAAGCGCTTCGACACGCTGCTGGTGTGCGCCCTGCGCGCGTTCGATCCCAAACGGCCGGTTTTCGTCGAAGCGGAGAGCCGGCGGATCGGTTCGATTGCGCTGCCGCTCGCACTCCTCGAAACGTTCCACCAGGGCGCCTGCGTCGAAGTGTTGTCGAGCCACGAAGACCGCGCGGCGTTCCTGCTGCACGACTATGCGCATTTATTCGACGATCCCGAATCGCTGAAAGCGCAACTGCAGAAGATGATTGGTTTGCATAGCCGGGAGCGTGTCACGGGCTGGCAACACCTCGTCGACGAAAATGGCCGGGCTGAACTCGCCGGCGAGCTGATCGAACGGCACTATGATCCGGCCTATGCACGCAGCAGCCATCAGCATTTCGTCCAGTTGCCTCGTGCGTTGCAAATACATTTTCGACCCAACGACGCCGATGTCGTCGAGCAGGCAAAAGCACTGCTTGCTCAACTCGATAACAGCGCGCTCGCTGTCGTCTGATTAAAAACTAACGTTAAGACCATCCATCATGCAATCAACCCTTCGGCAGCCCCGTGTCGCCCTTGGCTGGATCGTGTTTCTGCTGATCGCCGTCGTCGGCCTCTTCTATGTGAAGTGGTTCCCGTACTACAACCGCGCCTTCGTCGCCGCGAGCCAGCATTCCATCGGCAAATCGATCCTGATGGGCACGTCGTCGAGCGCACCGCCGGCGTCGTGGCAGGCGGCCCTCGATTACGCGCTGGCCTACGGCAAGGCGATCTGGCAAGCCATGGTGCTCGGCCTTCTGCTGGGTTCGGCGGTGCAGGCGCTGATTCCGCCGCAGTGGGTCGCGCGTGCGCTCGGCCGGACGGACTTCAGCAGCGTGGTGAAGGGCGGCCTGATGTCGTTGCCGGGCATGATGTGCACGTGCTGCGCGGCGCCGGTCGTGGCCGGCTTGCGCGCCCGTCAGGCGGCACCGGGCGCGGCGATCGCGTTCTGGCTGGGCAACACGGCCCTCAATCCGGCCACGCTGATCTTCTTGGGCTTCGTGCTCGGCTGGCAATGGATGGGCTTGCGGCTCGCTCTCGGGCTCGTGATGGTGTTCGGTCTCGGTTATCTCGTGAACCGGATGGTCACGCCGAAGGAAGCTGAAGCATCGCGCGAAGCGATGGCGCAACTCGTCACCAACGACAATCCGGGCACCGCGATCACGCGCTGGGTCAAAATCCTCGGAACCATGACGCTGCGGCTGATTCCTGAATACATCGTGCTAGTGCTGATTCTTGGCGCGGCGCGGGCATGGCTGTTTCCGCACATCGGACCCAGCATCGATAACAGTTTGCTCTGGATCGTCGCTTTGGCGATCGCCGGAACGTTGTTCGTGATTCCGACCGCGGGCGAAGTGCCGATCATTCAGGCCATGCTCTCCTTCGGCATGGCCGCCGGCCCGGCCGGCGCTTTGCTGATGACGCTGCCGCTGATCAGCGTGCCGTCGATGGCGATGCTCGGCCGCTCGTTTCCGAAACGCGTGCTGACGGTGGTGACGCTGGCGGTCGTGGTTTGCGGAGTGGTCAGCGGGTTGCTGGCTATTGCATTGGGGTTTTAAAGCATGAAACGCATTGCAGCATTCGCGGTGACGAGCTGGTCAGCCGCAGCCCTTCTTTACTTCGGACAGCATTCGGTATCGCTGATCGTGGTAAGTGGGGTTGTCGTGCTGGCCGGCTTCGATCTGCTTCGTCCTTGACGAGATTACGTCGGACGAATCGTCGCCGACTCGGGCGTCATTCTGCGACGCGCGCCGATCAGCGCGGCGAGAGCCGTGCCAATCGCCAACGCGAACAGGCACGCCGTAGGCACCAGCATTGGCGCGACAGAGTTGTGCGCCACCTTGCCGACATAAGGCATCAGGTTCTGCCCGGCAAAGCCGCCTAGATTGCCGATCGCGTTGATCGCCGCCACGCTCGCCGCGGCTCTTGCGCCGGAGAAGAACCGCGGGGGCAACGACCAGAAACACGGATAGAGCAACGGAATACACGCCCCGCCCAGACACAGCGCGGCAAAGCGCATCGACGCGGTCGGCAAAACGAGGCTCGACGCGAAACAAACGACGCCGAGGCCCGCCACCACGCTCATTGCCTTCAACACGACGCGCTCACGCTTGAGCTTGCCGGGCAGCCACAGCAGAAGCAGTGTCGCGAGCGCCCACGGAATCATGTTCAGCACACCGTTCAGCGAAGACGACACGCCATCGCTTTTCAGCAGCGTCGGCATCCAGTAGGTCACCCCGTACAACGACGTCGACATCAGCATGTACGTCAACGCGAACATGAGAACCTTCGGATCGAGCAACGCACCCCAAGGCCGCGTCGCCTTAGCGTCATCCGACGCTTCCCGCCTGAGCGCGGCGATGACGACGTCCTTCTCCTGCGGTGAAAGGAACGGCGCGTCCTGCACCGAATTCGGCAAAAATTTGAGCGCGACGAATGCAATCAGAATGGCGGGAATGCCGGTGGCGATAAACACCCACTGCCAACCCGCGAAGCCCCACGTGCCGCCCAGCGTCAGCAGAAGACCACCGACCAGCGAGCCCAACATGTTGGCGAGCGAACTGCCCAGCGTGAAGAACCCCAGCACTTTGGTGCGATAGCTTTGTGGGAACCACTGCGTGAGGTAGTAGATGACGCCGGGATAAAAGCCGGCTTCGGCAACACCCAGTGCGAAGCGAAAGGAATAGAAGACTGGCAGCGAACGCGCGAACGCCATCAGCACCGTGACCACGCCCCAGGTCATCATGATGCGCGCGAGCCAGGTCCGCGCGCCGAAACGATGCAGCGCCAGCGTGCTGGGCACCTCGAAGATGAGGTAGCCGATGAAGAACAGCGAGGCCCCCAGCCCGTATGAAGCTTCCGTCATGCCGAGGGCGTGCACCATCTCCAGCTTGGCGAAACCAACGTTCTGGCGGTCGATAAACGAAATCAGAAACATGACGATCAGAAGCGGCATCAGCCGCCACGCCATCTTCCTCATTACCTGCTGCTCAAATCCTGCCTGCGTAGACATGTTCGCTCCGGTTTTCTCGCCGGCCGCCATCGACGCTCGCCTCGCGGCACGGTAGCCGCTACGTCGAGGAAAACAGCCAGATTGATATAGTCATATATATGTTTATATGATTCGGTATCGAACACCATGGGGTGATACCCGAATAGGCGCGTATGGCCCCAGCGATTCTGGCGGGATCTGCCGCGCTGTATTCCAGCGGGTCGCTGACTCAGCGGATTTCCACCTGGTACTGAAACGTCGTGGCGGCCCCGCGGGTGCTGCGCCATTCGAACGGCGTGCCCGCGAAGTCCGACGCGACACGGTGGACCTGAATGACAGGGCTGCCGACCGCTACATCGAGAAGCGAGGCGTCGTCAGATGTGGCTTGTTCTACTTTTAGAATTTCCGTAGCGGACGCCACGATCTGCCGACAAAGACGCTCGTACAACGGATACAGCAAGTCCTCGAAATCGCTGAGCGGTAACGTGGCCAAGGGTTCGAAACGCGCGCGCGGCAGCCAGATTTCTTCCGACAGAACCGCCTGGCCTTCGATCAGTCGCACACGCGACAGGTGGATTGCTTTCTCGGAGGCTTTCATCCGCAAGGTAGAGCGAATTTCTTCGCCAGGCTTCACGACTTCGCGCTTGAGCACGCGCGCTGTCGGCCGCACCGGTTCGCCGTCGCGCGACTTGAAACGAAAGAAGCGAAACAGCGACGAATCGAAACGGGGCCGGCGAATGAATGTGCCCTTGCCCTGGTTGCGCGTGAGCACGCCGTCGGCAACGAGCAGATCAATCGCCTTACGGACCGTTCCAGTGGAGACGTTATAGAACTGCCCCAACTCCGCCTCTGTGGCAATAGCTTCCTCCAGCGCCCATTCACCTGCGGCAATGCGGCTAACCAGGTCGTCACGCAATTGCTGATAACGGGGCAACCGATCATCCGGCTTGGTCACGAAAGAGGGCGCTTCCATAGCATTCATATAGTTGTTCAGAGGAGTAACTACTGTACAACATACCGCAGCGGCGACGTGAGCGAGGGTTAATACTCAATGACTTTCCATGGTTCTGCGACCATCATTCATATAGTCATATATATGACTATATGATCCACGCAACGGAGACGGTTATGTTCACGTGGTACATGCAGGGCACGCCCCTGGAACGCAACACCTTTTGGGGGTGCTTTGCCGGTTGGGGGCTCGACGCGCTCGACGTGCAGATGTTCACCCTGGCCATCCCCGCGATCATTGCCGCGTATGGCATCGACCATACGCAGGCCGGCGCGATCAGCAGCGTGACGTTGATATCTTCGGCTCTCGGCGGCTGGATCGCAGGGGCGTTGTCGGACCGCATCGGCCGCGTCCGGACGTTGCAAATGACGATCCTCTGGTTTGCCGGCTTCACGTTTCTCTGCGCCTTCGCGCAAAACTTCCCGCAACTCCTGGTTCTCAAGGCGCTTCAAGGATTCGGATTCGGCGGCGAGTGGGCGGCAGGCGCGGTATTGATGGCGGAAACCATTCGTACCGAACACCGCGGCAAGGCGATGGGTGCCGTGCAAAGCGCCTGGGCGGTTGGGTGGGGCGCGGCCGTGCTGGTGTATGCCGCGGCGTTCTCCTGGTTACCGTCGGACACCGCATGGCGCGTGATGTTCGGCGTCGGCCTGGTGCCGGCCGGCCTTGTTCTATTCGTACGGCGCAATCTGAAGGAACCGGCACGCGTCAAACCGGCAAGCGCCGCACCCAAGACCTCGGTGCTCGGGCAGATAACCCAGGTCTTCCAGCCGCGTGTACTCCGAACCACCGTGATCGGCGCAGTGCTGGGCACCGGCGCTCACGGCGGGTACTACGCAATCATGACCTGGTTGCCCACCTTCCTTGCCAAAGAACGGCACCTGTCGGTTCTGAACACCGGTGGCTATCTGGCGGTTGTCATCGTGGCTTTCTGGTGCGGCTGCATGGCGAGCGCCTATCTGCTCGACCGCATTGGCCGCCGGCGCAATGTCGCCCTCTTCGCGTTCTGCTGCATCGTTACGGTTCTCGCTTACGTGATGCTGCCGCTGACCAACACGCAAATGCTCGTGCTGGGCTTCCCACTCGGCTTGTTCGCCGCGGGCATCCCAGCGAGCCTCGGCCCGCTTTTCAACGAACTGTATCCGGCCGACATGCGCGGCACAGGCGTCGGATTCTGCTACAACTTTGGACGGATCGCCTCGGCGGGCTTCCCTGTCCTCGTCGGCTACATGAGTCATTCGATGTCGCTCGGTATGGCAATCGGAATCGACGCGGCCATTGCTTACGGCCTTGCGATGATCGCAGTGTTGCTGCTTCCCGAGACGCGCGGCAGACGTCTGCGTGGCGTGGTATCTGAATCGGCGCCCGATGCCGTCGACAATGCGCGATTGACCATGGACCCGCCGCGGAGCTGGCCATGAGTGCTCCTGCATCCCTCGCTCAGTCCCACTCCTGCTGCGTGGACACTCACGCGCACGTCTTCCAGAGAGGCTTGCCGCTCACGGATGGCCGGCGCTACGCACCTGGCTACGACGCAACGCTCGACACCTATTTGCAACTGCTGAACACGCACGACGTCGGGCGCGCGGTTCTGGTGCAGCCGAGCTTTCTCGGGACGGACAATCGCTACCTGCTGCAAGCACTGTCCCGAGACACGCACCGCTTGAGGGGCGTAGCGGTGGTCACGCCCGATGTTTCCGAGGCAGAGCTGGCCGAGCTGCATAGTCAAGGCGTAACGGGCATACGGCTCAATCTGATCGAGCAGGCATTGCCGGATCTGGGAGCGAAATCATGGGCGCCGCTGCTCGAACGATTGTCAAGACTGGGCTGGCACATCGAACTACACCGGAATGCGCAGGACCTGGCACCGATGCTCGACCGGCTGCTGGAAGTCGGCGTACCCGTGGTCGTCGATCATTTTGGACGTCCCGCCCCTGAGAAAGGCATTCACGATCCTGGCTTCAGGACTTTGCTCGGTTATGGTGGAACCGGCCGCGTGTGGGTCAAGGTCTCGGGCGCCTACCGATGTGCGGCTCCGGGTCCTGGCTTTGTGCATGAGGCGACGAGCCAGCTTGTCGAACACTTCGGCGCCGAGCGGCTGATGTGGGGAAGCGACTGGCCCCATACTCAGTACGAACACGTGATGAACTACGGCCAGTCGTTATCGACGCTATTGGAACTCGGCCTGGACGCAGCGGTGATCGATGCGATTCTATGCACAACCCCTGCGTCGTTCTACGGATTCGAACAGGAATCCGGGAACCGCGGCGCGTCAACAACGACGGCGCTTCAGCGCGCTTCCTGAGCGAAGCGACCAGGCCAAAGTCCGCCGCGCCTCATCGGCGACGGCGGACTGCTTCTTCAGGTTAGTGGCAGCGCTCTTTCGGCTGAATAGCGATCAGTTCTGCGCCAACGCCGCGTGAATCGCAGCAAGCCACAACGCCACGGCATGAGCACCAGGATCCACGTGACCGAGCGCGCGGTCTCCGACATAACTCGAGCGCCCGCGCCGCGGATGCATCGACGCGGTTTGCGCCGCACCTTCGTTTGCTGCATCGACCGCGGCTTCCAATGCCCCGTCGAGCCCGCCTTCTGACGTTGAGAGCGCGGCTTGCAGCGCATCAGCGGCAGGTTTCAGCGCATCGACCATTGTGCGATCGCCTGGATGCGCACCGCCTAACGCCATCAATCCGGCGACGCCCTCACTAAACGCTGCCGACCACGCCTTCGCCGACGATCCGCCCGCCTGTTCGAGCGCGACCGCGCCGCGCAACAACATCACCGCGTAAAGCGGGCCCGAGGTGCCACCGACCACGCGCCGGACTGTTGCGGACATGGCGCGCAACACGGAACCCGGCGTCGTTTCCGCAGGATAGCCATCGAGTTCATTGAGAATGCCGCGCGCCCCACGCGACAAGCTGATACCGAGATCACCATCGCCGACGCGTTGATCCATGTCGGTCAAGGTCGGCTCGGCTTCGAGCAGGCACGCGCAAACGGCTTCGATCACGCGGCGCAACGTGGCCTCGCGCGTGAGCGTCGCGCCGTTTGTACGATCAGGCGTAGCGGGTGCGGGCCGCACGGAAACCTGCGCGACGCGACCGCTCAACGCGGGCCATGCGGTGGTATGTGCGGCGGCGTCGAGCCAGCTGAGCCGCTCGTCGTCCACGCGCAGCAGTGTCAGTGAGACGCCCGACATCTCGAGTGCGCTCAGGAACGTGCCAGCCCACGCACGTTCCACATGGATGCCGCGTGTCGCCAGATAACGAAGCGCGGACCCGGCCACGATGCTCAATTCGCTCGAAGGCGTGCCGCCGAGATTGTTCACCAGCAAAGCCACCCGCGCGCCAGGTTGCAACGACAGGTCGCCGGCGATCTTCGCGAGCAGCCGTTCGACGATCGCGTCGGCTGGCTCCATCGCGCCGCGTTCAACACCCGGTTCGCCGTGAATGCCTAAGCCCCATTCGATTTCACCATCGGCCAGTTCGAAGCCCGGCTTGCCCGCGGCCGGCACCGTACATGGCGTGAGCGCGACGCCCATCGTGCCGAGCGAGGCGGCCACGTCGCGCGCAATCTGTGCAACCTCGGCCAACGGGCGTCCCGCTGCAGAGGCCGCGCCGGCAATCTTATGAACCAGCACGGTCCCCGCGAGCCCGCGACGACCCGCGTGATCACCGCTCGCGGCCAGGGCGACGTCGTCGGCGACGATCACCATTTCCGTGGGGATTCCCTCGGCACGCGCGATCTCGGCGGCGAGGCCGAAATTGAAGCGGTCGCCCGTGTAGTTCTTTACGATCAGCAGGGCACCCGCTGTACCGGCTACTGCGCGGATCGCGTCGAGCACGGCATCCGTGGAGGGCGACGTGAACACCTCGCCCGCTACCGCAGCGCTCAGCATGCCATGGCCTACATAGCCGCCATGAGCCGGTTCGTGGCCCGAGCCGCCACCCGAGATCAGCGCGACCTCTCCGCGCGTGGCAACAGCCTCGGCGTCGGCGCGCACGACGATCGTACTGCCTTGCAACAACGAGAGATTGGGATTGAGCGCCGCGAGTCCGTCGAGCATGTCCGGGACGACCGCGGAGACGTCGTTGATGAGCTTCTTCATTGCGTCAGCTTCCTTTTAAGCCGCCGGCCCTGTGTCGCGAGCTCACGGCAGTTTATGCAGTTGCGAGACCTGGAGGCTCAACTGTACCGCGCATCATGAGAATGCGACGTGAAGCGACGAAGGTACTCCCGCACATGCCTCGGCGTACTGACGACCGTGCGCTATTGAAAACGCATCGACATGCGGCGAGCGCGAACGCGCGAAGACATCAGCGAACGAGTCAGACTGGGGAGAAATACAGGCAGAGAGACGGACAGGACGGCCGCACGATAACGATGTGCACCGATGTGATGCGAGAACATGACGGTAGACGAAAGCGGAGCCGCTTTCGTCTACGTCACTTATGCGTTGGTAGGCTCGATTGGATTCGAACCAACGACCCCCACCATGTCAAGGTGGTGCTCTAGCCAACTGAGCTACGAGCCTTTAGAGGCGCGAATTATAGAGACTGAGGGCGCGTCGCACAAGCCCCACACGGCAAGTATGTTCATGAGCGGGAGGTCATCGGTTCGTCGCGCAGAGAGTCGCGCGGTTCGTTGTTGAACTTGCTTCAATTCGTCGACGCCCACTCGGTCTGCGTATCCAACGGAAAAACCGGCCGCTTCACGTGCTTGAACTTGAACAGCCCGTAATCCGAACTCGTCACGCCGCGGCTATCGCACTCCACCAGCGCCGCGGCGATCGGCACAAAGACCGGGCGGCAGTACATGCGTGATTTGAGCAACAGGAAACGCGCGCGGCGCGGGTCGATGCCGACGCTCTCGAATACGCCGAGGTCCCATGGTTCGTGCGCGCGCTCTGTCATCACGAGCTTGACCGTGCCGGTGTCGAGCACCGCCGCGCGCCCCATGAACGCACGCTGGCCTGTATAGGTCGGACCACTGATTACGTATTCGCCATCGGTCAGCGCACGCACAACGCCGGTCACCGCAACCGGCGGCCGCGGCGTCACAGCATTGCTTGCGGCCTTGTTGCCGATCGTCACCGTCACCGTGCTGCCGACGCCTGCCGCCATCAGCGCCGCGACGGCTTGCGGATCGCACAACGGCCCGCTGACGATCCCTTCGAGCTTCTGCTTGAGCGCCTCCTCCAGCAGATCCATCGTGTCGCACGTGCCGCCCGACATGCAGTTGTCGCCGTGATCGAGCAACAGCACCGGTTTGTCCGCGCCCTGCGCGAGCGCTGCGGCCTGCGCCACCGACTCCGCCAGCGGCGCGCTGCGATAAACAAAATCCTCGCGCTCGTTCCAGATCTGCCGCGCGATGCGCTCCGCCACCGCTTCCGCCTGCTCACGCTCGCCGTTCGCTACCACGACGACGCTGATACACGGCGCCTCGATATCGGCTAGCGAGAAGCCGGACAACACCGACACCGCGAGCATGCCATCGGCCTCTGCTGCGCGCGCGGCGTCTACCGCACGCTTCATCGCGCCTTCGGCCGTCGCGCTGCGCAGCGTATGCGTGAGCAATGGCGGCTGGCGCCATGCGATCACCGGCTTCGCCTTGCCGTGGATAAGATCGAACATCAGACGCGCCGCATGCGCGCCGGTCTCGTACATATCGACGTGCGGATAGGTTTTGAAGCTGACGATCACGTCAGCGTTGTCGATCATCTTCTGCGTGACGTTGCCATGCAGATCGAGAGCAACCGCAATCGGTGCATGGGGCAATACGGCGCGCACGCGTTCGAGCAGATCGCCTTCACCGTCGTTCGAATTCTCGGCGACCATCGCGCCGTGCAAGTCGAGCATCACCGCTTCGCAGCCTGTTGCGGCCGCAACGATCGCATCGCAGATCGCGTCATAAGCCGCGGCCTCGACCGGGCCGCTCGGATTCGCCGATGCGGAAATGGGCGTCACGATCCCGGCATGCTCGCGCTCTGCTGCATCGATGAACGCGGCCATTGCCGTCTGCATGCCCTTGTTCTCGTTGAACGCGTCTTCGCCGTAGCTCGGGCCGTTGCGGCCGAACGCGGCAAGCGGCGTAGCCACCGGCGAGAACGTGTTGGTCTCGTGGTTCATCCTTGCAATCAGGATCTTCATGCCTGGGTGCTCCCTGCCGTTTGTGCGGCGTCACGTAGTAAGTACCGGTAGGATAAAAGATGTCCGCATGCACGTCAGGCAACGCCGGTGCGACAGTTTCCCGAAACACTGCGACAGGATGGAGCGAAATCGGAAGCCAGCAGGCGAGTGGAATGAAAGCTCAGGCGCATGAGGAGCGCCACGGTGATATGCCCCTGAAACGACCGCCTGTCGGGCCCGACAACTAGTTAGCATGCAATGGGCGCGGCGCGGCCTCAACCTTTTGCCGCCCACGCCGTTATTGCATCTGCACAGGCATAAACATTGGACCTTCATGGCACAAGCTATCCCATTCTCCCGTAACGCCGGCCCGGCGCGTGCGCGGCATGCCAGCAAAGCCATGCTGTTGCCGATCGCCCGGCAAATCGCCGACGACCTCGCACTGCGCGTGCATCTGGCACTCGACGCCTTACGCCGCGGCGCCGGCAGCACGAGCGATGCGCAAACGCTCACGCAGATCATGCTGTTGACGGGCCTTCTGGCTGAGTCCGGCTTCGGTTCGGTGACCGGCGAGCAACTCGGTGCGGCGGAGCGCGCGGTGTCGGCGGTTTTCGATATCGGCCGTGAAACCGGCGAGTGGAGATTGGACAGCGCAGGCTTCGCGCTTTTCGCCGAAATCGCAACAAATTACGATCGGCAACTGCACAGTGCGCCCCTTTGGGCGATCACCGATGCTAGCGAACGACTCGACCGTTTTACCGCAGGCATGTCGTATCAGGCGCCGATGCGAAAACGGGCTTAGCCGGATCGGATAACGTAGGACGCCGGGACACACCTCGCCGGCGACTTCCCGGCCGCAGGCCGTATTGACGCCGCTTTTTGCGGGCGTAAACGCAGAAACCCCACCTTTTGGGGTGGGGTTTCTGTTGCTGCTGGGGAGCCTGACGATTACCTACTTTCACACGGGAATCCGCACTATCATCGGCGTGGAGTCGTTTCACGGTCCTGTTCGGGATGGGAAGGGGTGGGACCGACTCG
>NZ_WOEZ01000149.1 GCF_013177735.1 Paraburkholderia elongata | reverse complement strand
GAAGTTCTGGCCGGCCAGCACCGAGACGCGTCCGTTAGCAATCGGCCAGTGCCAGGTCGGGCTGTTGCAACCGCCACTGCCGCCGCCGGCAATCACCGCCGCTTCCCACTGGGCCCGGCGCGCCGGATCCTTGCGGAACAGGTGCAAATTGGTGTTGCTACTCGTGTTGTACGTAATAGCGACGAAGTCTTCGGCGGCCAGCACAGAGACCGTCGACAGATCCGTGCCGCCGTTGCCGTCGACCAGCAGCGGGTTAGATGGGTCCGCCTGCCAGCTGTTCCACTGCCCGTTCCAGGTGAGGATTTGCAACGACAACTGCTGCGTCGCGCTGTTGTTCCACAGCGCGACCACGTAGTCGGGACCGAACCACACACGCGGCATCGACTGCTGCGGCATGGGCGCCGGCGCGGACAGCGTCAGCGCGCGCTCGCAGATCGGCAGCTCGACCTGGTCATACGTATAGGTCGCGCTGCCGCCGGTCGGATAGACGATGCGACGCAACGCGCCGAGGTTGGTGGGCTCGCTGATGTCGAGGTTGTAGTCATAGCGATAGCCCGGCAAATTCTCCTCGGCCGGATTGAATAGCGCGAAGCCGGTGAGCAACCGCTTGCAGGTGTCGCCCGAAGTGCCGGCAACATTGGCCACCGCCTGGGCGCCCGGGTTCGACGGGCTCGGGTCGTAGACGAACGCCAGCGAAAACAGCGTCGAGCCGTCGGTGTGCGTGACCGCGATCCCGCTCAGGAACTGCGTTTCGTAACGGTCCTGGAAGCCATTGGGTGTGATGTCCGGCACCGCCTTGTGCGGATCCGCATATTCGCGCGGACTCTCCGATGTTGCATTGCTCCAGAGTTTCGGCTGATAGGTGAAGGTTGCAGTGCGGCCAAACACGTCGTTGATACTCGTCAGATAGCAGGCCTTGGTGTAGGGCTTGCCGCCCGCGCCGACCTGCTGTTCCGCACCATGCGTAAGCAGTCCGCTGCCGTCGCGATCGAAGCCGTTGTAACCGTACGAAACGAATTCGCCGAAGCGGCTATAGGCGCGCTGCAAATGCCACGCGCTCGCATATTGCTGCTGCTTGCCGGTCACAGCGCTGTTGCCTAGCCACAGCGCGAGGCCGTTGTCGTCGACCCATTGCACGGCCCATTCGATGCTGTTGCCGGCGCTGAGGTTGTAGCCCTGCGCGGTTTGCGCGACGCCGCCGCCGAACGACATCGCCTGCCCCGTTTCGTTGGTCACGGCCCAACGCTCGTAGCGCGAGTAGTACAGCACCTTCCAGAACTTGTAATTGACCAGTTGGTACGACTCGCCGCCGTCGCTGGCATTGAGCGTCTGCTGATTCAGTTGCAGAACGAATTGCTGTTGTAGTGCGTCGTCGTCGATCCGCCATGGACTTGCGCTACCCGCGATCTTCGCGCTCGCCGAGAGCGGCAAACCGCGCTGCACGAACTCGCTGCGTACGGCGGTGGGCACCGGCTGACCATCGACCAGCAATCCCGCCAGCGCGCCGTCCATTCCGAACAGCGACGGATTGGCGGGCTCGCGGACCAGTTGGCTCGACACGCCCGCCATGTTGATCGAATAGGTTGCCGCACCGGGTGTCGGCGCGCCGCCGGTGTCGAGCGTGATCGCCGATACCGGCAACTGCCAGCCCATGCCCAACACACCTGTCGGACGGTCGCGGTTCCACGTCATCGCCTGCTGGTGGATGTTGCTCTCGTACTGGATCGACAGATCGATTTGCAGGCCGTCGTTGCCGGTACGCCCTGGCATCGAAAACAGCGCCTGCGTGAGGTTCACGTCGCCGCGAAACAGGTTCACGCTGCTCTTGAGCACGCCCACCGTGCTGGCATCCATCTGGAAAGTACGAATGCTGGGGATCGAGGAATCAGACATGACGGCCGGCTCCGGAAAAAACGCGCGCGCACGCCACCGCCCGCGGCCAATGCGGGCGGCGTGAACGCGCAGGTGTAAGGAGGCGCACGCGTGTGCGCCGTTGCATGTGGCGGCAAGTTGCCCGGTGGCCGACTCAGGTACCGACGATGAAACCGCTGACGTTACTCACGCCGTCGTCCTGCACATTGCCGGAGTTGTCGGTCAGCTTCGCCGCGCCGGTAACCGTGACGTCACTGCCGCTCACGCTCTGCACCGAAAGACTCACCGAGAACGTTTTCACGTGATGGTCCGAGTTGTCGCGGTACTGCACCTTGTAGCTGCTCAGAAATGGCGTGTACTTGCTGAACGGCTTGCCGAACGTGATTTTCTGCGTGTTGTTCTGCAACGTGTTGGTGCCGCGCACGAAGTTGCCGAGCGACGGGTCGCAGTTCGCCACAAGTCCCGCATCCACGGTGCCCGATACGTTCCCATGGCCGGTGTCGTCGTACATATAGACCGTGCCGTTGATCGACGCGGCGTTACCGCTCAAGGTCGTGCCGACAGCCGCGCATGCCGTCTCCATATGATGATCGGTGCCGCCATACGACAGGTAGTAACCGGCGAGTGCGGCCTGCAGCACGTTCGGATCGGTGCCGGGAATCGTGATCGGCGAGCTCGTCCCGCCGTTGACGATGCCGGCGACGTTGCCGAGCTTCAGATTGGAATCGTCGACGCCGACCCACGCGAGCGCGACCACATTGACATAGGACGAAGACGGATCGAGGTTATGGCCGTTCGCGTCGACCATCGTCGCATGCGCAGTAATAGAAAGTGACGATCCCGACTGATTGACGCTCAGCGAGACCGATATCGTCTGCACGTGATGGTCCGTATTGCCATAGCTCAACGAAAAAGCCGAGATGCCGACCATGCGTTGCGTGATCTGGTCGGTGAAGTTGAAGGTGCTGGTGGCACCGGGTTTGATCTGGGCACTCTGAATCTGCAGCGGCATGATATTGCTCCCGAATTTGAATACGCGCGGACAAAGCCAGCCCCTGCCATGGCGATTTATGCGCCTTGGCTTAACCAGCCATTTTTAATAAAAAACAGAAACCCCTTTCAGTAAAAAAACTGAAATAAAACCAGGCGTACTTTTATTAAAAGAATTAACATTTCCGTTAAATCAAAACGCAAAATGCAAAACGTCTCCCAAGCTCCAGCGGAGGGAATCGGATTGCCTGATTTTGAAGTGCGATGGCGCTGACTGCACCCTCGCGTACGAACGGAAATGCCCATTCGGCGGGCTTGAAGACCCCGGTATTCAATGGCCTCCTACAAAGCTTCGGTATTATGCGCGGCCGATAACCAGGTCGCGTTTAAATTTCTGTTGTGCAAATCAGTATGGTTGATGGCACGAAGGAATTCAATGTTCAGACTAACTCTTAAAGGTATTGGCATCAAAAAAAAGCGTTTCACTCAGGCGCTGGTTCGGCGGGTAAAGAAAGTCACATTCCCAATTGAAAGAGAGAGAATTTCGATCGGTTAGGCGAAGCTCGGCGTTAGCTATCGGATTTTGATGCAAATCGGATGAGTCGGCAGATTACGCTCGGGTTTTGAGGAGCGTGAGCCGGCAATGAGTAAGCTGAAAGACATCGCCTGGTTGTTCATGGCGCCCGTCATCCGACAACGTGTAAGGTTTCACGGTCGGCTTCGCATTCAGGATTTCCAGCCGGGTGAGTTGGTGGGGAGGAGATCGGGCGATCGTTGTATACCCAGCGTCTGACGGAAACGGATAACAACATGCAACGAACGATACAACGATGACGGTCCGGATTCGGTCGGCCTTCAGCGGACTTTCCGGGACGATTCGGTAACAATAAAAAACCCGCGGAGCCAATAGCCACGCGGGTTTCAGGGTACTGCAGCAGATCTCTCCGGACTTGCCGGGACACTAATCGTGAAACGGAATGGTGGGTGCTGAGAGGCTCGAACTCCCGACCTACGCCTTGTAAGGGCGCCGCTCTACCAACTGAGCTAAGCACCCGTTTCGCGATTCAGCGTGCTTCTGCTTTTGCTGCCTGATTTGTCGACTTGCGCTCTAACTAATGCAATTGCGCATCAGCTAAAGCAAGCCACACAGAGTTCGCCGCACTTCTTTCTAACGAATCTGCAATTCCTCAAGCAGCAAGCCCATTAGTTTAGCGCATCCTTCAGAGCTTTGCCAGGCCTAAATTTAGGGACCTTCGCTGCCTTGATCTTGATGGCGGCGCCGGTGCGCGGATTGCGCCCCGTACGCGCGGTGCGCTTGCCCACGGCAAACGTACCGAAGCCGACCAAGGTCACCGAACCGCCTTGCTTCAACGTACCTTTGACCCCACCGATCACCGCATCCAGTGCACGGCCTGCCGCGGCCTTCGAAATATCGGCTTGCTGCGCAATGTGATCGATCAATTCCGTTTTATTCATTCCAACCCCCGAGAATGTTTATGGCAATCGTGACGGCGCTCTGTAGCGCCTGGCATCACGCGGCTGGCGGGTAACGCCGAGCCGACTTATTAGAATTGGCCGAAACCCTTGTGTCAAGCGGGGTTGAGCCTGATTAGAGAGGTTCTGGAGGGGGTCTCTTATAACCAAATCTTGCCGCAAATCGATGCGCGCACAACCAGTCGGCGGCTGAGAACACTCCTTGCTCAAAAAGTGGGATTGCGTGCGTTCCAGATGCGTCGTTCGATATTTCGCCGGCAATAAAAAACCCGCGACCAGGGTCGCGGGTTTTTATACAGCAAACGGCTTTCGCCGCTGACTACCTTAGTGCTTCACGACTTCCGTCGCACCGGCGTCCTTGCCAGGCTCAGCCGCTGCGACAGGCGCAGCCGGCTTCGGCTCTTCTTCCGGCAATGCCTGAGGCACACGTTCGAGCGCCAACTCGAGCACCTTGTCGATCCAGCGGACCGGCACGATTTCGATCGCGTTCTTCACGTTGTCCGGAATTTCCGTCAAGTCTTTGACGTTTTCTTCCGGAATCAGCACCAGCTTGATACCGCCGCGATGCGCTGCCAGCAGTTTTTCCTTCAGGCCGCCGATCGGCAGGACTTCGCCACGCAACGTGATTTCGCCCGTCATCGCGACATTGGCGCGAACCGGAATACCGGTCAACACCGACACCAGCGCGGTTGTCATCGCGATACCGGCGGACGGACCGTCCTTCGGCGTCGCGCCTTCCGGCACGTGGATGTGAATGTCCTGCTTCTCGAACGCTTCGTCCTTGACACCCAGACGGCGCGAACGCGAGCGGACCACTGAGCGCGCAGCTTCGACGGATTCCTTCATCACGTCGCCGAGCGAACCTGTGCGAATCACATTGCCCTTACCCGGCATCACCGCGGCTTCGATGGTCAGCAAATCGCCGCCCACTTCCGTCCACGCAAGACCCGTGACCTGACCAACCTGATTTTCCTTGGCGGCCAGACCGAAGTCGTACTTGCGCACGCCGAGGAAGGTGTCGATATTGCTGCCGTCGACCGTCACCGCGCCTTCCGCCTTCTTCAGCAGAAGCATCTTCACGACCTTGCGGCAGATCTTCGAAATTTCACGCTCGAGCGAACGGACGCCCGCTTCACGCGTGTAGTAACGAATGATGTCGCGGATCGCGGTTTCCGTCACATCGACCTCGCCATCCTTGAGGCCGTTGTTCTTCTTCTGCTTGGGCAAAAGATAACGTTGCGCGATGCTGACCTTCTCGTCTTCCGTGTAACCCGACAGACGGATCACTTCCATCCGGTCGAGCAACGGCGGCGGAATGTTCAGCGAGTTCGACGTCGCCACGAACATCACGTCCGACAGATCGAAGTCGACTTCGACATAGTGATCGGCGAACGTATGGTTCTGTTCCGGATCGAGCACTTCCAGCAGAGCCGACGACGGATCGCCGCGGAAATCCTGGCCCATCTTGTCGACTTCGTCGAGCAGGAAGAGCGGATTGCGCACGCCGACCTTGGTCAGGCTTTGCAGAATCTTGCCGGGCATCGAACCGATGTACGTACGACGGTGACCGCGAATCTCGGCTTCGTCGCGCACGCCGCCGAGCGCCATACGCACGAACTTGCGGTTCGTAGCGCGAGCGATCGACTGACCCAGCGACGTCTTACCGACACCCGGAGGCCCAACGAGGCACAGAATCGGCGCTTTCACCTTGTCGACACGTTGCTGGACCGCGAGATACTCGAGAATGCGTTCCTTCACTTTCTCGAGACCGAAGTGGTCTTCGTCGAGCACGCGTTCCGCATTCGAGAGGTCGTTGTTGACCTTGCTCTTCTTGCGCCACGGCAAGCCGATCAGCGTATCGATGTAGTTGCGCACGACCGTCGCTTCAGCCGACATCGGCGACATCAGCTTGAGCTTCTTCAGCTCGGAGTCGGCCTTCTTCTTGGCTTCCTTCGGCATACGGGCGGCCGTGATGCGCTTCTCGAGTTCCTCGAGATCCGCACCTTCTTCGCCTTCGCCCAGTTCCTTCTGGATCGCCTTGACCTGTTCGTTCAGGTAGTACTCGCGCTGGCTCTTCTCCATCTGGCGCTTCACACGCCCGCGGATACGCTTTTCAACCTGCAGGATGTCGATCTCGGCTTCGAGCTGCGCGAGCAGATGCTCGAGGCGCTCGATGACCGGGAACATTTCGAGGATGTGCTGCTTCTGGTCGAGCTTGAGCGGCAGATGCGCTGCGATCGTATCGGCCAGACGGCCAGCCTCGTCGATGCCCGACAGCGACGTCAGGATCTCCGGCGGGATCTTCTTGTTCAGCTTCACATACTGGTCGAACTGCGACACGATCGCGCGGCGCAGCGCTTCAGTTTCAGCGCTGTCGGCGTGGTCGGGTTCGAGCGGCATGACTTCGCACGAAAACTGCGTTTCCTGTTCTTCGATGGAAAGCGTTTTGGCGCGCTGCAAGCCTTCGACGAGCACCTTAACGGTGCCGTCGGGCAGCTTCAGCATTTGCAGGATGTTGGCAACACACCCTACTTCGTACATGTCCTTTTCGGTCGGCTCATCTTTCGCAGCCGTTTTCTGGGCGACGAGCATGATGTGCTTGCCGCCTTCCATCGCTGCTTCGAGAGCCTTGATCGACTTCGGGCGGCCTACGAAGAGCGGAATCACCATGTGCGGGAAGACGACTACGTCACGCAGCGGGAGCAGCGGGAGCGTAATGCGTTCCGGCGGAAGGAGTTGGGTTCCTGACATTTCATTTCCCCATGAGTGGAATCAGTTCGTTCGATAGGTGAGGCCAGCAGAAAAGATTGCAAGCCTCCGCGTGTGGGAAAAGTTCAGTGACTCCGAAGGTTCAGTGACTCCATAGTGAAAACAACCATCCTGACCACACGATAAACGAAAAAAACCGTTCACGTTGCCATGAACGGCTTTTTTTGCAGAACCCGAAAGCCGATCAGTTCGAACCCGCCACTTTGGGCGCGTCTTCGTAGATCAGTAGCGGCTTGCCGTCGCCGTCAATCACGTTGTCGTCGATGATGACCTTGCTAACGCCTTTCATTTGCGGCAGGTCATACATGACATCAAGCAACGCCTGTTCCAGGATCGAACGCAGACCCCGGGCACCCGTCTTGCGACGGATCGCCTTACGCGCAACAGCCTGCAACGCAGCCGGGCGAATTTCGAGCTCGACGCGTTCCATGTTGAACAGCTTGTGGTATTGCTTCACCAAGGCATTCTTCGGTTCGACGAGGATCGTCATCAACGCCGCTTCGTCGAGCTTGCCAAGCGTAGCCACCACCGGCAGACGACCGATCAGTTCAGGAATCAGGCCGAACTTGATCAGATCTTCCGGCTCCACTTCGCGCAGCACTTCACCGGCGTCGCGGTCCTGCTTGCTCTTCACGCTTGCGCCGAAGCCAATACCGGTCTTCTCGGTACGGTCGACGATGACCTTCTCGAGGCCGTCGAATGCGCCACCGCAAATGAACAGAATATTGGTGGTATCGACCTGGATGAAGTCCTGATTCGGATGCTTACGGCCACCCTGCGGCGGCACCGACGCCATCGTGCCTTCAACCAGCTTCAGCAAGGCCTGTTGCACGCCTTCGCCCGACACGTCACGGGTGATCGAAGGGTTGTCGGACTTGCGGCTGATCTTGTCGATTTCGTCGATGTAGACGATGCCGCGCTGGGCCTTGTCGACTTCGTAATTGCAGTTCTGCAGCAGCTTCTGGATGATGTTCTCGACGTCTTCGCCGACGTAGCCGGCTTCCGTCAGCGTCGTTGCGTCGGCAATGACGAACGGGACGTTCAAAAGGCGCGCGAGCGTCTGCGCGAGCAAGGTCTTGCCGGAACCGGTCGGGCCGATCAGCAGGATGTTGCTCTTGGAGAGCTCGATGTCGTCCTTCTTGTCGAGGTGCTTGAGGCGCTTGTAGTGGTTGTACACCGCAACTGCGAGAATCTTCTTCGCGCGCTCCTGACCAATCACGTACTGGTCGAGGATTTCACGGATTTCCTGCGGACTCGGCAGATCGGACTTGGACAAGCCCGCCTCAATGCCCGCGCCTGCAGCCTCATCGCGGATGATTTCGTTGCACAGGTCGATACATTCATCACAGATGAACACCGACGGGCCTGCAATCAGCTTTTTGACTTCATGCTGGCTCTTGCCGCAGAACGAGCAATACAACAGCTTTTCGCTGTTAGAACCTTTCTTGTCCGCCATAGATGTGTGAGCCTCCGGACACTCGATTACATGATACGCCGTTTGCCCCAGCCTCGCAGTTTGGGCGCGGCAGGGCTTGAGCCAAGGTGACGGCGTTTGCCGCAGGCGCTCGGACGAGTCTTGATTATTTCACAACCGATCCGATGACGGTCTCACCCCGTTTTGGGGCAAGACCGCACCGGCTCAAGGTCAAGGACGCTTGTGCGCCACCTGGTCAACCAGACCGTAAGCTTGCGCGTCATCGCCGGACATGAAATTGTCTCGGTCGGTGTCGCGTGCGATACGCTCGACAGGCTGGCCGGTGTGGTGCGCGAGCAGATGATTCAGCCGTTCCTTCAGGTACAGGATTTCGCGCGCCTGAATTTCGATGTCCGACGCCTGGCCGCGCGCGCCGCCCAGCGGCTGGTGAATCATCACGCGCGAATTCGGCAGTGCAAAACGCTTGCCCTTTGCGCCGGCTGCCAGCAGGAACGCGCCCATGCTGGCCGCGAGGCCCATGCACAACGTCGACACGTCCGGCTTGATGAACTGCATCGTATCGTAGATCGCCATCCCGGCCGAAACCGAACCGCCCGGGCTGTTGATGTAGAAGCTGATGTCCTTGTCCGGATTTTCGCTTTCAAGGAACAACATCTGCGCGACGACGAGATTGGCCGTCTGGTCGTTCACTTCGCCGACCAGGAACACGATGCGTTCCTTCAGCAGGCGCGAATAGATGTCATACGAGCGCTCGCCGCGGCCGCTCGTTTCCACGACGATCGGCACCAGTCCGAGCGCCTGCGCTTCGAGATCCCGCGACGACTGGGAGGTCAACGTGTCCAGCATTTGGGCGCGAAAGGTCATGCAATGGATCCTTGTCTGGAAATATTCTAAATATTAGATGCTAGACAGGTGTGGTCGACGAGCCCGTATTCAAGTGCGCGATCAGTGCGAACGCGGTGCGCGACGCTGTGTGAAACGCGCCATGCAAAACGCAACGTACTTTTACAGCACAAAAAAACGGCGTGCGAGCCGTCGCTCCGACAGCCGGCACGCCGTTGCAGCGACGCTTATGCTTGCGCCGTTGCGCTTGCCAGTTCTTCGAAGCTTACTTCCTTGTCCGTCACCTTGGCCTTGCTGAGGACGAAATCGACGACGTTGGCTTCAACGACGTACGCTTCCATTTCGGCAAGACGTTGCTGATTGGAATAATACCAGCGGACGACTTCCTTCGGGTCTTCGTAGCTTTTCGCGAATTCGTCGACTTCGGCACGAATTTGCTCCGGCTTGGCTTGCAGCTCGTTGGCCTTGACCAGCTCGGCCAGCACGAGGCCCAGCTTGACGCGACGCTCAGCCTGTTCCTTGAACATTTCAGCCGGGATCGGTGCGTCACCGGCGTTCGGCACGCCACGTTGCTCGAGGTCCTGACGAGCCATGCCGACCAGACGTTCCTGATCTTGCGAGATCAGCGCGTTCGGCACGTCGAGTTCCGAAATCTTCAGGAGCGCGTCCATGACCTGATTCTTGACGATAGCTTGCGTGCGGCGCTTCGCTTCACGCTCGAGATTGTCTTTGATCTCAGCGCGCATCTTGACCAGATCGCCGTCTTCGATACCGAGCGACTTTGCGAATTCAGCGTCGATTTCCGGCAGGTGCGGCCACTCGATCTTCTTCATCGTGATCGTGAATTGCGCGGTCTTACCGGCGACATCCTTGCCGTGATAGTCAGCCGGGAAAGCCAGGTCGAATTCCTTCGACTCGCCGACCTTCAGGCCGAGCGCTGCCTTTTCGAATTCCGGCAGCATGCGGCCTTCGCCCAGCACGAATGCGAAGTCTTCAGCGCTGCCGCCCTGGAACACTTCACCGTCGATCTTGCCGACGAAGTCGACCGTCACGCGGTCGCCGTCTTTAGCCGCCGTATCCGCGCCGCCGTCGCCGTGCTCGCCGGATTCGCCGCGAGCGTGGAAGTGCACGCGCTGCTTGCGCAGGATGTCCAGCGTGCGGTCGATTTCCGCTTCGCTGATGGTGGTCGTGGTACGTTCGATTTCAGCCGCGGCGACGTCGCCCAGCTTCACTTCCGGATATACCTCGAACGTCGCGTCGAACGCGTAGTCGCCTTCAGCAGCGTCGGCCTTCGGCGCGAAGCTCGGCTGACCGGCAACGCGCAGGTTTTCGGCGCGGCTGATGTCGAAAAACTCCTTGCCGACCTTGTCGCTCAGCACTTCGGCTTCCACCTGGCCCGAATACTGTTGCGTCACCATCTTGAGCGGCACCTTGCCCGGGCGGAAACCCGGCATGCGCACGTTCTTTGCGAGTTGACGGATACGCGAATCCACTTCCTTCTGCACGGTGTCCTTCGGCAGGGAAATCGTGACGCGGCGTTCGAGCTTGCCGAGGTTTTCAACAACGTTAGCCATGGCTTCAATCGTCCTAAAATTATTCGAGCGAATCAGTTATCTTCTGCGTGCCGCTATTCGATGTCGCTTCGCATCGCGCGTCACGTCAATTCAGCGCCTGCGCCGCGGGCTTGCAGGCCACCGGCAGCACGGTTTGGGTCTAAAGAGCCGAATATTTTAGCAAACTATTTGCGCGCTTAGCCGGGATTCGATGACTGCGCGCGTTTTTATCGGCCTTCAGGCCGCTTTCCGCGCTGTTTTTCACCTCTTTGCAGCTCGCCCGGCGGCTGTTTCGTGCTTGGCTCGCGCCCATTGCCTGCCAGTTTCCAGTCTGCTTGCGGCGGTGCTTGTGGCAATTTAGCGGTCCCTTTCAGCGGCGCCGTTTCCGCCAGAAGGACCCGAATGGGCGACAGCGGCGCGCTTGCCGCGCGCATTCCCACTCATGATTCCCGCACGCCCTCCCAGGGACAATCCCGGCTATGCCGTTCGACATGTTCAGTCGGCGCGCCCATGCTGATAAGCTAATGGACGCGCTCGGGGCTGCGCCTTTATCTGTTCATATCACCCGCCCTCGCAACGACTCCAACCATTCAGAGACACCATGCCGAATTTGCCGTCCTCGCCTGTCGTCGTCATTGCTCCCGATTCCTTCAAAGGTTCGCTCAGCGCGGAACAGGTCGCGCAGGCGATTGCGTCCGGCATCCAGCGCGCCCGGCCGGACGCCACTGTACGCATCTGCCCGATGGCCGACGGCGGCGAAGGCACGCTCGACGCCATGCTCACGAGCGGCGGCGAACGCCGCAAGCTGAGCGTGCGCGGCGCGGCCGGCCCGGTGCGCGAGGCACTTACGGGCCTGCTTGCGGATGGCAGCGCGATCATCGAAACAGCGGAAATCGTCGGCATTACCGATCCAGTAGGCATGGGCGTGCCGGTCGAGGCGCGCAGCACGCGCGGCATGGGCGAAGCGATTCGCGCCCTGCTCGACGCGGGCGTGCGGCGCTTTTTCGTCGCGCTCGGCGGCAGCAGCACGAACGACGGCGGCGCCGGCTTGCTGGCCGGCCTCGGCCTGAAACTTTTCGACGCGCAAAACAAGGACCTCGACGCAACGCCCGAGCAACTCGCTCGCGTGGCGCGCCTCGATGTATCGCAGCTGGACGCCCGCCTCGCGGAGACGCAGTTCGTCGGCATGTCGGATGTGGACAATCCGCTGACCGGCGATCACGGCGCAACCGCTGTGTTCGGACCGCAAAAGGGTGTGAAGCCGGAACAGGTCGCCCCGATCGACGCCGCCCTCGCCCGCTTCGCCGATCTGCTCGAGGCGGCGCTGGGACGCACGGCACGCGATCAACCCGGCGCGGGTGCGGCCGGCGGTCTCGGCTTCGCGCTGCACATGCTGGGCGCGCAGTTCGAGCCGGGCGCGGAAACCGTCGCGCGGCAGATCGGTCTGGACGCGGCGCTTGAAGGCGCCAACTGGCTGATCACCGGCGAAGGCCGCTCGGACGTGCAAACGCTGCACGGCAAGGCGCCGTTCATCGCTTGCCGTCATGCGCAGGCAGCGGGCGTGCCGGCCACGCTGCTCTCCGGCGGAGTCGACTCCGCGGCGCTACCGCGCCTCGCCGAATACTTCAGTGGCTGCTTCTCGCCAGCCCCTGGGCCGATCACCCTCGAGGTTGCGATTCGCGACGCGGCGCGTTTGCTCGCTGACGAGGCCGAACAGTTGACGCGCCTGAAATACGGCACGCGTTGACCGGCGGGACGGTTGCGGCAACAATCACAACGCCACGACTGCGCCACTCATCACGGGAAGACCATGAAGGCCTCCGCCAAAACCGGACTCGAACAGTTTCTGACGTACCGTCTGCATGTCCTGAACAAACTCGCCGAGCGTGGCATCGGCGAGCGCTATCAGGACAAACTGGGCGTGACATTGCCTGAAGCGCGGGTGATTGCGTCGGTGGGCTCGTTCGGACCGTTTTCGATCATGGAACTGGCGCGGCACGCCAACCTCGACAAGAGTCAGGCGAGCCGTGCGGCCGAGGCGTTGATCAAGCAAGGACTCGTGAAACGCGAGCCGAGCGCTGAAGACGGCCGCGTCGTGCTGGTGTCGCTGACCCCTGAAGGCCGCGCGCTTTATCGCAAGGTGATGCCGATCGCGCGTAAGTGGAACGGAGATTTGTTCGACTGCCTCGACGAACAGGAAAAGCTCGCGTTTGGCCAGGCGCTCGACAAGATCATCACCACGATGTCGGAGCGAGAGGGGTAAGTAACGGCGTGCAGCTGCGGCGTGCTCACGCGGCGCAATCGCGCGCTGCCGTGCAATCCTTCGGCCCGCTCCAATCCCCCGGCTTCGTGCAATCCTCCACGCCGAAATTCGCTCTCACCGAAGTCAGTTCTTTCCGGTGCTTTGACCGTCCGCGCCGGCGGTGCCCGCATCGTTAGCTGTAGCGCTTGCCGCATCTGACCCGCTGTGCACACCGCTTGCCGATCCGCCAGCGCCGTCCGCTCCACCAGATCCACCAGTTCCACCGCCGTCATCGGCCACACCGCCAGCCTGGGGCCCGGCGTGGACCTGAGCGCCACGCGCGATCCGCCAGGCGATCGCACCGAGCGAGCCGACCGCCAGCAACAAGGCCGCCCACAACATATAGCGCCGCATCGCATCGGGGTCTTTGCCCGGCGACTGCGCATCGCCCTCCTGCCCAACGGGCAGCGCCCCGCCCAGCCGTGCTGTGACGGCAACCGAAGAAGCCCCCATCAGCAGATCCGTCCGGCTCACGGCCGACGACACCGCGGCCGCACTTCCCACCGCCAGCGTGAAAGGCGCAGCCCCGCGCGCGACGAAAGTGAGTGTCGCCGGACGCCAGCCCGCAGCGACGGTCAACGTGCCGCTTCCCAAACCGCCATTGCGCGTGTCGACCACCACTCGCCACTGACGATCCGTGTCGGGCGCCATTTCAAGCGATGGATTGCTTTGCTCCACCGTGCCGTTGTGCAACCGGAACAGCGTCGCGCTCGATACTTCTCTCCAGGCCGACTCCAGTCCCGAACGCGAGTAAACGACAGCCGGCGCCACGGTATTCGGCTGCGGCAGACTCAGGCGCAAACGATCGACGGGATAAGGTCCACCGGTCTCGAAGAAATACTCGCCGGCTTTCGGACCCGCGCGGGCCACGATGCCTTCGCGCCATTCCAGTTGGGTCTCCGCGCGCTGTGCATTGTCGGCGCTGGCCGTCTGCACCTGAGCATCGATCGACTCGATGTACGGCGCGCCGTCGAGCCAGTGCAAACGCAGGTAACGCGCGCGCATGCCGTTGAGCTCGATGCGATCCTGGCTCAGCGTGCTGCCGTTGTAGCTGACCTTGAGCAGTTGCGCCTCGCCGGCGGGTTGCCAGTTGCGCAAATCGTCACTCGATTCGACGCTGACGCGCCCCTGGTAATTATCGTCACGCACATGGACGACCAATGCATCGACCCGCGCTTCCCCCCTCGTCTCGCGGGCGACGTCGATCAGGTCGGCATCATGTTGCGCGCGGGCCGGCGGCGCTGACGTCGCACGCAGCGACCCGTCGGCGGCAATCGTCACGCCGAGTGGCGCGCCAGTGCTGCCGGGAGCGGCGGATGGCAAGGGAAACCAGCGCACCGGACGCAACGTGGCCGGTGCGCGGGAAGGCTCGCGCGGTGCGTCGAGCGAATACGGCACAGGTTCGCCGGCGCCGTTGAACACGCGCACGTCGCCGAGATCGCCGCGCTGGCTGGCGGCGTAGACGGCAGCCGGAAGCGTCACGCTGTAATAGGCGGCGCCGCTCTCGAGTTCGAGCGCAAAGCGCTGCGCGAACCGATCGGCCGCTACGGCCGCCGTCGACACCCACACGGACGAGATCGCAAGACACCACCCCGTCACTATCAAGACACGCTTCATTGCTCAGCTTCCAGAACTTCCGCTTTGGGCGGCAACGGCGAGAAGTAGCCGATTAGCAGCAACATCAGGCCGATACCGATGAACGACACGATCCGCTCGATACCGGTCACGTGCGACAGGTCGAACAGGAATAGCTTGACGACGGTCGCCGCCAGCAGGCCGCCGCCGATGAACCAGAATATCCGGCTGGCGCGGCGGGTCGCCCAGATCATCATAGCCAACGCGCAGACTGTCCAGAACACCGATACCGAGGCCTGCACGAGCATCGAGTGCGACATCGCGTCGAGCTGGTACGGCACGCCAATCCAGTGGTGCAGCGTGCGCAGCAGCATCGCATTGAGCCAGATGAATCCGGTCACGCCGACCGTCACCTGCAACGGCACGCGGTACTCGCCGACCGGCACACCCAGGCGGTTGATGCGCATGAGCCACAACGCCGCCAGCGCAAAAATCACCGCCTGCACCAGGTCGAGCGGATTGAGCAGCGGCAGACGCGCCCACGCGCCACCATCCTGTGTCAGGTTCGCATAGAAAGTCCACACCCACATCACCAGCACGAGCGGCGTCGATGCGATCGCGCACAAGCGCACGATGCTGTCACGACGGGCGAGCCACAGTCCGGCAAATGCAAACGCGCTCCAGCCGACCAGGAACACCTGCTGGAAATTGAACGACGCCAGCACCGCATCGACATCGTACGCTGCATGGAAATGATGATGCAGCGTGCGCAGCAGCAACGCATTGAACCACAGGAATAGTGTCGCGAGCACCGCGTAGTCGAACGCCCGCGGATGCCCGTGCACACCGAGTGCGCGCAGGCGCCGCAGCCACACGGCGCAAGCGATAAACGCGAGGATCTGCGCCACATCCAGCGGATTGAGAATCGGCAGCCAGAACAGTGGCGCGGCGCTGCCGTCGCTCATGACGCTCGCGATGCTCCACACCCACAGCAAGACGGCGAGTGGAGCTGCGCCCCACACCTGATAGGCCTGCACGAAGCACGCGACCGGCCAGCGCAAACGGTGCCCGACGCCAGCCACCAACAGCAGCAGAATGCCGAAGCCATAGGCCCACGCGCTCCAGCTCCATGCGCCTTCCGGCACGTAGGCGCGCAAGCCCCAATAGCCTTCGAGCGCGACGAGCGCGCCGGCCGTCCAGAACATCAGCACATGCAGTGGAGCGAGCACATGATCGCCGACGTCGCGCTGCTGACGCCACAGCAGCACGTAAGTGGACGCCGCGACGACCGCGCAAACCAGCCAACCGTATCCGCTGACCGGCGCCATGCTCAGCATGTACAGACTCCATGTCAGCAGAGCGAGAAGCGGCACGAGCGCCAGCGCCGGCAGTTCGGCGAGCGGCCAACGCAGCTTGCGGTGCGCGCCGTGCGCAAGCCACGCTGTCAGAACGGCGAACAGCGCGACTGCGGCGGTCTCGAAACGTTCGCGGTCGTACGCAAGATGCACCTGCGTGTAGGCGAGGATCTCGTGGAGACCGCCAAAGATCCACCACAACAGCCCCCACACGCCGGCGACGAGGCCGATCTGCGGCATCCATGCGTGCCACGAGCCCGCTTCGCTACGTCCATGCAACCGCCATCCCGTGAAGACGCCCGCGACCGCGATGAGCACGGTCGCGATGTACGCGCCGTTCAGGACCGGCCAGGCATGCGCGCCATCGATCTGCGCGAGCGTGCTGACAACATACGCGCCCGCCGCGGCCAGTTGCATCAGCAAGCCGAAACCGAATGCGATCAGGCGCCGCTGACGCACAGCGAGCCAGGTGATCGCGGCGCCTTCGATGGCCCAGGTCGCGCTCGTGGTCGGTCCGGTGAAAGCGAGCGGCACAGCGAGCGTGGCGAAGATCACGGCGAGTGCGAGCATGGCCTCGAACATCATGCCGAGGCGCGCGCGCCGCCGCGCCAGCCAGCCCGCGATCGCGAGGTAGAACGCGGCCAGCGCCACCGCGCTCCACGCCAGGCCGAATTCGGTGCCCTTCATCAGTGCCGCTTGCAGACCGATCGCGACGAGCGGCGTGCCGAACACCAGCGTGCCGTCGACGTAATGCTTGAGCGCGACCTCGCGGCGCACCGCGTAGAGCAACGCGATGCCGACATACATCAGGAAGAACAGGATCAGGAACGGCTCGGTGCTGGCAAGCAGCTCCGGCCGGTAAGCCGTCACGCCCCACACGGCGCCGATCGAAAACGTGAACACGAAGCCAAGCAGATTCAGAGGCCGCCACGCCTTGAACCACGCGATCGCGAAAATGCCCGCGTTGAGCAGCGCGTAGTAGCTGAACAGCATCACGTGATTGCCGCCGCCCGTCGACAGGAGCACCGGCGCGAGGAAGCCGCCCGCGCTGCCCATGAAGGCCAGCGACGACGCGTTCTGCCGCACCGCCAGAAACGCGCTCAAGCCGCAGATCGCGATCATCAGCGGCAAGGCCGCGCCCGCCGGCAGCAGATGGTAGAGCTTGGTTGCGGCGAACACGGTCAGATAGAGCGCACCGACGCCGCCACCCTGCAAGATCAGCCCGTACGCGCCGCGGCGCTCGCCAATGCGCCAGCCGAGCCCGATCAGGACGGTGGCGGCAAGTGCAACGCCGGCGAGGCGGAATTCGATCGGCAGCAGGCTGTTGTCGGCCGCGTATTTGAGCAGGAACGCAATGCCGAAGAACAGCACGATGATGCCGACCCGCACGACCGTGTTGCCGCCGAGTAGCCAGTCGCGGCCGCTTTTGAAGAGTCGCTCGGCGAGACCGGGACCGCGCGGCGGTGCGGGCGGAGACGGTGGCGCGGACGGGGTTTGCGCTGGCGGAGGTTCGGCGGAAAGCGATGGCGGCTGCGCTGACCCGGCGGACGGCGGCAACGTCATCGGGCTGTGTGGCTGAGCATTCAACGTGCTCGATGCGCCCGGTTCGCTTGATGCAGGTACACCGGCCGATGCGGGCGGCGTGACCGCACTGGCGCTCACCGTCGAGCGCACGGCTGCCGGCTGCGCCGGCGTTGCCTCAGACTCGTGACGAGGCTTCTGCTTCGTCTCGGGCGGCATCGCATAGGGACGCGGCACGACATCGGCCGGACGCAGTTTGAACGTCGCAGGCTTGTCACCCACGCTCCCGGTCGCCGATGCACCCGTGACGCCGGCCCGCAATTCGCGGATTTCATCGCGCAGAACGACGATCTCACGCTCGAGTCGCTCGACGCGCGCGGCCAGTTCGCCGGATGGGCTGCCGGGTGGGTTCCAGCTATCGGTCTCCGCCGGTTTGGGCGCGGGTTCGTTGGCGGCGCCTGGAGACTTCTTTTGCAGCAGACGTGCGAGCGCAAAGCCAGCCACCCCGCCCAACAGTGCACCGTAGCCGATTGAGAAATCGTTCGACAAGGCGGCCAACATCCCGACCACCGCGCCGATCACGGTAAATATCACGCTCATCGCATCCCTCTTTTATTGTCTTCTGCTGCGAGATCCGTTTGTCGCACGTATTAATCCGCGAGTATTGCGTCAACAATGTTTAATAGATTAACTGCGCTGAACACCTTCGTCACGCTTCGAGCACGGCAGGCCCGGCCAGGCCGCCGCGTTCGCGGCAAGCCGCCAACCATGTCAAAATCCGGGACCGGCCACCGGGCCTTCAATCACCCCCCATTTCATCCAGGGAAGTTTCAGTGGAGATCAACAAACAGGTAGCGGCCCTCACCGCCTCGGAACTTCAAACCGCCGGCGCGAGCCAGGCGACGGCGATCGCCGTCAGTGTGCTGCTGCGTCATCTGCGCTCGCCTGAACTGGTAAAACTGTTGTCGTCGGCTTTCGAAAACCATCAGGCGGTCATGCTGCAAACGCCATGGCCCGATCAGATGCTGCAGGCGTTCGAATCGACCCGCCGCTTTCTCGAAGGCGCCGCACAAGCCGAGTTGCCAGGCACACAAACCGAACAGCAATCGCCAGCGCCGGACGCCTGAGCGCTACCGGGCCACGCGAGGCCCGGGGCAAGTCACACGAAAAACAAAAAACCCCGTCAGTCCGAAGACTTAACGGGGTTCTCTACTACATAGGGATGGTGCGAGGGAGGGGACTCGAACCCCTACACCCTTGCGGGCGTCAGGACCTAAAACAGCTACCGGAGTATAAACAGTTCCGGCTCAAATCCCGTGTTGCGAAATAACTTCCCGCAAACCCTTGTCCAGCAACGTTTCTTTTATATTTTCGGGCCGTTTCGCTTGCGAGACGCAGCGGGATACCAACTTTAATTGCGCGCTCAGAGGCCCTTTCTGAGGCGTTTTGTGAGTGCACGCACATCTCGCAGCAAGTATCGCACGAGACGCATTGCGAGACGCCTGTTTTGCACGCAAAATTGGGGTTCGTCTCGTGCAGCTGCGAGACGGCTTGATTTCAGACATTTTACGGGCTGCGAGACAACAAACGCGTGCCCTATTTTTGCGAGTGAGACCACATGGCTGTGCTGACGATGACTCCGGACGAGGTCGCGAAACTGGCGTGCCTCCCGGGAAAGCGGATGACCATTTACTATGACGCCGCGATGAACAACGAGCTGCTCTTCCGCGTGATGAAGACTGGCACACGTACGTGGCTGGCGGAAACCGACAACGCCGTCGGGAAGCGTGTACAGCGTTCAGTGGGCGCGTATCCACAAATGGACCTGGCAACCGCGCGCCGTGAGTGTGTTCGCGTGTGTGCCGATATCGCGGCCGAAGGTGCGGAGGGCGTGTCGGACCTGTCAAAAAAAACCCTGTTGCAGATTCTGGAAGACTGGCGTGATACCACCCATCCGAAAGACTCCACGCTGCGCACCTACGAACGTGTCCTTAGAACGCATGCCGCCGAGTGGCTACACAGGCCGCTACGCCTGCTGACACGCGAGTGGCTGACAGAGGCGTGCCGGCGTATCGCTGAGGACCGCGGCGCGGCTAGACAGTCAGACCACCTCTTTCAAACCATCCGGGCGCTCTCAAATCACGCGAAGTTGCCGGCAAACGCGGCGGCTGGCATGCGCAAGCGGGTAAAGCAGTCGTCGGTCGAAGGCGCGCGCCCGCTGTTCGCAGGTGCACTGCGCAGCCTGTTCGATGCCATTGACATGCTGGACCCGTATCCGCGTGCGTACTACCACACCGTCTTGTTTACTGGGTTCCGTGCAGAAGGCGCTCGGGCAATGGAGTGGCATCTGCTAAAGCTGAAGAACGGCAGTGCATCGACCTATTGCATCCCGGCTAAGGCAACCGGGTTTAAGGACGGCGGAGGCTGGGAGTACCCGCTCCATCCTTATCTCGCGGAAGAGCTGCGCAAGCTGCGTGAGTACCACGCAAAGCGCGGGCTGGGCTCGCAGTACATGTACCCATCGCTCTCGTCAAAGGACACGCCTGATACCGCGACGACGAAGAAGGAGCCGCGCGAGTATGTGCACCACTACAACGGCTCTCTGGCACGCCTGCGCGAACTCACGGGCATGCCTCTGTTGCGGAACAACGACCTGCGGGATACCGTAGCCAGCTACGCAATGGCGCTCTTCGGCAAAAACATGATTACCGAAAAGCTGCTCGACCACCGCATCGACGGAACGAACGTCGATGGGCAAAACGTGGGCATTCTTTACGTCGCAGCGCTCCCGCGTTCCTTCGATGCTTCTGCACAGGTCCGCAAGGTTTGGGCAGACAAGAGCGAGGCATGGCGGCCTTTTATTGAAGGGTATGGCGACGCACTGCTTATGCTCGCCGGACGCTTGAAGGAACGTGACATGACGCCGTATCAGCTCGACTTTTGGAAGACCAAGGTAAAGCCCGTTTTCCGCGTCGACCAGGACTTCCGCCTTGAAGACGGCTTTTCCACCAAGGCGTGGTTGGACTTTGTGTCGCAGGCGCCGCAGTTTGCGCTGAATCCGGACACGGCGCACGATGTAGCCGAACGCCTCAACGCCATCACCCCGTAACCGGGCACTGCAAATGAAAAAGCCCCGCTCTACATCAGCGGGGCTGCTGTTTCAGGTATGGCAGTTCAGGCTTCGTCTGAAATGAGCGTGTCGCTGATTCCGCCCGGTTGGCGTGCCAGTCCGAGTGCTTTGTCTACAGCGGCCTTGTCGGCCGTCGACATGCGTTTCACGTACTTTTGGAAGTCCGCGTCGTTATCGAAAAACGAGCGCAGCACCTCTTCCATCAGTTCGCCTCGTTCGACCGGGTGTCCGTACGACTGCGTGTAAAAAAGACGGTACTGCTCAATTGCCGTGCGCGTGCTCAGCTTTAGGCCGATGTTGAGACGGTCGGTGGGGTCGACAACAGTAAATTGTTTCAGTGCGGGCATGGTGTCACCTGTATGCGAGAAAGTGTATTTGTTGGTGTGTCCACCGGCGCGAGTCGTGTGCGTCAGTCGGTACATTTCATATAGGCACCTCGAAAAAACAGCCTCCCCGAGAAAGTCCCGCTTCACGTACTTTCTGCGTGTTCTAGAATCAACTCCCTAATTTCATGAGAACTCGTATTGCGCGCTCAACGCGCGCATCTGCCAGCGGCGCCCATGCGCCGCACCCTTCGCACATGTGCAGTAAAAGCTTAGGTAACGGCAACCCCAAGGCGGCTACCCGCCGCCTGTTTTCAGGAACACACGCGATGACCGTTGTCGATATCACCGAAGCAACGCAGTCCCTTCCCACCCCGATTGCAGCACTCGGGCGCGGTGAAACGCGCGAGATTGTTATCACCCGCGGTGGCCAACCTGTCGCGCGTCTTGTACCCGTGAAGCCGACACGCATCGGCATTGCCAAAGGACAGTTCGAAGTTCCCGACAGCACCGTAGCTTGCGATGATGAAGTGACAAGGCTGCTTCGAGGAGAAGGCCCCTTGTAGTCAAGCCCGGCCCGCCCGTACGTACACCGCCGGTGTTGGGTGAAATACACCCCTGACACCTCTTCTGCGCTACATCCCGCTCGCTGGCCGCTCGCTCTCCTGCGCTACGCGCACCCCTTCCCTGTTTGCAAATCCGGCCCTTACGTACAACACTGCCGGACGGGTTACGTCCACCCCAATTTTGATATCAAACAGCGCAGCCAGAGCCTCCGTCCTGCGATAACGAGACACGCTCGCTTCGCTCGCTCCTGCGCTGCGCGGACACCCCGTCTTGCGCGCAAGGGTGGGCCTCTTCAGTGCGTAAGCAAGCCCCTCTCGTGTGTGGCTGTCATCAGCGGCTTCGCCGCTTCTTTGATTGCAAAAACAGCACGACTGCGAGGCCTTCCTGCGCTACGCGAAAAGACTGATGCCTGCGCTACGGAGTGTATTTCGCCGGTGCCCCGTTCTGCGCTAACAAGGGCTGAGCTGTCCTGCGCTAAGGAGGCTCTTTCTGGTGAGCCTGGCAACAAGTTGGGGAGGCGTGGCACGGGGTACGAACACGGCGTTCGGGCGGAATGAGCATTAATAGACTGCGAGCTGCGCAGTGCGCCGCTAGCGCACCTACCGCGTTCGAGGAGTACCACCTCCGGCGCATCGCGCAGCGAGCGAGTAGCTCGCTGCCAACAAAAATGCCCGCGGAACGCGGGCGGTGTTGATGCGAGAACAGACGGGGTTCAGTGCAGGGGCTTGTCGCGTAACGGAAGTCCCTCGACGGCAGCCGCGGCGCGGTGCAGGTCCGCCGCTATTTGACGGGCACCGTCCAACGTGAGCGGCATGTACACCGTCTCGCCCCTTACTTCGCCTCGCAGATACACGCCGGACGTAGAGCCGGCCTTGACCAAGAGCGTATCGATGTAGATTTTGGAGGTCATGGGAGAACCCTTTATACGTCTAGTGTTTGCACGTAGCGGCACGTCGTGCGTGCCGCCCTTTGTAATCAATCCAGCATTACACCGCGCCCGCAGCTGTACGCATTGAAACGATGCGCGAATCGAGCGCGAAGCGCACGGCTTGCGAGCGCGTAATACCCAGGCTCGGTTCGGCCGTGCGCGCAACTTCGTTAAGGTGGCTACGGAACGCCACCGCGTCGCCGTTCAGCAATGTGAGGTAGTTGTCGTACAGCGCAACGGGAATCGAGATGGACGTACGCGCACCGTCGCTGAGAACAACAGGCATGTGCTTGCGCGCAGTCGACGAAAAAGCTTGATTCATTATTGACGCTCCTTCACGGATTGAAATTGATAGCAAGGCGTGCAACACGCCGAGCATACGTTCTATATAGCGACGGCTCTTTCGTTGCCTCTCAGCTGGTCACAGGGTGTGTAGCGCACAAGGTTTATAACGAGGCCGGGCAAAATACACTGGCGACAGGAGGCGTTCGCCTGCGAGCAAGAGACGCTGGGGTTGGGGTGCGGGGTGAAAATTGAAAGCAACGGAGGGCCCGTCAGGCCCGACGTCGTCCGGGTGTAAAGCACGTGTGTCCCTCCCCGGCCGGAAAACCGATGGCGAGCCGCGGTGTGCGAGGGGCGGAGTGGCCGCAAAGGCAGGCCCCGTATGGGTTTGCTGGAGTGACGCTAGCGCGCGGAGGCGTTGTCCCCCTGTTAGAAGCCGTTTTTACAGGCAAATAAACAGGGGCGTTGTGGCCAGTGTTGCGAAGGGATGCTGGTGCCTCCGGTTGGGCGAAAAAGGCCCACGCGTAGCCCGAAGAGCTACACCGGGCAAAATACACCGCGACGGCTTAGCTGTGGTGCGGACACTCGCCGCACTTGAACAGGTCGCACTCGGCGGCACTCCTGCCGATGAGTCCGGCTGATATGACACCGCCTGTTCTGTTCCATCGTTGAAACTGTCCAGCCGCGCCGGCAAAGTCGCTCGCGTTCAGCCAGCCAGCCGGCCAAGCAGCGTGCTCGAGCGGAAGGCGCCAATGCCGATGTTGTAGGCAAATATGACCAACGCGTCGAATTCGAACGGCGACATCTGCAGAGCACCAGCGAAAACAAGTCGCCGACGTGCTGCAAAGCGGCCGAATACATCGTGCCGGCCTGTGCGCCGGTCACTGCGTACGCCTGCAGCGTGCTCGTGAAATTTTCGGCGAGCGTGCCCTGCTCGCGCCACTGCTGCGTCGGCGCGCCCGTGAAGCCGCTGCTATTTTGGCGGCAGACGAGACGATGGAATCCCGCAGGTCAGACACCGTCGACGAGGCCGCCGGCGCCCGGCTGACGATAGCCGAGAACGCGTTACCGCTCTATCGCCACCCTCGGCAGAAGCGGCAGCGGCTTTCCGTTTTGGTGGGGAATGGTGTGGCGTGTAGTGCAGAGCTGCCGCAACGCACGGCGGACGTTGCCCGCCGAAAGACACTTCGGCACGAGGCGCGCATGGGCGCGCCAGAAGAAGGCTCGTTATCGGAGCGAGCCTCGCTCGCACCCTTGCCGCAGCTCGGCCACTTCACCCTGCGCACCGTTCACGCCTGCACTCGCATGGATGCCCCGCACACCTCTCCCCTGCCCCCCAGGAATGGGCTATACCGGCCCGCCATGCGGGCATTTACGGAAACTTGCTTTACCTACCAAAAGAGATTAAATGGCTGCGCGCGTTGCGCGCTAACCATACCCATGGGCAGGGCGCGCTGCGCGCGGAGGTGTCGGTACGGGCGCGTAGCGCCCTGAGGGGCCCTCTTAGGAATGGCGAAGCCACTCCAGAACAAAGACAAGAGACTGTTAAGGAGGGGTTACGTCGTTGATTTTATGGAGTGTATTTTGCTGTTGGTACACGAGTCAGTACACGGGTCAATACACCGGTCAATACACCGGTCAATACACCACCTCGGGCAAAATACACCGCATCTCACTTTGGCAAAAGCGGGCTCGCCAGCTAGAAATCCAGGTAAAACACCGCCTGCCAGCCAGGGTGGTATAGCGGCGTTGGGCCCGCGACCAGGGCAAGTGGCAGGCACACAGGCAGGAGAAAACCGAGCAGCGTACTTGTCCCTAGCTAGAAGCGGCCCCGCCACGGCGCAGTTTGCAGCGCCCTTAGGGTCGATTTTTCACACCGTTACAGCGACGGTCCAGCTGTGAGCTGACCACCCCACCCGGTACATCGCGCCTGCCCTTTCCCGCCACTTTCGAGCAGCGGGCTCGGGTGAGATTTGACGGCGAGACGGACCCCGATGGGGTTCCATGGTCGGCATGGGCACCGAGCACGGCGAAAGTGCGCGCAAGGCAGGGCTGCACGCCGCCAACGAACGTCCTGCAATTGCACAACCCGGGCTTGCGGAATTCGATAACGTCGGCTGTGAGCGCGCAAGGCGCGATAGTGACCGCGGGCGCGGACTACGCTGACTATCACGAGCAAATCGACGGGCCCGAAAAGGGTATCATCCCGCGCCGCGCTGCGCTATTTCGGCTGGGGATTTCCGCGCAAAGCTAAAGCGTCGTGGACTTGATTAGAGGTCAACTGCCTCCAGGTCACGCGCGGCGCGCTTTGTCGTAATGCCGTCGAGCACGTACGCTTTCTGCCCATTGCGGCGGCTGCTCGCTTTAAGTGACCAACCTTTTATAAAGCACGCTGCCTGCAGGGCGTCGTGTGCATCTTCGAGTGAGCCGCGGAATGTGTCGCGGTCGCCGCTTGCGCCCAGGTACTCCACGAGTTCATCGAAGGTAAAATCGAAGGTGCCGTCGTGCGACTGATAAAAAAGATACAGGCGTTTTGCAAGGTCGCCCTTTAGTTCCCGATACGTGCCTTCGCTGTACCAAGAGGACAATCTTTGACCAAAGAACACACGCACGTACCGCGAAACGTCCGTCGAAAATTCCAAGGTATTGCCAGTTTCGGCCGCCTTGGTTTCGACAAGGTCGCCGAGCAGCTTGAACGACACCTGCACGCCCTTCACTTCGCCGCGTTTGAACAGCTCCTCGTCAGGGAACGATGCCTGCCATGAGGCAATAACCGTTTCGTCAGTCGTCCACACGCGGAGTTCAGTTTTGCGAAGGCGATGCATCTGCGCGACCAGCGCCTTGTTAGCAGAGCCGCTTTTGCTGCGGCCGATTTCCCTGAGCATCGCCAATACGGAAATTGCAGGCAGCCGCTTGCCAAGCGGCACGGTTGCAGCAAGGCGCAGTATGTGCGCATATGTTTCCAGGTCCGACGCGAACAGCGCTTCGCCCACGTACTTCATCTCGATAGTCCCTGCCCGAAAGCCCGAGACACGGTCGATGCGAAGCGGCGCTTCTTCCGTGTACACCTTGCGCGTGACGTTGCGGGCGCCCGTAAAGATGACCGGCGAGCGCATTATGATATGCGGCAGCGTGAGCTGAGACGCACGCGCTACCGGCAAAAACAGCTCAGCTTTAGTCTTATGCTGCGC
>NZ_WOEZ01000148.1 GCF_013177735.1 Paraburkholderia elongata | reverse complement strand
CAAGAGGGTTGCGCCGAAGGTCTTTTTTTATGGTTTCAGGGCTGCGTCCAAGCAGCACCGCCAATTCGTCGAGGTCGAAGATTTTCAAAGCAGGTCTTCAAAAACGGTTTTCGGGACACGAGCAGGCATTTGATGCCGGCACGTGCCGTTACGTGCCGCGAGGCGTCGTAACGGCACGTTTAGTGTGATGCGTTTATATCTCCGGCGAGGGCCCGTGTTTGTCCCTCGTTTGTGCCACACTCGTCGCCAGAGCGAAGCTGCATGCCGCTTCTTCGGGACTACTTGGGTCGAACACCGAAATGATTAGAATGGTACATACCTCGCAGATACGACGGTGTCCCGGCGTGGGCCGGATGTAGTCGGTGTGCGCTCGATATGCATACGACCTTCTTGTATTCTCTCGTCGAGACATGCCGACTCACCGGCTAAACGATAAGGTCCCGATGCGCAAATACATCACGGATTCCATTGATGCGATTCATAAAAGCCCGGGGTTGCAGTCCCCTTTTTGGAGGCCAACTTCGTGCATATGTGCACATCGCCGTAGACTTTCGCTCTGGCAATAGACGCGATTCGAAAAATCGTTAGGGAATAAGAATGAGACGAATTGAAAGCATCGGGGTACCGGCTGAAACTCGGCAGTTGTTGCGCGACAGGCTGCAGCGATTTCTGCCCTCGCATGGTGCTTCATCTGGACGATTGAACACTGCGGTGCGACCACCTGTTTTTGACGCCGAGCTGGTCGACTTCTACCGAAATCTCATTTTTCTATCAGGAGACCAAGTTTCGCGCGCTCGCGAGGCGTATGAGTTGGCGCGGGACGCTCTGTTGAAATCGCGTGAGCAGGACAGTCCAAACGTGGACGACGAAGCAGTTGATGTCGAATTGAGTCCGACGGGAGCAGGCACTACGCGCGAGAAGCCGGTCTCCTTTCTATCGGACGCGACAGCTTCGGCTCAAGGGAATACCCCTGAAGCGGGTAGCATCGACACGAACAATGGGTCGTCTGGAGACGAAACCCAAGACGCCAGCGAATCGCCGTCGCCTGGTGTTACCTCAAAAATCATTTCCAACCCGCTGAGCCTCACTGCACTTTCGCCACCGCCTGCCTTCGACGAGCTGGTAACTCAAGGCTGGATTTATATAGCCTGGGACAGAGTCATTGTCCCTGGAGATATTTTGAGAACCGTCCTTCGCAGCCAGGAGGCGATTGCGGCCCCCATCAGGGCGATAATTGAAGCGCGTGGCCTCGATGATTATGCCTTTTCAAAAGACTTTATCCCAGCTGAGTCACTACGGGAATTCGCGAACGATGTGGTGGCAGGAAGGCGTCGCCCTTCCGAAATAGCGAGCATTTCTCCAGCGTGGATTGCAGCACGAATCTGGGACACGCCTCCGCACGCTCCCGGCACCTCGCGAGAGGATTTGGAGCTACACGTAAAGCACTGGGTGAATTGCTGGCGGTCTTTGGGGGCTCCCTCATTTTCACTCACTCAAATTCTGGAATCGAATGAGGTCGACTCTTTTGTCAATACGGCTCTCGACGTCCTTACTCGACCATCTGTGTCTCCGGGCTGGGAGGAGCTGCGAGTCTTTGCCGCCGCGCCGATGCGCTTAATGCAACCACATCGAGCCAATCAAATCGACGCCAGACTGTCCATGGCACCGACATCGACAATTGCGCGCTTTCGATGGATGGAAGGGCACGCTATGCGGCACGCGTTCGGCGATTTCGCGTTTACTGAGAGCAATAGCTTGATGGCGGTGCTAACGAATGAGCTGAGAGAGTCTCCGTTTGTTCGCGAGGCATGGGCCACACGCCTGTTGGACTTGATAGTCGACCGACCTATCCTGCTAGTGCAGCTTGGCATGGTGGCAACGAGCACGCCCGTGATTCTCGCGGATATGCTGATGTCTGCGTCGACGTGTCCATTGGCGTGTTTGTTAATTGCTCGTTGGGACTTCAACGGCGGGGGATGGAACCGCTCATACCAAATTCACGCCAATCAGACGACAGAAGTGTTTGCGTTTGAAGATGCGCTTGCTATGTTAGCGAGCCATATTGAAGCGGCACAGATACCTGCTCACGAGTTGGCCGCGTTGTACCATGAAATTTACAAGCTAAGCCTGAACCAGAAACAGGCATTCCGGCGACGCGAAGTCTTGTCTTTGCTCCGGAGCGAACTAAGTGCGGCAGACCTCACATTCAAATCGGAGGTACTACGTACACTGGTTATCAGTGCGCGTACCGAGATGTATCCGACGGAAGCATTTTGCGCAGCATTGGACATGGCTACAGAAGGAGATGTCGCAGACCTCGTCGAACCGTCCGATTTGGTGACCCTATATCTTGACGTGGTTCTGCCCAAGGCCGGTCAATTGCATTTTGGACAGTTAGACCCCAGCAGTTCGCACTTGTTGTGTGAGCTCGCGCTTCGGTGTCAAACGCACGTACGCGAGAGATTCCTCGGTGCAATCGATGTTCAAGGCTGGCAAAGAGAGAATCCCTCTGACACTGGCGAGCGGTACATATTCCGCGACCAACTCATCCGGCGCATCAGGCTTCACATCCACCTCCTCGCGCGCGCTATTGCTGCGTGGCCTTCGGCAGTTCCACGCGAATTAGTCAGTGGGTTATGTGCCGCAATACATGCTGGCGCAATCGACCGCAGTGAACGCAACCGTCTCGATGCATTCAATGTCACGCTGACGACAGGTATTTCGGGCTCCAATCAGCCCTCCATCTCACTCGATTTGGCTGCCGCATTGCGGCGGGTTGAAGGCGACCTCTTGCAAACCCTGGTCGCCGAACTGTGTCAGGTCGAGGAGCCGGTCGTGTTGGCTGAGATTGTCGCGAACACTCCGGCAAGTCACAACGGGCTAATCATGAGCCGCCTACGAACGCTCACGCCGGAAACATCTTCAAGTGTGTGGAGCCTTCCTGCAATACAGGCGAGAGTAAATGCACTTCTCGCAGCAGGCCTCATTGAAACGGCAGACGCGTTCATTGCAGAGGAGCGCAATGCCGTCACCCTGGGAAAGGTACAAGGTCGAGAGGTGGCCAGGATACGAATCGACCTCGGATTGCTAGTTGCGCGCTCTGATTGGGGCGGACTTTCCACATATGCTCTACCAGCGGACTTAACACCCGCCGAGAGAAATGACGCAAGCGATGCACTTGATTTCTATCGCGCATTGGCTGAGTTGAAGAAAGAGGGAGGAGATTTTGCGGGCGCGGAGGCCACGTTCACCCGACTAAGTCAGCGACATCCCACCGTGATTGCGTACGCCATCAACGCTTTCGTTAGCCGAGTTCACCGGCTCTTGAACAACAATGTCTTCCGGGTGCTGGCAGGAAACGAACTCGCTGAAGCGAAGCGTATCCTGAGTGACGCTGAGCGAGACATAATGCCTCTAATTCAACACTCAACGCGCGACCTGAAGCCGTTCAATGTCAATCGCATCATGCTTAAGTTGGGGGCGGGCCAAACGAGAGAGGCGCTCGAATTGTCGCTGCAAATGAGAGAGACAGGCTACGACGCGCACGTCGAGGGTTTCGCCGCGGTAGCTATGGCGAGATTAGGTAGCCGGCATGAGGCGATTACGGCTCTTACAGAGGTCCAGCGAGCTTTTGGTCGCACCGAATTCCTGGCTGCAGTAAGAGAAAACATCGACACGCATCGACCCTATTCCACCGTTCCGAATCTTGCGGTCGACGGCGACCCGATTCCTGGCTTACGACATGCATTCGAGGCATTGGCAAGGCTTGGACATGACGAGCAGGCACAAGTACTCCAAGAGCGCGGCCGTATTGACCTATATTTGTTGGACCAAGTGCGGGGTGCGTGCGCGAGCCTGGTTGCCGTCGCGACGATGATGGAAAACCTTGGAATGCTCCGCCTGGAAGACAATATTTCGGGCGTATTGAAGCAGCTCCTTCTCTCGCGATTAGTCGTCCCACAGTGGGCAGTGCAGGACCAACCGCGCGGCGGCAAAGCACGGTCGGGTGGTGTTGGTGAGCGAGACATCGTAATCAGCAAGGGAACCGCGGAGCTCGCTGTTATCGAGGCGCTCGTTGTTAAGTCGGTCGACACAACCAATCTGACCTTGCATTTCGAAAAACTGTTTGATTACGGTAGCTGCCGGTTCTTTTTTCATATTACCTACTCTCGCGGCGCCGATCGCACGCGAATCGTGAGTTTTTTGAAGGAAGCATGTGCCAAGCCTCCGAGTGGCATTAGCTATCAGGATGTCGAAGACCTGCCCGACCACGATTCTTCGCCGATTGGCTTCAAGGCTTTCTACACGGTTGATTCTCGCGAAATCATCATGACCTTCCTCGTGCTCGATATGGGACGGCCGTCTCGAGACAACGCATCAGGCGAGCACGACGCGTAGTTGCACTGGCGACAACCTGAGGGACCGCATAGTTTCGAGTACATCAGCCTCAGTGAAGGTGCCGCGGCGAGCACCGGTCGGCATGCGGATGTTAGCAACTCCGGTGTTTGTTTTTCAGGGGATAGGTTTGTTTGGTTGTCGCTCGCGAAGGAGCACTTACGCAGTGAAGCGATATGTTTCATGCCGACGTAATGAATGGTAACAAAATAAATTTTGAGCGACTGTGATAACTGCACTCAAAGATAACTTTTAAAGGATTGCGCACGGAGTGAAGTTTGAGAGGTGCTTATACAAGTTATAGGAGGCGAAGCGAAGCCGGCCTATCAAGCACAACCTCAAAGGAACACTCCCAATGAAACTCTTTCGCATCTGCAATCAAGACTTTAACTGCCTCGGCGAATTCGAAGCACTCGACGAGAAAGACGCGCTCGACGCGTACGCGCGTGACACTGGCGGCTATCAGACGTACGCCGAAATGGAAGCGGCTGACCTTTACGCGTCCGGCTTGGACGCGGGAGAGTACGCGCATGCGAACAGAAATACCCTTCCGCTCCGGGTAAGGGAAGTGGACGACCGCGACTATGAGACCCTCTTTGTCGACAGCAACGGCAGCCGCGGTGACGACTTGCACGGCTTTCGTCTCGCACGGTTCGTGCGGGCCTGGTATCCAACGGTGACCGGCGCTGACGACTGCTCGCTTGAGGACATGCTGAAAAGAGGTAGCGACGGGTACGAAGCCATCGACTTCCTGCTCCGCCTGCTGGGCGAAGCTCGGGACGAGTGGGTGAGCGAGAACGGCGGGGAGCCTACGTTCGAGCAGTGCTGCGACGAGCTGGCAAGCTGGAGCCTGCACTACGATTGCCAGTACGGTGCACGGGTGATTGTGTGGGAGTCCGGCATGCGCGAAGTGCGGTGGGGCTATGGGGATAAGTACTGCTGGGCGGACCTGGATGCAGTGCTTGAAGGGGTGACACTCCCGGACGGCCAGGCGCCGGACTGGTGGGATGAAGACTGGACCGACTACGAGTACTGCGACTTCCGGGGTCAGCATTTCGTTAAGCGCGAGGACCTGCCGGCAGATGACCCACGCAGCCCGGAATACGAGGACGATGAGCAAGAAGCCTGATACTGATACCAAGCCTCGCTCGACGCGGGGCTTTTATATTACGGGCCGTGATATATCGTGATATTTGGCAGGCGCAACGCCTAGCGCTGCGGGGAAAAAAGCCCAGTAGCACAGTCCATGACGAGCGCCAATTGCTGTGGTACGACGCCGATTTGATATCAAGCGCGAGCGCGGGTGTCGTCGGAGTTCCACTGAAAACAATGTCGCAGTGTTGGTGGTGCGTTTGTGTGGAGGCATTCGACTCGAGGAGTTGAAGACAGAGCCGCGTGTAGTGCAGTGCTTTATGCCGATTTCGAGGGTTTGCTGGCGTCAAAATTGGCGAGTTTGGACGCACTGCGGCCGTAAGAACGGCCGGTTTTGATGGTTACTTACGAGCCGACGTGGTCTATTGCTCCATATTTTCACAACAATAAACGTGAATTTTACAGAATCAATCCTCATTGTTGTGGTTTTGTTATACAAATTATTTTGACGTCAAAATCAATGCGCCAATTCAGGTACTTTAGTTTTCAACGTTGAAAACCGTAATGCCGCAGTTCAGGTACATTCCGTTTCTGCGCAGAAACGAGTTTCGTGGCCTACCCTGCGGTCAATTCCCAGTGCTCCACCATCGCCACCGCTGCTTCCAGAACAGCGCACAGTCCGGCATAGTCGTCGCCCGTGAAGTCGGCGCCGTCCAAGCCCGCACGTGTTATCAGAGCCGCTGCGCGTTCATTGCCACCTAGCGCGCTAGCCGCGCTCACTGCAGTTACCTTGCTGCGGTCAGAGAAGTACTCATCAGATGGCAGGCTTAGCGGGCCGAACAGTTCGCCGAGTGCTGCACCAATTAGATTAGTTGCGAGTTCGCGTGCAGGTGCGTGCATGTTGTTACTGGTAGCAGAGATGACACCTATAGCGACGCCTGAAAACTAGGTTGGCAGGTAGCGCAGGTTTGTTGGACCTGCTGACAGGACGACCACGCGCTCCGCGCTGGTCACAATGCCCGAGTAACCGCTCTCGCGCTCGCACGGATTGCCGGGATAACGCGCTTCGTACGGCTTACCGCCGTACGTACCGCGCTCATGCGTCCAGCTCTCGGTGCGTATGTCCACAAGACCCACTTCGTCCGTCTCATCGGCGTCGGCGCACTGGTCTAGGAAAAGTACCTCGGCTTGCGGGTCCGCTAGCGCTAGCTGAGCTAATAAGTCCTGCACTTTCATAACGCGTCTCCCCTTAGTTGCACGGTGCAACAAAGCCTAGTAGTCCTAACACTACTGACCCGTTGATGGTAGCATTGCCTATTGCAATTAACGCAGGAGAGCGTTGTGCGGTACGAAGACCTCATCCGGGATGCACGCAACGAAGCGCTTACTGAGTCTGGCCGCGTGCGCGCGGCGTCCGACGCTATTTTCGTACTGTGTCAGCAACCGGGCGTAGCAGCCCGCTTGAGCGCAGACGACGCTGCGCTTGTTGTCAGTCTGCGCGACTGGGTGCTGCGGGTGGCGCCGCTGGAGCCATTGCCTATGTCGCCAAGCGAAGCGGTGGCGCTCGCGGAGCGTGTTCACAAAGCCAGGAGTAGCGACGATGCTTAAAGTGACCGTAGAGCTGTGTCCGCCGCACGGACCAAGCCGCGTACTAGGCTACACCGAAATTGAAAACGTGACAGCCGACGAAGCGAGCGTGAATGACGGGGTCTCCATCAACAAGCACGGAGACTACGCAGTAACTGTATTTGAGGGCAAAGACGAACACCAGGTGGGCACCGCGACGCTGACCGCGTATCCGCGCTTTGGCGGCAGTGTGTGGGACCTCGTGGCACGCGGGATTGCGACCGCTCTTGCGGGCAAGGAACAGCTCCCCGAACGTCCCGTTTTCCCGTGGCGGTGATGGCTATGGATGACACCCTGTCTGTTGCCGAGGTGGCGACGCTTTTAAACGTTACGCGGAAGCACGTGCTTCGGTTAATCACTGACGGCAAGCTACCTGCAATCACCGGCACTGACGGCACACGGGCCGTCGACCGCGCTGACGCAGAGGCGTACGGTCTGCAAGCAAGGAAGCGCGCACGCAAGGCGCTGGAGGAACTGGCGCGCGTGTCGCAGGAAGCTGGGCTCTACAAACCGCGTACCGCCGACGACTTTGAGCGCAGTGCGCGCCGGTGGCGCCGGCGTAAAGTTCAGCGTGGCGAGTTTCTGTCAGCACAGGCGTTTTGCCGCCAAAGGGGTGTGTCGCCGGCGGAGCTGCGCCGCCTTGGACGACGCGGGGATGTTTTTGGGGTTGAAATTGCACACAGACGGTACTACCCCGCCGTGCTTGCAAGCGTGAGCGGCGTGCAGTTGTCGCGGCTTGACCGGCTGTGCCGCCGCCTACGTCCTTTGCCGGCATGGCTGCGCTGGGATACATTGACAGCGCCTCGCGGCTCGCTCGGCGACCGTTCGGTAATGCAGTCGCTCAGCCGGGGCGCGCGATATCGGCGCGCACGCTGGTTTGTGGGTGTGACCGTTGCCGACCACAAGGGAAATTAAAATGCTCGCAATCACCTTTTACGACGGCGAGTACGACAACATCAGTTTTTTTACGCGCATTTGCGAACTTGAGGGCAGTGCGGTGCCGTTCGACCGCCCGCCCTTTTCACTGCTCGAAGAAGCCGCTAGAGTGCTGGAGATGTGTACCGACAAGTACAGCACGCCTCTCCCAGCCGGCGAGCACGTGCCGGTGTTTGTTGGTCGCAAAACCGGCACTGAGGACAAGCCGCTCGCTCGGCTCGACATTCGTATAACCGGAGGACAAGCACGCGCAAGCATCGAGAGCAAAGACGCTCCGCGTGTTGACACGGAGCCGGTGGCTGTGGACAGTGACGACGACGTCGCCACGATTGCCCGCAAAGTCCTCAGTATTTATAGCCGTGCGAGTTGAAGACAAGATTGTGCGCTCCATTAGGCGGCGCAAGGACGTCGTTCTACTGAGGTCGGAACTCGCACCGATGGGTAGCGTCGCGCAGGTCGGACGGGTGCTTGCAAAACTTGTGGGGGATGGGAGGCTGGTGCGTGTGAGCATCGGTGTGTACGCGAAAACCAGGGTGAATAAGTTCACCGGGAAATTGGCGCCATCGGCGACGTTCGAAGCGATTGCTGCGGAGACATTCAAAAAGCTGCGCATTCAGGTGTCGCTCGGCCGGCTTGCGCGCGATTACAACGCGGGACTGACAACGCAGATTCCAATGGACGGCGTTGTGTGTACCGGCAAGCGTCGCATCAGCAGAAAAATTCAGGTGGGCACGCGAACGGTCAAATATGAAAACAGTTCCGGCTGATTACAGGTAGTCGCGCAGCAGGCCTGCGACACCGAGGTCTTCGTCAAGTTGGTCCCAGTGCAACCCGGATGGTGTCAGACGCACATTCGCGCGCTGTTCGGGCGTGGTTGAAAACAGCATTGGCGACACACTGTACGGCACGCTCAGAGCGCGGCCGTCCGATAACTCGACGCAGAAGCTGTCGTCGAAGAATTTGACCGCGACGGGGCGCGGCGTCATGTCGTGCTCTGATGTCAAGCGGGTATGTGTCAACTGCGGGGCGCACTGACGTGGCGCCCCAGATACGGGCGGCCGCGTATAAGCCTGCCAAGCCCAAAGCCCACAATCGCTGCAGCCACCGTGACGCCGAGCACCGGCGCCGCCGACGACAATATTTGCCACCAGTCAACCGCTACCCAATCCCACGCCAAGTGGTGTTGCATCGCCTCCTCCTTGCGCCTGCAGTCGTCAGCTAAGTATAAGCGCCTCGCACTCGAATTTGGGCTCAAGAATTTGCAAACGACAGCCGTAATCCTGTTGCCGGCAGAGTGTCGGCCGGGCGCGTGCGCCCGCTAAATACGAGAGAATAAGAAGGAAGATATGAGCGCACTAACACGAAAAGCAACATCGCTGGCAACTGCAATGTGCCGCGACGCATTTGGAAACTTCACGGCAGGCCAAGACGCACGTAGCTTGGGATTTCTGGCTGCCGCCATCAAATTGCTGGACGCAGTGAAGGCCTGTGAAGAAGCGAAGAGCGATTTCCGCGCTGAGGCGGCACTGCAAGCTGCCATGACGGCTGCACTGGAAGCAACGGACAAGTTGCCAGCATTCGACGACGCGTTTATTCAAGGCGGTGCAGAGCGCTTTGAAAAACTGGGACTCTCGTCGGAAGGCGTGCTGGTACAAGTCGACTCCGCTGAAATGGGGGCCGCGTGAACAAAGAGGAACAGTTTATTGAGATGAGCGATGCGGAAAAGGAAGTCGCCCGGCTGACGCTTGGCGCCGCGCTGGACTTGGTAGCAAAAGGTGACATGCGCGGTTACGCCCGGCTCCTAGCTGAAGCAGCGGAACTGTGCAAGCGCTCGATTGCGGAGCGTCATTGATGACAGAAGCGAAAACCGAATACACGCCTGCTTCGACTGCGCTTGATGCAATCCTCCCGATTTTCTTTCACACGCACCGCTCCATCGCACAGTCGGTAGCCGCACCACTGCACCCGGCAGCGGCCGTGGTGTTGTGCCAGCTGGCAAACGCAGGAGATGAAGGCACGCACCAGTTTTTCTTGAAAACAGGGCTGCGCTTTGCGCTCGACCGTGACGAAGCGAACCGCGTGACCGAGGCGGGAGTTGCGAAGGCGTTGAAAGCAGGACTTGCTGAAACCTTTACCAAGGAGGGTAAGTCCGATGAGTTTATCCGTCTGACTGCAACGGGCCGCGAAATGTTCGAGCACCTCAACTCGGTGTTTGCAAACGGTTGACGGGCAATCGTACCCAAAAAGAAAAAAGGCCATGCTCCGCCTGGGAACATGGCCTTTTTTCTTACTTCGATGGTGCGTGAGGCCGGACTCGAACCGGCACGAGATTGCTCCCGTCAGGACCTAAACCTGGTGCGTCTACCAATTTCGCCACTCACGCGAATTTTTATACCTAACAGGCAGGACCGCTGCGATATCGCATGCGACACACGCTTCTGCGAGACGCCGAACTTCTGCGAGACGCGCTAACAACCCTTATTCTACATGGGTTCCCGGGTGTATCAGTCCTGCACACACCGCACGGAGCGTCAGGACCTAAACCTGGTGCGTCTACCAATTTCGCCACCCTCGCAGCCGGGCAAAGCGCTGCGCGCTCTGCCCGATGTCCTGCATACTCACGACCGCGTAAAACCCCGCGCCCGAAAGCGTAAGCGCGAGATTCTAACCGATTGATTCGCGCTTGTCTGCATTTGCTCATGCATCTGCCCGAGGAGCGTCGATGCTACAATTTTTGGTTAAACGCACGCACGCCGTTCCCTCAACGCCCGCCCTTCCCCACATTCCAATCCCGTGAATTTCGACGAATATTGCCAGCAGAAAGCGGCGCCGCCCGGATCGAGCACCTACTATGCGCTTCGGCAGGCGCCCGCGGCAAGCCAACCGCTCCTGACCGCACTGTTCGCGCTGCGCCGCGAGTTCGAGGAAACCGTTAAAGAAATCAGCGATCCGGCCATCGGCCGCACCAAACTCGCCTGGTGGCAAAACGAGATCGCCGCGCTGGCTTCGGGCTCGCCGTCGCATCCGGTTTCAAAGGCGCTGGCGGCCCATCTGCCCGACGTGCAGGCGGCGTATCCGGCGTTGCAGGCGTTGCTCGCCGGTTTCGAAATGGACCTCGACCAGGCACGCTACCTCGACTACCCGAATCTGCGGCGCTACGTGCAGGGCGTGGGCGGCACCTTTGCATCGCTGGTCGCGCGTTCTACGGCGAAAAACGGCGCACAGGCGTCGAGCTGGTCGGCACCGCTCGGCGAGGCGCTACAGCTTGCGCAGTTCGTCGTCGAAACCGGCAATGATGCGCGTCACGGCCGCATCTATATTCCGATCGACGAAATGCAGCGCTTTAACGTCACCGCTGCGGATCTGATCAATCGGAAGTATTCCGACGCGTTTACCGAGCTGATGCGCTTCGAGACCAAGCGGGCCCGCGATGCGTTGCAAGCGGCGCTCGCCGCCATGCCCGCGGATGAGCGCCGCTCGCAGCGTACGCTGGTGGCGCAGGCGGCCCTTGCTTTGGCACTGCTGGATGAAATCGAACGTGACGACTATCAAGTGCTGCACCAACGCATTGCGTTGACGCCGATCCGCAAGCTCTGGATCGCGTGGCGCGCCAGGTAAGCGGACGACACAACGGCCGCCGCCTCATGCCGATAAGGAAGCGCCGTCCCATTATCAGACGCGTAATAACGGCAGCGGCTCGAACCGCTGCTGCAGGATCGCGGACGCGTCGAGCCCCCACCAAGGCCCGAGCACGGTCGCGTAGAGTTGCTGGAAATCGACGCCGACCGGCAAGTTACCGTTACCATCGAGCCGCGCGAGCACTGGCGGCACGCCGTACAAACCGCCCCGCACCCGCC
>NZ_WOEZ01000147.1 GCF_013177735.1 Paraburkholderia elongata | reverse complement strand
TCACCAGCGTCTGATCCCAGCGGCCGAGCTCCACCAGCGCCGACTTCATCGACGCAAACCCCTCGGCCAGTTGCTTGAGCAGCGCCGCCTGCTGACCAGGCTGGTTCTGATGCGTATCGAAACCGTTCAGCGTCAAACGGATCACCGCGACGCCCTGCCCGCTCTTCGGCTGCCCCTGCGGCGTGTCCCCGGCCGCAAGCACCTGCATCGCGGTCTTGATCGAACCGCCGAATGCGCCACCGGGAAACACCGTCTTCAATTGCACCTGACCTTGTGTGGGACGCAGACGATCGGCGGCTTTCACGATGTCGTTCTCGACGTCGAGAATGTGCGCCAATTCCGGATTACGCTCGTGCAGCGACACCGGTGTGACTAGGCGCGAAGCCTTGACGAACTGCGCCGGATTGACCAGCGCGATCGCGCGCGCGCCGTTGGCGAGCGGTCCCATTTCGGCGCTGCCGATCACCACGCCGTCGGCGGCAAAACCAGCGGGCACCGGAGCCTGCGCGAATGCACGTGTGAGCCAGCCCTCGCGCAAGTATTGATCCGAACGCGACGCGGTGTCCCAGATCTCGATCGAGCGGAAATGCGACAGGTTCGGTTGCGCGTAGCTGACGCCCTGCACGATCGCCAGTTGCTGGCTGTGCCAAAGCGGCATCAGCGGCTGCAACGACGGATGCAGCGCGGTGCGCTCGTCGAGCTGAATCGCCTGCTCGCGTTTGATACCGATGTTTTTACGTAGCTGATAGTAAGTGGGATCAGCAAACGGAATCACGGTATTCAAACCGTCGTTACCGCCCTTCAACTCGACGAGGATCAGCAGGTTGCCGTAACCGCGATTCATTGCGCCGCCGGGAGCGGCCGCCTGCGCACCGAACGCGCGTGGCAACCAGAGCGCCGCACCGGCGGCTGCGCCCATCGAGAGAAAGCTGCGTCGTTTCATCCTGCACCTCGTTCGATTGTCATGGCGCCTGTCTTGCCGCTGTCGACGGACCGTTCATTTGCGCTGCCGATCTGAGTTAAACGGTTGAGCTGCTCGATTCCGTCGCCCGTCGCAGCCGCTCACCTCAACTGATCACCCAGTTGCTCACTTCAACTGATAAGCCGGGTCCATCAGCAACGCCTCCAGATAAGCACTGGCGGTCGAATCGGTCTCGATCGCGTCAACCGGCGTGAGCGGCAAGACGGCATGCTGCAGCTGAAGCTCCATCGACAGCCCCGGCTTCGCCGTCGGCGCGGTGTTGTGATGCGCAAGCCACGTGTCGATGTCAAAGCGTACGCCACCCTGGCCGGCCGGGCCGACTCGCGCCATCGCGCGCGGCATCGGCGGATTCGCCTGCATATTGCCTGGTGCGCCGCTCGCCGCAATCATTGCACTCATCGGATTGTTCGTACGCCGCGGACCGGCGGTTTCAGTCGCGCGAAACAGTTGCTCGACGAATTGCTTGCGCGCAAGCAGCGTCGAACTATTGATCCATATTGTGCCGCCCGGCCATCCCTTGACGTTCGGCGGGTAGAACAGGTTCTCGCCGAGCGTGCGGATCTGCGCGGCAAACGGTGCCGTGTTGTCGTAGCCGATATCGAACGCACGCAGTGTCCCGACCACGAACTCCGCCGGCGATTTCACAAGGACACCGCGATCGTCGTCGTCCCAGAACGCGTCGCTCATGAAGAGGCCGCGCAGCGCGACCTTGATATCGTAGTGACTCGCGCGGAACTGCGCGGCGATCGGTGCGATGCGGGCGGGGTCCGGTGTGTCGGAGACAAACTCGCGCCACAGCTTGGTCGTGACGAAGGTCGCGGTTTCCGGTCGAGCAAGCAGGATGTCGAGCACCTGATCGCCGTCGAACGGACCGGTTTGACCGAGCACGGTCTTGTCGCCGTCGTCATGCTGGTTGGCGCGCCACACGTACGTCTGCGTGTCGGGATCGAGGCTCCATCCTGTGTAGGCACGCGCGGCTTCCGATACGTCGCGCTGCATGTAGTGTCCTTCGCCGAGCGTGAATAGCTCCATCACTTCACGCGCGAAGTTTTCATTGGGCTTGCCCTTACGATTGCTCGCGCCGTCCAGGTATTGCAGCATCGCCGGATCTTTCGCGACGTCGTGCAACAGCTCGCCGAAGTTGCCGAGCGCGTCACGGCGCAACAGCATGTTCTGCTGCGCCATTTGCTGCGGATACTGGACTTTGTCCTGCCCTGACGTGAAGTGGTTATGCCAGAAGAGCGTCATGCGCTCGGTCAGCGGCGACGGCGTGCTCAACATCTCGCGCACCCACCATGCACGTAATATTTCGTAACGCTGACCTCGCAATCGCTGCTCGTCGCGACGTTGATCATCCGTCCACGTCTTGCGGATTTCGCGTGTCGGGATCGGCTCGAGCACCCAGTCCGGCAGCGGTGTGACGGCTTCGGTTCGGGCTGTCGCCAGCACCTTGTCGACGGCCTGCTCGCGCGTAAGTCCAACGTATTGCGCGACCTCGCCACTATCGGGAGCAAAGCCGACACGCGTCAGGAAGAAGCGCGCGTCGTCGGCGTCGAGGATGTCCTGGTCGGCTACGGAAACGACAGACGCGGCAGCCGGCGCGCGATGCTTGTTGTGGGGAGCATGAGAGGCGCCTTGCTGCACCGCCGATGCCGGCGCGCACCACGTTACTGCCGCGAGCGCAGCGGCAGTGGCTGCAAGCCATCGCCCACGATTACCGCCTGTCAGCATTTTCATCATCGACCATCCGGTTGCGGGGCGTCACGAAAAGGCATTCGCGCATGCAAAACGCGCTGTGCTCTGGCGGCTCAACGGCAGATTGAACGGGAAAGTTGACGGGGGAAGTGCAACGAAATCTTTCACGCGCGGAGAAAGCGCGACCGGCGTACCCAGAGCGGGCACGGAATTGGCTAGCGTTTGTAGAGTTCGCGGACAGCGTCTTCGATGTGCTGCCGTAACAGACGCCGTTCGTCGGGCGTCATATGGCCATCACGACGACGCTGATCAAGATCGGGGGGAACTGCGGTGCGCAACATCGCGTCTGACGCAGGGCGGTCGAAGTTGTGATCGTTGGTGGGGTTGCGGTGATTCGCCCTGGAATTAACCGACTTGGGCACGCGTTCGCTCACAGCTCTGTCGGCCGAAGGCTGGGCGTGGGCGAGAGTTGGTCCCAGTGTGCCTGCAAGCGTCCCGGCTACCGCCAGTGCAATGACGCTTAGGCGCACATTCGGCCAAACCCCTCCCTTCATGTTGTTCCCTTCGTGGCGCAGCAACCGGCTACCTCAAATGCGTATACAAACCCCGGTAGCGAGCCGGGTGCGAGAGTTTTAGTCGAGTGAAGTATCCACCGAACAGCCGCATTCAGTAAAGAAGTCTACCTGCCCATGCTTTACGTCGTGCCACAGTGCGGGTAAATTTTGTAACTGACTGTAACCCGATAAATGATGCAACCGCGCGTCTCTTTCTAATCGCGCTAAGATGCCGACCATGGAAACCAAAAACCCTTCGAAAATCCTCGTCGTCGACGACGATCCGCGCCTGCGCGATCTGCTGCGCCGCTACCTCGGTGAACAGGGCTTCAATGTCTACGTTGCCGAGAACGCGCCGTCCATGAACAAGCTCTGGGTGCGTGAGCGCTTCGACTTGCTGGTGCTCGATCTGATGCTGCCCGGCGAGGACGGCTTGTCGATCTGCCGCCGCTTGCGCGGCAGCAACGACCGCACGCCAATCATCATGCTGACGGCCAAGGGTGAAGACGTCGATCGTATCGTCGGGCTCGAAATGGGCGCCGACGACTATCTGCCCAAGCCGTTCAACCCGCGCGAGCTGGTAGCACGGATTCACGCGGTGCTGCGCCGCCAGTCGCCGTCGGAGTTGCCGGGCGCACCGTCCGAAACCACCGAAGTGTTCGAGTTCGGCGAATTCGCGCTGAATCTCGCCACCCGCACGCTCACCAAGGCCGGCCAGGAAATTCCGCTGACCACGGGTGAGTTTTCGGTGCTGAAGGTGTTTGCGCGTCACCCGCGTCAGCCGCTGTCGCGTGAAAAGCTGATGGAACTGGCGCGCGGCCGTGAATATGAAGTCTTCGACCGTAGTCTCGACGTGCAGATTTCGCGTCTGCGCAAGCTGATCGAACCTGATCCGGGCAGCCCGCGTTTCATTCAAACCGTCTGGGGTCTCGGCTACGTGTTCATTCCTGACGGTGCAGCCTGAGTTTGTTCTCACCTCCCGTTTTTGATTTCAGATAAGAAGGGCCCATGCGGATCGACCGGCGCCTCCTGACGCTCGCGTTCGGTGGCCTTTTCTGGCGGACCTTTCTGTTGATCGCGCTGTTGATCGCAGTCAGTCTCGCCGCGTGGTTCCAGAGCTTTCGGGTGATCGAACGCGAGCCGCGCGCACAGCGCGTGGCGTTGCAACTGGTTGCCATCGTCAAGCTCACGCGCACCGCACTCCTCTATTCCGATCCCGACCTGCGGCGCGCACTGCTGCAGGATCTGGAGAGCAATGAAGGGGTGCGCGTGTACCCGCGCGAAACCACCGACAAGTACAAACTCCAGCCCGACGAGTCGCTGAACCGGCTGATCGAACACGACATTCGCGGCCGCCTTGGCGACGACACGGTCATTGCGCAGAGCGTCAACGACATCCCCGGCGTCTGGATCAGCTTCAAGATCGACGACGACGATTACTGGGTGGCGCTCGACCGCGATCAATTGGACAACGCGACGGGCTTGCAGTGGGCCGGCTGGGGCGTGTTCGCGCTGGCGCTGTCACTGTTCGGCGCGGCGTTCATCACCAGTCTCGTGAACCGCCCGTTCGCCCGTCTCGCCATGGCCGCGCGCAAGGTCGGCTCCGGCCAGTCACCGGAGCCGCTGCCCGAGCGCGGCATGGGCGTGGCCGCCGAGACCAATCGCAGTTTCAACCAGATGGTGCAGGACCTCGAACAGCTCGAGGCCGACCGCGCGCTCATGCTTGCGGGTATCTCGCACGATCTGCGCACCCCGCTCGCGCGGCTGCGGCTCGAAACCGAAATGAGCCCATCCGACCAGGCCACCAAAGATGCGATGGTCGACGACATCGAGCAGATGGATATGATCATCGGCCGGTTCCTTGATTACGCTCGTCCGGTGCAGCGGGTGCCGGAACCTGTCGATCTGTCGGTGATCGCAGGCGAATTGGCCGCGCGAATGCAGAGCGAGGACAGCATGCGTCTGATCACGCGCCTCGCGCCATCGGCGGTGATCGAGGCGGATGAAACCGATATGCGTCGAGTGGTCGGTAATCTGCTGGAAAACGCGCGCAAGTACGGCTTGAGCGACGGCGACGGCATACCGCATGTGATTCTGGAAACGCGGGTGTCACACTCACGGGTCGAGTTGTCCGTGGTCGACGAAGGGCCCGGCATTCCTGAGGACCAACTGGCTCTTGTCACACGCCCGTTCTATCGTGTGAATTCAGCGCGCACTCAGGCGAACGGCACGGGCCTTGGCATGGCCATTGTGCAGCGACTGGTAGGCCGTTATCGCGGCGCGCTGCGCCTGCGCAATCGCACGCCAGGCCCGGGCCTCGAGGTGACGATCGAGTTTCCGTTGGCAAAAGGCGCTTGACCGGAAGGGGTATTGCGCTACCCGTGCGACCGTCGGCCGCGTTGAATAATAACTACCCTACGTGTTAGATGGAAACTATTGAACGGATAACTTCATAGAGCCATAGTCAAAAACGTGTAACGTGCTCGTTACGACGAACTGATAGCCTCAACATGCTATTTTCCCATCACACGAGGGAGCACTCGCATGAAAACCGTTGGCGATAAAGTCGAAGCGTTCACCGTCACTGCCGCCAAGCCGGGCTTCAATACCCACGAAGAAAACGGCGTGTCGGCGTTCGAAGAGATCACGGAGCAGTCGTTTCCGGGCAAGTGGAAGATCATCTATTTCTACCCGAAGGATTTCATGTTCGTGTGCCCGACGGAAATCGTCGAGTTCGGCAAGCTGGTCAAGGATTTCGAGGAGCGCGACGCGGTGTTGCTCGGCGGCAGCGTGGACAACGAGTTCGTCAAATTGGCATGGCGCCGTGAGCACAAGGACCTGAGCAAGCTGAACCACTATTCGTTCGGTGACGTGAAGGGCGAGTTGATCGACCAGCTCGGCGTGCGCGACAAGGAAGCCGGCGTGGCACTGCGCGCAACGTTCATCGTCGATCCGGACAATACGATTCAACACGTTTCGGTGAACAACCTGAACGTCGGACGTAATCCGGAAGAAGTGCTGCGTATTCTCGACGCTCTGCAAACGGACGAACCGTGTCCTTGCAACCGCGCGGTCGGCGGCGCAACGCTGTAAGCCGCGCTGTCAGAAGCCCGCTAGGCTTGAAAAAGCAGCGGGCTTTTTTATCGACAACTTGATAGAAGATACCAATGGAATGGATGAGTTCTACGCAATTGCGGGATGTTGGCCGCATTGCGGCGGTGGTGAGCGCTGCTGCGCAGTGTATTGCTGCTGAAGGTAAATAGGGGGTTTTGGCGCGCAGCGCAGTTAAGGTTTTTTCGCTGCGCGCTTGTGGCTTTTGTGAATGTTGTGGTTTTGCTCGTTCTGGCTTCTTGGGCTTTTCTTGATTTGTTTGCCGGCTCGGCGCTTTTTTCTGTGCGCTTACGGTGTTGGCCTTTCCTTGTTTTCTTATTGGTTTATTAGCGTTCGCCCCTGTGCGGGGCAGGCACTTACTTTCTTTGCCGCCGCAAAGAAAGTAAGCAAAGAAAGCGGCTCCAACCGCTAATTCTTAAGCGGGTCCCCTGGCTTGGAGGAGGTAGTGGTGCATCTGGAATCCGTGCCCTCGCACATTCAGCGATAGTGACAAAGAAGTCATCAGCTCCCACTCCGCACTACGTGCGTCGCGGATGGGTATGCGTGGCAAACCAAGGGCTCCGTTCTGGTGCAGTGGGGGCTATCGGCTTCGCCTCGGCGAATGGCGTCTGCACTCATGGGCAAACCCACGCTCCGAGCGATATTCCGGCGTGTTGAAGTCGCGGTGGCGGTGCAATGACGAACCACGGCACCGGGTAAAATACAGGCGCCAAACGCGGCGGATGGTTTTATGAAGTATGCTTCGGCGCGCGCAGCGCCGCCGGAAGTATGACGGCCTTGTCACTCACGCCGAATGTGCGAGGGCACAGATTCCAGATGCGCCACTACCCCCTCCAAGCCAGGGGACCCGCTTAAGAATTAGCGGTTGGAGCCGCTTTCTTTGCTTACTTTCTTTGCGGCGGCAAAGAAAGTAAGTGCCTGCCCCGCACAGGGGCGACGCTAATAATCCAATAAGAAAACAAGGAAAGGCCAACGCCGCAGGCATACAGACCGCAAGCACCGCGCAAAAAACCAGATCAAGGAAAAACCACCGCCGTAGGCAAACAAAGAACAAGCGCCGCAACGGCAAAAACCTAACATCACCCCTTGATCAACAAAACCACAGCCTGCGCTTCAATCCCCTCGCCACGCCCGAGATAACCCAACTTCTCATTAGTCTTAGCCTTAACATTAACCCGCTCAACCGGCAGGTTAAGATCCGCAGCGATATTAGCCCGCATCCCCTCGATATGCGGCGCCAGCTTGGGCGCCTGAGCCACCACGCTGCTATCCACATTAGCGATAGAAAACCCCGCCGCCGTCACGCGAGCAAAACACTCCCGCAATAAAACCCGGCTATCCGCGCCAGCGAATCTCGCATCGGTATCGGAGAAATGCCGCCCAATATCACCCATCGCGGCCGCGCCGAAAATAGCATCGGTAATCGCATGCAACAACACATCCGCATCCGAATGCCCGAGCAGCCCGCGCTCATAGGGAATCGTCACGCCGCCAATAATCAACGGACGCCCCGGCACCAGCGCATGCACGTCATAACCCTGCCCAATTCTGAAATCCATATGCATTAAGTCCGTTAATTTAAATTTGATTCATCCAGTCAGGAAGCCGGCGACGGCCGGCTCAGAATCGCCTCGGCCAGATCGAAGTCTTCCGGATAAGTGACCTTGAAGTTCCGCAAACTCCCCTGCACCAACTTGGGCGCGTGCCCCAGCCACTCGATCGCGCTCGCTTCGTCGGTCAGATCGTGACCGTCCGCCTGCGCGCGCAAAATCGCCTCGCGCAACATGCCGATGCGGAACATCTGCGGCGTCTGCGCTTGCCACAGACCATCGCGCGCTTCGGTGCGGGCAATCCGCCCGTCGGACGAACCCGAGTCGATCCGCTTCAAGGTATCCGCCACCGGCAAGGCCATGATGCCGCCCACCGCGTCACCCTTCAGTGCGGCAATCAGCGTGCGGATCAAGCCAGGTGTAATGCCAGGCCGCGCGGCGTCGTGCACCAGCACCCAGTCGTCATCATGCGCGCCGAACTCGGCCAGCGCGTGCAACCCGTTCAGCACCGACGCCTGGCGCGAGGCCCCGCCAGAGCGGCGCACGGCGAAACGCAAGCCGCTGAAGCGGCGGGCGTCGAAGTGCTGGTCGTCGGGGGCAATCACGACAAGGGTTTGCGCAAACTCACTGCAGGCGTCGAAAGCCGCCAGCGAGTAATGCAACATGTCGCGACCGGCGACAGTGCGATATTGTTTGGGCATCGCGGCGCCGGAACGGCTGCCGGTGCCTGCGCACGGAATCAGGGCAAATAGACGGGAAGTCACGAGTGCGGATGCCGCGAAGTCAAAGTAAAGGACGGATTTTATAATACGTCCTTCGCATCTACGCCCCGACACGCGTAAACTTGCCGATCACGTGTGAGCCTGAGGCCGCCTTTTCTCTTCTATGCCAGACATCGCCGCAACATCGCAGTACTCCCCGCCCGTCGCGCTCGTCAAGGCCGGCCAGCGTTTTGCCTTCGACGGCACGCACGGCTCGTCCGACGCGCTGCTGATCGCCCGCTACCATCTGGCCTATCGCGAGAAGGTGCCGCTATTGGCGGTCGTCTGCGAAAACGCCGTCGACGCGCAGCGGCTGTCGCTGGAAATCGGCTTTTTCGCGCCCGAGGCACGCGTGCGTTTGCTGCCCGACTGGGAAACGCTGCCTTACGACACCTTTTCACCCCACCAGGACCTGGTCTCCGAGCGCCTCGCCACGCTGCACGATCTCGGCGAAGGCCGCTGCGACATCCTGCTGGTGCCGGCCACCACCGCTTTGTACCGGATGCCGCCCGCCTCGTTCATGGCGGGTTACACGTTTTCCTTCTCGCAAGGTGAGCGCCTCGACGAGGCCAAGCTCAAAGCGCAATTGACGCTGGCCGGCTACGAGCATGTGAGCCAGGTAGTGCGTCCCGGCGAATACTGCGTGCGCGGCTCGCTGCTCGACCTCTTTCCGATGGGCTCGCCGCTACCGTACCGGATCGACCTGTTCGACGACCAGGTCGACTCGATCCGCGCATTCGATCCGGACACGCAGCGCAGTCTCTATCCGGTGAAGGACGTGCGCCTGCTGCCCGGCCGCGAATTCCCTTTCGACGAGGCCGCCCGCACCGCCTTCCGCAGCCGCTGGCGCGAAACCTTCGAGGGCGATCCGAGCCGTGCGTCGATTTATAAGGATATCGGCAACAGCGTGCCCTCCGCGGGCATCGAATACTATCTGCCGCTCTTTTTCGACGAGACGGCGACGCTCTTCCACTATCTGCCCGAAGGCGCGCAACTGGCATTCGTCGGCGATCTGGACGCGGCGATCAAGCGCTTCACCAACGACACCAAACAGCGGTACAACTTCCTGTCGCACGATCGCGACCGGCCGATTCTGGAGCCGCAGCGTCTGTTCCTGTCGGACGAAGATTTCTTTACGTTCGCCAAGCCGTTCGCGCGACTCGTCTTGCCTGCCAATGCGGGGGGCGGCTGGTCAACCCCGCTGCCGAATCTTGCGATCGACCGTCACGCTGAGGATCCGGTCGCGGCGTTACGCGCCTATCTGGACACCACGCCGAACCGCGTGCTCTTTGCCACTGAATCGGCCGGCCGGCGCGAAACGCTATTGCAGTTGCTGGCCGACAATCATCTGAAGCCGGCATCGAGCGACACGTTCCAAAGCTGGCTCACGAGCGACACGCGTTTCTCGCTTGGCGTCGCACCGTTGGCCAATGGCTTTGCGGTGCCCGTCGACGGCATCGCAATCATCACCGAGACGGAGCTTTACGGCCCGCTCGCGCGCCGCGCAGGACGCCGCCGTCAGGAACAGGCGAGCAACGTCGATTCGATGGTGCGCGATCTGTCCGAGTTGAAGATCGGCGATCCGGTCGTGCATTCGCAGCACGGCATCGGCCGCTATATGGGCCTCGTCACGATGGATCTCGGCGAAGGTGAGACCGAGTTTCTGCACCTCGAATACGCGAGCGACAGCAAGCTCTACGTGCCGGTCGCGCAGTTGCACGTGATCTCGCGCTACAGCGGCGCGGATCCGGAAAGCGCGCCATTGCATTCGCTCGGATCAGGCCAGTGGGAAAAGGCCAAACGCAAAGCCGCGCAGCAGATCCGCGACACCGCAGCAGAACTGCTGAACCTGTACGCCCGTCGTGCCCTGCGCGAAGGCCATGCGTTCGCGCTTGAACCCAAAGATTATGTGAAGTTCGCCGAGAGCTTCGGCTTCGAAGAAACACCGGACCAGGCCGCGGCGATTGCGGCCGTAATCGGCGACATGACGAGCGGCAAACCGATGGATCGCCTCGTATGTGGCGACGTCGGCTTCGGCAAGACCGAAGTGGCATTGCGCGCGGCATTCATTGCGGTGATGGGTGGCAAGCAGGTCGCACTGCTCTCGCCCACCACGCTGCTCGCCGAACAGCACACGCAAACCTTTACTGATCGATTCTCTGATTGGCCGGTGCGCATCGCTGAACTGTCGCGCTTCAAGTCGACCAAGGAAGTCAACGCGGCGATCCAGCAGATCAACGAAGGCACGGTCGATATCGTGATCGGCACGCACAAGCTGCTGTCCTCGGACGTGCAGTTCAAACGGCTGGGGCTCGTGATCATCGACGAGGAGCATCGTTTCGGCGTGCGCCAGAAAGAGGCGTTGAAGGCGTTGCGCGCTGAAGTCGATGTGCTCACGCTCACCGCCACGCCGATCCCACGTACGCTGGGCATGGCGCTCGAGGGCCTGCGCGATTTCTCCGTGATCGCCACCGCGCCGCAAAAACGCCTCGCGATCAAAACCTTCGTGCGTCGCGAAGAAGACAGCGTGATTCGCGAAGCGATGTTGCGCGAGTTGAAACGTGGCGGCCAGGTGTACTTCCTGCACAACGAAGTCGAGACGATCGAGAATCGCCGGCAGATGCTTGAAGCGCTCGTGCCCGAAGCGCGCATCGCCGTCGCGCATGGACAAATGCATGAGCGCGAACTCGAACGCGTGATGCGTGATTTCGTTGCCCAACGCGCGAACGTTCTGCTGTGCACGACGATTATCGAAACCGGCATCGACGTGCCGAGTGCCAATACGATTCTGATTCACCGCTCCGACAAGTTCGGCCTCGCGCAGTTGCACCAGTTGCGTGGCCGCGTGGGCCGTTCGCATCACCAGGCGTACTCGTATCTGTTGGTGCATGACCCGCAAGGGCTGACCAAGCAGGCGCAGCGCCGTCTCGAAGCGATCCAGCAGATGGAGGAACTCGGTTCGGGCTTCTATCTCGCGATGCACGACCTCGAGATTCGCGGCACGGGTGAAGTGCTTGGCGACAAGCAATCGGGCGAGATTCAGGAGATCGGTTTCCAGCTCTATACCGACATGCTGAACGACGCCGTGAAGGCGCTCAAGGAAGGCAAGGAGCCGGACCTCACCGCACCGCTTGCCGCGACCACCGAGATCAATCTGCACGCGCCCGCGATTCTGCCCGCGGACTATTGCGGCGACGTGCAGGAACGTCTGTCGCTCTACAAGCGCCTCGCTAATTGCGAACACAACGATTCGATCGACGGCATTCAGGAAGAGTTGATCGACCGCTTCGGCAAGTTGCCGCCGCAAGCGCATGCGCTCGTCGAGACGCATCGTCTGCGGTTGGCGGCCAAGCCTTTGGGCATTTCGAAAATCGACGCGGGCGAAACCGTGATCGGCTTGCAGTTCATCCCCAACCCGCCCGTCGACGCGATGCGGATCATCGAGATGGTGCAGAAACACAAGCACATCAAGCTCGCGGGCCAGGACAAGCTGCGTATTGAAACGCGCAGCCCGGATCTGGCCGTGCGTGTGGCGACGGTGAAAGAAACCTTGCGCGCACTCGGAACGCCCAGTCGCGGCACTGCGGCCACGGTTGCTGCGCGCTAACGCTCATGCTGCGGTGCGCAAATGCGCACCGCAGCATACGGGTGCGGTTTTTTTGGGTATGATCGAAAGACTCAAATGCTGGAGTCTTGTCATGTCTCACGTCGCTGAAACAGCGCAGTCCACGAAAGCGTCCGCCTCTGAATCGAATTCTTCCTCGCCTGCTTCGGTCCCTGCAACGCTCCCTGCCTCGCTTCCCTGGGTCACCCGTCTCGTGTCGATGGACACGGTGAGCCGCAATCCGAATCTCGGACTGATCGAAACCGTGCGCGACGAATTGCGCGCCGTCGGCATCGAAGCCACGCTCACCCACGACGCAAGCGGCAAATGGGCCAATCTGTTTGCAACCATTCCCGCGCACAACGGCGAGACGAACGGCGGCGTGGTGCTGTCGGGCCACACCGACGTCGTGCCTGTAGACGGTCAGCAATGGGACAGTGATCCGTTCAAGCCGGAAATTCGCGGCGATAAACTGTACGGCCGAGGCACCTGCGACATGAAAGGCTTCATCGGCGCGGCGCTAACGCTCGTACCCGACATGCAACGCACCAAGCTTGCCAAGCCGATTCACTTCGCCTTCTCGTTCGACGAGGAAGTGGGCTGTGCGGGCGCACCGCTCCTGATTGCCGATCTGATGAAGCGCGGCGTGAAGCCGGATGGCTGCATCGTCGGCGAGCCGACCAGCATGCGCCCCATCGTGGCGCACAAAGGCATCAACACGTATCAGTGCTGCGTGCGCGGCCAGGCAGCGCATTCGTCACTCACGCCGAAGGGCTTGAATGCCATCGAATACGCCGCGCGTTTGATCTGCTACATCCGCGACATGGCCGATCAATTCCGCGCGCAAGGCCCGTTCGACGAGCTGTACGACGTGCCCTTCACCACGGCGCAAACCAGCACGATCATCGGCGGCAATGCGATCAATACGGTGCCGGCCGAATGCAAGTTCCAGTTCGAATTCCGCAATCTGCCCACGCTCGATCCTGAACCGATCTTCGCGCGTATCGATCAATACGCGCGCGAAACGCTGCTGCCGAAAATGTTGCGCGAGCATCCATCTGCGGCCATTGAGATTACGAAGATCGCCGCGGCGCCCGGCCTCGATTCGTCTGAACAGGCCGCGATCACACAACTCGTGCGCGCGCTGACCGCCGACCAGGACAAGCGCAAGGTCGCGTACGGCACTGAAGCCGGGCTGTTCTCGCTGGCGGGCATTCCGAGCATTGTGTGCGGCCCCGGCGACATCGAGCAGGCGCACAAAGCCAACGAATTCGTGGCGCTGGATCAGCTCGTGGCGTGCGAACGTTTCCTGCAAAAATTCATTCACAGCATGTCGGTGGAGGCACACGCGCACTGAAACTGACCGCCGCAAAAATAGTCTTAGCCATATCGACGAAAAACACACCCACGCCATGTCAACCGCCACGCCGCAACACACTGACCATACGATCGACGGCGAGCCGATCCCCACACTCGACGACATCGCCACGCAGCACTTTGCGTTGACGCCGTGGGTGACGCGAACGCCGGTGTTCGACCGGCTCGACTTTCCGTCGCTGGAAGGCACGGTTGTGAACTTCAAGTTCGAGTTGTTGCAAGCGGGCGGCAGCTTCAAGGCGCGCGGCGCGTTCACCAACCTGCTCGCGCTCGACGAAGCGCAACGCAGCGCGGGCGTCACCTGTGTTTCGGGCGGCAATCATGCGGTGGCGGTCGCCTATGCGGCGATGCGTCTTGGCATCAGCGCGAAGGTCGTGCTGTTTCGGGCGGCCAATCCGGCGCGTGTGGACTTGTGCAGGCAATATCGCGCCGACATCGTGTTCGCGGAAAACATTGCCGAAGCATTCGAGCTGGTGCGCCGTATCGAGGCGGAGGAAGGCCGCTACTTCGTGCACCCGTTCAACGGTTATCGTACCGTGCTGGGCTCGGCCACGCTCGGCTATGAATGGGCCACGCAAACGCCCGACCTCGAGGCGGTGATCGTGCCGATCGGTGGCGGCGGTCTCGCTGCCGGCGTGGCCACCGCCATGCGGCTCGCGAACCCGCGGGTGCATGTGTACGGCGTCGAACCGGAAGGATCGGATGCGATGGGCAAAAGCTTTGCGGCCAATCACACGGTCAAGATGGGCCACATGCACACCATTGCCGATTCATTGGCGTCGCCGCATACCGAGGAATACAGCTACGAGTTGTGCCGCCGTCATATCGACCAGCTCGTCACCGTGTCCGACGACCAGTTGCGCGCGGCCATGCTGACCTTGTTCGGACAACTTAAGCTAGCCGTGGAACCGGCCTGCGCCGCCGCCACTGCAGCGCTACTCGGACCGCTGCGCGAAACGCTGCAAGGCAAACGCGTAGGCGTGCTGTTGTGCGGCACCAATACTGACCCCGTCAGTTTTGCGGCGCATATCGAACGGGCGCGCCATAGCCAGTCACAGTTTCCAGAATAAAACCGATCCTCTCTTTCCCTGCCAAAAGACTAGCCTATCCGTCTCAGATTGGTATGATTCGGCTATCGACTTCTGGGAGGAATGTATATGAGCATGATTAAGGAATTCAAGGAATTTGCCCTCAAAGGCAACGTGATGGATCTCGCCGTCGGGGTGATTATCGGCGGCGCATTTTCCACCATCGTCAATTCAATTGTTAAAGACCTGATCATGCCGGTTGTCGGCGTTGCCACCGGCGGCCTCGATTTCTCCAACAAGTTCGTTCGCCTCGGCGATATCCCCGCGAGCTTCAAAGGCAGTCCCGAGTCGTATAAAGACTTGCAGACGGCAGGCGTGGCAGTGTTCGGTTATGGCTCGTTCATCACCGTGGCCATCAATTTCGTGATCCTCGCGTTCATCATTTTCCTGATGGTCAAGTTCATTAACAATCTGCGCAAGCCGGCTGAAGCCGCGGCGGCAGAGCCGCCGCCGACGCCCGAAGAAGTCGTGCTGCTGCGTGAAATCCGCGATTCGCTGAAAAACTCAGCGCCGCGCTAAGGTGCCCAAATTAAGCCACCCGCGTTAAACCACCTTCACCGCATTACGCATTACGCATTCGCACCGGCACATTAGCCAGCGCGAATAAAAAAGGCCTGTTGCGAGAAAATCGCCACAGGCCTTTTTCATGCCGCGCGCAAATTACGCCGACCCAGTCGACGGTGCGAACACACTAAGCGTCCTTTTCCGCCTTCAGACTCAACGCGCTTTCGATCATCGTTTCGAGCTGTCCGAAATTGACAGGCTTGGTCAGATGCGAAGTAAAGCCCGCGCTCAGGCAACGGCGCACATCGTCATCAGTACCGAAGCCGGTCAACGCGACCGCCGGCACATCCGAATGCTCGCGGAACGCTTTGACGAAATCAAGGCCGGTGCCATCGGGCAAGCCTACATCGCTGATCACCAGATCGAAGGTCTGCGACTGGGTGGCGGCCAATGCGTCGTCTACACGGCCCACCGTGGTCACGTCGTGCCCCAGGCTGCGAATCAGCTGCGCCATCACCTCGGCGGTATCCACGTGGTCTTCGATCAGCAAGATGGCCAACAGGCCGGGAGCACGCACCTCATCAGGCGCTGCAACGGGCGTTAATTCCGCAGGCGCGGCGGCGGTCGGCAGCGTGATCGTGAAAGTCGCGCCGCAGTGCGCGCCCGGGCTCTGTGCGATCACCGTGCCGCCGTGCACATCGGTCAGTGCCTTGGTGATCGCGAGACCCAGGCCCAAGCCGCCGAATTGCCGCGTCATGTTCTGGTCGCCTTGCTCGAACGCGTTGAACAGTTTGCCGATCTGCTCGGGCTCGATACCGATGCCCGTATCCTCGACCGAGATCTGCACGTGCATGCGTTCATCTTGCGTGCGCACGTAGATATGGCCACCGTCCGGCGTAAACTTGGCGGCGTTGCGAATCAGGTTCCACAGCATCTGTTGCAGCCGTGCGCGGTCGGCGAGCACGTAATGGTGCTGCGCGTTCTTGTAGACATGCACGTCCTGCTGCTTGACCTGGATCTCACTGCGAAAGAGTTCGAGCACGCTGTCCATCACCTCATGCACGTCGACGGTTTCGAGCGACAGGCGCAGCTTGCCGTTCGCCACGCGCGTGAGATCGAGCAGGTCGTCGATCAACCGCGCTTCGAGTTCGACGTTGCGGCGGATCATGCGCACGCTCGCGCGTGCCTGATCGGGCAGATCCGGGATCATCTCCAGCACACTGGCGCCCGCCAGCACAGGCGTGAGCGGCGTGCGCAATTCGTGCGACAGCATGGCGAGGAAGCGGTCTTTCGCACGATTGGCTTCTTCAGCGATCTGGCGGGCGGCCTGCTCCGAGGCGAGCAGCCGTTCGCGCTCCTCGATCGCCTCGCGCTGGGGATGAATATCCGTGCAACTGCCGAACCATTTGCTGACATTGCCTTCGGGATCACGCATGGCGACCGCGCGGATGTCGAACCAGCGATAAGCGCCATCGTGGCGGCAAATCCGCAGTTCGTGCCGATAATCGGCGGCGCCGCTCGTCACCGCCTTGAGCCAGGTGCGGCGAATCTCTTCTCGATCGTCGGGATGCACCGCGTCGAGCCACGCGAGACCGTACGAACTGCTTTCCGCCAACCCCGTGTAGTCGAACCACTGCTTCGACAGGAAATCGCAATCGCCCGCGGCGTTGCAGGTCAGCACGAGGTGCGGCAAGGCCTCTGACAAGGTGCGGTAATGCTGTTCGCGATCGCGCAGCAGCAAGGCTTCGTCCGAGGCCTTCTGCAAACGCACCTGAGACAGCACCCGGTCCACCGCTTCGGGCAGGTAATCAAGGTAGTCGCCGGATTTCGGCACCACATCGGATACGCCCGCGCGCAACGCTTCGATCACGCGGGATTCATCAGTGAAACCGGTCACGAGGATGGCGGGGATCCGCACACCTTCCGCCCGCAAGCGGCGAAAGAAGTCGAGGCCGGTCTCTGGCCCGCTGAGCTGGTAGTCGAGCACGAGCAGGTCGGGTGCCCCCGCGGCAAGCCGATCGCGGGCCGCTTCGACACCGGCGCAGATTGCAACCCGGCAGCCGGCACGTTCGAGCGACTTGCGCGCGAGCCGCAGGATGCCTTCGTCGTCATCGACGACCAGCACATACGCGGCGGGCTGCGTGGACACTTCTTCGGTCATGCGGAATCTTCTCTGGCTAGGTCTGGTTCTGGTGTGGCTATCTTGTCATGGGCCGCTTTCGGAGCGCCTTCACATGAACTTTCCGTCACGGCGCGGCCAGCCGGTGGCCCGGCGGCAGCTTGACAACCTGCAGGAAGAAACCGAGACGGCGCACGGCTTCGATGAACGCGTCGTATTCGACCGGCTTGGTGATATAGACGTTACAGCCCAGTTCGTAACAGCGCGAGATTTCGCGCGGATCGTCGGTCGTGGTCAGCACGATCACGGGCACCGCGGCGGTCTGTGGCGAATCCTTCAGACGCCGCAATACCTCGAAGCCATCCACGCGTGGCATTTTCAGATCGAGCAGCACGACGAAATTCGTCAGATCTTCGCGAGGCGGGTAAGGGCTGGCCGCAGGGTCCGCCGGCGCTGGGCCGAAGAAGTAATCGAGTGCCTGCTGGCCATCGCGAAAGCGCACGAAACCGTTTGAAATACCGGCACGCCGCAGATTGCGCTCGACCAGCGTGGCGTGGCCGTCGTCATCTTCGATCAGCACGATACTCACTGTTTCCCCCTGACTCATATGCCCTCCGTGCTGACGATCCGTTTTTGCATAGTGCTTTTAACTGTCCCCACAGTGCCTCCTCACGCCTGTCCCAACTCAATTGCGCGCAGGCTGTTCCGGCAACACGACGAAAAAGGTCGATCCCGCGCCTTCCGCCGACTCAACCCAAACGCGCCCCCCGTGCCGTTCCACCATACGCCGCACCACCGCGAGGCCAACGCCGTCTCCGTTCGCGACGTCGCCGTGCAAACGCTGAAACGCCCGGAACACCTTCGACATATATGCCGCTGGAATCCCGAGGCCGTTGTCGCGCACATAATAAGTGCGCGTGCGCAACGCGCGCGGCTCCGTCTCGTCGACCGGTTCCGGCTCCGGTTCCAGCGCACCGATCTCGATGCGCCCATTGCGCGCCGGGTCGAGATAATTGAGCGCGTTACCGACCAGGTTGCTGAAAATCTGTTCGACCGCGCCCGGGTCGCCCCATGCGGGCGGTAACTCGCGCACCGTGACCACCGCCGCACGCTGCCTGATCGCATCCTGCAGCGCGTCGACCACGCGCCCCACCACCCGTCCGACGCTCACCCGCTGCCACTGGTATTCGAGCCGGCCGGCACGCGAAATCCGCAATAGCGCGTCGATGATCGCTGCCGCCTGCGTCACCGCGGCGCGTAGATATTGCAGAGACTCACGCACGTCGCCGTCGAGAATATGCACCATCCGCCGATGCTCGGCCTCCGGCAGTCTCGCTGTCTCGACAATGCTGCCCAGTTCGTCGCACGACACCTGCAATTCTTTCGAAAAGCCTTGCAGATTCACCAGCGGCGAGCGCAGATCGTGCGACACGCTGTAGATGAACATTTCGTTGTCTTGCGTCTCCTGGCGCAGTTCTTCGTTGACGCCCGCCAGTTCCCGCGCGCGCGCCTCGAGCCGCGCTTTCAGCGTGGCCTGCTCGCCGTCGGCCTCGCGCAGGCGCGCGCCCGTCTGATGCAGCACCGTGTCGAGCGCGGCAATTTCGTCGTTGCCGGACAGCGGCGGCGCGAGCTCCCGCCCGCGGCCCAGACGTTCGGCGTTGCCCGTCAACACTTCCAAGCGCCGACCGATGCTGCGCGCAAACACCACGGCGGTGACCGCCCAGATCAGCATCGACCCCAACACGGCGGCGATCAGCGCATATTGCTGACGTTCGTGGCGCCGCGCCAGCGCCGCGCTGCGCTCGGCGTCGAGCCGCGAGGCCTCGCTACTAAACTCAGCGAGCTGATTGCGAAACAGCCCGATCTGCTGGGGGAGCGCGCCCTTGTCCAGCGCGACAAACGAATTCAGGTTGTGTCCGGCGTGCAGAGTCTGCGAGATCGTGGCGGCCTGCGCGCGATACGCCTCGATCGCCTGCTGCATCTTGTGCACGCGCTCGACCTGCTGCGGCGTATCGGCCACCAGCGTTTCAAGGTTCGAAAGCCGGTCGCCGAGATCGACCCATACGGTATGGCGGTCGATAAACGACGGATCGCCGACGACCATGCCCGTGCGGACCCGCGCGGCCTGACGCAGCAGCGGATCGACGATGGCCGACGACTGATAAAGGATCTGCTTGCTGTTGCTGACCCACTGCGCGGCCTGCGCTGTTTGCTCCTGGGTATCGAAGACGACGCCCAGAAGCGCCAGCTCGACCACGCTCGGCACTGCAATCAGCAGCAGACCCTTGGTGAATAGTTTCATATTCGCCCGAAGGGTCGTTCAAGCTGCCGCGTGCTTGCCAGTCCTGCACCGCAACGGGCCGCCCGCGTGGTGAGGCGAGGCGCTTGGTCCATGCAGGACTGGCAAGCAAGCCGCGGTGCAGCCGGACGGGCCATTATCGACGTGAATGTGAGATATTTCAACGTAGCGGCAAGATGCGCTCGCCCACACAAAAATGACTTTTTTATTGGTACGAGATGTTTTTTCGGCGGCGCGTGCGTCTATGATGGAAACAGATGTGCTGGGAAGCGAAAGCGCGCGGCGAGGCGGTTCGGCATGATTCGTGCGGGAGGTGGTGGAACGGCGTAGACGCCGAATCACCGTGAATCCGGCCTTGTCGTATGCTATAAAAGATCGACGTGCGGCGCGCGAAGCCGGGAGTTGTCGCATGAGGACGCTGCGTTTCTTGCAATTCTTTTTCAGGCGAATTTTTATGTCCTTCCCGAAAAAGCGTAGACGCGCGAAGGTGGACGGCGATGAGTCGTTCCTCGCGGTACTACGGCATTTCAAGCCGTTCAGTCAGCTCGACACCAAAATTGCGCGTGCTCGCGCGCAGGACGAGCCGGTGCTCTATGCACATGTGCTGCCCGGGCTCGACGTTCTCCTGTGCAGCGTACGAGGCGCACAGCCCCCCTATCCCGCGCCCGCCGAATTGCGGCGGCGTTGTATCGAATCCATTACCAATGCGTTGGAGCAGCCGCTCGATGGGCTCGAGAACGGCGGGTATTGGTATGAAGCCGATGGCTTTGGGTTCCTGGTCTTTGCCAGCCGGGCTAGAGGCAAGATCCTGGCGGAGTTTGGCGCCACCCGCGTTGGCGGCGCCCGGCGAGGCGTTCGCAGACAGGATGCTGCGGGGGACGCCGCGCCGCGCTCGTTAAGGTAGTTCTTTTCTTTACTTGTTCGCCGGTGCACCGTCGAGGGAAATAGCCGGTTTAGGCTGCTGCTTCACGCCCGGCGGCGGTGCGGTCGGCACCTGGCGAACCTGCGACAGCAACTGCCCGCACGGCAGCGGTTTGTTATTGCTAGGCGCAAGCAGCGGAACCAGCGCTGCAAACGGATTGATCAACCCGAGCCCGATCACGGCGCCGCCTCGCAGCGCCAGCGCGGTGGCGTTCACCCCCACGTGCGGATCCTTGAACGTCCCCTTTACATACAGCGGCGAGCGCAGCGAAAACACCCGGAAGCCCTTGGTATGCGGATGCACGCCAAGATCCATCGATTCGTCGCGCAGGTTCACATTGCCGTCGATGTTGATCACCGCGTCGTCCGTATCGAGCGCGAAGACGCGCGAATCCAGCACGCCGTTCGTCGCGACAAAATCCGCCGCCGCGCAGTTGATCTTTACGTCGCGATTGTCAAACAGCTTTTCATAGACCACGTTCGCCACGTTCAGTCCCGCGGCTTCCATCAGCAGGCGGCTCACCGTCCCGTCCGTGATCAGGGCCTTCACCTCGCCGTTTGAAGTCGCCGCCAATGCCGCCGGCGAATTACCGGTCGCGGTCAGCGCGGCGTCGCCGTTGATTTCGCCGAGCGCGTTCTGCATCGTCTTGAAGTTCGGGAACAACTGCTTGAGCTTCAGATGCCGCGCCGACGTCGCGAAGCGGCCCTTCAGCGGCGTCGTGCTGCCGTCCAGATGAATATCCGACGACAGCGAGCCGCCCGCCACGCCGAACTTCAGCGGCTCGAGCGACAGCACGCCGTCGGTCATCACGACGTGTGTGTACAAGTCTGTGATTGGCAGGTTGGTGTCCTTGACGATGCGGCGCCCCGTGAACTTCACGTCGGCGTCGATCGCCTTCCAGCGGTCGGTGCGGAACTCTTCCACGGGCAGCGCTTTGTTGCTCGGCTGCGCCGTCGCGTCGCCGCGCTTCGCCTTACTGGCTTTCGAGTCCGCGCCGATTATCGGCGCCAGATCGGCGAATTGCAGCAGATGCGACACCAGTTCGCCCTGCAACAGCGGACGCGGCTCTCGTGCCGTGTAGGTCAGCGAGCCATTCAGATCGCTGCCGCCCACCCGGCCCGTAAAATTTTCATACTTGAAGACGTTGCCGCCAGACTTGAACTGGCCGACGAGGCGCCCATCGGTCGCATACGGCGGCGTGTCGGGCAAGGTCACGCCCGTTAGCGAATACAACCGCCCGAGGCTATTGCCTTGCAGCCAGAGGCGCAAATCGATCGCGGCAAGATGCGCCGGATCGGTGATCGTGCCCACGAGGCCGACGTGCAGATCGCCTGCCTTCACATCGGCCTGCACCGGGAACGGCCGGTTCGCGTCCTGCAACGCCAGCACGCCGCCGACCTTGCCGCTACCGGACACCGCCGTCTTGTTGTAGATACCCTTGACGGTCCAACCGATCGCGTAAGGCGGGATGGCCGGCTTCGCGCCGTTCTCCGTGCCCGCCTCGCTGGCGCTCGACGCCGAGGCCACCGCCGCGCCGCTTGCACCCTCGCTTGCACCGTTCACTCCGCCGGCAACCGGCGCCCCCGACGCGCCATTCGCCACTGCCGTGCCCGAAGCGGCGATCTCCGTCGACGAAGCGCCGGAAGCCGCCGCCGCAGCTTCCGATGCGGCCTGCGCGTTAGCCTGTGCGGCGAGCTTGTTCGCGCCCGCCTTGCCGACCGCCTCCGCCGACGCGCTGCGCGACGCCGCCTCCTGCTGCTTCATCGCCTCGCCAATCGGAATCGGCTGGCCAAGCGTATCGATGGCCACCTGCATCTCGATCTTCTTCTGCTGATCGGACAGCGCGATATTGCCCTTGGCAAATGCGATGTCGTGAAGATCGAGCTTCCATTCTGAAGGCCCGCTGGGAGACGCCAGTTTGAAGGTCCAGTTGTTGCGCCCATCGAGCAGTCGTTCGAGGTCGACCGACGGATTCACGAGATTGATCGCGGGAATCACGATGTCGTGCGCGAGCAGCGGCAGCACCTTGACCTCGAAGTCGATTTCATCGAGCGTCGCGAAGTGCGGCTGTTTGGTCCAGTCGGGATTGCCGAGCGCGATATTCGCCGCCGAAAAACGCGGCCAGGGCACCCAGCCGCGCCAACCGGTCTCGCCGACCGGATGCTGCCACCCCACTTTCAGATCGCCGTTGATCGCGAACGGCCGGCCGATCGCCTGCGTGACCTTGTCGTTGATATAAGGCCGGGCCCGGTTCCAGTCAAAGGTCAGAATGAAAACTGTCAGCGCGACAATCAGAATGACGATGATCGCCACCAGCCATGCGATGATTTTTCCCATCCGCCTTCCAATCGTGCTCGGTACTGCCATCGAGAAGCTCCGCCTTTGTTCTTCGTTGTGCATTAGGACAGCACGTATCGTGCCTGGTGGTATTGTCTAATAGATGTCGTTTTATCATGCCGCACAGTTCGGGCACAGCTTGCCTGCCATGGAAAACGTCAATGAATGTCATGGCGGCTTCCGAATCCATGCAAAAACCACCACGATCCCACTCATGACCGATGTTCCCTTCGTCCTCGCCGACGGCATCGCCCGGCGCGACGCCTTGCGCGGGCAGACACTGCTGCAACCGACGACCTTCGCTCTGCGCGCCGGCGACCGCGTCGCGGTCACCGGGCCGTCGGGCTCGGGCAAGAGCGTGTTTCTGCGCGCCCTCGCCCTGCTCGATCCGCTCGATGCGGGACGCATCATGTGGCATGGCGCGCCGGTCGAGCGCGCCGCCATTCCGCGTTACCGGCGCAACGTCGCGTATATCCGGCAGCGGCCGGCGCTGCTCGACGGCAGTGTCGAAGACAATCTGCGTTACCCGTTCGAATTGCGCACCTATCGCGACGTGCGCTTCGATCGCGCACGCGCGGCGAGCCTCGCCGCTCAAGCCGGCCGCGGCGACGATTTTCTCGACAAACGTGCGAGCGAATTGTCTGGCGGAGAAGCGCAGATCACCGCGCTGATTCGCGTGCTGCAACTCGCACCCGAAGTGCTGCTGCTGGATGAACCCACTGCGTCGCTCGACCCGGAATCGTCGCGCGCGATCGAGGCTTTGGTGCACGCGTGGTTCGCAGCCGACCCCGGCCGGCATGCATCGATGTGGGTGTCGCACGATCCGGCGCAAGCGGCGCGCATGAGTGCGCGGCACCTCACGATGCGCGCCGGTGTGCTCGACGAATCCGCGATGACGCCCGCGCATCAGGATCTCGACCAATGACATTGCAAAACCTGAGTCTCTGGGACGTTGCGATCGCTGCGTTGCTGATCGTGGTGAACGGCGTGGTGTCGGTGGCGCTCAAGCTCGATCTCGAACGCAAGCTCGCGTGGGCGGCGGTGCGCACCGTCGTGCAGTTGCTGGCAATCGGCTATGTGCTCGGCTGGGTGTTCCGTTACGACCACTGGTTCGTGGTGCTGCCCCTGATGGTCGTCATGACGCTGATCGCCGGCTTCGCGGGCGCGCAGCGTGGCAGCCGCACGTATGCCGGCCAGCGTGCCGACAGCGTGCTGTCGATCTGGGTCAGTTCGTGGCTGGTGGCCGCGGTTGGACTCTTCGTCGTGATCCGCATTCACCCGTGGTACGAGCCGCAGTACGCGATTCCGATTCTCGGCATGATCCTCGGCAATACGCTGACCGGCGTGTCGCTCGGCATCGAACGGATGACCGAGGAACTGACCGCGCGGCGTGACCGTGTGGACATGGCGCTCGCGCTCGGCGCGACCCGTTGGGAAGCGGCGCAGGCACCGGCGCGCCAGGCGGTGCGCGCGGGCATGATGCCCACGCTGAATCAGATGGCCGTGGTCGGCGTGGTGAGTTTGCCCGGCATGATGACCGGGCAGGTGCTGGCTGGTCAGTCGCCGTTGCAGGCGGTGCGCTATCAGATCGTGATCATGTTCCTGATCGCGGCGGCGTCGGCTTTGGGGACGGTGGGCGCGGTGCTGCTCACGTACCGGCGGCTGTTCTCGGCGGAGCACCGGTTTCTGTCGGCGCGGCTGGTGGAGCGGGCGACGGCGCAGCGTTGACGGGAGCAAACAGATGCGCAGTGCAAGCGTCGGCTTGCGTATCGGCAGTGGCGGCACCGGCCGGCGAGCACCACCACCGCCCTCTTATCACGCACCTCTCACCGCGCAACCCTCAACGTTTCGCGGTGACCGCCACCTCGGTGCCGTCATTGAGCGTCAGCGTTTTCGTGCTGCCATTGGTCGGCATCGTAAAACGCACAATCTGGCTGACGGCCACGTTGTTCGGACACTTGAGCGTTTTGCCGCCGCTCGTTACCGTCTTCACGCCGTGCGGCGTCTGCGCCTGAAAGCTCAATTGCACGGACGCGGTGCCGTCACTCGCGACGACCGGCGCAAAGCGGATCTGCGTCTGACGAATCATTGCCCCGTTGGCATCGGTCGGGAGCGACGAATAATTCGGGCAGCTATCCGTCGCGGGCACGGGGCCGCCCGGCGGCACGGTTTTCCACGTGAAGTCGTCCGATTCGCCGGAGCGGATCGTGCGCGTTTCCTGTGAATTGCCGAACTGTTTCGACGTGACGCGGACCGTGTAGCGGATCGGACCGTCGAGGGCGGACTGCGACGTCACCGTGATCGGCGTGGCCGCGTGAGCCGCCGTCACGAGCATGCCGGGCGCGAGAGCGCATGCGAGAGAAGCGACAACTGAAACGGCGGAGAGTTTGAAGCTGGAGCTCATACTGTCACCTCGTTGTTGTGCCGCTGCGCGCTCGCTTAAGCGCTACCCGCCGATGCACCGCCTGACCGAAGCCTGATTGATGCCTGGTTAAAACCTGGTCAATGCCTGGTTGAAGCCCGGCCAGACGAGCCGCGAGACACGCAACTGTTTGAGCGTGATGCTCCACCAGTCTACCGCCAAGCGGCGCCGCGCGCGCTTCATACGAATCGGGTGTTAACCCGCTTGCAATGAGGCGCTTTCTGCGCGTGCGATCTGACAGAACCGCCAACCTCTGTGCAAACCCTGCGCGGTTTAGAACCCCGTCAGGACCAGTTTGCCGATCGCGCGGCCCTCTTCGAGCAGTCGATGCGCCCGGCGCAGATTCTCGGCGTTGATCTTGCCGAGCTCCTGGCCGACCGTCGTGCGCAACGTGCCCGCATCGACGAGACGCGCCACTTCGGTGAGCAGCTTGTGCTGCTCGATCATGTCCGACGTGCCGAACATCGAACGCGTGAACATGAACTCCCAGTGGAACGCGGCGCTTTTCGCCTTCAGCAATTCGACCGGCACCGGCTGGCTGTTTTCGACGATTGTGCAAATGCCGCCCTGCGGCTTGATCACTTCAGCGGCTGCCGGAAAATTCCTGTCGGTATCGTTGAAGATCAGCACGTAATCGACCTGGTCGATGCCGAGCTTTTTCAACTGCGCGGGCATATCGCCGAAGTGATCGACGATATGATCCGCGCCCAACTCCGTCGCCCACTTCGCCGATTCAGGACGCGAGGCGGTCGCGACCACTTTCAGCTTCGCAAGTTGTTTGGCCAGCTGGATGCCGATCGAACCGACCCCGCCCGCCCCGCCGACGATCAGCACAGTGCGGCCTTCGTCCGCGCCTTGCGGCGACACGCCGAGGCGGTCGAACAGCGCCTCCCAAGCCGTGATCGCGGTCAACGGCAATGCGGCTGCGTGCGTGAAATCAAGCAACGCCGGCTTGCGCCCGACAATGCGCTCGTCGACCAGATGGAACTCGCTATTCGCACCCGGCCGCGTGATGCTGCCCGCGTAGAAAACGGGGTCGCCGACCTTGAACAGCGTGACGTCCGGACCGACCGCCACTACCGTGCCGGCGGCGTCCCAGCCGAGTACACGCGGCGCTTTCTCGACGGTGTCTTTCGGGGCGCGCACCTTGGTGTCGACCGGATTGACGGAGATGGCTTCGACCTTCACCAGCAGGTCGCGGCCGGTGGCTTCAGGTTGGGGAATGTCGACGTCGACCAGGGACTCGGCTTGATCGATCGGCAAATAGCGATGGAGACCTACGGCTTTCATCAAAGCTCCTGTTCTTTCAGATGAGGTTGAGAGACCGGCGATCGTTGCCGACGGCGCCTCGCGCCATGCGGCGCAATCGATCGCATTGACGTCATCCTAAGGCGGTTCTTATTCTCATAAAACCATCATAATGGCTGAAACATCTTTTTGAATTTCAGAAGAATGGACCATCCCGACGATCTCGCAAAACGCGCTGCAAAACCCGCCATACAACCGGCAGTAAAGCCCGCGTCCGGCGAGCGGGAACGACTCGATCTGCTCGACATCGCCCTGTTCGTGCGAGCCGCCCTGCTCGCCAATGTGTCGGCGGCCGGCCGCGAATTCGGGCTGTCGGCGGCGGTGGCGAGCTCGCGCATCGCACAGTTGGAAAAGCGCCTTGGCGCGCGACTGCTGCACCGGACCACCCGCCGCATCAGTCTCACGCAGGACGGCGAAGTGTTCATGACACGCGCCGAGGCGCTGCTCGACGCGGCCGATGCCGCACGCGCCTCGGTGGGCCGCGCGCAGGCCGAGCCGCAGGGGCGCTTGCGGGTGTCGATGCCGTCGTCGTTCGGGCGGCAGCACATATCGCCGGTGATCAGCGAATTTCTGCGCCGCTATCCCGGCGTGAGCGTCGATCTGCGACTGACGGATCAGGTGGTCGATCTGGTCGATGCGGGTATCGACGTGGCGATCCGCGTCGGCGTGCTCAAGGATTCGTCGTTAGTGGCGCGGCGCCTGGCCGTGAACCGCCGCGTGCTGTGCGCCGCGCCCGCTTACCTTGCCGCGCGCGGGACACCACACCATCCTTCGGACCTCGAACAGCACGAATGCATGATCCTGTCAGACCAGCGCGACTGGGCATTCGTGACGCCGGCCGGTCCGCTCTCGGTACGCGTGAGCGGACGCCTCGTCGTCGACAACGGTGAAGTCATTCGCGATGCCTTGCTGGCTGGTTTCGGCATCGCGCTCAAATCGACCTGGGACGTGGCGCCGTATCTGCGTAGCGGCGAACTGGTGAGCGTGCTCGACGCCTACCCGCTGGCGGAAAATGTGGCGATCTGGGCGGTCTACCCCAGCCGTGCGTTCGTGCCACCGAGGACGCTCGCTTTCATCGAATTCCTTGCTGCGCATTTCGGCGATCCGCCTTATTGGGATGCGGAGCCGGAATGAGTGCGGCGCGGCGCCACGCCGGCTGCCACGGGCATCGGCTGTAAGTCTCGCTTCATGTCAGCAAAAGATACGGCGTGTGCGTGCTTGTCAAGCGCCGCTCGCCGGCTCAAGTTCGACCGGTACCGCTGCGAAGCCGCGAAACCGCACGCGTCCGCCGCGCGTCGGTTCGCCGTCGAGCCGATACGCCGGAAAGCGCTGCACGAAGCGTCCGATGGCGATGCGCGCCTCGAGTCGCGCAAGCGACAACCCCGCACACTGGTGAATGCCGAAGCCGAACGCCAGATGCCGGTTCGGACCGCGGCGGATGTCGAAGCGGTCTGGTTCCGCGAACTGCTCGGGGTCGCGATTGGCCGCGCCGATGCACAGCGTGACGGGCGTACCGCGTGCCACCGCGACGCCGCCGACCTCCGTGTCGACAGTTGTCATCCGGTTGCCCAATTGATTCGAGCTCTCGAACCGCAAACACTCTTCGATCGCCGACTCGATCAGCGACGGGTCGCTCAGTAGCGCGGCACGCTGCTCCGGCCAATCGGTGAGCGTAACGAGACCGTTGCCGATCAGATTCGTGGTGGTCTCATGACCGGCGTTCAGGATGAAGATACAGTTTTGCAGCAGCTCCGCTTCCGACAACTGCTCGCCGCCCTGCTCTCCCTGGATCAGGCGCGTCAGCACGTCGTGCTGCGGATCGCCGGGTTCGCGCCGGCGCCGCGTCACCAGATCGCGCAAATAGTCGACAAATTCGCTGACCGAGCGGTTTCCCCGTTCGAGTTGCGCCTCGTTCAGCGACGGCTCAAGCGCGCCGAGTATCGCCAGCGACCAGTTGCGCAACGGTTCGCGCTCAGCGTGCGGCACATCCAGCAGATTGCCGATGATCTCGACCGGGATCGCCGACGCGAACTCGCCGATCAGATCGATCCGGCCACGCGCCGCGGCAGCATCGAGCAAGCCATCGACGAGGCGGATCAGCCCCGGCTCCATGGCCGCGATCGCGCGCGCCGTCAGCGCGCCGGCGATCAGTTTGCGCACCCGCGTATGACGCGGCGGATCGTTGAAGACAAGACTGGTGGTGTGATGGGTGTAGAGCGGCGAGTCGCCGTACTTGGGCCTGAATTCGACAGTCTTGTCGGAACTGAACGTTTTCGGGTCGCGGTAGACCGTCTGCACGTCGCGAAAACGCGTCAGAAAGAGCGAGCCGTCCGGCATGCGTTTGACTGGTTCATAGGCACGCAGCGCGTGATAGACAGGATATGGATCGGCATAGAACGCGGGGCTCAGATGGCGCAGATCGAATTCGCGCGCAAGGGTGGACGCGTCGCTGCCGGTCGCGGGGGTCATGACTTGTCTCCGTGGTGGTGCGCCTCGTCGCTGGTGCCAATGCGTGCCGTGTGCGGTGTGCAGCGCGCCTCATAGGCGCGGCGGGCTCGACAGGCTCGATGGACTGCGGGGCATCGTTCGAAGCGCCAGTATGACGCGGGCGCTTGATGATTGCACGGTGGATTGCCTCGCGGGCTACACGGCGGGCTGCGTGGCGAACAGGTTGTCGTCGGGCCGGTAGCCTGCCATCCGGTTGTCGGCCGCCCCGGCGGGCCGCATGCCGCCGAACCGTTACAATGACGGGATTTTCCGCGCGAGCCGCGCGCCCGTCCTTTTCTGCGTCAATGCGTCGTCCATGAACCTCGTCATCCAAAGCACTGCGCCCCTTTCCGTCGACCACCACAAAACGCTCGTCGCGCTCGCGCGTAGCTCGCACGCCGCCGTCATCGACGCGAACGCGATTCGCATCGCCGACGCGAAGATTGCGCAGCGCGCCGACCTCGAGGTTTATTGCAGCACGCATCAACTGGACTACGCGTTTGTCGAACCTAGCCGAAAGCTGCGTGACTTCGGCCTTGTCGCGATGGACATGGACTCGACGCTGATCACGATCGAATGCATCGACGAGATCGCCGACTTCTGCGGGTTGAAAGCAGAAGTTGCCGCGATCACAGAAGCGTCGATGCGCGGCGAAATCAAGGACTTCAACGAGAGCCTGACGCGCCGCGTGGCACTGCTCAAGGGACTCGACGCCGGCGCGCTCGAACGCGTTTATGAAGAACGGCTGCAACTCTCACCGGGCGCCGAACAGATGCTGGCCGGCGCGAAAGCGGCCGGCTTGAAAACGCTGCTGGTGTCCGGCGGATTCACGTTCTTCACCGAAAAGCTGAAGGTCCGGCTCGGTCTCGATTTCACGCGTGCAAATACGCTTGAAATCGTTGATGGCAAGTTGACCGGCAACGTACTCGGCGAGATCGTCAACGCCGACGTGAAGGCACGCACGTTGCGCGAGACGTGCGCCCAACTGGGCATCGAGCCGACCCGCGCGATTGCGATGGGCGACGGTTCGAACGATCTAAAAATGATGGCCGCTGCGGGACTTTCCGTAGCATTCCGCGCGAAGCCGGTGGTGCGCGACGCAGCCAGCGTGGCGTTCAACCACGTTGGGCTGGATGGGTTGCTGCGACTGTTCTGAAGCTTGAGTGCGCTGGCCGGTGCAATGGCGGCCAGCGCCTGTACGAGAATTATTTGTTGAGATGGGCAATTAGGAACATGCCCAACATGGAGATTCCAACGGCTCCGATCACGACGTTAGTCCACTTCAGAACACGGGCGTAATTTTCGTCAGATTCCAGAAACGTGAATAGTTTATGCATGAGGGCCTCCCAAAAGGAGATCAGTATAAGAGCTGCGTTATCTAAAAAATCTAAATCAGGTGCACGTGTAGGATTGCAGACAGAGTAGCTGCAAGAGATGTTGCAAGAATCGAAGTCGCTATTGCCACACGCGACAACGCCCGCGTAGCAAACCGTTTCTGCCTGTCACGAATGCATGTGGCCGTCTGATCATGACGTGCATTGACCAAAGACGACATCACGATATTCGAACAGGCGAATGCCAGGATGCAGAATCCAGCAATGGCGCCCTCCAGCACAGGCACCGCGCCACGCCCCAACTCCAGCGCAGTCACCGCCTCATAAACCGCGGCCGCGCACGGCCCGATCGCACACCAGAACAGTTGGCCGTCTTTCACCGATGCGGCGATCAACGTCTTCGCGACGCGCCAGCCGTGCGTGGGTGCAACGAGCGCTAGCGTAAAGATCGGGCCGACAATCGGCACGCCAAGATTCAGCAACATCCAGAAAAATAGATTCATCGAAGCTCACCATTGTGCAGTCACCGTTAGTCAGGATGTGCACCATCGTAGCGTCGAGATCCGGCCTCGACCATTCGGCCGAATGGTTAGGCTTACTGGCTATCTTGACAAAAGAAAAAACCCATCAGGAACACGTCCCGATGGGCTTTCTCAATCTTCAGCAATCCAGCTCAGGCGCTTAACCCAGCGCCACCAGACACTGTTCGATATCCGCGCGCAAATCCGCCTCTTCTTCCAGACCGATATAGAACCGCACTAACGTACCGCGATACGGCCATTGACCTTCCGTGCGCATCGAGGCGACGTCGTAGGGCATCGCGAGACTGTGCGCACCGCCCCAACTCCAGCCGAGCGAAAACAGCTCGAGCGACTCGCAGAACGTGTCGATTTGCGCCGCACTGTAACGTGCGTCGAACACCACTGAAAACAGTCCGCCCGCCCCCGTAAAGTCGCGCTTGAAAAATTCGTGCCCCGGGCAGTCAGGCAACGTCGGGTGCAAGACCGCGGCAATTTCCGGGCGCGTCTTCAGCCAGGTGGCGAGGCCGAGTGCTGCACGGTCATGCTGTTCGAAGCGCAGTTGCATGGTCGGTAGACTGCGAAGAATCAGCGAACAGTCATCCGCCGACACGCCGATACCCATGCGCATGCGCGCAGCCTTCAGCTTCAGATGCAGTTCGCGATCGACGGTGATCGTCGCGCCCATCAGCACGTCGCCGCCACCCGATTGGTACTTGGTCAACGCCTGCACCGAGACATCGACGCCGTGGTCGAACGGCCGGAAACCGAGCCCTGCCGACCAGGTATTGTCGATCGCCGTGACGACCTTGCGCGCGCGCGCCACCGCGGTGATGGCGGGTACATCGGGCACTTCCATCGTGACCGAACCGGGTGCTTCGAGCCAGATCAAACGCGTATTCGGCTGGATCAGATCGGCGATCCCCGCGCCGATCATCGGATCGTAATAGCGCGCCGTAATTTCGAAATCGCGCGCCAGCCAGTCGCCGTGGTCGCGGTTCGGCGAGTAGACATTATCGGGAATCAGCACGTCGTCGCCGGCCTTCACGAGGCCGAAGTACACGTTCGAAATCGACGACAACCCCGACGGCTGCAACAATGCGTGATTGCCGCCTTCGATAGTGGCAAGCCGCTGCGCCAGCGCGAGCGAAGTCGGCGTGGCGTGCAGGCCATAGCGCCATTGCGCGTCGTTTTTCCAGTCGAGCGCGCGCATGGTCGCGAGATCGGGGAACACGACCGTCGATGCGCGTGTGACCGGCATCGAGAAAGATTCGAAGCCCGGCGTGAGTTGGTCTTCGGCACGCACGATGCGAGTCTGCAGGCCGCGTTTGAGTTTGGATTGGGTCATGGTGTAGGTAGGCTTCAATCGCCGATTTGCAGGTTGCTAACCCCACCGACGGCGTGACCATTGCTCGTCGCCGAGGCGGGCGCTGCTGCGCTGCCGGCGGACGGCTGCGGCGCGGCGGCAGCCTTGACAGCGGCCGAGCCGGCACCCGCTGACGCAGCCGGCACGGCCTGCCCCGCTGCCAGTGGTTTCAGATCGAACGGCTGCGGGTCGGAATCGTCGACGTTCATCCGGTCGCCCGCCACCGAACCGTCGGCGGCAAACTTGCCCACCCAGTTGCCGGTGATATGCGTGCCGTCGTTCGATTCTTCGACTTCGAGCGTATCGCCATCGCGGTCGCCCGCGATCAGGATCACCTCGCCGGAATCGGTGTACTGATACTCGCCGTGCACGCCGGCGGGGTCGTCGGTTTTCGCGCCGAGCCGCAGCACGATCTGACGCGAGCCCAGCATGCCGGCGTAGCGCGGAAACTTCGCGAATTCGGGGCTCGGCTTGAGCGGCAACTGAATCGGCGGGGGCGCCGCCAACTCCTTTACCGCGTCGCTTTCCGCCCATGCCTGCGCGGGCAGCACAGCGCCGGCACACAGCAATGCGGCCACGCTCACTACGCCTCGAAGGAAGTTCCCCTGGGGGACTGCCCAACCGCGCCGACGCATCGCGCCCTTCATCGCTTTCGATTCCTGCATCCGTTCTTTCCTTATCGCCCGATACCGCTCAATACTGGTTTGCTACCCGCTTACTGCCGGGCTTCGTTCGGCGGGGAGAGTCGACGCGTTGCGTTGCGTCGCGACGAGTTTCCCCACCTCGGCCTCAAATCCGTTCGAAGATCGCCGCGATGCCCTGGCCGCCGCCGATACACATCGTCACCAGCGCATAGCGGCCGCCGACCCGCTGCAATTCATACAGCGCCTTGACGGTAATCAGTGCGCCGGTCGCGCCGATCGGGTGGCCGAGCGAAATGCCCGAACCGTTCGGATTGACCTTGGCCGGATCGAAACCGAGTTCCTTGCTCACCGCGCACGCCTGAGCGGCAAACGCTTCGTTCGCTTCGATCACATCCAGATCGGCGACCGTCAAGCCGGCTCGCTCGAGCGCCTTGCGCGTCGCCGGCACCGGGCCGATGCCCATGTATGCCGGATCGACACCTGCATGCGCGTACGAAACCAGCCGTGCCAGCGGCTTGATGCCGCGCTTTTCAGCGACGCTGCGTTCCATCAGCACGACCGCCGCAGCGGCGTCGTTGATGCCCGACGCGTTGCCGGCCGTCACCGTGCCGTTCTCCTTCGCGAACACCGGCTTCAACTTGGAGAAGTCTTCTGCCGTTGCGTTCATGCGCGCGTGCTCATCCGTATCGAACACGACGTCGCCCTTCTTCGACGGGATCGTGATCGGCAGGATCTGGTCCTTGAAGTAGCCGCTCGTAATCGCGTTGGCCGCGCGGCGATGCGATTCTAGCGCGAGCGCATCCTGCGTTTCGCGCGAGATCTCGTACTTGCGTGCGACGTTCTCGGCAGTCACGCCCATATGGATCGACTGGAACGGGTCGTTCAGCGCACCGACCATCATGTCGACGAGGCGCGCATCGCCCATGCGCTGACCGAAGCGCGCAGCCGGCATGGAATACGGCGCGCGGCTCATGTTTTCGGCGCCGCCGCCGATCGCGATGTCGGCGTCGCCGAGCAGCACGCTTTGCGCGGCCGAGACGATGGCCTGCAAGCCCGAGCCGCACAGTCGGTTGACAGTCAACGCGGGCGCATGTTGCGCGACGCCGCCGTTGATCGCCGCCACGCGGGCCAGATACATGTCTTTCGGTTCGGTATGCACGACGTTGCCGAACACCACGTGGCCGACTTCGTCGCCCGACACGTTCGCGCGCGCCAGCGCTTCACGCACGACGCGTGCGCCGAGATCCGTCGGCGGAAAATCCTTCAGACTGCCGCCGAAACCGCCGATTGCCGTACGCACACCGCTTACCACCACTACGTCCCGTTCCATCGCTCGCTCCTCTCTTTAGTCATCAAGATGATCTTGCCTTGCCGGGCTGCGGGGCACGCCTCGCAGCGCGTTGCTATCAGCCGGCCAGGATATGTTCGACCGTCGCGCGCGAAGGGATCGGCGCGACTGCGCCGTAACCTTGCGTGGACAGTGCCGCGGCGACGTTCGCATAACGCGCCGCTTGAAAAGGATCGTCACCCGCGACGATGCGCGCGATGAACGCGCCGCCGAAGCAGTCGCCCGCGCCGGTCGCATCGACCGCGTTGACGACGTGGCCCGGAACGACCCGCCGCTCGTCGGGCGTGGCGATGTATGAGCCCTCCTTGCCGAGCTTGAGCGCCACGACACGCGGACCGTGCGACAGCAGAAAGTCGACGATCTCGTCGCGGCCGGTCAAGCCGGTGAGTTCGGTAACGTCGTCCCAGCTCGGCAGGCAAATGTCGGTTTGACGAATGGCTTCGAGCATCACCGCGCGTGCTCTTGCGAGCGGCCAAAGCTTCAGGCGCAGGTTGGTGTCGAAGCTCACGCGCACGCCGTTCGCTCGCGCATGCTCGATCGCCGCCAACGCTGCGTCGCAGGCGCTCAGGCTAATCGCGAGACTGATACCGGACAAATGGATGACTTTGGCCGCGGCGATCGCATCGAGCGGCAAATCCTGCGGCGCGTAGCGGCTCGCGGCCGACCCCGCGCGCAGATAGTCGAACGCGTGACCCGCGGGACCGTGCGAGACGAAATAAACCCCGGTGGACGCGTGCGGATCGACGCGCACGAGCGACGTCTCAACCTGCTCGCGTTCCCACAGATCGATCAGCAGATGCCCGAAATGGTCGCTGCCCACGGCTGACACGAAACCCGTCTTCGCGCCCTGCCGTGCTGCCGCGATGCAGAAGTTCGACGTATCGCCGCCGAAGCCTTGCAGATAGTTCGGCTGATCTTTAGCCGACTGGTTGAACTCGATCATCGCCTCGCCGAGCGCGAGGATTTCTGGGCGCCGGCCGTCCGGCGTGAGGGTCATGCTCACCGTCATCGCTTAGACCTCGCCCCACAGGTCGTGACCGTCGGCGCCGGTGATCTTCACCGAGACGAAATCGCCGACCTTGTAACGCTTCGACGCCTTGGTGGCCGGCGCGATATATACGACGCCGTCGATCTCGGGCGCATCCGCCGCCGTGCGGCCGATGCCGCCGTCGGCATTGATCTCGTCGACCAGCACTTTCAGCGTCTTGCCGACCTTCTTCGCGATCCGTTTGGCCGACACTTCTTCGGCTACTTCCATGAAACGCGCGCGGCGTTCTTCACGCACTTCGTCGGGCAATGCGCCGTCGAGTTCGTTGGCAGTCGCGCCTTCGACCGGCGAGTAAGCAAAGCAGCCGACCCGATCCAGTTCCGCCTCGCGGATGAAATCGAGCAGCGTCTGGAATTGCTCTTCGGTCTCACCCGGGAAACCGGCGATAAACGTGCTGCGGATCGTCAGATCGGGGCATATTTCGCGCCACGCCTTCACGCGCTCCATCACCTTTTCGGCGTTGGCCGGACGCTTCATGCGCTTCAACACTTCCGGATGCGCGTGCTGGAACGGCACGTCGAGATACGGCAGCACGTGGCCCTTGTACGGACCTTCGGCCATCATCGGAATGACTTCGTCGACGCTCGGATACGGATACACGTAATGCAAACGCACCCATGCTCCGTATTGCGCCGCGAGTTCGCCGAGCGCGCCGACCAGATCGGTCATGCGCGTCTTGATCGGCTTGCCGTTCCAGAAACCGGTACGGTACTTGACGTCGACGCCGTATGCGCTCGTGTCCTGCGAAATCACCAGCAATTCCTTCACGCCGGACTTGAACAGATTCTCCGCTTCGAGCATCACTTCGGCGACCGGGCGCGACACGAGGTCGCCGCGCATCGACGGGATGATGCAGAACGTGCAGCGGTGGTTGCAGCCTTCGGAAATTTTCAGGTACGCGTAATGGCGCGGCGTGAGTTTCACGCCGGCAGCCGGCACCAGATCGATGAACGGATCGTGCGGCTTCGGCAGATGATTGTGCACCGCCTGCATCACTTCGCCGAGCGCGTGCGGACCAGTCACGGCCAGCACCTTCGGATGCACTTCTTCGATCAGGTTCGAGCCACTCGCGCTCTGCTTGGCACCGAGGCAGCCCGTAACGATCACCTTGCCGTTTTCGCTGAGCGCTTCACCGATCGCGTCGAGGCTTTCCTGCACCGCTTCGTCGATGAAGCCGCAGGTGTTGACGACAACGAGGTCCGCGCCGTCGTACGTGCCGGAGATCTCGTAGCCCTCGGCGCGCAACTGCGTGATGATCTGTTCGGAATCGACAAGCGCTTTAGGACAGCCGAGGCTGACGAAACCGACCTTCGGAGTCGAAGGGGCCGGCACGGCGGGGGAAATGGTCTGCGACATAGGTGGGTCCGGCGAATAGCGGTGACGATGGCGACAAATGGGGACGGTGCGGCAAGGCTAAAGGGCCCGATGGTCATAGAGACCACAGCCCGGACAGCGTCCCGCGCACGCAACCCTTTATTGTACCGCGCCGGCGACCGTGCAGCCGGTCAAGTGGCAAGGCGTTGCCGGATCAGGCAGGCCGAGGGCTGCGCCTTGATGTGCCGGTATCAAGTCGTCGGATTCGAGGGCGCGCTCGATCACCTCAAGAATTTCGCGCGAATCATGCAGGCGCCGGATGGCAGCGTGCAGTTCGGCAGCCTGTGGCCACGTCCGCTTCAGATAGCTGAGCCACATTTTGACGCGTCCGTGCTCATGGCGGGCCGCGACACGGGCTTGCAGTTTTCTCAGGTAGTCGGCGAGCAGACCCAGCACGGCCGGCCATTCCTCGCCGGAAGGCGTCCGGTCCATCAGTCCGCGTATGCGCAAGGCCAGGAAAGGATCCGACACGGCGCCCCGCCCGATCATCACGTCCGCGCAACCGCTGACCGCCCGGCACCGCTCCCGGTCGGCCACCGTCCAGACTTCTCCGTTGGCAATGACCGGCACGTCCACGGCAGCGTCGATACGCGCGATCCACTCCCAGTGGGCCGGCGGCCGGTAGCCATGGTCACGCGTTCTGGCATGCACGACGAGGGAGGCCGCGCCGCCTTCCGCCAGCGCCGTGGCGCAGTCGATCGCGAGCGACGTATCGGACACGCCGAGCCGCATTTTTGCTGTCACGGCGATACTGGCAGGCACCGCGGCGCGAACGGATGAAACGATCCGGTTCAGCTGATCAGGGTGCGCAAGCAGCATCGCGCCGCCACCGTGCCGGTTGACGACTTTGGCGGGACAACCGAAGTTCAGATCGAGTCCATACGGCGACAAATTGGCCGCCTGGACCGCATTCAGCGCCATCCATTCAGGATCGCTACCGAGCAGTTGGATCGCCATCGGCGTGCCGCTGGGTGTGCGACCTCCGTGGAGGACTTCGGGCGTATCCCTCTCGTAGACACGCTCGGGAAGCACCGAGCCCGTCACCCTCACGAATTCGGACACGCACCCGTCGAATCCGCCCGTGCTGGTCAGCACATCGCGCAACACGTAGTCCGCAAGCCCTTCCATGGGCGCAAGAAACAGCCGGCTCATGCGAGAACGGCGCCTAAGCTGCTTGTGCGAATTTTACGGTCAGCCAAGGCTGACAAATCCGGCCATCGGAATCGAAGGCGTGGGCGAGGTAGGGAAACGGGTCTGCGACATAGACGGGGCGGGCATACAGCGGTGGCGACGGCGGCAAATGGGGATGGTGCATGGGGACGCTGCGATAAGGACTGCGGGGGGACAGGATCACAAGGATCCATAGCCCGCGACTGCGCACGCAACCAATTATTGTACCGCGCCCGCGGCCGTCCACTTGCGCTCGGCGCGCGGGCCACCGGGGTCGCACCTGGCGCCCCTTGGCGCGACACGTGCACACCCGGCCGCCGCGGCCGTGGCGCGGACGCGCCAAGACGCGCTTGTCGCGTCGGCGTCGCGCCGTGCGGTTACTTCTTCTCCGGCTCCGGATTGCTTTGCGGATTGCTTTGCGGATTGCTTTGCGGATTAGCCGGCGCGACCGGCGCTCCGGCCGCATTCACCGGTCCACCTGGTGTGAACGGGAAGGTGGCGAACATCGATTTCGCCTGGTTCTGCATCTGCTCCTGCATCTGCACGAACATGTTCTTCGACTGCTCGATATAGCTGGTCATCATGCCCTGCATCATCGGGGCCTGCATGTTCATGAACTGCGACCAGACTTCGGGATTCATCGCCTTGCCTTCGTACAGGTTCTTCGACTGGTCCGCGAGCTTCGCCTGAATGTCGATGAAGGCCTGGATGTTCTTCTCCAGATACGTGCCCATCATGCCCTGCATCGCATGACCGTAGAAACGGATGATCTGCGACAGCATCGACGACGAGAACATCGGCAAGCCGCCGCTCTCCTCTTCGAGAATGATCTGCAACAGGATGGCGCGCGTCAGGTCCTCGTTGCTCTTCGCATCGATGACCTTGAAATCCTCCTGATCCAGCACGAGCTGCTTAACGTCCGTCAGCGTGATGTACGTGCTCGTCTCGGTATCGTAGAGTCGACGATTCGGATACTTCTTGATCAATCGTTCGGCTGTTTTCTTTGTAGTAGTAGTCATGTAACGCCTTTGAGCGCAAGTTGAGCGCGGAAACGGCGTCATGCCGACTGCGCAATCGGGTAATCGCACAATCGAGACGCCGCCGGAACCATCTGAGCAGAAGCGCGCCACCTTGTGAGCGGCGCGCCGATGACTCAGCCCATATGCAAACCGCCATTCAGCGAAAAATCAGCGCCCGTGGAGAAACCCGATTCGTCCGAGGCAAGCCATGCCACGATCGAACCGATTTCGTCCGGCTGGCCGAGACGGCGCACCGGAATCGTCGCGACGATCTTTTCCAGCACGTCCGGGCGGATCGACTTGACCATATCCGTGCCGATGTAGCCCGGCGACACGGTGTTCACCGTCACGCCTTTGGTGGCCACTTCCTGCGCCAGCGACATCGTGAAGCCGTGAATGCCGGCCTTCGCGGTCGAATAGTTGGTCTGGCCGAACTGCCCCTTCTGGCCGTTCACCGACGAAATGTTGATGACGCGCCCGAAGCCGCGCTCGACCATGCCGTCGATCACCTGCTTGGTGACGTTGAACAGGCTGGTCAGGTTGGTGTCGATCACCGCCGTCCAGTCTTCATGCGTCATCTTGCGGAATACGACGTCGCGCGTAATACCGGCGTTGTTCACCAGGATGTCGATCTCGCCGACTTCGGCCTTGACCTTGTCGAACGCCGCCTTGGTCGATTCCCAATCGCCGACGTTGCCTTCGGACGCAATGAAATCGTAGCCGAGCGCCTTCTGCTCTTCGAGCCATTTCACGCGGCGCGGCGAGTTCGGGCCGCAACCTGCAACGACCTTGAAACCCTCTTTGTGCAGCCGCTGGCAAATGCTCGTGCCGATGCCGCCCATCCCGCCCGTTACGTACGCAATTCGCTGTGTCATAAACTACACTCCGTTTTTCGTTTTCGAGGCGCCGACCGGCTGCCTCTTCCCTCGCCTGGTGCTTCATCTCCACTGCCGCCGGGCGACCGGCCGACGAGGCCATTGCTCGCCGCGCGCCACCTGCTGAGAGGCGCCGCGCGGCAACCCTGCTTACTCCTGCAAAACCTGCCTGAGCCTACTTGAGCCTGCCTGAGCCCAGACTCCAGGCCAATTAAGCGCGCTCGAGCGCCAGCGCCACGCCCATGCCGCCGCCGATACACAGCGACGCCAAACCCTTCTTCGCATCGCGCTTCTGCATTTCGTGCAGCAGCGTGACGAGAACCCGGCAACCGGACGCGCCGATCGGATGGCCGATCGCAATTGCGCCGCCGTTCACGTTGATCTTCGACGCGTCCCAGCCCATCTGCTGATTCACCGCCAGCGCCTGCGCGGCAAACGCCTCGTTGATTTCCATCAGGTCGAGATCGGCCGGCGTCCAGCCCGCGCGCTCGAGACAGCGACGCGACGCGGGCACCGGGCCCATGCCCATCACCTTCGGATCCAGACCCGAGGTGGCGTAAGCCTTGATGCGCGCGAGCGGCTTGAGGCCGAGCGCTTCGGCCTTCTTCGCCGACATCACCAGCACCGCCGCCGCGCCGTCGTTCAGGCCCGACGCGTTGGCCGCCGTGACCGTGCCTTCCTTCGAGAAAGCCGGCTTCAGACCCGCCAGCGATTCAGCCGTCACGCCGTGACGCACGAACTCGTCCGTTGCGAAACGCAGCGGCTCGCCCTTGCGTTGCGGAATTTCGACCGGCACGATTTCGTCGTTGAAACGGCCCGACTTCTGCGCGGCTTCCGCCTTGTTCTGCGACAGCGCCGCGAACGCGTCCTGCTGCTCTCGCGTGATGCCGTATTCCTTGGCGACGTTTTCCGCCGTCACGCCCATGTGATACTGGTTGTAGACGTCCCACAGGCCGTCGACAATCATCGAGTCGATCAGCTTCGCGTCGCCCATGCGGAAACCGTCGCGCGAGCCCGGCAGCACGTGCGGCGCGGCGCTCATGTTTTCCTGACCGCCGGCGATCACGATGTCGGCGTCGCCCGCGATGATCGCATTGGCCGCCAGCATCACGGCCTTCAGACCCGAACCACACACCACGTTGATCGTCATGCCGGGCACAGCCGCGGGCAGCCCCGCCTTGATCAGCGACTGACGCGCCGGGTTCTGGCCCGAGCCTGCAGTCAGCACCTGCCCCAGGATGACTTCGCTGACCTGCTCAGGCTTCATGCCAGCCCGTTCGAGCACGGCGCGAATCACCGTCGCGCCGAGTTCGGGCGCGGCGATCTTCGCCAGCGACCCACCGAATTTGCCTACTGCCGTACGGGCGGCCGATACGATCACAACATCAGTCATTTCCATATCCTCCGGGCACTTCGGCCAATTACGCCGTAGCCCGTCAAGTTAAAAATCTTGTTGCTCATGCGCCCTTGCTTATCCGGACGCGCATTCATACCGCCAAACAAACCGCGCCTTCAGGCGCGCTACAGCCTACTCCCGTTGCCGCACGTACCGCCCCGGCGCCGGCTCGATCACCGGGAATTCATCGGAGCCGGCCGCGGCGCGCGGCTTCACTTTCTTGCCGCCATACTGGTCGAGCCACGTGGTCCATTCGGGCCACCAGCTGCCAGGCACTTCGGCCGCCTGATCGAGCCATTCGTCCGGGCTTTCCGGCAATGTCTTGACGTCGCCTTCCAGCGTCCAATAGTTGCGCTTTTTCTTCGCCGGCGGATTGATCACCCCCGCGATATGACCCGACGCGCCGAGCACGAACTTCAGCGGCCCGGTGAGCAGCGGCACCGACGCATAGGCGGTTTGCCACGGCACGATATGGTCTTCGCGTGAACCGTAGATGAAGGTGGGCACATCGATCTTCGAGAGGTCGATCGGCTCGCCGCAGGTGGTCAACGCACCCGGCTCGCGCAGACGATTCTCGAGATACGTATTGCGCAGATACCAGACATACATCGGGCCCGGCAGACTGGTCGAATCGCTGTTCCAGTACAGCAGATCGAACGGCACCGGCGTGCGCCCTTTGAGGTAATTGTCGACGACGTAGTTCCACACCAGATCGTTCGGCCGCAGGAACGAGAAGGTGTTGGCGAATTCGATGCCGCGCATCAATCCGGGCGCGCTGCCGTTCTTGCCGCCAATGGTCTGCTCGCGCATCTGCACGTGCGCCTCGTCGACGAACACGTCGAGCACGCCCGTGTCCGAGAAGTCGAGCATCGCGGTGAGCAAGGTCATCGACGCTACGGGATGCTGGCCGCGCGCTGCCGCCACCGCCAGCGCCGTGGCAAGCATGGTGCCGCCCACGCAGAAACCCAGTGTGTTGATCTGCTCGCGGCCGCTGATCTTGCTGACCGTCTCGATCGCCCTGAGGACGCCCTCGCCGATGTAGTCGTCCCACGTCTTGCTCGCGATCGACGCATCCGCGTTGCGCCACGAAATCAGGAACACCTGATGACCCGAATCGAGTCCGTGCGCGACCAGCGAGTTCTCCGGTTGCAGATCGAGAATGTAGAACTTGTTGATGCAAGGCGGCACGATCAGCAGCGGCCGCTCACGTACGGTGGCCGTGCGCGGCTTGTACTGGATCAACTGCATCAGGTCGTTCTCGAACACCACCGAGCCCTCGGTGTTCGCGAGATTTTCGCCGACCACGAAACGCGATTCGTCCGTCTGCGAGATCTTGCCGCGCTGCAAATCGCCCAGCAGATTCATCACGCCCTGCCGCAAGCTCTCACCCTTGCTATCCAGCAAGGTCTTTTGTGCTTCCGGATTCAATGCGAAGAAGTTGCTCGGCGATGCCGCCGCGGTCCATTGCTGAACGGCGAAACGGACGCGCTCGCGCATCTTCGGTTCCGTTTCAAGCGCGTCGACCATTTCCTGCAGATAGCGCGCGTTCAACAGATACCACGCAGCGGTAAATGCGTAGGCCGGCGCCGCGCTCCACGCGTCGGAACTGAAGCGGCGGTCCTTGAGTTCGGGGGCTTTCGTCGTGGAGGTGGCCGCCTGCTGGATCAACTCCATCGCCTCGCGCGAATAATCGGCTTGCAGCTTTTGCAGACGCTCCGATGGAATCGCGGCGCTCGGAACATTGAGTCCGGCAAATGAAGGCATGGACGGCAGAGATCCCGCAGCCAGTTTGCTGAAGTCAGGCATGCCGGGGAATGACGGCATCTGCGGCAAGCCCATTTGCGGCATTGGGAGGACGCCCATTTGGGGCATCTGAGGCATTTGCGGCATCGGGAAAGGCGCGCCATTGCCGCCGGGCGGCGTGCCGAGCGAACGCCATGCGTTCATCCAGGCGTCGAATAACTGCTGCATGCCTGCGGCCGGCGCTGCGCCGCTCGTACCGGCCTGCTGCGTGTGCTCCGTCGAGGAGTCCGTGCTTGGGGAAGCTGAGGAATGTGAAGCTGCCATACCTGCTTTTGACCGGTAAGTCCTTGCGGACGGGTTGAGAGGCAGGTTCATGCGCACGTGGGCGATTGCTCGCGCCTCGTCACGCCCTGTCCCATGTACGAGGAGCTGTGAGGAACATTCTTGCTCCCCATCGCAAGGCATGTCAATGCTTGTTCCCGATTTTGCCGCAGTGCGATAGTTTTTTAATTATCGTTTTCCCTGTGTAGCAGATCGCGCTTTTGGGGTATGGGTTCACTAGCGCCGACGCAAACGAAAAAAGCTCCCATATTGCATGGGCTTATCTCAATTTATCCGTTCGCACGCGAACATTTTTGGCGGCAGATTTACGCCTGCGCGGCGAATTCCGGCAGCGCAGCATAAAAGCGTGCCGCGCCTCCGAATAAACCCTCATACGCGTGCTGGCAGGAAGGCGTCGCGCCCCCACTGTAGCGGGCGCCATGGCGGCTACCTTATTCCGCGATCGTCTGCGCCTGATCGTCCAGCCAGATCAACGCGGCCATGCGGCCGGTCTCGCGATCGCGGCGATAGGAATAGAAACGCTCACGTTGCGTGACCGTACACAGATCGCCGCCGACAATGCGCGTCACGCCGAGCCGCTGCAAGCGCAAGCGCGCCAGCGCCGCGAGATCGGCGAGATATTTGCCGGGGTTTTGCGGATGCGTGACGAATGCATTCGCGGTGGCCTCGCGTTGCGCGCCGTCCACGCCATTCATGAAGGCGTCACGCACATCTGCACCCACCTCGAAGGCGCCCGGACCGATCGCCGGGCCGAGATAGGCGTGCAACGACGCGGCCTCCACGCCGGCGAGATCGGCAACGCGCTGCGCGGTCTGTTCGACGATGCCCGCTGCCAGGCCACGCCAGCCGGCATGGGCCGCACCGACCGCGCGCCCCGCTTCGTCGCACAACAGCACCGGCATGCAATCGGCGACCATCACGACACACACCGTGCCGGGCCGATTGGTGACGCTGGCGTCCGCTCGTGTCGGCGTGCCGCTTGCGCGGGTCTGCGCGAGCGCATCTTCAGCACGCACGATGCCGGCGCCGTGAATCTGTTCGAGCCACGCGGCCTCGCCTACGCCAGCCAGACGCAGCAGCCGCGCTCGATTGGTTGCGACCGCGGCGGGATCGTCACCGGCTTTCATCCCCAGATTCAGGCCGCCGGGCTGGTCCACGCCATCCTGCCAGCGGCCGAACGGCGGCTCGCTCACGCCGCCGTTGCGCGTGGTGACGAGCGCACGCACCCGCGGCGACACGTTCCATGCCGGTTGCACAACATCGGCAAAGCTCAGCTCGGGCAAGCTCATGCGTGATCTTCCTCGTCGTGATCGTCGCCTTCGTCGTGATCGCCGCCGTGTGCTTCGTCTTCGTCGGCATAGTCGTCCGGCGAGGCGTCGCCCGGCGAGGCGTCGTAGTCGTCTTCCTCATAGTACGTCTCGTCGAACTCGCCTGCATCGTCACGCCCGAGACCGAGCGCCGCCGACAGCACCTGCATGTCTTCCGGTGCATCGGCGCGCCATTGCATGGTCCGGCCGGTTTGCGGATGGATCAGGCCGAGGCGCCATGCATGCAGCGCCTGACGCGCGAAACCGTCTGGCAGCGGCGTGACTGAGCGCTTGCCGCGCGCGCGCCCATAAATCGGGTCGCCGAGCAGCGGATGGCCGATGTGCGCGCAATGCACGCGAATCTGATGGGTGCGGCCGGTTTCCAGATCGCAATGAATCGCGGTGACCGGCTGACGCTGCCAGATCGCGGTGTCCACGCGCCGGAAATGCGTGCGCGCCGCCTTGCCCGATGCGCTCGTCACCACCGCCATGCGCGTGCGTTCGCGCGGATCTCGGCCGATCGGCGCGTCGATGGTGCCTTCTTCGGGCATGTTGCCCCACACCAGCGCGAGATAACGGCGCTTCACCGTGCGTGCCTGGAGCTGGCGCACCAGATCGGTCTGCGCCTCGAGCGTGCGCGCCACCACCATCAGGCCGGACGTTTCCTTGTCGAGCCGATGGACGATACCGGCACGCGGCAGGCCAGCCGCGGCGTCGCCATAACGGTACAGCAGACCGTTCAGAACCGTGCCGCTCCAGTTGCCGGCCGCCGGGTGCACGACCATGCCGGCCGGCTTGTTGATGACCACCAGCGTGTCGTCTTCGTAGACGATGTCGAGCGGCACCGGCTCGGGCGTGAACGCGAGTTGCTCCGGGAGCAGATCGGGCACGAGCTCGATGGTCGCGCCAAGCGGCACCGGCTGACGGATTTTGGCCGGCTTGCCGTCGATGCGCACCCGCTCCGACTCGATCCAGCTTTGCAGCCGGTTACGGGAAAACTCCGGAAAGACTCGGGCGAGCACCTTGTCGAGGCGTTCGCCGGCCAGTTCGTCGGGCACGACGACGCTGCGTGGCGTCTCGTCCGCCACGCGGCTCGCCACCGTCGGCACCATGCTTTGCGGGCCGGCGGAGGCGAGCGCGTCGCTGCCGAGATCGTCGTCGAGCGAATCGACGCCCAACGCGTCGGAGGGGTCAGCGCTTACGCTATAATCTTTGTTGCTATTCCCGGCACCGGTTACGGCGCCTGGAGTATTTGAGCGGGTCATTGAGTCTGGGTCACCTGGACGTAAAGCTAGACTGGAAAATGCGAGCCTTGAACACCATCACTAAAGCGGCGATCAATATGGCGGCCATCAAGAAGGCGGCCCGGAAAGTGGCCGGATACATTGCGTGCGCCGCAGCCGTCGCCGTTGTTGCGGCTTGTCACGGCCTGCCGGAAAAGACCGACGAGACGGCTACGTGGAACAACAACAAATTATATACGGAGGCGAACGACGCTCTGACCGGTGGTGATTTCGGCAAGTGCGCCAAGTATTTCGAGATGCTCGAAGGCCGCGATCCGTTCGGCCACTTTGCCCAGCAAGCGCAGATCAACGTCGCGTATTGCAACTGGAAAGATAACGAAAACGCCGCCGCCGACCTGGCGATCGACCGCTTCATCCAGTTGCACCCGGATCACCCGGACATTGCGTACGCGTACTACCTGAAGGGCATGATCCACTTCAACGACGACCTCGGTCTGTTCGGCCGCTTCTCCGGCCAGGACATGAGCGAGCGCGATCCGAAGTCGCTGCGCGAGTCGTATGACGCGTTCAAGATCGTGGTCGACCGCTACCCGAACAGCAAGTATGCGCCGGACGCCGCGCAACGCATGCGCTATATCGTGAACGCACTGGCATCGCACGAAGTCCACGCGGCGGATTACTACTATCGCCGTGGCGCCTACGTCGCGGCGATCAACCGGGCGCAACTGGCGTTGAAGGAATACAAGAACGCACCGGCTATCGAAGACGCGCTGCACATCATGATGCTGTCGTACGAGAAGCTGAATCAGCCGCAACTGGCCGACGACACGAAGCGCATTCTGGCCGGCACCTTCCCCGACAGCCCGTACATCACGGGCCATGCAAGGCCGGGTAAGGAAAAGTCGTGGTGGCAGTTCTAAGCCTCGAGTCCACGCTTTAAACAGAAACGCCACGACTTCGGTCGTGGCGTTTTCGTTTGTGGAGCTCCGCCAGCCTCTTCACCACAAGCTGGCAACAGGCGCCCTCAGTCCCGCTCGAACAACGCAATCGACTCCACATGCGACGTATGCGGGAACATGTTCACCACACCCGCACCCACCAGCCGGTACCCGGCCTCATGCACCAGCAGGCCTGAATCGCGTGCGAGCGTCGCCGGGTTGCACGACACGTAGACGATACGCTTGGGCAGCGGGCCATTGCCGCTCTGCGCGATCTCCGCGAGTGCCTTGGCGACAGCCAGCGCGCCTTCGCGCGGCGGGTCGATGAGGAATTTGTCGAAATGGCCGAGCGCGCGCATGTCGTCGGCGGTGACTTCGAACAGGTTGCGGCAGGCAAACGACGTATGGCCCGCCACACCGTTCAACTCGGCGTTGGCAAGCGCGCGCAAAGTCAGCACCTCACTGCCTTCGATACCCACCACTTCCTTCGAAATCCGGGCGAGCGGCAGCGTGAAGTTGCCGATTCCGCAGAACAGATCGAGCACGCGGTCGGTGCTGGCCGGGGCCAGCAGACGCAGCGCGCGGCTCACCAGCACGCGATTGATCGCGTGATTCACCTGGGTGAAATCGGTCGGCTTGAACGGCATCCGGATGTTGTATTCCGGCAGCGTGTAGTCGAGTTGCACGTCGAGTGGATAGAACGGCGTGACCGTGTCAGGGCCGCCCGGCTGCAACCACCACTGGATCTTGTGTTCGTCGGCGAAATCGCGCAGCACCTGCTCGTCGGCGGCGGTGATCGGCGCGAGGTTGCGCAGCACCAGCGCGGTGACCGACGAGCCGACCGCGACCTCGATCTGCGGCATACGATCGTAAATCGACAGCTTGCGGACCATGAAACGCAGCGGCATCAGCATCGCCGAAATGTGCGGCGGCAGCACCTCGCAGGTCTTCATGTCGGCGATGTAGCTGCTCTTCTTCTCGTAGAAGCCGATGCGCATGCCACCCTTTTCAGGCAGATAGCGCACAGCCAGACGTGCGCGGTAGCGATATCCCCACGCCGGCCCTTGAATCGGCCGGTACACCGTCTCCGGGCGCAGCTTCGCCAGATGCTGGAAATTGTCTTCGAGCACGCGCTGCTTGACGGCAATCTGGGCGCGGATGTCGAGGTGCTGCATCGAACAACCGCCGCAGATATCGAAGTAGGTGCATTTCGGTTTGGTGCGAAGCACGCTTTCGCGGAACACCTGGACGACCTCAGCCTGCTCGAATTTCGGCTTGCTGCGATGCGTCGAGTAGCTGACACGCTCGCCGGGCAACGCGCCTTCGACAAAAATCACCTTGCCGGGCGTGCCGTCTTCGCTCTCGACGCGGCCTACGCCGCGCGCTTCCATATCGAGCGAAACGATTTCGATGATCGGCTCATTGCCGGTGATGACGTGCGCTTTGACCGGAGCGGGCGCCTTCTGGCGCTTGGGCGAGCGACGTTGGGGGGCAGTTCGGGACACCTGCGACTTCCTGACAAACTTGGGGAAAGGCGAGATTGTAGACGAAGCGCCGCCGTTGCCAACGATTTGGCGCGGCTGCGGCGGCTAGCGCCTGCCTACCCGCGCCATGACCGATTCGCGTGCGGCGAAACGCTTCGCCATCAGAATATTGCGGTCTATTGATCGAATGCGGCCAGGTACTCAGCCCATTGTGGCGCCGTTTCCAGTGCTAACGCATTCTTGACCAAGTTGATCTCGTCAGCATACTCCTCGGCCGAAAACGCGCCGCGGATCAGCTGGAAGCGGCAATACAGCAGGTACGTATTGACGACGTCGGTCTCGCAATAATTGCGGATTTCCTCGATACGCCCTTCCTGGTACGCGTGCCACACTTGGCTGCCGTCCATGCCCATCTTGCCGGGGAAGCCGCACATCTTCGCAAGCGCATCGAGCGGCGCGTTGGCGCGCGCCTGATACATCGCCAGCACGTCCATCAGATCGGTGTGACGCGCGTGATAGCGGCTGATGTAGTTGTTCCACTTGAACTCGCGGTCGTCCTCGCCGAGGTCCCAGAAACGGGACGCCGGAATGCCGTTGATCAGCGCGCGGTAGTTCAGCACCGGCAGGTCGAACCCGCCGCCGTTCCACGACACGAGCTGCGGCGTGTACTTTTCGATCACGCGATAAAACGACTGCACGAGCGCCGCCTCGCCGTCTTCCAGCGTGCCGAGCGAGCGCACACGGAAACCGTTGTTGTCGCGGAACACGCAGGAAATCGCCGCAATCCGTTGCAGGTGGTGCGGCAGGAAATCGCTGCCGGTCTTTTCGCGGCGCGCCGCAAAAGCGTGCTCGGCGACTTCGGCGTCGCTCAGCGTGGCGGGTAAATCTTCGAGGCGGCGAATGCCGGCGACATCGGGAATCGTCTCGATGTCGAAAACAAGAATCGGTGTCATCAGCTTATAGAACGGCGTCCTTCCGAACACCATTAGAGGCAAAGAAGCGCTTCAACCGCACCAGCGCTTCCTGTTGGATCTGGCGTACACGCTCGCGCGTGAGGCCCATTTCGTCGGCCAGCTCTTCGAGCGTGGCGGGCTCGATGTGGTTCAGCCCGAAGCGGCGCTCGATCACATGACGATGCTTGTCCGATAGACGGGCGAGCCATGCGCGTGTAAGCGTTTCCAGCTCGCGATGCTGCACTTCGGCATCCGGCGACTGGCTTTGGTCGTCGGACAGCAAATCGAGCAGGCTGCTCGCCGGGTCGAGATCGAGTGGCGCGTCGAGCGATGCAGTGTGTTCGTTCAGCGCGAGAATGTCGGTGACTTCGTCGGAGGTCTTGCCGGTCAGATAGGCAATGTCGTCGATGCTCGCGTCGCGGCGCTCGGCTGCTTCGCCGGAATTCATCGAATTTTTTTCCAGATGACGCTTCGCGCGCAGCACCTGATTGAGCTCACGGATCACGTGCACCGGCAAACGCACCGTGCGCGCCTGGTTCATGATCGCGCGTTCGATGCTCTGGCGAATCCACCAGGTGGCATACGTCGAGAAACGGAAGCCGCGCGTGGGATCGAACTTCTCGATGGCGTGCATCAGGCCGAGGTTGCCCTCTTCGATCAGATCGAGCAGCGGCACGCCGCGGTTCAGGTAACCCTTCGCGATGCTGACGACGAGCCGCAAATTACGCTCGATCATCACTTGCCGCGCTTCGAACTCGCCCGCCTTCGCCAGACGCGAATACTTCTGCTCTTCCTCGACGGTGAGAAGCGGCTTGACGCTGATGCGGTTCAGGTAGTGCTGAATCGTGTCGGCCGTCAGCTCGGCTTGCAGCAGCGCGCGGAAATCGTCCACGTCGGGCGGAGCTTCGCTCGCACCTTCGCGGGCCTCGCCTGCTTCTTCCGCGCCCTGGCGTTCGTCGAGATCGCGCTCCTCGACGATCTCTTCTTCCACTTCCGAAGCGCCGCCGTCCTCCACCGAAGCGGACGTGACGCGGCTAATCGTCTCAGACTCGGCTTTCGGCAGGCGGCGCTTCGATTTCGGCATGGTCGTATCGCTTATTGCGGCGGCAAATACTTCAGTGGGTCAACAGGTTTACCCTGCCGGCGAACTTCGAAATGCAACATCACGCGGTCGGAATCGCTATTGCCCATCTCGGCGATCTTCTGCCCTTTGGTCACCGCATCCCCTTCTTTTACCATCAAAGCGCGGTTGTGTGCATACGCCGTGAGATAAGTTGCATCATGCTTGATGATAATGAGATTGCCGTAACCACGCAGCCCATTTCCTGCATAAACCACGCGTCCATCCGCCGACGCCTTGACCGGATCGCCAGCCGCGCCGCCGATATTAATACCCTTGTTGGTCGAATCGTTGAACGTGCCGAGCATCGGCCCCCGCACCGGCCATCCGAACGCGACATTGCCGGATGCGCCGGTATTCGAGTCGCTCGTAGCACCCGGGTTGACCGGCGGCGTCAGCGAAGCGTTGTTCGCACCCGATCCATAGATCGGCGGCGCCGCGACGCCTGCTGCTGCACCAGCCGACGGCGGCGTGCTGCCAAGCGGCGCGCTCTGCACCGCGCCACCGCTGCCGATCGGCGCCGTCGACACGCCCGGCGTCAGCGCGGCGGTGTTCGCGCCCGGCGGCACGACGCGCAGCAACTGATCGACTTCGATCTGATTCGGGTTAGTGAGATTGTTCCACGCCGAAATATCGCGGTAGTTCTGGCCGTTCTCCAATGCGATCCGGTATAGCGTGTCGCCTGGCTTCACGCGATAGTAGCCCGGCGGCGGCGGTCCGAGCGGCACGGCCGGCTGCTGCGCGGCTTGCGTGCCGAGCGCGCCGCTACCGGAGCGGTCGACAACCGGCGCCTGATCGAGGCGGGTCGCACACGCCGACATCAACAGGGACAAGGCGAGCACGCACACGCTACGCTGGGTTACGGTCATGGGAATATTCAGTCTGGTTCTTTGCATCGCGCGCAACATACTCATCGGTGTCAAATCACTCCGGATTTTAAGGGTACAAAGAAAACGCGATCAAGCCGCGACTCGCGCCACTGCGCGGGTCCGAGGCGCTCGACCAGGGTCAGCACCTGGTTCTGGCCTTCCTGCGAGCCGACCGGCGCGACCAGACGGCCGCCGATCGCGAGTTGTTCAAGTAATGCTTGCGGTACGTCAAGTCCGGCCGCGGCGATCACGATCGCATCGAACGGCGCTGCCGACGGCAACCCGAGGCGGCCATCGCCGTAATGCAGCCGGATGTTCGGAATGCGCAGCGGACGCAAGTTTGTCTTCGCGCGTTCGGACAGCGGCTTGATGCGTTCGATCGAATAAACATCCCGCGCGACCTGGCTCAGTACCGCTGCCTGATAGCCGCAACCTGTGCCGATTTCGAGCACGTTGTTCAACGCGCGGCCGGCGGCAGCCAGTTCGATCATCCGCGCGACCACAGAGGGCTTGGAAATCGTCTGGTGATGACCGATCGGCAGCGCGGCATCTTCATAGGCCTGGGCCGCGAGGCCCGGGTCGACGAACATGTGGCGCGGCACCACCGACATCGCGTTCAACACGCGCTGATCGGTCACGCCGTTCGCACGCAGGCGTTCGACCATCCGTTCACGAACCCGTTCCGAAGTCAACGCCAAAGCGCCGTTCAATGCGACATTCGGCACGGCGGTGCGCTCGTTGAGTTTGGCGGCGGGCTTGCTCACCGGCGCCGGTTTTGGCGCGGCGCGCGCAGCCGCACCTTGCGCGACGGCTGTTGCGTGTGGTTTGGCTTGCGACTTGGCCTGCGCATTGACCGGCGAGCTCACCGGCGCCGTCATGGGTCCCTTCGCTTGCGGCGTTGCTTGCGGCTTCAACTGCGGCTTCACTTGCGGCTTTGCTTGCGACGTCGCCTGCGGTTGGGTCTGTACCTTCGCCGGTGGCTTCGCCTGGGTCTTCTTCGCGGAACCAGGCGGCGAGTTCTTCGCCGGCTGCTGGCGTGCGTTCAGCGCCGCGCTCGCGGCGAGTGCCGCCGCGCGCACTTCGCCCGGACGCCCTTCAATCCGGCGCGGTTCGCGCACCAGGTCTTCGAGGCCAAGCGGAAAGCGCTTTGCGCGCTCGCTGGTCATGAAGCGCCGCTGCCGGCGCGCGCCCAGTCGCGCACTGTGGGCAGCATTTGCGTGTGGGTCAGGTCGAGCTGCAACGGCGTGATCGACACCTGGCCGTTGGCGACAGCATGGAAATCGGTGCCTTCGCTGGCATCGCGCGCGCTGCCCGACGGGCCGATCCAATAGATCGGTTCGCCGCGCGGGTTGGTCTGGCGGATCACCGGCTGCGACGGATGCCGCTTGCCGAGACGCGTGATATACCAGCCGCCGAGTTGCTCGTACGGCAGGTTCGGAATATTGACGTTCAGGAGCGGATGCCCCGGCAACGGTTGTTCGAGGTAGTGCGCGACGATCTCGGCGGCAACACGCACAGCGTCTTCGAGATGCACCCAGTCTTTGTCGACCAGCGAGAAGGCGATGGCCGGCACACCGAACATAATGCCTTCGGTGGCGGCGGCGACGGTGCCTGAATAGAGCGTGTCCTCGCCCATGTTCTGGCCGTTGTTGATGCCCGAGACGACGAGGTCCGGCGTGTGGTCCAGCATACCGGTCAGCGCGATGTGCACCGAATCGGTTGGCGTGCCGTTGACGTAGTAGAAACCGTTCGGCGAGCGCAGCACCGAAAGCGGACGCGACAGCGTCAAGGAATTGGACGCGCCGCTGCAGTTCTGCTCGGGGGCCATCACGGTGACGTCCGCGATCGGCTTGAGCGCTTCGTAAAGCGCGGCAAGGCCGGGCGCCAGATAACCGTCGTCATTGCTGAGTAGGATTCGCATGCGGCGATTGTAACCGAGGAAAGAAGGCACGCGAACGACACGGCAGGTGGCGCGCGCATCACATGCAAAGCGCACGCGCCGGGCTCCGCGCTAACGGGTATCGACCGCGCAGGCCGCCGGCTTCGAGCAATAAAAACGCACGGTCGTGCGGATTGTTTTACACTCAGAATAGTTGCGACGCCCCCGAAGGAAGTCCCCTCGGGGGACCCTGATCGATATGGAGATGGAGACACGATGCGCGCGATTCGCTGTAATCAATACGGGCCGCCAGAGAGCCTGGTTGTCGAAAATCTGCCGGACCTCGAGCCGCCGCCCGGCCACGTCGTGATCGACGTCAAAGCGGCGGCCGTCAACTTTCCCGATGTGTTGATCATCGAGAACAAATACCAGTTCAAACCGCCCCTGCCCTTTACGCCCGGCTCGGAAGTCGCGGGCATCGTGCGCGCGGTCGGCGACGGTGTGACGCAGTTCAAACCGGGCTCGCGGGTGGTCGCGTTCACCGGCTCGGGCGGGTTTGCCGAGCAGGCGCTGGCGCCGGTCGCCGCGTGCGTGCCGCTGGCGGACGGCGTCGAATTCGAGCTGGCCGCCGCGTTCACACTCGCCTACGGCACTTCGCATCATGCGGTGGTCGACCGCGGTCAGTTGAAGGCCGGTGAAACGATGCTCGTGTTGGGCGCGGCAGGCGGCGTCGGGCTCGCCGCGGTCGAGATCGGCAAGGCGCTCGGCGCGCGCGTGATCGCGGCGGCGTCGAGCGACGAGAAGCTCGCCACTTGCGTGAAGCACGGCGCGGACGCCACCATCAACTACAGCACCGAAGATCTGCGCGAGCGCATCAAGGCGCTGACGGACGGCAAGGGTCCGGACGTGATCTACGATCCGGTCGGCGGCGTGTATGCCGAACCGGCGTTTCGCAGCATCGGCTGGCGCGGGCGTTATCTGGTGGTCGGCTTTGCAAACGGAGAGATTCCGAAGTTGCCGCTCAACTTGACGCTGCTCAAAGGCGCAAGTCTGGTCGGCGTGTTCTGGGGTGACTTTGCAAAACGCGAGCCACAGCACAATCACGCCGCGTTCGAGCAGATGACCGGCTGGATCGGCGAAGGCAAGCTCAAGCCCTATGTGTCGGAACGTTATTCGCTCGAGGACACCGGCCGCGCGCTGCGCGATATGGCGGAGCGCCGGGTAATCGGGAAGGTGGTGATTACGCCTTAACCGCTAGCCGTCGCGCGCTCAACATACGCTTCATCGAGCGACGAATAAAAGCGGCGCGCGGTTTTAAAACCGCGCGCCGTTTCTGATGGACCTTCGCTCGCGTGACTAAAGCTTTTCCGTATCACCCGATTTTGGCTGCCACTTCATCAGCCGCCGCTCGCCAAGCCCGACGATGGCATCGAGAATCAGCGCGAACGCCGTCAACACCAGAATCCCGGCGAACACAGTGTTGATATCGAAGGTGCCCTCGGCTTGCAGAATCAGATAGCCGACGCCGCGCGCCGAGCCGAGATATTCCCCCACCACCGAGCCGACGAACGCGAGACCCACCGATGTATGCAGACTCGAAAACACCCAACTCATCGCGCTTGGCAGATAGACGAAACGCAGCAACTGCTTGCGGTTCGCGCCGAGCATGCGCGCGTTGGCGAGCACAACCGGGCTCACTTCCTTCACACCCTGGTAGACGTTGAAGAACACGATAAAGAACACCAGCGTGACGCCTAGCGCCACCTTCGACCAGATGCCGAGACCGAACCACACGCCGAAGATCGGCGCGAGAATCACGCGCGGCATCGAGTTGGCAGCCTTGATATAGGGATCGAATAGCGCGCTTGCGAGCGGCGACAGCGCAAGCCACAGACCGACGCCGAGTCCGAGCGCGGTGCCGAGCGCGAACGCGAGCACCGTTTCGACCAGGGTGATCCACAGGTGCAGATAGATTTCGCCGCCCGTGAACCACTCCCAGATGCGCTGCAGCACCTTCTGCGGCTCGCCGAAGAAGAACGCGGCCTTGTTCGGGTCGTCGAAATAGAACGCTGGCAGCAGTGTCGGACTGGTCAGCACGTACCAGAGCACAAAGCACAGCACGAGCAGCAGCCACTGCCAGATCACCAGGTTCGCCCGGTTCGGGCGCAACGTCTTCCACATGATTCGGTTTGCCTTGGACGATTGATCGACGCAACCACTGAACGCAACTAGCGAGCGCAACAACGAGACGCAAATGTCTCGCTCACCGACGGGACCCGACCGTGAACTGCGATTAAACGGCCGTGAGTTGCTGCTGGTAGCCCTTGAGCACCTCATCGCGCAGCACGCTCCAGATCTGCGCATGCAACTCGACGAAACGCGGATGCGCGCGAATCTCGGCGACGTCGCGCGGACGCGGCAGATCGATCGTGAATTCGCCGATCGGATGCGTGCCCGGCCCCGCCGACAGCACCACCACGCGGTCGGACATCGAGATTGCTTCGTCGAGATCGTGCGTGATGAACAGCACCGCCTTGCGCTTGGCCGCCCACAGGTCGAGCAGCTCGTTTTCCATCAGCTGACGCGTCTGGATATCGAGCGCGGAAAACGGCTCGTCCATCAGGATGATGTCCGGATCGAGGATCAACGTCTGCGCCATCGCGACGCGCTTGCGCATGCCGCCCGACAGTTGATGCGGATAGCGGTCGCCGAAACCACCGAGGCCGACGCGCTTCAACCACTCGTCGGCTTTGCTGCGCGCTTCGGCCGGCGGCACGCCGCGGAATGAGAGGCCGGCCATCACGTTGTCGATGGCCGAGCGCCACGGCATCAGCGCGTCGGCCTGGAACATGTAGCCAGCGCGCTGGTTAATCCCCTTGAGCGGCTCGCCGAACACACTGACCGTGCCGGACGACGGCCCCAGCAAACCCGCGCCGACGTTCAGCAAAGTGGATTTGCCGCAGCCGGTCGGGCCGACCACCGAGACGAATTCGCCCGGCGCGATGCGCAAGGTCGTATCCTTGACCGCCGTATAGCGCTGCGCGCGGTTGTCCCGCGCAGCAAACGTGCAGGTGATGTTGTCGAGCGCCAGGGCGGCAACGGTCATCGTTCGGCTCGCTTCGAAGATCGGTTTCGGTTTGTCATGTCGTCATGACGGCGGTAGTCGAGGCGAACGCAGCACGTGCCGCCCTCAGCTCCACGCTCACGGTGCTCAGGCCTTGACCGTCGCCAATGCTTTCTTGACGAAGTCGTTGGTCCACGTTTTCGACAAATCGATCGGCTTGCCCTGCACAGCCGGGTCGAATGCCTGCAAAGTCTTCAGCGACGTGGCCGGGCCATCGGCGGGCATCAGGCCATCCGGCGACATCGCCTCCTTCACGTGTTGCCACGCGTCCAGATACACGGCGCGGTCGCCGAGCAGATAGCCTTCCGGCACCGTGTTGATCAGCTCGCTGCCGGTCGCGGTTTGCAGCCACTTGAGTGCGCGCACCATCGCATTGGTCAGCGCCTGGGTGGTGTTCGGATTCTTCGTGATGAAGCTCTGCGACGCGTACAGGCAGCCCGCCGGCATGTCGCCGCCAAACACGCTGCGCGTATCGGCCAACGTGCGCGTGTCCGAAACGACGCGAATCTCGCCAGTGCGCTCGAGCTTGGTCATCACCGGGTCGAGATTGGCGATGGCGTCGATCTGGCCCGACTGCAGCGCCGCGATCGCACCCGCCCCTGCGCCCACACCGATGAACGCGACGTCTTTCGCGGTCAGCCCGGCTTTCGCCAGCACGAAACTCGCCATGATCGAGGTCGACGAACCCGGCGCGGTCACGCCGATTTTCTTGCCCTTCAGATCGGCGATCGACTTGTAGTTCGGCATCGCCTTCTTCGACACCGCGAGCACGATCTGCGGCGCGCGCCCTTGCAGCACGAATTCGCGGAACGACTGCTTTTGCGCCTGCAGCAGCAAGGTGTGCTCGAACGCGCCGGAGACCACATCCGCGCTGCCGCCCACTGCCGCCTTCAGCGCTTGCGAGCCGCCGGCGAAATCCGAGATTTCGACGTCGAGCCCTTCGTCCTTGAAGTAATTGCGGCGCTCGGCAATCGTGAGCGGCAAGTAATAGAACAGATTCTTGCCGCCGACGGCGATCGCCACCTTGGTGGTTTCAGGTTTGCCCTGCGCGAAAGCGAGCGGCGCGGCAGCGAACGTGGCGCCCGCGAGTGCGGCGGTACCGGCGAGGAAGGTTCTGCGTTGCATGGTCTGTCGTCTCCATTTTGTTGTCTTAGCAGGTCCTTAGCAGATCCCACCGGCGCGCTCACTCACACAATCTGTTGCGCATGCAACCTTGCAATGTCGTCAGAATCATAACCTAGCGATTGCAGGACTTCATCGGTATGTTCACCCAGTTCCGGGCCTAACCAGCGCGTTTCGCCGGGGGTTTCCGAGAGCTTCGGTGTCACCGACGGGAGCGTGATTTCCTGACCGTCCTGCCACTTGAAGCGCTGGATCATCTGGCGCGCCATGAACTGCGGATCGGTGAACATGTCCGCGACGCTGTAAATGCGGCCAACCGGCACGTCGGCGGCGTTCAGCACGGCGAGCGCTTCGTCGATGGTGCGCGTAGCGAGCCACTCGGCGATCGCGCCATCGATTTCCTGAGTGCGCGGCACGCGGCCGTCGTTGTGCGCCAAGGCGGGATCGTTCGCCAGGTCTTCGCGTTCGATAGCGATCATCAAGCGCTTGAAGATCGGATCGCTATTGCCGCCAATGACAATGCTGCCGTCGCGGCACGGATACGTGTTCGACGGCACGATCCCCGGCAGCGACGCGCCGGTGCGCTCGCGCACCATACCGTACACGCCATACTCCGGCACCACGCTCTCCATCATGTTGAAGACCGCTTCGTACAGCGCGACGTCGACGACCTGCCCTTTGCCGCCGTTCGCCTGCTTGTGATGCAGCGCCATCAATGCGCCGATCACGCCGTGTAGCGCGGCAATCGAATCGCCGATCGAAATGCCGATGCGCGGCGGCGGCAAATCCGGATAGCCGGTGATGTGACGCAAGCCGCCCATCGATTCGGCGATCGCTCCAAATCCAGGCCGGTCGCGGTACGGCCCGGTCTGGCCGTAGCCGGACAGGCGCACCATCACGAGCCCAGGGTTCTCCGCCGACAAGACGTCATAACCGAGGCCGAGCTTTTCCAACAAACCCGGCCGAAAATTTTCGACGACGATATCGGCTTCTTTCGCCAGACGCCGCACGATCTCCTTGCCCTCTTCGGCTTTCAGATTGATCGTGACGGATTTCTTGTTGCGCGCCTGAACGGCCCACCATAGCGACGTACCGCCGACTTCCGGATAGAGCTTGCGCCATTTGCGCAGCGGATCGCCGCCTTTGGGATCTTCGATCTTGATGACATCGGCGCCGAACTCGCCGAGAAAGCGCGCGGCGAACGGGCCGGCGATCAGCGTGCCGAGTTCGAGCACCTTGACGCCGGCAAGCGGGCCTTTAGGTGTGGCGCTGGGGTCGGGGTTGACGCTCATGTGTCTCCTCTGTGTTCTGTTCTTGCCCAGGCGGCGCGCGGCGCGAGGCATTGCGGATCGGTCTCGCGCGGCTCGCTCAGGCATTGCAGGCGCCGCGACGTGGCGCTATCAGTTACGTCGCGCTACATCGAGCGCCGGTCGAGCATCGCACGGGCGATCGTGCCGGCGTCGACATACTCGAGTTCGCCGCCCACCGGCACGCCGCGCGCGAGGCGCGTCACGGCGAGACCGCGTGCCTTGAGCGTCTGCCCGAGGTAATGCGCGGTGGCCTCGCCTTCATTGGTGAAATTGGTTGCGAGCACGACTTCCTTGACGATGCCATCCGACGCGCGCTTGACCAGCCGGTCGAAATGGATTTCCTTCGGGCCGATGCCGTCGAGCGGACTGAGCCGCCCCATCAGCACGAAATAGAGGCCGCGATAGGTCATCGTCTGTTCGAGCATGATCTGGTCGGCGGGCGTCTCGACGACGCACAACAACGTCGGATCCCGCTCCTCATCAAGGCAGACCTCGCAGATCTGCGCTTCGGTAAAGGTGTTGCACTTCTCGCAGTGCTGCAGATGTTCAGTCGCGAACAGCAACGAGCGGCCGAGTTTTTCGGCGCCGTCGCGGTCGTGCTGCATCAGGTGGTACGCCATGCGTTGCGCGGATTTAGGCCCGACACCGGGCAGCACGCGCAGCGCTTCGACGAGCGCCGACAAGGCGGAAGGTTGTTTCATGCGGATCGGCGGTGTCGAAGTGGATGTGGCCTGCTATGGTCCGGTACGCGGGTGGCGACGCGGTTGCTTCTGCTTGTTGCTGGTTTCTTCTATCAGCTCGACTACGAATCGGGCAAGCACGCTCGACGACCGAACTGAACTGCATCGATGCAAACTTGCACGCACCGGGAACTGGGAACTGCGCGCGCATTGGAACGAGCGCGGCTCGTGTATTCAACTCACGCCGCGGTCGAAGCAGCGGCGCGAGTCCGTTCCTGCAGCGACGTCGCTTAGAACGGCAGCTTGAAGCCCGGCGGCAGCGGCAGACCCGAGGTCATACCGCCCATCTTTTCCTGGGCGGTGGCTTCGGCCTTGCGCACGGCGTCGTTGAACGCAGCGGCGACCAGGTCTTCCAGCATGTCCTTGTCGTCGGCGAGCAGGCTCGGATCGATCGACACGCGGCGGACGTCGTTCTTGCAGGTCATCGTCACCTTGACGAGACCGGCGCCCGACTGCCCTTCGACTTCGATCAATGCAAGCTGCTCCTGCATCTTCTTCATGTTTTCCTGCATCTGCTGGGCCTGCTTCATCAGCCCGGCGAGTTGGCCTTTCATCATGGACATGCTCCTTCTTGATAGCGTGAAATCCGGAAATCGGGTGCGCCACAGGGCGCGGCGAATCAGTGGACGGACGGCGCGCCGTTCGGGCCGGCGTCCTGCGTAATCGGGCGAATCGAGCCGGGCACGATGCTCGCGCCGAACTCGCGGATCAGCGACTGCACGAACGGATCGGCGCCGATTTCGCGCTCCGCTTCCTGCTGGCGCTGGGCGCGCATGGCGGCGTCGTGCGCGGCTGCCGTGCGGCGCGCCGGGCCGACTTCGACCAATACGTCGACGTTCTGGCCGAGCTTGTCAGCGAGCGCGGCTTTCAGTTTAGCGACCTGCGAGACTTCCGCGTACTGCGGCACCGGCACGTTCAGTTTGAGCGTGCTGCCTTCGAGTGCCATCAGTTCGCTATTGAACGCGAGTTGATACGAAATGCCCTTGAGCGGAAGGTCGACGGCGAGCGCGGGCCAGTCGCCCTGAAAACCCAGCGGATCGAGCGGCACGGCCGGCGGCAGCGGCCGCTTGTCGACCACCGGCGCGGGTGTCGACGCAGGGGCGGCGTTCACGCGGACGTCGTCGGGCCCGCTGTCGAACACCGGCATATAGTTGTCGTCCGGCAGGCCGTAATAGCCTTCGTCCGCTGCCGTGAGCGGCATGTATTCATCGGGCGGCATGTCGTCCCACGGCGCGCTCGACGAGCCGCTCTGCTCCTTGGCCTGCGGCGACGGCGCACGCGCGGCCGGTGCGGCGT